>JAIQZQ010000061.1 GCA_021777105.1 Candidatus Anammoxibacter sp.
GTTATATGGAAAATATTTATTTATTTTTAAGTTAGACATTTTTTCTCCTAAAAAAAGTTGGGGTTTTTAATAGGATATATTTATGTCTACTTTATTTAAAGTTTTTTCCCCAGCACTACTCAACTAATTGGGAGAAGAACCGTTAATAATAACTTTTCAAAGGATTATAGTAATGCAAACATTACGAAGAATATCTTTAATCATATGTGGATCATTTCTTATTTGTACGGCCTGTTATGCTAACAATCATTTTGAGAAAAGTTATGAAAATGGTTTACGGTTTGCAATTAATGAAAAATGGGATGAGGCTGATAAAGAATTTAAAACAGTATTAAAAGTTAAACCGTTCTTTATGTATGCTAAAGAATGTATAAAATGTATTGAAAATTTAAGGGATAACAAAATAAGAAAAGATACAGCAATACATGTTTTTAAAGGACTATTGTTTTTTCAGCAAAAACTGTTTGGGGAGGCTCTCACAGAATATAATAAAGCAATTTTCATAAACTCTAATTACACAATCATATATTTCTTTAGAGGAAACACTTTTAAAGAAAAAAAACTGATAGATAAAGCTATTGAAGATTATAGTAAAGCTATAGCAACAAATCCTAATTTTGGAGAAGCGTATTATGCTCGCGGTCTTTGTTTTGTAAAAAAGAGAACATTTAAGAACGATTCTTTAGGTCTTGTTAAAGCAATAAGGAAAAATCCTAAACGCGCTGAGTCATTTACCGTCAAAAGCGGAGCTGCTGAATCATTTGCCGTCAAAAATGGCGCTTATGAAGAAAGATTGGTACATGATAAGGCAATCATTGACTACAATGATTTAGCTATAAATGATTTTAAATCTACTATTAAAAATAATTTAATGGTAGCAGAATCATATAACCAGCTTGGTTTAATATATCAAGATAAAGACGATTATTTAAGCGCTATCACTAATTTTACAGATGCTATCACTACTGATAATGAATTTCTGGATGCTTATGTCAATCGCGGCATTCTGTATGCGAAAGTAAAAGGATTACATGCAAATGCAATCTCAGACTTTAACAAGGCGCTTAGAATTGATCCTAAAAATATTGACGCTTTAAACAGCCGCGGTATTTCTTTTTTAGGAACAGGTAAATATGATTTAGCTATTAATGATTTTATGAGTGTTGTTGACATTAACCCAAAAATCAATGAAGCTTATACAAATTTAGCCGAAGTATATCGCGCAAAGCGAGAATCAGGCAAAGCAATGATGTACGTAGATAAAGCTTTAAAAAATGATAGCGCTGATGATATAGCTTATGGTATGAAAGCAAAAATATTTATGGATCAGGGAAATGATGATTTAGCTATTAAAAATTTTAATCATGCCATTAATTTGAATAAAATGAGAGAGGTTCATTATGTTCACTTAGCGATTATTTATGGAAGAAATAGAAAACTTGATGAAAGTTTTAAACTTTTAGATACAGCGATTCAAATAAACCCTAATAATTCTTTAGCGTTTGTTATAAAAGGTATTAATTATTCTATGTCAGGTGATAACATCAAAGCCTGTAAAAATTATAAACGTGCGTGTGAATTAGGAGATTGTGGAAATTACAAAATTGCAAAAGCGCGTGGCGAGTGTAAATAACTCAGAAGTTTTATGTTTTTTCGCTTTTTAATAATATTTATTTTTTTTGATTACAAATTTTTTGATTGAAAGGGGCTTTTTTATGAAATATAAATGTTTATTATTATTTTTTATAGTATGCATTAGTCTTGTGGCAAACGGTTGTGGCACAACAACAAGAATGTATACAGGGCCGGTACGGGATAAAAGCAATGTTGTTGTAATTCAAAAACATCATTATAAAGTAGGTTTAACCATCAACGGTACAATAGCAACTACAGCCTATACAGAAGTTTTGCCCGGGCCGGTTACTTTGAGAATGTCAACATTTAAAAGCCAAAGAACCAACGCCGCTTTTGGCGCTTACATAATGGGTGGTAATGGTGAAATTACGTTTGAAGCTAAAGCTGGCCATAAATATATAGTTGGATTAGCTGGTCAAGACGAATTTGTGGTTGTTGATAAAAATTCAGGAAGAGTAGTAACTAGCACCGTTGTAAAATGGAATTATAGATAATTGAACAATTTTTATTAAAGATATTGTTTTGTTTCAAACGGAATAGTACTTTTCTAAATTTAAATAAGCTATAACAACCATGGCTTATTCATATACGAAAAACAAATGTATTCTAAAGCTATACATCTATTATTATTGATTAGACAATCAGGGGTGTTCTCATATGCCTTATAAAACTTAGGGAGCAGTGGCAAAACCCCTGGTGATTTAGCAGCTTATTTTAAATGTGAAAAGTTCTATTCACAGTGAATCAGGACACACTGTGGAATCTTGTGAAAACTTTAAATGCGCTAGTGAATTTGAAAAATGTGGTATATACAAAAAGTTAAAAATAGAGGAAACAGTCAATAAATTTAAGATATTATTTTAACATTTATTTTTTTAGTTTAGAGGTTTTCAAATGTATCTATCAAAAGTCACCAAAAACATAATAATTTTAAAAACTGTTTTAATTGCAATATTTTTAGTTGTCCAGTTAGGTTGCGCAACTACATCCCAAAAAGCATATTACGGCACTACTTTACCATTATCAGAACTTGCATTTATTAAAGAAGACAAAATCCAGCAGTCAAGCCCTTTTGGAATCTATAGCGCTAATGTTCTCAGCATAAATGATACTCATGTGGACGGAAATCTTTGGGAGATAAAATCTGGGCAAACAGTTGTGGAAATAGGAACATATAATTTAAGTTCGGTTCAACCGATTTTCATAACTAAAGAAGAATTTGTTGCGGAGAAAGGCCATACATATAAAGTTTCTATAGCAAGATCTGGAGTCGATGATTATAGCCCTATAATAGAGGATGTAACAAAAAAAACTATAAGTTCAGAATCACCAACAGAAGAGCTCGTTAATCCTAAAGAAAAAACATCTCAAAAGCATGGAGCTTCTGAAAACTATAGAACAGGAACCCAACGTGATATTATATGGAAAGATAACTTCACGGGAATAGAATTAGTGTTAATAAAAGGAGGGTGTTACCAAATGGGGGACACCTTTGGTGATGGCGAAAATGAAGAATTACCTGTACATGAGGTGTGTATTGATGATTTTTATATTGGTAAATATGAGGTGACTCAAGGACAGTGGGAGAAGGTGATGGGTTTTAATCCATCAGGTATGTCAGGTGGTCGATCTGTCAATAATCCAGTAGATAATGTAAGCTGGAATAATGCGCAGGCGTTTATAAATAAGTTAAATAATGAAACAGGTAAAAATTTCAGATTACCAACTGAAGCTGAATGGGAGTATGCTGCAAGGAGTAAGGGCAAAAAAGAAAAATGGGCAGGCACAAGCAAAAAGAAAGAGCTTAGAAAATATGCGTGGTTTGAAAAGAAAGGGCTTTTTAGCAAAATATCAAACTACTATACCCATCCTGTAGGCCAGAAAAAGCCTAACTCGCTTGGTCTTTATGATATGACAGGTAATGTAAATGAATGGGTGCATGACAAACATGACAAGAATGCTTATAACGAACACCAGCGTGAAAACCCTATATATATGAAAGGGCTGCCTGGTCGGTGTTACAGAGGAGGTTGGATAGGCTCCAAGCCGAGTGAATGCCGTATTACATCTCGCTCAGCCGTCATGCAGAATAGGGGATTACGTGCCGTTGGCTTTAGACTTGTAATGACATATTTTATGGGAAAAGAAAATTCATCATCAGTACTGGATTTTAGGCAGGCAGAGAGGATAAATTCTTTAATTGAAGACTTGAAATACGAAGTGGCACAAGCGTATGCTTCAACAACTTTAAAAGCCATTGGCACACCAGCTATTAAGCCTTTAATTAAAGCCTTGAAAGATTATAAATCACAGCCGTTTGCTTCACTAGCTTTAAAAGGCATAGGCATTCCCGCTATTGACCCTTTGATTGTAGCGTTGAAAGATAAAAAATCACAGACATTTGCTGCTCTAACTTTAAAAGAAATAGGCACACCCGCTATTAATCCGCTAATTGAAGCCTTGAAAGATGAAAAATCTCAGCCGTTTGCTTCGATAGCTTTAAAAGACATAGGCACGCCAGCTATTGAACCTCTGATTATAGCGTTGAAAGATAAAAAATCACAGACATTTGCTGCTCTAACTTTAAAAGAAATAGGCACACCCGCTATTAATCCGCTAATTGAAGCCTTGAAAGATGAAAAATCACGGGAATTTGCTACGCTAGCTTTAAAAGAAATAGGCACACCAGAAGCATTAAATTCTATAAAGTAAAAACGATCTTAAAGGTTAGATTCTGATAACTTGAAAACAATAAAAGTACTAACAGTTTAGATCATTGAAAAATAAAACTAACGTCAAAACCAAAATTTGTTATAAGTAGTTTTTTAATAAGGAACACTATTATGCCTAAAGTATTGTTTAGGTACAGATTTCGTGATCTACGGGCCTGTGGCATAGATTTTATAAAATAAATAATTTCGGAGCCTTATCAATATGGCCGTAATTATATCTTATACAAATTATACAAAAGCTGGGATTGAAAACAACCCAAAGGCAAACTCAAAGAATACACGGCGAAAGACCTTCTTTTGCAGCTAGAAGAAATATGGTTTCTATTTAGTTTTTTAAAAAATTAAAGTTAAAAACAACGTAAACCTAAATTAGGCGATTTTTTTAAACGCTGTAGAGCCTGCTCTCCCAATGGGCAGCTCTGCCATCATAATAAAATCAGATCGTTAGGGAAAGAACCATACATTTAATTTTCATCCGTTGGACGAAGATTTATAAAGTTATAATATTTTGATGCCTTATCGAATAATTTATATTAAATTTTACTCGTCACTCGGCGTAGACTTTTTTAGTCACACCAGTATAACTGGTGATTTACTTTATTAATTATAATTGAATATTTTATAGGAGAATGTTCGGATGAAAAAATTATTATTACTGTTTATATCAATAGCTTTTGTGATGTTGTTTTCTAAAGCCATATACGCAAAAAATATTATTATCGGCTCAAACGTTGTAAATGTTAAATTAAGTGTAATCTTGCCCCCATCAGAAGGCGGTCTTCTTACTGTAGGAAAAGACGGCCAACTTATTCCTACGAACGTAACTAAAATGAATGGTGAAATTAGTTTAACCATTACTATAAATAATAAATCATTTGATAGCTGGTACCCTGTAATTGATTCGGCAGAAGTGGACGGGAAAGTATTTTATAAGTGTGACAATGGCAAATTTTTTCTAATGAGGGATCAAGACAATTTCTATCCTTTCATAGATCATGATAATAGCTTGCTTAATAAATATGGTGGTGTTGATGAAGCATTGTATGAATTAACCAAGAAACTAGAAGATCCATTATATATAAATGAAGCCGTTTGGGAAATTTGGGAAATTACAGAAATTGTAAGTACAAGAATTCCTAAAGAAAACACCAATTCAAGTAGAAAAATAGAATAAGTCTAAAAAACAACTTCACTTTTCTGTTAAATTTACTTTTATTTTTATCATAGACATTTCTATTTTATTATGAATCAATATTATCGGAAATTTTATTCTTATAATACTGGTGAATTCACTTTTTTATACCTTTTTTATAATTTACACAAAATAGTTGACACTATCCTTATTTAGATTTGAAAAAGTCCAATTTCGTCTGAGGCAAGACAATAACAATTAGGAGATATTATATGAATCTTACAAGATCCATTAAAAATATTACGTTAGCTAAATTTCTTTTTATTGGAATATTAATAGTTATACAGTATGGTTGTGCTACAGTATCGGAATACGATGACTGGTACTCAAACATAACAAAGTCAGAATTACAAGAAGATGAACTTGCATTTATAATAGGAAATAACCATGATGAAGTGTTTTCTCCTTGGAATATTAAAACGGTAAATTATTTGGCCGAAATAGTCAAAATTGATAACAACTATTTGCAAGGGGGACGATATGCAACCTAAACTGGATAAATTGTTAATAACTATGTGGTATTAACAATTTATCCAGTTTAGGTGATAAAAGTGTGGGGCTAGAATCCAAAGCTGCTGCTGAACGGGCTGTTAAAGCGGTTATTGATGGTATAAGCGCCGGCATTAAAAAGGATGGCACTGTTCAAGTGATGGGGTTTGGGACTTTTACTGTTAAATCCCGAGCGGCTCGTAAAGGACGTAATCCTCAAACGGGTGAAGCGATCAAGATCAAAGCTTCTAAAACTGTTGGATTTAAAGCTGGAGCGGCTTTAAAAGAAGTTGCTGCTAAAACTCGTGGTAAAAAATAAATATAGGGCGTTTTTGATGGTTGCTGTCTAGACAATTAATAATTATTATATTTACATCCACTGTAGTCAGAATGTAGTCACTGTAGTCAAATTGTAGTCAAATTCTGAGGAAGCAACAGAACTCAACCGGACTCACCGGAATATTTTGCAAGTCATAACCTGTTGTCAAATAAAGAGTAAAAGTCGTAACAGCCACAACGCCGGGTACTTATAAAAATATTAAAAAATACGCTTAAGCCTGCCTTGGGAGCAGGGGGTCGGAGGTTCGAATCCTCTCGCCCCGACCATATATCCCAACGACTTATGACTTTAAGTCACCCGCAGTTTTTCATCACAGTGATCAAATTAGAGCCGGAATTAAAACATATCACATAATTCCGGCTCATTATAACGCAATCACAACGTTATTTGAAGTCGCATTAAAAGCCGTTTCTACCATTTTCGCCAACGATTTTATCCCTCTTTTTTATTAGTTAACCGATACCCTCAAAAAAAGCATATCGTAAAACAAGCTTAACTGTTACTATCACCTTATTGCATGGATAGTAAGATGAACACCTTCTTTTTCTTGAAGAATTCCGATAATATTAAATAAATTATTTGATTGCGGGTTTCCTTTAGGCCCTAACATTCTGATTAAACTCTTTGATGACTTTGCAGTGATTTTAGCTAAATCTTCAAATCCTATTGTGGAGTTTATGTAATCTTTTAACAATGTTTTTCCTGTTGCCACATCTCCAGATAATAGACATTCTATGCTTTCACTTAAAAGCCCTTTTCTAAATTCAGGATCACGCTGAGCACGTTCCTTAATAGTGTCTTTGAAATTTTTTGTAAGCGCCATTACTAATCTCCTTTCTTGCGTTGTTTATACTCTTTCCATAGTTCTATGGATCTTTTTATGTCATTTTGCTGCCGTTTTTTGGTTCCACCACCTAACAGAATCACAAGAGTTGTGCCTGCTTTTCCAAAATAAACTCTATATCCAGGCCCAAAATCAATTTTACATTCAAATAATCCTTTCCCAACTGCTTCTACTCGTGAAAAGTTTCTATTTTCTATACGACCTAAATATTTTCTTACTTTTAATGCGGCTTCTGAGTTAAGGTTGTTAAACCATTCACCGAAATTGTTTTTACCATAAGTATCGATATATTCTTCCAACCTTATCACAATTTGAATGGTAACACATATGGCACTAACTGTCAATGCCTTAATAAATACAAAAATATATCATATTTTAGTGGAGAAACAGAATGGATACAAATAGTGGCGACAATAGCGATGCTTTTTGGGTAAAGGTAGAAGAATCGTTAAATGATATACGTGACTTGATAAATCAATTTCTGGAAAAGAAGATTAATGTCAATCAGTTTCAGACTAAAGCCAGGGATTTTATAAATGACGACGATATAAAAGGCATTCCATATTTTGTAAAAATGCTTGAAGAAAAGGAATCAGAATACTTTAAAATTAAAAAAATCTTCCCTATGATTCACCTTATAATATGCGCCGTAGATGTAGCAAGGTATAATGACAAGATTAAAGCAACCGACAACTTAAGCATCCATCCCTCAAGTAATGTCATAGGAGGAAAAGGCGGAGATTTCCTATTAGAGTGCGTTTCAGACACACTGGCAAATGTAGTAAAAGATTTAGATGATGACTTTGCGGCGTATTGCGATAAAGTTGAATGCAGGAGTGTGTAGAAAAAACCTTATTATGTATTAAATATAAAAGCATAAGGATTATTGGGCTCTGAACATAATAGAAAAACTGCTGAAGATTTGAAAAAAGAGATTTATTTCTAAAAGAAGCAGATGACGAGACGATAGATCTAGTGTTTAAGCTTGTTAAAGGGATTGTACAGTGAAAATTGTTGTGCAGCTAAAATTAATATTTTAAAATAAAACAGTAAAGAAAGTACTGATTATATAGGTAAAAATTATTTTAAAGTTGCATTAATATAATCATATAATTCCTTTTAATGTCACAAGACTTATCTTTCCTCATCTCCGTATTGAAGATGATCTAATGCTTTATTCAATAAACTTGTTACAAAAGAATTTACAGTTGAATATTCCTCTTTTTGTAATAAACAGTATTTGTCATCAAAAATGATTTTGTATCCGTTATACTCAGCTCCGTACAAGTCTACACTACCCAAAATAAGTTGAAAATTACCAGGAAGCTTACTTAAAGCAAATTCCATTATTTTTTTTAAGTTCTTATCATCTTGATCTTGCTGGTTTGGCGAATCAATAATAACAGGAAAAACTAACGATGAAGAATGGTTTCTTATAGTATATAAAAAACTAAAATAATAAGCCAACAAAGCCCTTGGATGATCACTGCCTGTTTGTTTTATACTTGATGGTATTGAACTATAATCTTCTTCTTTTAACCCATATACTTCCAATGAAGGAAGAAATATAGACATATGGCTTGAAAACGTTTCATAAATTTCTTTTGTTCTATCCTTGTCTAGATATTTTTGCCTTTCAGTTTTATTTTTGGAAATTCCAAAATTTAAAGCGGTAATTTCCTCTTCGTATTTAGTAAGATTTTCAGAGAATGTATTATGGATTTCTTTTTGACTTTCAGATTTAATCAGATCATAAAGTTTAATTTGCCCCTTTTTCTCTAACAATAGATTTTGAACTGATTTATAGTCGTTTGTTTTTTGTAAATATTCTTTTTCTAATTTAGCTATTTTCAGTTTAACATCTGATAGTTCTTTATCTAATTCGATAACTAATTCTCTGCAAGTTTCAGAGTCTTCAACTAATGAGAATCGAAAAATTAAAGAATTGTCAAAATGGCTGCCACAAGTAGGACATTCGACATTTTCAGAATCAAGATTTTTTAGTGTAAATTCATAGTCATTTTCAAGTTCATTTAATGATTTTTTTGCAATTTCAAATTGGTTTTGAAAAATAATTTCTTTATTTTTAGCATCCAATAACTTATTACGAAACAACTCTTGTTCATTATTTAGGGTATTACATCGCTCTAGTAATTCATCTACCACTTTTTTATAATCATCCAAATCAACATTAAATAAAACTTTTTTCTGTTTTTCCTCAATTCTTTTTTGTGCTATTTGAATTACATCTTTTTCTTCCGTTTTTTCTTTAAGAGAGGATTCAAGATTTGATAAGATTTCAGAAATATCATAATATTCTTTTGGACGAATTCCTGAATGATAGGAAATAACATCTTTTTGCCATCCAGAAAATTGTTGTAATCTTTCAAAAGAAGACCATGGCTTTAACCAACCTTTATCTTGATCAATATAATATGGTAAATACTGAAAAACAGGTGTTGCGGGCTCATATGGTTTAGAGCCACCAGGTTTGAGTTTAAGATTAAAATCAAATAATTGGTTTAAATATTTTCCAATACCCTTTGTTATCCCTTGAGAAACTTCAATTAATTCCCCATTTGCATCATAAATACCAAAAAGCCTTTGGTAACGTAATATTAAGTATTCAGTATTACCTATCGAAAATCTTAGTAAACTTATTACGTTAGCATCTTCCCACCCTTTGTCAAAATGAATATCAGCACCTAATGTATAATAAATGCTTTTAATTAATGATGACTTTCCAGTGTCATTTACACCAAGAATAACAGTTGTTGATGGATTAAAGCTAATCTTCCTTGCAGTTTCTTCTTTTTTGGATAGCAGCCAAAGCTCTTTGAAAACAACCTTTTGCATTTTTTTTCTTTCTAAGATTTCTAATTAATTTTTTGAATCTCTGCTCTTTCGCAATATTTCCATAATATAATTGCATTAACATAATCCTCACTAATGGCAGTACTTTTGTTAGAAAAATTATTTAAATATGCAGTATATATTTGACCTAAAATAGATTGAATATTTGTTCCTGATAAATTTATACTGCGGAACTGATTGTCTATAAATTTAATTAATCGTTCAAGTATAACATTTGTACTATCTAGTCGTTCTATAGAAAATTGTTGCCAACAATTTTTTAAATTGATTAACTTATAAGTAGGATAGTCATCTTTAATTAGTTCTTGTTGAATAATATCCCAACTTAATTCAATTCTTTTATTGTTTTTAATTTCTTCTATGAATTCGGTTATTTTAGATTTTGTTATACATTTGTTCCTCAATAAATCATCAAAAGATTTAACATTATTTGGTGGATAATTGTTTTTTTTCTTAATTTCACCAGTTATTGTTTTATACCAAGCGGTTACAGAAATATTGTGATTATCACCAAAAAAAGCAGCGAACAGATCATGTAATTTTCCTTTAATATATGTTTCATGTTCTTCAAGAGTTATCCCACTATGATGAAAGCATAAATCATCAATATCTAAATCATTTAACTCTTTATGTTCTTGTTTAACTTTATTTTTTAACTGTTTTTTGTCTTTATCATTAACTTCATTTAACCAAAAAATGTCACTATCACTATTAAAAGTAAAAAAAGAATCTGTGACAAAATGAAGTTTTACTACTTGCCCAGAAAAGTCAATTTTATGTTTATATAATTTACCTAAAATTGACAGTTTAAAGCTACCATCTGATTTTTTGTCCTTTTTTGTCAACCGACCAATAGTCCAATTTTTATTTCTGGAAGTTTTTATTTGAAAAAAGTCAGCTTGACCGGGGTTACCTTCAGAATTTAGAACAACAACGTCATCGTGAAACTCAAAGATAAACACATAATCTTCTCCATTAATATGGTATTCTATTAATTTTGCCAATGCCCAGTCTTTCTGATAATCAAAAGCAGATGATGATCGAGAGCCTGCTGATTCTGAAACAGGATTTTTAATTAATGCATCACGCAGGCTATTCATATATAACTTTCTTCTTTGTTAAGTAACTGGTAGTTTTTTATACCTACATTAAATATTTTTTGGGCACTTAGTACCTCAAACGGCCAATATATGACAGTTAAACCGAATCTACTGATTTAATAAGTTTAGGTTTAATTAAAAACCATTTTTTTTAAAAAACAAATATAGAAAAACATGGTTTACCAGCATATATGTTTAATTAACTTATGATAACAATTTTTGTAATTTATATAACTTACTACTGATATATAAATTAATTCCTGTATCACAGTTGATAAGCTCTTAAATTACTTCTGTATATATAGCATTATCTATGTTATGTTTTTAATTTTTATGGCTTAGTTGGATTGTGAATCAAAAATATATTTCATTCTTATTTACTATAACAAACACTTCTTATAAATTATACTTCTTACAAATTATTACATACATATTTCTACTATAAAAGCATAATATTATCATTTTTAATTCAAAATATCAATGACAGAAGTTATTATAACTTCATATTCTAACCTATTAGTATAATAGTAGTTATCAAAATATATGATTGGAAGTATTATTAATGATACTGTCTCAAGGAAACTATTTCAAAAGAAGTGGTAGATTTCCTGACAAAACTTAATTTTAATCCTGCCGCAAGTATTTAGTAAACCAATCATAATCAGATTATTCGCTGTTGTCATAAAAATTTGCAAGTCTTTAATATTAAATGTTTTATAGCAAGGTAATATATTTTTTAAAGTTATTTTTAGAGCAAAAAAGGAGGCGGTCATAGCAAAAGCTTTTTCTGTTGCATCTTGGAATGTAGAACATTTTGGTAAAAAGAAGCAAAAGCGGCGAATTGAATCTGTTATTGATTTTGCAGCTAAACAAAAGCCTGATATTCTCGCAATCTATGAAGTGGAAAGCAAAATTGTATATAGCCCTTTTGTAAAGGCAATGCCTAATTATAGTTTTTTTATAACAGAGGGCGATCAGATGCAGGAAATCCTTATTGGTATAAAAAACAACATACAGCGCTCATGTAACGCAGAAACTAACGTTTAAATCAGGGCAGTCAACCTTGCGCCCAGGAGTATTAGTAACAGTCAATGTTGCAGGCAAGTTTTATCCTTTAATATTTTTGCATCTTAAAAGTATGCCTGATCCTAAAGGCTTTGGGCTTAGACACGACATGATAAGAAGAGCCTTTGACTTTAAGAAAACTTTAAAAAATGCGACTAAAAAAGAGGCTGAAAGGATTGCAAATGAAACAGGCGGTTCTGTTTCTGCAACCTTGCCACTTGCAAATTATATCTTTGTAGGCGACCTAAACACTATGGGCATGGACTATATTATCCAAAAAAGAAGTTTGATATTCATGCGATAGATGAAATAGCTGAACTAAAAAGATTTTCAAAATATCGAAACATGCGTGTTCTAGACAAAAATGCTGATGCAACATGGTCAAATGGCTCTGGTTCAGATTTAAAGCCAAGCAACCTTGACCACGTAGTTGCCGCAAATCAGATTGAGTTTAAGAAATTTAATGGTGTTGATGTGAGAGGATGGGTTGAAGAAGAAACAGAGAGCAAGAAATAACAGAAGCTGGTTTTGACATAGCATTGGAAAATTTAAGAGTGATTGCGTTAATCGATTTAATGTTGAAACTTTAACATCAATCATTTTTAAAGAAGCTGAAGACCTCATTGAAAAACATGCTAAAGAAAAGAGTTTACGCACATTAGAGGCAATACATTACAACTTGCATCATTTTTGTTAATAGCCGAAAAAGATACTATTTTTGTTAGCGCTGATAAAAAACTTAACACAGTAGTTGTTTCTGAAGGGTATAAGATAATAAACCCCATAGATAAATAAAACCAATTTTTATGCCGGAATTAACCGAATTTGTTCACAATAAGCCTATCTTTTTTTTAGTCAGTGGGTTGCAGGTTCGTAAATTTATTATTAGTGATTACAAGGTGCACCCATTAGAAGGCATTTAAGACTTGACCTTGAGCTTGCCTCAGGTACGATACGACTATCCGAATTTTTTCCAGCCCCCATCCCATATTAATCCAGCAACTTCAATCCGACGGGCAATTGCTTCTGCTGAATTCATATATGCAGGGATAGCTTCTCCACTTCCGTTTAATGAAGTAAGTAAAAGTACACCACAATCTGTTTTATTTTTGAAGTCTTTTAAAATTTTTAACAGAAGGGAGACTTTTTCAGTACGTAAAACTTGAACTCTCGATTCACCATTTACATGAATTACTGCCGGAATAGATTTTAAAGCATCAGGTTTAGCATGAACTGTCCATGCCATATTGGTTGAGCCATTTCCTTCAAAATAGCGATTAAAATCCTCTTCTAAAACAACAGGCGCAAAAGGCATGAAAGTGGGACGTCCTTTCATTTTGTTGAGTTTATCTGCTATTTCTTTTTTTCTTGGATCGGCTAAAATGCAACGTCCACCTAATGCACGAGGACCAAACTCTAAACGTCCACTAACGAGAGCTACAGCATAACCCGCAATTATAGCTTGTACAGCATTGCTAATATCATCATCTGAAACAGATGTCGTAATCTGTTCATAAGCATTTGGGCCAAGAAACGCTTCAGTGGTCTTAATCCGAACGTCTGGATGTTCTTTGTGTAGCATCCACGCTGCTGCTCCAATAGCCGTTCCCTGATCATCTGACCACGGGCTGACAGTTACAGAGTCAATATCAAATTTACTTATCCTTTGGATAATTTCACCATTAGCTTGACAATTCAATGCAGCCCCACCGGCTAAACCTATATGTTGTACTTCATAATGATACTGTTCACGAGCTATCCCCAATGACTGGATAATGCATTCAAGTGTTGTTTCGGTAAACCATCTTTGAATTGAAGCTGCTAAATTGACTCCATTTTCATGATTATCATGTGAAGATAATATTTCTTTTTTCAACGATGAATCAGATTGTTGTGAAGCAAAATCAAACCATCCACCATGTATTTTCCATGCAGGGTATACTTTAAAATCTATACAAAATTTACCATTAACGATACTACCAATACTCTGTAATTCTTTCAACCAAATAGGATCTCCTCTTGAGGAAAGAGCCATCAGTTTGCCTGGACCAGTCAGTCCCTTAAAGCCAAGATGATAGGCCATTTGATGATAGATTGAGCCTATAGAATAGGGATAAGCAGAACAGGCAAGAGAAATCATCTTTTCCCCAGACCAATAAAAAGAGGATATTGACTCTTTTTCTCCCGTAGTATCGCTAACTAAAATAAGTGATTTCGCTGGAAGACACCATGGAAGCAAACTGTATGCATGGGCAAGATGGTGGCCGACTAAACGGATTCCCTTATTTTGTAAGTTACATATCGAATTTCTGTAAAAAGAATGTCCTTTGTGAAATCGCAGTAATTCTTTAAGTAAACGATGTTTAAAGTAGAACGGTTCTCGAAGCCCATATTTAATACTAGATAGAAGCCCTTTATAAAGTAATCTCTGGTAGATATGCCATCCTTCTGCCCAAAAGATTGATCCGCCATCTGTTAATTTACAGAGAATCTTAAGAGATTCTATTGGAAATGTGCTTGTATGTTTTTTACCGATTAAACGTCCTTCTTCTAAAGCATAAACAAGTTTACCATCTTCTGTGATAAGAGCAGCAGATGATCCGTGTCCATAGTTCGTTCCTAGAAAAAATTTTTCCATTCTAATACCGACACATCTTTTCAATCATATAACCTTGTAACCATTGGTCTATTGTCTCACTACAACTCAACCGCTGTATAATAGATTGAATAAAATTATCATTAGGATTCTCCAGGAGACAATGGTCAAGAAATTCTAATGCAACATTATTTCCATTGGATTTAATGAGTTTTTCTGCATATTGTTCTGAGAAAATTGTTTCTATCCCAAATTTAACATGAAGAGCATGGCGCGCCTCAACAGTTCCTATGCGATTCACTATATCAGTATAACTTTCATTTTTAGTCTGCCAGAGAATAAGAAGCGTTATTTTGGCCCGAATATAATCTAAAGAGCTTCTGTTTAAGGAAATATGTTCTCGGTATTTCGTAATATATTCACCAATCTTTAATAAATTAGAATCATTCATACTCATTTTATCAAGAGAAATTGTAGTATGTATTGATGTTGTTAAAGGGGTGGAGAAAAAAGCTAAAGTTTCTTGCATAATTAACCGAGCAATTCGTTTACTTTTTTTTATATTCATCCCTTCTACCAAAAGATCTATATCGCTAAATGAAGTTTTACCCGTTAAATCCAAATGAAAATCTCCTACTTTCCAGGAGCCTTTTAGAAAATTTTGCATATTATATTTTTTTAAAATTGTAAAAACGATTTCCTGCGCTTTTTTTCTAAGCTCATCGTATTTTTTCATATTCAATCTTTCCAAATTCTAAAAAGAAAATATTAATCACCTTTGAATGTCATGCTTCGTTTCATATGCAACGTTTTGCATCTACTTTCCACCAATCACAATGTTCTTGATACCATTTTACAACAGTAGCCAGGCCATTAACAATATTATAGTTAGGAATCCATCCTAACTCATTACGAATCCGTTCGCAGGTAACAGCATAGCGTATATCCTGTCCCAATCTATCTGGGACATGCTTGATCAATGATGCGTTATTTAATCCAAGAGTTTTTAAAATTAGCTGTATTATTTGTAAAATGGAGTGCCCTTCTTCAGAACCAACAATATATGAATTCCCGAATTGACCATTATCTAACACCTTCAGTAACCCGTTAACAGCATCTTCTATGTGCAGCCAGCTTCGAACTTGTTGACCATTGCCATGAATGGTGATAGGAATTCCAAGCACTGCACAAGCAATCGTCTTAGGAATAAATTTTTCCAGGCCCTGATATGCTCCATAAAGATTAGTAAAGTGGACGATTTTGTAATTCAAGTTATACGTGTTCCCCCATGTTCGTACAAAGTGGTCAGCAGATGCTTTACTGGCAGAGTATGGATTTCGAGGTTGATAGATGTCTGTCTCACAAAAACGATTAGGGGGGGCAATCTGCCCCCAAACTTCATCTGTAGACACATGGAGAAACAGTTTAATTGGATATGTATTCGTTGCTTCAAGAAGAGTCAGCGTTCCTCGAACGTTAACATCCTGAAATCTTCCAGGCGTTTTTATAGATTGATCTACATGCGTTTCAGCAGCAAGGTGAATAATTACGTCAACTTTACTTACTAAATTTTCGACAAGTTTTTTATTTCTAATATCTCCTTGTATAAGCCGTATTTTCCCCCTTGAGGTAAATCGAGATGAAATTTCAGGATTAGTAACATAAGAAATTTTATCCAAAATAAAGATATCTTCAACCTCCTCTTTTTTAGCAAGAACAGGGATTAGTGATGTACCAACAAATCCCACACCTCCTGTAACTAAATAATTCATATTTCAATTGATAACCACACATGATAAGTGTGAAAAGTAGTACCCTATAAAGTTAATTAAATTTTTTATCAAGTTCCTCGTATATCTTTCGGAATTTGCACCAGTTTTTAGCAGTAGGTTCTCTCAATTGGTAAATAACTTCTTGATAACCACGTAAATACATAGAAAGTTGTTGTGAATTTTTCTTTTGAAATTTGTCTCGATGTCCTTCATCTGAGTACATTGCTAATTTAATCCTCTTTTTAAGAATTCCTTCTGGGACTAAAGCGATGAGTTCAGAATATCCTTCTGCATAGGGGTTGGATTTTACCATTTGAGTAAGAATATTTGCTGTTATCAAACGAGTTCTCCCTTTATCATCCCCTTTTGTTAAGTAATAAGCAGCTTCTGCAAACAGAGACTGTACACTCGATTTAAGACGATTGACTTGCCACAATTTTATATTGGCAGGAGCTTGTAAATATATAGTTTGTCCTTTGGTAATAAAATCAAGGGGAGTATCAAATTCAACATCAACTCCACGAAATATATGAGCAATTGCAGACATTACTTTAACTGTAACTTCGGAATTTTTTTCTTTATTTTTTAAGGCAAGTTGTAATGCTTGTTTTAAATAAAGCTTGCTATCAGCTAATTTTTCTTGAGCAGCATAGGAAAATCCAACACGCCAATACACTTGGCATAAATATTCTTCCTGTTCATTTTCTACGAGTGATTTAGTAACGCTATCATATTGGTCGATAATTTTGTCAAAATGATGTTCTTGACTTAAAAGTTTTAAATTTAAGAGATTGAATTGAGCTTGTAGTTTTTGGGGGATCTTGTGCCAGTTATTTTGGCCAATTACAGCATTCATGTGCTTTCTTGCGTCTTTGATTAATCCATATTTTTGCTCAATAATAATAACATATAATTTTGTATCAATTGGTAATTCATCGTATGGTAGGAATCCTAAAAGGATATTTTTTGCACTAATGTAGTCGCCATAATCTAAACAGACTTGTACCGATTTAAAAATATCCTCTTTTTCGCTGATTATTATTGTTCTTTCACCACCGCTTTTACTATCAATATCATCATTAATTCCCCACTTTTTTGAAACTTTCGGTTGTGATTGTCGTTTCTTGATCTCTCCAATTTTCTCTATTAATTCATCTCGGTTTTTAATTATTTGTACAGGAACATTAACAGGATCCACATATTCTGATATTTTTTCTTCTAAAATACGTAAATTTCCTTCATGATTTTGTAGAATTTTATCATTATCTTTCAATATAATTCGTCCTCCTTTCTTGGCTAATTAGATAAGTTATTGTATGCTACTGGTAGCATACAATAACTTACATACTTTCCTTCCAATTTCACAAATATAGGGACAGTATAACGGTTTCAGCTGATTCCAATACAAGCTGTTTCATGCTCTCCTCAACAACCTAAATATTCAATATTTCTAAGGCAATTGGATTAACTATGTAGGTTTTTCAAGATAGTTGATACTTTTTTAAAAAGTCAAAATCCACTATCTGAAATGGTATATTTTTCTCAATACAGAAATATCTTTGATAGTTTTGCAAAATAAACATATTTTTATAACAATATTTATTTTGTTTTAATAATTCCCGAGTAATATATGCTGTATTCCAGACTTCGGCTATGTTTCTTTTATCTCTATATGTGAAATAGACCATACATTTTTTATTCATCATTTTACACACATCAATCCAATAGTGAAGGGTTTAAGTAAATTGGGGATCTTTCAGAACTGTTGGTAAATTCAATTGTGATAAGAAGTTAATTATCGTATAAAGACTTCTGTCTGTAAAGTCCAAAGGAGATAAGGAAGTTCCTGATTTATAAATCCCGCAAACAAAGACAAGGTCATAAAGCATGTTTTGATCATTTATGTTCTTCTCATCATGGAAGATAGGATTAATCATATTATGTTTTACCTTCTGCTTTTTATATAAGGATGTACGTGAATTTTCAAACATTGCATTATCAGTCTATTATCCCATCTTAAAAAAAAAGTTACCTATATAATTCATCATTAAATAAGTATTTTGTATGGCGATTAATTCTCAACATATATACTTACTTATTATCCCAAATCTTTTTTAGTTCACTGATTTCAGATTCTGTACGGCGTTTTCCTTTGAGAAGTTGTAAAGGAATATCTGCATATTCCACATATTCACTCATTCTTTCTTCAATTAAGAGTAAATTCTCTTGATAATTTTTTAATCTCCGTTGTATACTCAGCTTTTGAGCGTTATCTATTTGGGATGGTGAAGAACCTACCTCCGATGTCCACTTCAATGGTTGAGGTGTTTTTTGACCTGCTGCATACCAGGCTACCGCGAAGTTTTCCTCTAAATGGCTCACTTTAATTATAGGATGTTGTTTATCACTCGTACGTTCAGGAACTTTACGTGCTACCCACATGGCAACATCTAATATACGAGCATATCCATCTTGTTCAAACGATCCATATCCTGCAAATCCTTCAAGCAAAGCAACGGTAAATGCACTATAAGGTTGATCGGTAAATGATACTTCATCCTTACGGGACGAGGCTAATATCACTCTTCCACGATTCCCTGCTAATTCATCTATGACTGCGGGGGGCAAAGGTGATCTAATCTGCCCTTTTGCTTGAGCTTGTCCTCCGGCATGACAACAGTCCAAAAGAACTACTAGTTTTTTTACTTTAATAGAACGTAAACGTTGTGTTAATTCGGTTTCCGAAATACCGGTATTCTGTAGGTTCAAAAGATCATATCCGAATGGCATTAGATAGTAATTTGGTTCTTCTATGCCATGACCGGAGAAATAGAGAATAACGGTCGATTCTGCATCTGTCACATCAGCAAGCCAATCTAAAGAATTCAGGATGGCTTCACGGTGTGCCTGTTCACCTGTTAATAACCTTACCTGATTTGACGGATATGCACATCGGTTTTTATCTCGCAATAAATCAGCAACCGCTGTGGCATCTTCTACCGTTACAGGAAGGTCTGCGCCCACGCCAATGACTACTGCATACCCCTGATCAAACAAATTAGACATTGATTTATTTCCCTTTCACTCACTGTTATTTTACTAAAACTTAATCATCTTTTTCCTCAAAAGAGATGAGATATCTACTTGAGGCACTTTCACAATTATAGTGGCACTTTCAAGCACTATATTTCATTTTTCTAATTCCACTTTACCAATATAGGAAAGCTGTAAACCATCTTTATCTGCTAATTCCGGTTATTCAAGAGTTCTATTGCAATTCTCCGTTTTTGTATTCACTTTCCAAAAATTTTATTAATTTTCTGTTTCATGAATGTCTACTATAAGTGATAAGAAACAAAAAAACACTCAACTTTCAATAAGTCGTATTTTTAAACCGCTTCTTAAAAAGCGGTTACTATAGTCCAGTCCACATAGATCATTACCTTCTTATTGATATCGGTATGTTCGAACATCCTCTATATAAAAATGAATAACTGTAATACTAGTTTTTACCATCTCAATTCATATGACGGAAACTATTCTTGTTTTGAACATATTCTATATATTTCTGATTGTGCATTCCCTATAAAATAAGACATCATACTGAATATGAACTATCTATTATGAACGTATCTCTGCATATGTCAGTGGACAGACAAAATCGTTAAGGATTTTATGCTTCGAATTTTCTGAATCAGGAAGAGCAGGGCAATTCCGGACAATTGCATGTCGTTGTTTCAGGAGTTTTAATACTCCTAAACGATCCCAACGATGCCATTTACTAAATTCTTGCGAAGACCTGGCATTGAAAAGAATACATGCACTTCCATTCATAAAAAGACAACACGGATGTACAGAACCTTCACTCGTGATTGTCCAGAGATTCTTGAGACCTATGTGGCACGAACGATCCTTTGGGACTATGAATCCCATAGAAACAAATAAGTCTGACTGACCAGATAACATTGAAACTCTCACTCTCATTCCAGTACATTCCGATGCACTCTTAAAAATATGCGATAATGTATACTTCAATACCTCAAACGAAAGAGAGGCAATTTCTCTTGATTCCCGTGCTCTACCATGTTCTAAGACCTGCAAAAATTTGATATATCGAACCCCTAAAGAATAAAAGTATTGGATGAACGCTCCTACTTCCCTGTAATTATGACTGCCAAGCGGATAATAAATCCCTACTTCTGGTAGTGCTTCAACTAAACGGCACACTGTTGAAGTTATACGAGGAAAGATATTTCTCGTTCCAGAAATATTTTCATACATCTTTCCTGGAAATCCGTAAATACTAACCCATACAGATTTTGGTTGAATTTCTCTTAGCCAATCAATATTTCCAGGAATAATTAATGAACCATTTGTCACAAAAGAGACCTCGAAACCTAATTCAAAAGCTTTTCGACACAGCAATTCTAAATCTTTACGTAAAAAGGGTTCACCACCTGTAAAACGAAGTTGAGTTATTCTTGCACGTCTAATTCTAGTAAGGATTTTTGCCCATTCTTCAAACGATAATTCAAAAGTATCTGGTTCTACATTGACGTAAAATGGCGCCTTTTGTGAACAATGAGAACATTTGAAGTTACAAAAATTGGTAAGTTGAATCAATACACCATTTGGAGAATTTCTATGTTCAATCATCACAATATTCCTAAAAAAGTCGCTTTCATAAAAATATGCGTCACTTATAGAATTTAGGTCACGTTTTTCTACGAGTTTCTGTTTAACTTCTTACTAATCAATCTTTCTCAAGATATGATGTTATCAGTAGATACTTCAATCCTCTGTCTTGAGGAACTGTTAAATCCAAATGTGTTTTCGACGACGCCGGGGAGCAAGTGATAGATCGATTGTCCAAGAACTGCTTCAAACTCTCGTTGAAGTCCAAAGGTTGCTTTCCATTTATGCTGCGTATACTCATTAACTCCATATCGTAAAGCTACATCTAGTAAGCGTTTTTCCAGTAAACAAAACCCCGATGGGAGCGATATAGAATCGCATAACACAATAAGTTTATCGTAAATAGTGTAGCTAATCTGAGCAAGATATTCTCTGGTAAAATATTCATCTTTACGAGGGCAATCCCACGTTCCCGCAACCACTTTCACGTCTTTTGTCGGAAAGGAATGCGTTAAACAGATACGCGCCGCATCATCAAAACCACGTTCGTGTAAAAACCTATACCCGTCAATAATGTGACGCAGACAGGATATCCCTTCTTGACGTCCAATATCATGCAGTAATCCTAAAATATAAGCAAACTCAGGATTTATACCTGGGTGAACATTCGCTATAGCCCTTGCGGCTTCAGCAACAACAATTGAGTGTTGCATCCATGAACCAGAATGGTATTCTTGTGCATCATCTAAAAATTTCTGAGCTTCTTGAAGATTTGGTATTTTCATCAATATCTTTTTAGATTGTAGTCCCAAGAGGTACATTTCTATTTAGGAAAAAAAGAAAGTGGTTATTAACCTATAGAACGTGCATTTAATTATTTTTGTATTTTTATAAAAAAATACCTTAAACGACTTGTAATCAATACTAATTTAAAGTTTCTGCCTTTTTTTGGACAACTTGGAAAGCTAACGTCCGATTAATGATCACGCCTAAAGCGAATCTTTCTCTAACCAATTGTTGACTGACCTTCCGGTAAAGGAAATATTTCTAAAAAATGCGTGATCTACAACCGAGCAGTGGGCGGGGTTGGTCTACAGACTAACACCAACGTAAACACCATTTGACAACAAAACCACAACTCATAAATCAAAACTCAGCAGTCTCAGTTCCTACATCTGCCATTCAGATACTACAAAAAGACGGCAACACACATACCAATACAAAGTAACACTAATGCATGCCAAAATCCAAATCTAGGGCTGCAAAGTGATAGCGATTTCATTACCAATATCTCATCAATTTCTTTCAGGTTTTCTTTAGCCTTTTTTTCAATAGCAAGATTTTGCCTTATCCAAGCTATTGAAAAAAATGTAATTACAGAAATACCGATAATTACTGCAGCTTTCATCTCAACTGAGAAAAGTGCAAGTCTCTTTGGATCTGTTTTTAAAGTAATAATGCCACCCATAATCATTATTAAAATAGTGCCTGACCATGAAAATATTTTCCACCGCTTGTCTCGTCTAAAAGCAATTTCATCATTAATTGCTTTCCAAACAAATAATTTATTTTCATTTTCTTCAGTCATTTGTATGTGTTTTTTACATCAAAATAACGGGTGGCGTTTTTTGCCGTCCGGTTAATTTGTTGGGTACGCCCAGCATGTAGAGATGCTATTGGCTGTAAGTCACTTGTGGTCGAACACAGTAGGAAATATGATACGAGAACCACTAGCCAAAGGCAAGGGCGAAATCGTGAAATAACGTCTGAAGGAAGCCTGAGAGCAAAACTAAGAGCTGACGAACAGAAAGGTTATATAAGGCCTAGGTTCGATTCAATAAAGCATTTACAGATACAATTGCCCCAGAACGCTATAATAGTGCGTAATCAGCTGGGTCTTTTAAACAACAAAACACTCTCTCATTTTAGCAAATTCCTAAAACATACTCTAGCGTGAGTTTAGTACGAAAGAAGCCGAGGGCTGGCCGTAACTTGTTTTTTAGCAATAGTTTAAGTTGTGTTCATTTTGTATACACCAAGAACTTGTTATTATATAAGGATTTAGGTCGATTACTATTTTATTGGTAAGTATAGCATATAGTGAAATTGGTCGCCAATATATATTAATTAGTGTATACGTTTTTTGTAAACCTAAGTTGCGTTGTGGTAAAGACTTAGCTCTGGCAATCAAGTTTTTCGTAGTAAACTCACGCTAGCCCCACCCTACCTGAAAACCACTTGCCTTAAACAACAAATCGCCTATAATAAGCTAAATTAGAGTAGTTTTCATATAAACCTTAATAAGAAGGGGTAAAAATGAATAAGCAGGGACTAATTGATGCTATATTGGCGGATAAAGATGCGGGTATTAACTCCAAGGCTGCTGCTGAACGGGCTGTTAAAGCTGTTATTGATGGTATTACTGCGGGCATTAAAAAAGATGGAACTGTTCAGGTAATAGGTTTTGGTACTTTCACGGTGAAATCACGAGCTGCTCGTAAAGGTCGTAATCCGCAGACTGGTGAAGAGATAAAGATCAAGGCTTCTAAAAGTGTTGGATTTAAAGCCGGGGCAGCTTTAAAAGAAGTTGCGGCTAAAACTCGGGGCAAAAAATAAATATAGGAAATTTTGATGGTTGCTGTTTAGACAATTAATAGTTTTTATTTTTACAAGCGCTGTAGTCAGAATGTAGTCAGAATGTAGTCAAATTGTAGTCAAATTGTAGTCAAATTATTAGGAAACAACAGAACTCAACCGGACTCACCGGAATATTTTTCAAGTCATAACCTGTTGTTATATAAAGAGTAAAAGTCGTAACAGCCACAACGCCGGGTACTTATAAAAATGTTAAAAAATACGCTTAAGCCTGCCTTGGGAGCAGGGGGTCGGAGGTTCGAATCCTCTCGCCCCGACCATTTTAAATCCCTATACAACAACAACTTACGGCTTGACCGAAAAAATGATTTAACCGCAATTTTGGGCCACTGTCGCCAAATTGTCGCCAGAGTTCAAAACCTGTATGGTTGATCGAAGTTTTTCCGGGCTTAGATGAGCATATCTCTGTGTTGTTTTTATGTCTTTATGCCCTGCAAGTCCTGCAACAGAATAGAGATCAGCCCCCTTCTGCACCAGTTTTGAACAAAAATCATGTCTCAGGTCATGAAAACGGAAATTTTCAACCCCAGACTCTTTACAAGCGTTTCTAAAGCATTTACTAATCCACCACCGCCTAAAAGGCTTTCCGGTCTTTTCATTCACAAAAACACAGTCTGAATCTATCCTTTTGATCATGCTTAAATCATTAAGGACTGCAAAGACATTTTCTGTCAATGGCATTCCATTAAGTTCACCGTTCTTTGTGGTTTCTAAAATAATCATTTTAGAAACTAAATTTACATGTTTCCATTGAAGGTTTGCTATCTTAAATTAACCTTAACCCGGTTTCCCTTGCAATGGCAACCATAGACCTTTACGCGCCGCCGTCATGCGTCCTAATGCGCGTCCAATAAACACCGTTACGTAGAAACATAATTTACCTCCTTTTCTACGTGCCCGACTGTGTCTGTTAGACTTTTACAGGGCGCATTATAAGCGATTTTCATTATTTTCTCCAATGATTTCACCTGCTTTTCCTAAAGTTGTCAGTCTTCATTCGGGTCGTGGATACGGACAATTAGACCTGGTGTTTGCCCTTCCGAATTTGTTGCTACAATTGTTATGCGAAATACTATCTATAGCAACACATTGCGACTATGACTTTATTTCGGCAACCGGCAAGGTTATTGTAAATGTAGTTCCATTGTCATGATGACTTTCAACGTTAATATCGCCTCCATGCTTCTTGATAATACCATAACTGACAGACAGTCCCAAGCCTAACCCCTGAACTGCCTTGGTGGTAAAGAAAGGTTCAAAGATAGATTTTATGTTTTTTTTATCTACGCCTCTCCCATTATCCTGAATACTTATTTTGATTTTTGTCTCAACGATTTCGGTGCGGATATTGATCATGCCTTTTTCTTTGACAATAGCTTGTTCGGCATTTACAAGTATGTGAAGGATCGCCTGTTTTATTTGATCCGGAGCCCCATAGATTTTGGGCAAGTTAGACTCATAATTTTTTCTAACCTCAATATTATTAGTTTTCAACGTCTCCAGACATAACATAAGCATCTCATCAATAGTTATATTAATATCTATTGGCGTCAACATCCTTGTTGCCGGACGGTAAAAGTCATTAAGCTTTTCGATAAAATTTTTCATTTTATCACATTCCCGGATTGCCATAACTATGAGCTTTTTATCTTTTTGAATTAGTTTATCTTCCAGGAATTGCAGAACGCTACGTATAGCGCAAATAGGGTTGTTAAACTCATGAGCAATAGAAGCTGATAGTTTCCCGGTAGCGGCAAGTTTTTCAGCTTGCACCAACCTTTCCTGCGTAGATTTAAGTTCTAAGGTGCGAATATCAACTAATTCCTCAAGATGATCACGGTGTTTACACAACTCCTGATGCGCCTCTTTTAAGTCTATAGAATGTTTTACCAGGCCTTTGAGTTCAAATAGATTAAAAGGCTTTCTAAGAAATGCGCTAACTCCCATCTTAAAACATTTTTCTACGTCATCATCACTTCCATGAGCGGTTAAAACTATTACTGAAAATGGATTAGACGTTTTCAAATTTATATGCTTGAGAAACTCAATACCATCCATAACCGGCATTCTTATATCCAGTATTATCAATACTGGTTTTTCTTTTTTATATATCTCCATCCCAATTTTACCGTTTAGAGCTGAAAACACTTTATAACCATCTCTCTTCAGATGATACTCAATGGAATCTATTACAACCTGTTCATCGTCTATAATGAGAATCTTGTTGTTAAAAAACTGGTTGCTTGATACCGAATGTTTGATACTGGATTCATTTTTCATTTTGAGGTTCCTGTTCTACCGAAGGAAACAGAAATGCGCAATTGGCGGGGGTATATATCCAAAATATGCAAGAAGCTCCATTAAAAGTCAGAAAAAATAAAGAGGTCACAGAAAAATGATATCATTATTACAAAACGAAGGCAATTATATTCCGTGATAAAGGAGCTAAAGAAAACGATTATGGATTGCAAATATCTAGTATCAAATATTAAGCAACCGGCAACATGATCGTAAATGTAGCGCCTTTATTTATCTCAGACTCGCAACTAATCGTTCCGTTATGTTCTCTCACTATGCCGTAAATAATTGAAAGCCCGAGCCCTGTGCCTTTGCCAACCTCTTTTGTCGTGAAAAACGGATCAAATATTTTGGCCAACGTCCCGCTTCCAATGCCCTTTCCATTATCTTTAACATTAATTATTACGGATTCTTTATTTTCAGGAGAAAATATGTCAACACAAATACTGGAATCTTCGGATTTGTTTTCAAACGCATCTATGCTATTCTGAAATAGATTTATAAATACCTGCTCAAGCTGGTTTGAATTGCCTGAGACCATGGGCAGATCAGTTTCAATATTATTAATCAGCTTAATATTTTTTAGACGAATTCGTTCTCTCATAAGCAGCAAAGTATTGTCCAAAACAGTTTTAATGCTGATTTGCTTATTTAAAACATCTTCACGTCTGCCAAAAGTGCGCAAATGCTGAATAATATTATTAATTCGATTTATCAGTTTCAGGGAAATTTCGGAGCCTTCTTTCAAATGATCTATATCAATAGCGCCCTCCTTAAGTTCGAGTTTAAGTCCTTGAATAAAACAGCTTATATATGTAAGAGGCTGGTTTATTTCATGGGCCATACCAGTGGCAACCTCTCCAAGTGAAGACAATTTTGATGTTGTCAACATCTTTACCTGCATATCCTGTTTATCCTTCTCAAGCTGCCTACGCTCAGTCATATCTCTAAATACCAGGACAACGCCGATAATATTGCCGTCGTTGTCAAAAATAGGGGCGGCGCTATCCTCAATGATCATTTCTTTTCCATCTTTCGCTATCAATACTGTATCGTTGCCAAGCCCAATGACCACGCCTCTTTCCAAGACCTTTTCAACCGGGTTCTCCGCGGGTTCACGGGTCTTTTCATTGATGATGCGGAAGACTTCGGACAAGGGGCTTCCTAGCGCTTCTTCCTGTGACCGGCCTGTAAGTTCCTGGGCTACACGATTGAGGACAACAACATTACCTTGATTATCGGTGGCAACAACTCCATCGCCAATTGAATGCAAGGTTACGCTAAGGCGTTCTTTTTCAGAGGACAGCAATTCCTCTAGCTTCTTGCGCGCGGTGATCTCAGTTTTTAGTCTTGTTCGTTCCGTTTCTAAATCTTCCATAATGCTTAAAGAAGCTTCTTGAGCCTTTTCTAACTCATTAAGGGTATCCTTCAATTTTTTCGTCCTCTTCCTTTCAACTCCTGCTGTTATTATCCTTTCTTTTTCTATCTGCTTACGTTCTGTAATATCACGCGCAACACATACTACCGCCTGAATATTGTCATCGACATCATACATTACTGCGCCTGAAAAGAGGACAGGTATCCTTCTGCCGTCTTTTGAGATATAAATCTTTTCAACATTGGTTATAAAACCCGCTTTGATTAGCTCGGCAATTTCAGTCTTCCTGAACAAGCATTCATCTTCTGCAAGAATCGTAACTATCGGCCGATTTATAAGCTCGTCCTCTGTATAACCTAGGAAGTTTAATGAGGCATGGTTCACTGCCTCAATTATGCCATCGGGCGTCATTACAATGAGTGTATCGGCCATTGTCTTGATGATATTGTTAACATAATCTCTGGACACAGTTGTCTTCTGTAAATCCTCGGTCATCTTGTTAAAAGAATCTGCCAACACGCCTAATTCATCCTTCCTGTTGATCAGCACTTTAGTATGGAGTTTTCCTTTGCCTATCTTCTTTGAGGCCTGGACCATGGATAAAATGGGATTGCTAAAACTTTTTGATAAAACAAAAGCAAGGATCCCGCCCAAAAATAGACAAATCAAGGTAACATAAATGCTCGATAGGGTTGTGTCATAAATGATCTGATTGACTCTTTCCAATGAGAATTCCACATAAAGATACCCTATACGACGCGCATCGGGCATCAATATTGGCCCGCCTACCTTGGCAACCTTGTTACCTAATTTAGTTATCCAACCATCCGATACCAAGACTTCATTAATAAAAACATTAGTTAATTTCTGATTGCGCATAGCAATATTTTCTATGCCGTCAGTCAGCAATATCCCTTCCAAATCCATTACATATGTATAGTTGATATCTGGATTTGTTCTCACACTTGTCAATAGCCTAACAAGCAGCCTAATATCCATATTATATATGCTATCTTTAATAATTTCGGAAGTTATGACTGTGGTATCCAAACAGTCATTCTTGAACGTCTCAAATATTTGTTGCCGTTGATAACAAATGGAATAAATTGATATAAAACCGCACACCATTAGCGTTATACACAACGTAAAACCGATTAATTTATACTGAATATTTAATTTCATTGTATTCCAAATGCAACATCAATAAACTTTTGTAAATCTAATAAAAAGGTTATATTATGATCAGGTATTTCATCAAACTTTGTTGTCATTTCAAACTCTTGAAGGGTCTTCCGCCCATTCTCCGACTTGTCCATCTTGATCAATATCTCTTTTATTCTATCAACAATTTTTTGGTCGAGATCTGCTCTATAGCTTACAATCTGACGGGGTATAGGAAATGACTTGAAAATAATCTTCAAACTTTCAATGTTATCTTTAGCCTCTTTTACATAATTCTGATTATCTATTGCTCCAGCCGACACCTTTTTTCTAAATACCCATAGCATTGTATTTTCATCTTCCCAACTAAAGGTATAACCGACTTCATCAGTTCCAACAGGATCAGCCGAATCTCTTTTTTCCGTCAATTTTAATCCCTCTTGCATCAGAACTATCTTGGGAAGGAGACAACCAGAAGATGAGTGCGGTTCTTCAAAGGCGATCATCTTTCCTTTAAGATCGTCTAACCGTTCAATGGAGCTATCTTTTCTTGCAAAGATGACACTATGATATGCCCCTACCCCCTTCTTCCATCGCCGGACAAGAAATTTGCTGCCTGAAAGCCTGCTCACAGCCATTGAAGGAAATGGACTGTCAATATAGATATCCACATTACCCTCAGTTATAAATTTGGCCATTTGGTGTATGTCTTTTGCAACGACAACAGTACACTGGTTTATCTCTTCTAAATTTAAATGTTTTGCAAGATATCTGGAAATAGGCAGAAATTTTTTAATCTCTCTTGTCGGTTCTTTGCTTATTGACCCTATG
Organism: Candidatus Anammoxibacter sp.; assembly: GCA_021777105.1. Classification (GTDB taxonomy): domain Bacteria; phylum Planctomycetota; class Brocadiia; order Brocadiales; family Anammoxibacteraceae; genus Anammoxibacter_B. Next base: position 29,598 of record JAIQZQ010000061.1, read on the forward strand.
TTTATCTGGCCGGCCCACGCAGTCTGAAAAAAAAGAAATGCGCTGGAAATGAAGAAAAATATTTTCCATAATATCGATGCTTGTTTTATCATAACCTCTATCCCCCCTTTTAAGGTTAACCATATTCAAAAGAATGTAGGTTCAAGGTTGCGCCTTGAACCAGATTTAAATTGTAGAGATTGTATCTCTAGTTGAAAAGGTAAAGCTTTTATTATCTTTTGTTAGCGCTAACATTCAAACGCAACATAATTCATTAAATAAATATCATCTCTTCTTTAGCGCCTTTACCTTTTCAGGAGCTTCATATCTATTCGCCTGTCCAAGCTTTGCCAACAACTCGTTTACTTCCTTTTTCATCCTGATTATGTCATGCTCCCTGCCCATGGTCAGCTTCTGAAATCTTTCAATACGTCCTGTCTTCTTCCTTAATTCTTCATTAAGTATCTTTAATTCGGCAGCCCTCTTGCGTTCAGTTTCCGCGGTATCTATTATTATTTTCTCAGCCTGTTTGCGTTCGGTGATATCACTAGCCACACATACTATTCCCTGAATAGAGCCTTCACCATCACGCATTACTGATCCGGAAAATGTCACAGGTATCCTCTTGCCGTCCTTTGCCAGATAAACTTTATCTACATTTGCAATAAAACCCTTTTTAATTAAATCCGCAATTCCTGTTTTATAAAAGAGCTTTTCTTCTTCTTTTTCTTCTGCTGCTGCTGCAACTGCCAGGAATATCATACCAATTGGTTGACCGATCAAATCTTTTTTTTTATACCCTAAAAGATCACAGAGCGACTGATTAACTGTCTGGATTGTGGCCTCCGGCGTTACCACAACAAGGGTGTTAAGCATAGTCCGGATAATATTGTCCACATAATCTTTGGAAACTGTAGTCTTCTGCAAATCCTCGGTCATCTTATTGAATGAGGAGCCTAAAATGCCTATCTCATCATTTGTTCTCACCTTGACCCTTGCGCTTAAATCACCGCTTCCTACGATCTTAACCGTTTTGCTTAAATCTACAATTGGGTCGACAAGAGTTTTCCCAACAAAATATGCCACCCATGTTAAGATTATCATTACGATTATAGCAATAATGGTAAGATTGATAGCCATCCGCTTAATGGGAGCAAGCGCGGAGCTTACAGGAATCTCCACTAACAGCCCCCAATTATTTCCTCTGAAGCTTAAAAAACCATCCTCTGAAACATATACCGCAATAACCTTTATTCTCTCCTTAACCATAGTTGTAATAGCCCCCGTGACTATTTCCTCTCCGGCTAATGATTTTTTAACCAAATTATGGTCGGCAAAACTCGTCTCTAATTTTTTAGTCCCGGATTCTACTCGACCTCCAATCAAGACACCGTCTTTATTCAAAAGATGCGCGTGAGACCGTGTTGGCATATCATCTAATAATTCCTCTACCACAGGCCAGGCAAAATGACCGATTACCACACCTTTAACTTCGTGGGTTATGTCACCCTTAATGGGCGCGGAAAAAATGACCGTTAGCCTGCCGGTCTTTTCGGATAATACTAAATCAGAATAGTATGCATTACCTTTGAGCGCCGGGTGAAATGCGAGACGCGTCTTAGAATAATCCCTGATATTTTTCCCGATGCTATCTTTATGCAGTGAAGCGACAACAACTCCGCCTTTATTAACTACCATTAAAGCATCCCAGGGGCCGGTCATGATAGAGTCTTCTTCTACTGTTCGATTAATCAACTCCAGCGACTCTTTTTCCGGCAACTGCCCCTTCTCAAATACGAGCTCAAGCAATTCATCTTCAGCGATAAGCCGGATATCTTGATAAGCCTTATACAAAACCCGGTCAATCTCATCCATTTGGTGTGTGGCAAGCTCTAATTGAGTGTCTACTATGCGCTCCAGCAAAATCGCGCGCGCATAAAAAAAGACGCCAACGCTGAACAACGGCGCAACAATAAGGGCAATAGCGATTACAGTTATTATAAGTTTACTGGAAAATTTCATTTTGTCCTCCTAATGACGCGTATAAACTTCGCATCAAGAAATGCAAAGCTGTCTAATTGTTCCTTTGTCACCTCTTTCTTAATCATAAAGTTGTTGATCCGCCTGGCTGTGCCGTGTAGCGATTCAAACCCTGTGCCATATGAAAATGCCGTTACATTGTCTCGAAGATCAAGGATTCTATCGGTCTGGGCAAACGCCAGCGCTTCGCCCCGGGTTTTATTATAGATTTCAGCAATAATACCAAAGGCTTCTCCTGGATCTTCCTTTATAAATTCAGTAGTCTTATACCACACATTTACATACGCCTGCACGTCTTCCGGCCTTTTCTCTACAAAACTTCGATGAAAAACAACTCCATTAGGAGAGATACCGGGGATCTGGGAAGTATCAAAAAGTTTACGCCCCTGACCTGTTTCCATAAGCCTTGTCACATGAGGTTCCCATGTTATGACCGCATCCACAACGCCACTGACAAATGTCTCTAATGCCTTCTCTGACAGCATATCGACAATATTGAGATCATGAAGGGCTAACCCTTTTCTATCCAATAGAATGCTCAGTATATACTCCAGGTAGGTAGCTTTACTTACTCCAATGGTTTTCCCTTTCAACTCCCGGATACTGCTTATTTCTTGTTTTGCTACAATAGCTTCTGATCCGAATGAATTATCAGTATTGATAACCATCACTAGATCAGCCCCTTTGAGGTTGAAATTGATTAGGTCAAATAATGAAAAAGTATTCGTATCAATTTTCCCGGCTACCATGTCCTTAACAGAAGCAAAATAATCAGGATTCGTATCGATAATCTCAACTTTTAGACCAGCTTCCTCAAACCACCCTTTTTTATCAGCAATCTCAATCCAGTATTCTCCTGGCCAATAATTCCGGGGAATCTTCATAGGCAAACCGGTGGTTTTAGGGCCTTCTTCTTTTTTCTCCCCATGCTGCCACAACATAATGCCGGCAGCTATTGCAATAGCTGAGATAATGATTGGGACAATGATTTTTTTTAACATAAGAGGTCTCCTTGTTATTATTATTTACAAAACATATCAGCTTTTTGTTCTATATATTTCTTTATTCTCCACTCTCAAAACGACACTCCAACCCACGCCGACACCTCTACCGTATTCTCATTAGCGCCATTAAATGCCTTTGCCGCTTTGCGTGGATGGGCATATCCGAATTCCACTCCAGTGTAAATCTTTTCCGTTGGATACCAATCAAATATCACGTTCGCCTCCCGGGACCATTCCCTGCCGGCGCCGGCTATAATCTCTTCGTCCAGTCTGAAATCAAATAGCTGTACTCTTAACTTTGTTGATTGGGTCGGGTTTATCCCTGCTTCAATCATCAATACATTTTCGTTGGTTGTCACCAGTTCCCAACTGGCAATACTCCCGATCCACCACTTGCCCCAGTCATTCCAGCCAAAGAACATTGGATCGTAAGATTCAACCTCATAGGTGTCGGGATCATCGCCGCTCAGCGAAATAAAGCTTCCCTTTATGTAAGGTGAAAATCTTATTTCCTCAAGACTTAAAGTAGCGTCAACATGCCCTCCCCAGGCATCCCTGTTTTGGGTTGTATCTGACAGAACGCCCCGGTTTAGTTTTGTGTTTCCGTATTGTTTCACTATCTCTCCGCTTAAGGTTAGGAGAGGGAAAAAGGGGATGGCGTATTCTCCACGCAAGCTCATAGACAGGGTATCATTTTTCAGATCGCTTGTGTCATCTCTATAGAAAACAAGAACATCCCAGATACCGATATCTTCTTTCTCCAGATGCGCATTTCCGCCAAAAAACCTGCTCCTGCCTTTAAAGGAGTTTATAAATCCGTCATATACAACATAATCGCCTTCCGTCAGCGCCGCAAACAGATCAAAGGTAAAAGGTTCCGGCGCGTATGTAACCATTGCCGCATAAAATGATCTTAAAGGCGTGCTCAGGACGGCAGCCTCTTCAGCAACTCCATCATAAATCAGGAATCCATCGCCAAAGCCAACCTCCTGCCTTCCCAGCTTTACAGATAAAGGTTGGTCAAACAGCTCCTTTAACTCTACGTTCCAGAGGTCAAGGACAGTTTCAATCTCATCCTCCGCAAACGTCAGGTCCATTGAACCGCCCGCCACTGCGGTAAAGGCCCCCCTTAGATTTAGATCTATCCATTTTGCAAGATGAATATTTGCGCCCAAACGCAGAGTCGGCTCTACAAATGACGCCTCCAGATCGTCCGTAAAGTAAAGATCGTCCTGAAAATCATAAAATGCCGTAATGTCTCCATGAAATTCTATTTTGTCATGCCATGCGCGCTCCAGAGCTTCTTCTGCATTGGCAAGCTCAATAACCATCAGCGCCCAAACGCCTGCTATTATTACTAACTTTCTTTTCATCTCTAATCTCTAATCTCCATTCAAATTAATCTTTAATTGCGCCCGTTTGCCGGCAACATTATCGTAAATGTAGTTCCTTTATTTATCTCTGACTCGCAACTAATCGCTCCGTTATGTTCTCTTACTATGCCATAAATAATTGAGAGTCCCAGCCCCGTGCCTTTGCCTACCTCTTTTGTCGTGAAAAACGGCTCAAATATTTTAGCCAACGCCCCGCTTCCAATGCCCTTTCCATTATCTTTAACTTTAATTATTACGGATTCATTATTTTCAGACAAAAATATATCAACACAAATACGGGAATCTTCGGATTTGTTTTCAAGCGCGTCTATGCTATTTTGAAATAGATTTATAAATATCTGCTCAAGCTGGTTTGAATTGCCTGAGACCATGGACAGATCAGCTTCAATATTTTTAATCAGCTCAATATTTCTTAGACGAATTCGTTCTCCCATAAGCAGCAATGTATTGTCCAAAACAGTTTTAATGCTGATTTGCTTATTTAAAACATCTTCACGTCTGCCAAAAGTGCGCAAATGCTGAATAATATTATTAATGCGGTTTATCTGTTTCAGTGAAACTTCGGCGCCTTCTTTCAAATGATCCATATCAATAGTTTCCTCTTTAAGTTCAAGTTTAAGCCCTTGAATAAAACAGCTTATATACGTAAGAGGTTGGTTTACTTCATGGGCCACACCGGTGGCCACCTCTCCAAGTGAAGACAATTTTGATGTTGTCAACATCTTTACCTGCATATCCTGTTTATCCTTCTCAAACTGCTTACGCTCAGTCATATCTCTAAATACCAGGACAACGCCGATAATATTGCCGTCGTTGTCAAAAATAGGGGCGGCGCTATCCTCAATGATCATTTCTTTTCCATCTTTCGCTATCAATACGGTATCGTTGCCAATCCCAATGATCACGCCTTTTTCCAAGACCTTTTCAACCGGGTTCTCCGCAGGTTCACGGGTCTTTTCATTGATGATGCGGAAGACTTCGGACAATGGGCTTCCTAGCGCTTCTTCCTGTGACCGGCCTGTAAGTTCCTGGGCTACACGATTGAGTACTACAACATTACATTTATTATCGGTGGCAACAACTCCATCTCCAATTGAATGCAGGGTTACGCTTAGGCGTTCCTTTTCAGAAACCAACAATTCCTTAAGCCGTTTACGATCCGTTATGTCCTGAGCCACGCAGACTATACCCTGAATTACGCCATTATCGTCATGCATCACCGCGCCTGAAAACAATACAGGCATCTTGTGTCCATCTTTTGACAGGTAGGTCTTTTCGGCGCCGCTAATAAATTCTTTTTTGATTAAATCTTTAATCCATGCCATTTTGCGCAATTCCTTTTCTTCTTCCGCAATAATCATACTAATTGATTTGTCTATCAACTCATCTTCTCTGTATCCCAGGAGATTAAGGCCTGTCTGATTTACGATTTTTATCTTCGCGCCGGAGTCGATGACGATCAAAATATCGGTTATGTTTCTAATAATATTGTCCACATAATCTCTTGAGACGGTTGTTTTCTGCAAATTTTCCGCCATCATATTGAATGTAGTTGCCAAAAGGCCTATCTCATCCTTTGTTCTCTCCTTGATTCTTGCGCTTAGATCACCGCTTCCAACTATTTTAACCGTTTTACTTAAATCGTCAATTGGGTCGGTAAGCGTTTTTCCAACAAGATATAACCCCCATGTCAAGATTGTCATTACGATTATAGCAATAATGCTGATATTGACAGCCATCTGCCTGATGGGAGCAAATGCTGCGGTTACAGGAGCTTCCATTAATAGCCCCCAATTATTTCCTCTGAAACTTAAAAAACCATCCTCTAAAACATAGACCGCATTAACAGTTATACCATCCTCAACCATAGTTTTAATAACTTCCGGGCCTATTTGATTCCCGGTTAATGATTTTTTTACAAGATTATTGATGGCTAAACTCGCCTCAAATATTTTAGTTCCGCATACTGCTTGACCGCCAATCAATACACCGTCTTTATCCAAAAGATGCATATGCCACCGGTTAGATATATCATCTAATAATTCCTCTACCACAGGCCAGGCAAAATGACCGATTACCAGACCATTAATCTGGTAGGTTGCGTCATTTTCAATAGACGCGTAAAAAATAACCGTTGCTCTGCCCGTCACATCGGATATCACTAAATCAGAATAGTGCGCCTCGCCTTTGAGCGCCGAGTAAAATGCGAGACGAGAGTTAGAATAATCCCGAATATTTTTTCCGATGTTTTTTTTATTCAGTGAATCGACAATAACTCCGCTTTTATTAACTACCATTAAAGCATCCCAAGGGCCGGTCAGGATAGAGAGTTCTTCTACTTCTTGTTTAATCCGCTCCAGAGCCTCTTGTTTCGGCGACTCTCCTTGTTCGAAGGTTTCTTCAAAGATTGCATTTTCAGCGATAAGCTGAACTTCCTGGTAAGCCCTATACAACATCCGGTCAATCTCATCTATTGTGTGTATGGCAAATTCTAATTGATTGTCTACAATACTCCTTTGCAGAATAGAGCGTGTATAAAGAAAAAAGCCAATACTGCACAACGGCACAACAATAAAAGCCACAGCGATTACTGTTATTATAAGTTTGGTGGAAAATTTCATTTTTCATATCCTTTTTTTCTTCCTCTGGAAATTTCTTGAAATCTCAAATATTTCCGTCATTGCTTTAAACGCCAATTTATAAATCTCTAAATCTCTTACACTATTTATCATGTTTCGTCCTGTGTCGCTCTTCATTCATCATTTCACCCTTTTCGTCCCTCGTTCAGCGCCCACCGGCCAAACCTAATGGCAGTTTATAGCCACGAGACCTTTTAAGGGCGCGTATAAATCGATGGTCAATAAATTCCGTACTGTCTAATAGTCCCTTTGTCATTCCTTTCTTAACCATAAAGTTGTTAATCCTGCGCGCTGTTCCATGAAGAGATTCAAATCCTGCGCCATAAGAAAAGGCTGTCACGTTATCTCGCAGGTCTAATATTCTATCGAGTTGGGCTAGAGCTTGGACTTCATCAGGAGTTACACCATAAATCTCGGCAATGATACCGAACGAATCTTTAGGGTTTTCTTTTATGAATTCAGTGGTTTTGTGCCAGACGTTTACGTACATCTGGACATCATGCGGTCTTTTTTCGATAAAATTTTGGTGAAAAGCTGTTACTGCCGGCATCATGCACGGTTTTTTGGAGGTATCAAAAAGTTTTCGGCCATTGCCCTTTATTATCGCCTCGGTTACAAACGGTTCCCACACAACAATAGCATCCACCTTCCCTGCGATAAACGCATCTTTTGTCTTTTCTCCGCTCATATCCGCTATCACAACATCGCTAAGGTTTAATCTTTTTTTTTCCAATATCACACTCAATAAATATTCCAAATAAGTGTCTTTTGACAATCCAATAGTCTTTCCTTTTAAATCCAGGATACTCTCTATTTCCTTTTTAGCCACGATTGCATCTACGCCCAGCGAGTTATCCTGATTTACGACCGCAACTAAATCGTATCCTTTCATTCTGTAGTTTATAAGATCGTATAAATAGAAACCGTTTGTGTCAATCTTGCCGGATGCCATATCATCCAGAGAAGCATAATAATTCTGATTGGTATCTACCAGCTCCACGTTAAGGCCGGATTCCTTAAACCACCCTTTTCTGTCAGCAATTTCAACCCAATAAAATCCAGGCCAATAATAGCGCGCAACCTTTATTGGCAGACCGGTGGTTTTAGGGACTTCGTTTTTTTTGTTTTCATATAGCCACCATACAGTGGTAACGACAATTACAATGAATGTTATAATAATCGGAACTATTATATTTTTTAACATAAGATGTCTCCTTGTTATTGTTATTTACAAAACATATCTCTCTTCAAATTAATCATTAATTGCGCCCGCTTACCGGCAACATTATCGTAAATGTAGTTCCTTTATTTATCTCTGACTCGCAACTAATCGTTCCGTTATGTTCTCTTACTATGCCATAAATAATGGAAAGTCCGAGCCCGGTGCCTTTGCCAACCTCTTTTGTCGTGAAAAACGGATCAAATATTTTGGCCAACGTCCCGCTTCCAATGCCCTTTCCATTATCTTTAACTTTAATTATTACGGATTCCTTATTTTCAGACAAAAATACATCAACACAAATACGGGAATCTTTGGATTTGTTTTCAAACACATCTATGCTATTTTGAAATAGATTTATAAATACCTGCTCAAGCTGGTTTGAATTGCCTGAGACCATGGGCAGACCAGTTTCAATATTTTCAAACAGCTCAATATTTTTTAGACGAATTCGTTCTCCCATAAGCAGCAAAGTATTGTCCAAAACAGTTTTAATGCTGATTTGCTTATTTAAAACATCTTCACGTCTGCCAAAAGTGCGCAAATGCTGAATAATATTATTAATGCGGTTTATCTGTTTCAGGGAGACTTCAGAACCTTCCTTCAAATGATCTATATCAATAGTTTCCGCTTTAAGGTCAAGTATAAGTCCTTGAATAAAACTACTTATATATGTAAGAGGCTGGTTTATTTCATGGGCCACACCGGTGGCCACCTCTCCCAGTGAAGACAATTTTGATGTTGCCAACATCTTTACCTGTATATCCTGTTTTTCCTTCTCAAACTGGTTACGCTCAGAAATATCCCGAAATACCAGGACAACGCCGATAATGTTGCTTTCGTTGTCAAAAATAGGAGCGGCGCTATCCGCAATAGGCCTTTCCGTTCCATCTTTTGCAATCAATACAATGCTATTGCCAAGCAAAACGGTTGCCCTGTCTTTTAAAACCTTTTCAACCGGGTTTTCTTTTATTAAACGGCTCTTTTCATCAATAATATGGAATATTTCAGTTAGAGGCTTTCCTGATGCTTCGTCCTGCGCCCAGCCTGAGAGTTCCTGAGCCACTTTATTAAGTATAACAACATTGCCATTACTATCGGTGGTAATAACGCCATCCCCTATTGATTGCAATGTCACGTTAAGGTATTCTTTTTCAGAAGCCAAAAATTCTTCAAGCTTTTTACGGTCGGAGATGTCCTTTGCGACACATACTATCCCTTGCGCCTTGCCGGCATTATCACACATCACCGAGCCGGAGAACAAGACCGGTATTTTGCGACAGTCTTTCGTTAAAAGCTTCATTTCAACATCTTTAATAAAACCCTTTTTAATTAAATCCTCAATTCCCGACTCTATGAAAAGGTCATTTTTTTCTTTTACTAATATTTTTCCGATTAACTTGCCTATTAACTTCTCCTCTTTATACCCCAAAAAATTAAAAACCGCCTGATTGACGGTTTTAATCGTAGTATCCGGGTTAATAACAATCAAAGTATCAGTCATACTTCGAAAGATATTATCCACATAATTTTTGGATACTGTTGTCTTTTTCAAATTTTCGGCCATCTTGTTGAATGATACGCCAAGTTGACCAATCTCATCCTGGGTGGTTATATCTATCCTTGTATCTAATTTACCACTGCCTATCTTTATACTGGCATTTTTTAACTCTATTATTGGGGTTGATATAGATTGAGTGTTTATGATACTTAAGAAAATAGCGGCTATGAATGATATAACAAATACAGTCGCTATAATGTTTCTAAATTTAAAAACATGACTAAAAATGTCATTTGTTTCATAATCTATTATTAACGACCATCCAAGGCCTTTAAAAGATCTAAAACCTTTCGAATGAGCAAAAGAGGAAAACAGTTCCCTTCCTCCTTCTGTAACTATGCCAAAACCATGCTCTCCTTTAATTGCCCGGCCTACATTTTCACGACAAGAAATATCCTCTCCGAATTCGTCAAGAATTACGTCCTTTCCGCGTTCCTTCAAGAGGGGATTTACAGCGTTAAAAATTAATAATCCGTTTTTATTAACTATATTAATTGCCATACTTTTATATTGTGATTCTGATTGTATTTGATAAATAGTATTTCTTATATCTTCAACATTTAAAACCCCTTTTACAATGCCCGCAAAATCTCCATCATCATTAAACAGGTTAACAACTATGTCAACGGATAAAGTATCGGAACTTTCATCATATTCAACATCGCCAACCCAGAAATCTTTTTCTTTTACCGCATTTTGATACCACTCTTCATCAGCTTGCAAAAAATCGCTCGTTCTTCCTGTTGATCCGATAACTACTCCATATTTATTTGTCACATACATTTCAGCAATAACCGCGTAACTATCCTTTTGTTTATAAAACTCAAGATATTTTGAGAGCGCTGAGGATAATTCATTATCCAGATATTTTCGAATAAGCGGTGTTTCTTCTTTTTCTTTCCAATCATTGTCAATAATATTAATATACCTATTAACATCAAATATCTTATCAAAATCGTTATTTGAAATATCAGCTACTTTCGCCAACGAAACACTCGCTGAATAGACCTGAATCCCTTCAACCCTATAGAATATCCCCTTGTCTATTTCAGTAATCGTCTTGCGCGTCAATCGTAATGCCGACTCCCCGATTTCATTTTGTAGTGAGCTTTGAGTTATTATTGTAAAGAGAATCCCTATGGCCAGTATAAGAAAAACAGGAACCCCAAAACTTAAACCAAGTTTTTTTCTAATTTCCATCGTTAATTTCCTCCCTGTTGCCATACACTACGCTGTGGCTTAAATCCGCCTATTCATTTAAGCGGTTTTGTGCCCGGCATTTACAAATGCCTGGGAGCCTCAAGGCCTTTTTTTGATAAACTTTCGGTTGAAAGCGTATCCATTAGTGTCTAAAAATTAAGTTTTGACAATTTTGCAACTATTCAGCGAGTTTAAGCTGATTGGTTTAAAATGATTAATCAAAACGCATTATCTACACAGTAAGGGTTTGGAAAGAAAGATACGTGTAGTTATAAGAATAATTGTAAACGCAAAGCTAAAACATTTAGAAGCAGTCTGCAAGACTGCTCCAGCTTTTAATTGCCAACTGCAAATTGTAAATTGGCAATTCCCGGGTTATCCGGGTTAGGGGAGTTACCCTGGATTGCAGAGGTTTCAAACAGCATACGACCGTGAATAATTACGGTTTATTATTCATAAAATGATTTTTGAGTGTATAGCCACTCAAGCTCATTTTGAAGGTTTTTGATCTCTTTGGTTTTGAAAGACGCGCATATTTCAAGCCGCGAGGCGTCGTCATGCGCTATGCCCATTTTGATCAATTGTTCATAATAGGCTATCCTCTCTTTTCGTTTTTCAATCATTAATTGCGCCATATTGATTTTTTTATTAATTTCTTCAACTTTAAGATTAGTTTTATCCATTTCATGCCCCCTTCTGTTTTTTAGGTTAGTATGGGCAAGTTTTAAGGGCAACTGTACTTACAAAGCAAAAACGTTTAGAAGCAGTCTGCAAGACTGCTCCGGCTTTTAATTGCCGACTGTAAATTGTAAATTGCTAATTTCCGGATTATCCGGGTTAGGAACAAGGATTAACGGTTTTGTTATAGACGGTAAAGATAAAGAGCGGTAAAAGCGCTCTTTTACGCCACAATAGGCAACTTAACAGTAAACGTCGTCCCTTTGCCGACTTCACTCTGCGCGGTAATTTCACCATTGTGTTTTTTTATTATCTCATATGATATGCTCATTCCAAGGCCGGTTCCCATCCCTACATCCTTGGTTGTAAAGAACGGATCAAATATCCTTGATAAGTTCTTTTTGGGAATTCCGCACCCTGTGTCTGATATAGACGCGAATATAGAGTCCTCATTCTGCCATGAATTTATAGTTATATCTCCGCTTTTATCAATAGCTTGCGAGGCATTGATAAAAATGTTCATAAATACCTGACTTAGTTGTCCCGGATAACATTTCGTCAAAGGAATTTTACCGTACTTCCTTTTAACTGTGGCTTTGTATTTAAGCTCATTCCATATAATATTCAGAGTGCTTTCAATACACCCATTAATATCCGTTAGCGCGCGCTCTTCCTGACCATCCGCTCTGGAAAAATTTTTAAGGTCAGAGACTATTTTTGCGACTCGATGAGCGCCGTCGATGGATTCCTTCACCAGCTCTTTTATATCCTTAAGGATATAGTCCAGCTTTAACTCTTTTTCCGCTTCCTTAAGGTCTTCCTTAACCTTTAAGGAACTTATTGCCAGAGTCTGCAGAGTTATAAACTTGGTAAGCTTCTCAACATATCTGCCTAAGGTTCCAAGATTGCTTGATATAAATCCTATCGGATTATTAATTTCATGCGCCACACCCGCGGCAAGCTGACCTATTCCCGCCATTTTTTCCTGCTGCAGTATTATTGCCTGAGACGTCTTTAAATGCGCATACGCATTTTTCAAATCTTCCTGGGCTTTTTGCAGTTCTCTTTTTTCATTTAAAAGTTTTTTTTCAAGAGCCTTTCGGTCATCAAGATCATTCTTAAGTTTACTGTTAACATCTTTTAATTTGCTTGTGCGTTCTTCAACCATTCCTTCAAGTTTAACCTCATATTCCACCAATTCTTTTTCAAACTGTATATGCTTCTTCATCTCGTTTTTCAGTTCTAATTGCGTCTGTTTTAATTTAGAGGAATTCTTTACCAGCCCTTTAAGTTCGTATAGATTAAAAGGCTTACTGAGAAAAGCGCTAATTCCCATTTTAAAACATTTCTCTATTTCTTCGTCATCGCCATGGCCTGTCAGGACTATTACCGAATATGGATCATGCGGACTCGGATTTATATGTTTAAGGAATTGAATACCATCCATTACAGGCATCCTTATGTCCAGGATAATTAAAATAGGGCTCGCTTTATTGCACACTTCTAATCCTTGTTTGCCGTTCATAGCGGAAAGCACTTCATAACCTTCCCTTTTTAGATGATACCTGATGGAATCTATTACAACCTGTTCATCGTCTATAATCAGTATCTTATTGTTTGAAAACGGGTTGCTTGATGTTTTATATTCAATACTTAATGCGGGCTGTTTGACACTTGATTTATTTTCCACTTTGGTGTTCCTTTTCTATTAAGGGTTTGGACAAAAACAAGTTGGATTGTTTTAATTTCACCTTCAGACCGACTTGCCCAATCTTCAATCGCCGAATCCTCAATGCTGCTATGGCTGCGCTTTCGGCCCGACTCAATCAGATTGATCAAATTCAACCTAAATCTAGCCAAAAATATTTGAAATTTTGAAATCCTTTGCTCGAGCAATCTTGTAGATTGCTCCGAAACGTTTAAAAACCAGAGAGCTATCGGTATATTATATTCGAATCTCCCTCACTCCCTCTTTGCCAAAGAGGAAAATCTAAGGTATAAATCCGCGCAATGAATGTGTAAGAATCTAAATGCAAATAAATTTAGCTTATTTTTCCCCGAACACTAATTGGATAAAATCTCTTCTTTTTGTTTAGAAATATTCCGAAATATACCCGCAATCTGCCTATGTTCGCCAACTACAATCTTTGAAGTAGAAACATCTATAACGAGTTCCGTTCCGTCTTTTTTAACAGCTAAAAGTCTAACAGTTTTTCCCTCAACAGCGGCGTCTATAATTCGTAAAATATTGCCAACTCCTTCAAGGCCCTCTTCACGATATTCTTTAAAAGCGACTAATGATTGTATGTTTTCGCCTATAGCTTCCTGATATGTATAACCGAACATTCGCTCGGCAGCAGGGTTCCAATATGTCACATTTCTTTTTGTGTCTATTAAAACAATGGCGTCGGTCGCAGTGTCTATAATTGTATTAAACTCCGACACTCTCTCAAGCAACGTTTCGGCTATCACTTTCTGCTCTTTAATTTCCTGAAATAGTTTTGTGTTAACTCTCATTAATTCTACTGATCGGTCATCGACAATATCTTTAAGTTGGCTACGATATTTACAACATTTTTCTAAAAATAATTTGTGCACTTCTACTTCTATTGCAAGTTTTTGTTGATACTGTTTTACTGTGCTGAAATGTTTAACTAAGCCTAGGAGTTCAAACAAATTAAACGGCTTTCTGAGAAAAGCGCTAATTCCCATTTTAAAACATTTCTCCATATCTTCATCATCGCCATGTCCGGTCAGGACAATTATAAAACATGGATCAGACGGCTTTAACTTTATGTGTTTAAGAAAATCGATGCCGTCCATTATAGGCATCCTTAGATCCTGAATGATCAAAACAGGTTGTTCTCTATTGTATATTTTCAATCCCTCTTGCCCATTCATTGCCGAGAATATTTCATAACCTTCTCTCTTTAAATGGTATTGGATGGAATCTATTACTACCTGCTCATCGTCTACAACTAAAATCTTATTGTTTAAAAGCTTGTTACTTGATGAGGGCTGCTTGATACCGGCTTTATTTTTCATTTTTACCTTCCTATTTCGCGCTCACAACTAAAAAGATAGAATTTACATTGAGTTAACATAAATATCAAAATTCTTGCCGTCTAATCTCTCAAAAATCTTAATATAATTTATGTGTCTTTTAGTAATCTTCTGACCTTCATGCATCAACAACAAACCTGTTGCTGTAAATAAATCCCTTGCCAAAAACATACCAGCCCTTATCCCGGAAGATGACGCCCTGAAACCCGGCGTTTTACCTTCTTCCTTTTCATACGCGGTAATGATAGGGATGGCTAGTTGCGCAATTTCCGGATCATACCGCCGGCCAATATTTTTTACAATAAACTGTTTAGCGTCATAGCTTGTGAACGCTGACGGCATAAGGGACCCTCTCTTAAGCGAATCATAATCGGTCGCCACCGATATTATCCTTGAACCTATTGGTATCTGATTGCCAATTAGATTGACGGGATACCCTTGCCCATCCCATCTTTCATGGTGATGCTTTATAATAAGGCCTACATCCTTCATTTTCTCTATTGACATTAGCATAGCCTGCCCCAGAATTGGGTGTTTTATATACTCGTCCCTTTCAATTGTTGTCATATCGGAAAACGGCTTGTTTAATATACCGTCTCTCATGCCTATCTTGCCTAGATCGTGCAGTAATGCGGCAATCTCTATATCTTTTATCTCGGTTTCCGAAAGCCGCATCTTTTGCGCAATTGATATTGATATTTTCGTTGTATTTTTAATATGCAAGCCAATTGTTTTTTCTCTGCTTCTAATCATATTAGAAAACACTAAAACTTTTACCGTATTTATAAAACTACTGTCCAGCTTTCTATATAGCGTCTTTAATTCATTGAACATTTTAAGTATTTTTTTTGTCTGAGCTTCAACTTTTTGTTCAAGATTTTTATTAAGGTCTTTGAGGCATAGGTTTTGTTTTTTAGTTAATTCTAATAGGTTCTTATTTTCGTTTTTAAGCTTTTTTAACTCCACGGCATCATGAATAGTGAATTTTAATTCATCATCATGCCAGGGTTTCGCAATATACCTGTAAACTTCGCCTTTGTTTATAGAATCTATTGCATTATTAATATCAGCATATCCTGTAAAAAATATTCTAATAGAGTCAGGAGAACATACCCTTGCGCGTCTTAAAAATTCGATCCCATCCATTTGCGGCATTCTCTGATCTGTAACAATAACATCAATTTCCTCTTTTTCAAGCAGTTTAAGGGCGTCAAATCCGCTTTCAGCGGTAAATACCTTATAAGGATCATTAATAAAAAGCCTTTTTAAAGACGATAATATTTCCCTTTCATCATCAACAAATAATATATTGTTACCCATGGTTTCGATTCCTATTTAAAAATATTTTTTGTTATATGAATAATCTGTTAGTTCAAGGTATAGTCAAAACCAACATGTTTACAATATACGCAGAATTCAAATAAAAAAGCCCCCTTTTCAAGAGGGGGCTTGGTTATATTAACTTAATGAATACGGGGTATACTGACTGATAACAGCCACCTCTCCGTTAGGATTTATTAAAACTTATATCAAGAATTCCATTTTTAAATGATTTAGTCATTGTTTTTGTTTTCACTTCATCAGGCAGAAGGATCTCCTTATGATATTTCCTGAGCTTTCCTTTAGCGGAGATTGTTAAAATATCTCCATTTAATTCCGCGCTAAGTTCATCTTCAGCAACTCCCGGAAGTTCAGCCACTATCTTAAACGCGCTTTTTTCATTAAAAATATCTACCAGAGGTTCCCTCTCTTCTTCAACAACCGGCCCTTTTTCAGTCTTGTGAATATTGCCAAACGGCTCGACCTTAACCTTTCCGCCTCCCATAGTGTTGATTGTAAATCCGTAATGGCCCCTAATCTTATCGCCCATTCCGCTTATTTCACCTTCCTTTGATATATTAATATCCTCCAGTTCGTTGCCTAATTTAGAGATCGATTCTATTATCCCGCCAAGACCTCCAAATAGCCCCCCTAACCCAATATTAAAGTTAGCGCCTTCTTTATTGCTCTTTTTCTTTTCCTTGCCCATAATTTACCTGCCCTTCTTCTGTTAATTTTTCCAAAACGACCTCTAAAATGCCATTTTTGTATAATTTCTTTATAATGCCGTTGAATTTATATGGAAGTTGTAATTTCTTAAAATACTTAATCTTATTAGCGTAAGCCGATATAATCAGAGCCTCTGATCTTAACTCTACTTTTATATCTTTTTCTTCAGCGCCTGAGAGTTCCGCAATTACTTCTATATTGTTGCCTTCATCAAAAATATCAACAGGTATATCTCTGAAAACCTTCTCTTCCTTTCCGGCTCCGGAATTATGCATAGACGCCCCCTTGGATTGATAATTTTTTGTTGATGCCACCTTCTTTAAAGCCGTATCATGCAACCTTTTGCCTACTTCTTCGTCAATCTCTTTTAACCGTTCCTGAAATAATTCTGTTTTCTCTACAAATTTAAATAAACCGTTTAGGCCGGGAATTGCATTGGCAATACCATCTAAAACAACTTTTGTAATCCCGTTGTCATCTTTCAAATCATGATCTTTTGGTTTTGCCGCTCTAAGTCGTTTTAAACTTTCTTCAAGTTCTTTAATTCTCTTTTCCTGTTGCGATGTTTCTTTTTTTCTTTTTTTACTCATAATAGTTAGTAATCACAAAGGTTAGTAGATTGATTCTTTCCATTTGCCATATATTTAAAAACACGAATATCTTTTAAACCGTCTTTTCTTTTTAGCTTGAGCAAACGATCGCATTTATTACACCTTCTGTTATGCGGACCTTTGCTGTTAAACAAGCTTCCACACATTAAACATGACCGTTTCTTGCGTATGCTTTTAATATTTTCAGACAAAAAATCATCACTGCCGTTTGCGCGCTTAAGGTCTCTATTATTAGTTTTTTTTAAACTATTTTTCATTTCCGTAGTATATTTCCTGTTTTTAATCCTTAAATAATTGGGGGTAATATTCTTTTGAACACTCAGGGCACATGCCATGAGTAAACATCACTCCAAACTGGTCGCTTATATATTGTTCTAATTCATTCCAGTATCCTTTTTGATCTCGAATATTTTTGCAAGCCGCGCAAATAGGGATTAATCTTTTTCCGTTTTTTAATTTGCCAACTGTTTCAGCCGGCATATTGATTAGTTTTTTGCGGTCTTTCTCAGATAGAGGCTCTTCAAGCTTTTTGCTAATAACCAGCGCCGAGCCCAGTATCTCGCTGTTTGCATTCCTGATCGGCGCTATGTTGCCGGCAATATGCGCCTCGCTACCGTCTCTTTTTATTAACTTGTAGTCATCTAATGCGACACTGACGCCTGAATTAATTACTTTTGAAAAAAAGCTTTCTTCTTTTATAGATCTATTATTTATAGATTTAAATATATCCGTTAACAGCTTCCCTCTGACGTTTTCTTTATTCCATCCTGATAAGTCCTGCGCAATATGATTTATAAATGTTACAATTCCATTAATATCAGTGGCAATTACCGCATCGCCAATACTTGCAAGTATGGTTGAAAACCATTCAGCTCTCTCAATTGATCTCTTTTCCGCTTTTTGTTTTTGAATAGCAGTTTTTATGTTTGAAATAATTTTAATTAATTCATTATTGTCCCATGGTTTTGTAATAAACTTATATATATTGCCTTTGTTTATAGCGGGTATAACGATTTTTTTATCATCATACGCTGAAAGAATTATCCTGTATATATTAGGCCGGCGCTCGTATACCTCTTTAATAAGCTCAACCCCATTCATACCCGGCATACGATAATCCGAGATAACAATATTGACGTTTTCCCGTTCAAGAATCTTTAGCCCTTCCAGCCCGGAGCTTGCTGTAAAAACAGTATAATCATACCCTGCAAATAGCCTCGCCAGCGCTTTAAGAACGCTCGGATCATCATCAACGCATAAAATTTTCAGATTTTCGTCCATGTTTTTAATATCCTTATTTATGCTTTATCCTTTCTATAGCTTTTTCAAAGTGTTTCATTGAAATCTTTAGGGCTTCAAATGTTCCTTTATCTCCATTAGCGCCTAGAAATTCCCTTATGGCATCAATACCCGCCTCTGAACATATAGCCTCTAAATCAGAACCAGTTAGACCTTCCGTCATATTTGCAAAAGAGTTAATATCTACATCGCCGGCTAAAGGCCGCCCCCTGGTATGCACTTTTAATATTTCGCTCCTTGCTTTTTCATCCGGCAACGGGAGTTCAAATGTTATATCAAACCTGCCTGTCCGTAAAAGCGCGGGGTCTACAATATCCTTTCTGTTTGTCGCGGCAATAATCAACACGCCTTTTAACTCCTCAATCCCATCCAGCTCCGTCAGGAATTGACTTATAACTCGATCCGAAACATGCGTATCTCCGCCCCCTCCGCCCCTGGCGGGAGCAAGGGAATCTATTTCGTCAAAAAAAATTATGCATGGCGATGCCTGTTTTGCCTTATGAAAAACCTCGCGTATCCCTTTTTCGCTTTCACCTACCCATTTTGAAATAAGCTCGGGACCTTTAACGGATATAAAGTTTACTTCACTCTCATTAGCCAGGGCTTTAACAATCAATGTTTTTCCCGTGCCCGGGGGGCCGCACAATAAAACGCCTTTTGGCGGTTTGCTTCCGATGTGTCTAAAAAGAGCTGAATGTTTCAACGGCCATTCAATTGATTCTTTTAATGTTTGCTTTATATCATCGAGTCCTCCGATATCGCTCCACTTTACATCAGGGACTTCGACAAAGACTTCACGAAGAGCCGAAGGTTCAACTTCTCTTAATCCATCCACGAAGTCATCCATCGTGACTTTGAGTTCCGATAATGTTTCATAAGGTATTTCCTCCTCTTGAAAGTCTATAGACGGAAATATCTTTCGTAATGCAGTCATAGCTGATTCCCTGGCAAGCGCCTCAAGATCGGCGCCGACAAAACCATGGGTGATCTGAGATAACCTGTCCAGATCAACATCTTCGGCAAGGGGCATGCCGCGTGTATGTATCTGAAGAATTTCCAGCCGCCCGTTCTTGTCCGGCACGCTAATGTTAAGCTCCCTATCAAACCTGCCCGGTCGCCGAAGCGCCGGATCTATAACATTAGGTATATTAGTGGCGCCTATAACTATCACCTGACCGCGCGACTCCAATCCGTCCATCAACGCAAGCAATTGGGCCACAACCCTGGCTTCAAGCTGTTTCTCGCCCCCAAGGTTTTCACGTTTTGGCGCTATGGCGTCTATTTCGTCCAGGAATATAATGCTTGGCGCGCTTTTAGACGCGTCTTCAAAGAGTTTTCTTAAGTGCGCCTCGCTTTCTCCATAAAATTTATGCATTATCTCCGGCCCGCTAAGCGTGTAAAATGTAGCGTCTGTTTCGTTGGCCACCGCCCTGGCAATCAACGTCTTGCCGCACCCGGGTTGACCATGCATAAATACCCCTTTAGGGGCGTCAATGCCTAATCTTTCAAAGATCTCGGGATACTTCAGAGGAAATTCTATCATCTCCCTAATCCTTTGAAGCTCTTTTTTTAATCCTCCAATATCTTCATACGCTATCCTTTCACGCGCAGCCTCTTTCTCTTTTTCCTCGACTATATTTATCTTGGTATTAGGCTGAATTAACACCACGCTTTTAGGCGAAGTAGACAATACCTTAAAATCCTGGCTTCGCACGCCAAAAAGATTAGCCCTTATCCTATCGCCCTCTATAAGAGGCAAACCGCTAAGAAGACTTCCGATATACCTAATATCCCTGTCTCGATGAGCAGCCCTTATTAATGTCAAGGGCGCCAGTGTTACCTTATCGGCCGAACAATAGTTTACATTTTGCGCATTAACCTTTTCATCAAGGCTAATCTGGGCGTTTTCCCGCAACAGACCGTCCATTTGAATAACGCTTTTATTACGATCTTCTATGAAAGCCGGCAATACTTTGACCACAGTCTTTCGTTTGCCTTCAATCTGTAATATGTCGCCTACCGAGACATTTAGAGAATCCATATCTTTAGGATCTATTCTGGCTATTCCCCTGCCGACATCTTTCGGCCGCGCTTCGGATACGCGTAAAACTATTTTATTGTTATTTTTATCCATTGTCTTTTTATTAAACATTAATCTTTGAACTGAAACTATAGCAAGGCCACGGGCCTGATGTTACAAATTTGAATCCCTCATGTTCAGCGCTGTTGTTAAGCCTCTTGATAGCAAGAAAAAATTTATCAAGGTAAATATCCTCAACAAGATAAGAAGAGTTGAGTATTAACATTTCATCTTTATTATCCGTCCCGGGATCCAACAACCTGTTTGACACTGATTCCGTAGCCCATTCAGAAACAACAGAGTGCATAGCCTTTCTCCTTAAAGTGATTTCATTATTAAGAGTCTCATGCGTCTGTTTTTCAAGTTTTCTTCTCAACAGGTAGTTACGCCCGGAACTGTTGCTTCCCGAAATTTTAAGCTCATCTTCCGTGTTGGACTTTATTTTTTCCTGAAATACTTTTTTTTCCATATATATTTTAAGACCGTACTCTATCTTGCCGTCGAAGTAATCCAGAGCTTCTCTGAATTTTGTGTAAAGACTCTCTAATATCATTTCAATTGACCTTTTATCTTTATAAATAGTGCAAAATTTCAGAGGCAATATTGGATGGCAATATTTCATTACGGTATCAACTATCTTATTGTGCCGTATTGCATTTCTGCTAAGCCAACTTATATCACTAGCCGCATTGTTTAATTTGTCTTCTGTAAATTCATCGCCGGGCACATTGCCAACCACCATATTTATATCTTTATATGAAATGAAATATAATTTATAGGCGCTATCCATGCCGGCGATAGACTTTACAACATGATCAGCCTCTTTTGTAACGCAGAAGCAGTAAATATTTTCTTTATTATCATTGATTGATTTACCCGCCATTTTTTAACTCCCCTTTATAATATCCCGAAAACGGTCCTTAATACCTTCCAGGGTTGTTTTGCTTGTTTTTAGAGCTTCTTCAGTCTCAAGATCGATCTTGTCCATATTTTCGCCTTTACCTGAAAAGAATTCCGTATCAGGCATAGATTGATCTTTGCATGTATTTGCAGCTCTCTGTTCCGGCTCCTCATTGCGGGATGCAATTTCAAGTTCTTGTATCCTCATTTTTAATGTTTCGATCTCATCCGTATTTGCGCTTGACACAAGATCGGGATTTGTCGTCCACCAGTCCATGCCCATTTCCTTTGCTTTATCAACCGACGCTATTAAAAGGCGTATTTGTATTGTCAAGAGTTCAATGTCCACTAACTTTATTTTAATGTCGCCGGCAATAACAATGCCCTTGTCTAATATCCTTTCAAGAACATCGGCCAAAGTCGCTGATTCGGTTGCGTGTGTAATTGCTTGTTGTGTTTGCATTTCAACCTCCAATGGTTTAATCTGTTAAAGTAATTTCCCTAAAGGACCAAGGTCTATATTCAGATCATCATCTTCAATGCCAAAGAACTTTTTTAACTCATCAATCTTTTCATTCAGCTGTTCAAATGTGTCGCCTAAATTATTAATTTCTTCATCAGTAAGCGAAGAGTTATCCATTCGCCTTATAGCCTGCCGCTCCATGAGTTCCCTTAAAAACTCCACAACGGTTAGAACTAATTTTCCAAGGCCTTTAGCCACATCATCCTTATCAATATCAAGTTTACCTTTCGTTGCATTGTTTTTAGCCCTGGATTGTTTATTATCAACATCGCAATTATAGCTTTTAAAAAAGTCGCTTCTGTTTGCAGCATCCGATGCTTCATCGGGATCTTTTATTGTCTTAAATATATTTTCCGGCATAATATTCCTTTTTAATTATTAAATTATGCGCCCAACCCTACCTTAACAGGCGCGTTGCTTTTTAGTTTATTCATTGTTTCTATTGAAGTAAGCAACACGCCCAGGTTTAAATAGACAAGATCTATGTTTGCCACGGAAATGGTTATCTCTCCTTTTATCACAACACCCGTATTCAACACCCTGTCAAGGACATCACAAAGGGATGCCTGTTGGTCATTTATTAGAATTGTTTCCATTTTGTGCTCCTTTATTGCTTGTTTTTAAATCTAATTTGGAGTTGCGCAAAACGTCAAGCCAAAATGTAACTATGGAAAAATCATAAGCCATTTGCTCTAATTCGGTATCTGATAGCATTGATATCGCAATTTTCGGAATATACAATTTTTTATTTATTTCCTGCATGCCATGCTCCCGCGTATGTTGACTAAAACAATTAACAAAATATTTCGCTTCCCAAAAGTTCTAACTCCCGAACACCTCTTGGCTCTTTCTCACAATGAAAAATAAGATGCACATTTTCCTTTGTAAATAATTTATAATAGCCGGCTATAACCCGGTCCTGATATTTTCTTATTGAAGCGCAGACTGCGCATTTATTAGCCGGCGTTATCATGTTTAACAGGATTGCGGGATAGGATATCTTTAATCTTTTTAAAGAAGCTGCAAGGTCTTTTGTTTCTTCCAGAGCCATCTCTGTCGGTATTGTGACAGGCAGAAATAATGTTTTTACCGGATCTACCAACAGCTTCCTGAGCTTTTTAATCTTTTTTGAAAGTTTGATAAGGTACATTTTAAACCTCGGCACACGAAAGATTTTTCCGTATTTTAAGAATATATTAAAAAATGCCTTTAACCAATCTTCAATCAGATCAGGCAGTTCAAGAAACCTGATTAAATGACCCGTGGGCGGCATATCCAGGATTATAATGTCATATCGGTCTTCTTCAAGAAAGTCCATTATTTTCGCAAGCGCCATTACCTCGTCCAGGCCCGGAGGAGATAGGTCTAACAACTTTTCCATAACATCTTTGTCAAATTCAATATCTACTATGGCATTGTCAAATAATGAATCAAACATCTTTTTTATTTCATTCTCATACATATCCTTAAGCCTTGCAAATTCTTTCTCCACGTTTATCTCTAATGCGGTAAGGCCCTTAAATAAATCCATGCCGTTTTCGCCTACATGGTTGTCAAGACAATCAGAAAGCGAATGCGCGGGATCCGTGGAAATCAGCAATATCTTCTTTTCCGGCCATTTTTTACTTATCTGCATTGTGATTGCGCATGATAATGTCGTCTTCCCAACACCGCCTTTCCCTCCAATAAGTATAATCTCGGATTGATCCTTTATGACGGAAGACAAAAATGCCGCATCCGGTTGCGGGTTGTCGGTTGCCGGGCGCCGGATGCCGGATGCTTGACGCTTAATAGCGCTTGTTGCCGGCGCAAGCCTCTCTGCCTGCGTATTGCGGCAATCCGCATCCATATTTTCCTTTCTTTTCCATATCGATCCCAAATTTAACCTGTATTCATTTAAGGAGTGTATACCCTGTATATCATTAATGTAAAACGGTATTTTAATGAGGTTGTACTTGCTGAACAGATTTCCGGTTTCTTCCAGACGGCGGGCGTGAAACTCATATCGCGACTCGCATAGAGGGCACGCGCTATATTCGTAAACGCGGTTAACAATAATGTTTCTGACATAGATCTTATGTTTTTCAAGGGAGGTTAACAGGCGAAAGGTTTCATGCATAGCAAGCTTTTCAGGAATCATAACAGGCACAAACTCGCATTTGTCTTTATCCCGCAACAGCCCGCCTAACCCATTAATCCCGTTTGTCAGCTCCTCAAGGAATTCATCAGCGCTATCCTTTTTGTATTTTCCGGCATAAAGCATCTTCATATATCTATGCTTTGCCAGCATCGAATCCAACGCCAGCAGCCATTTTTCTATTATATCCGGCATATCAAGAAAGCGTAGCGTATGCCCCGTAGGCGCCGTATCCAGCACGATTAAATCGTACCGGGATGATTTAAGGAATCCCATAACCTCAATTATTGCCGTCACCTCATCCAGGCCCGGCAGAGACAAAGATAAGAACCGGGAAATATCATCGTCGTCAAGAAAAGTGCCGCGGCTTGCAATAGTTTTTAACGTCTCCCGGTGTTTTCTTTTAAATGTTTCCAGAGATGTTTGAGAGTTAATTTCCAGCGTTTCAAGGTTGTCAAAACCTTTAAAGCCATGAAGACTATCACAAATGGAGTGAGCGGGATCTATTGACGCAAGTAGAATCCTTTTTGCCGGAAATTTTGCCGCGATATCTATTGACGAGGCAACCGCTGATGTTGTCTTGCCCACACCGCCCTTGCCTCCAAACATTATTAATTCAAGGTTTGGATTTGCGAGAAACGTTGGTTGCTCGCCGGCGACGTTACTGCTCCCCCGAATATGACTGTTCTTCATCATCAATTCCATAATGTTCTTTCTTATAATCTTCTATTTCATCTAATCTCTTTAACAATATTTTCTCATTTTCGTCAAATTCTTCCTCTGTAATCTTATCTGTTTCAAGCATCATGTAGAGCTCGGAGAGTTGATTTGCAATACTCTCTTCGTCTAAAAGCTCTTCTTCCGCGGCATTATGTATCTGTTTAAATATATAAAACAGGCCCTTTGCGGGAAAAAATAATATGTCGTCTACTAGAAACATTTCGATTGTTAATTGACGATTGATGATTGACGATTGAAAAAATATTTCATTAAATATTCAATAGTCAATATTCAATAATCAATCCTAACCCGGATAAACCGGAAAAGTGACTAAAGTGATCTAAAGTTTAAAGTGAACTAAAGTTTTGGTAAAAATCTAAGATTTTTAGTTCTTATTCAGAGTAAAACCTGCGTTAAAATTCAAAAGTTCAATTATTGCCAAATACAGACAAGTGTTTACAATATATCATGTTACAACAGAGAGCCGGAACATCTTGTCAAATATTGTCATAACTTAACTGATAATATCCTAAAGTGTTATTTGCACAAAATTATGCGGAGCCCATGGCCCATTATAGTCAAATGTATAGTTGTTATCGAACTGGTTTGCCGTCTCAAAGATGCCTTTTTCAAACCTTTCTACGCCGTCCTTATCCACGAGGAAGGCTAAGTTTAAAACCATTTTTTCATGTTTTGGCTTATTTTGCTTTATATCAATGCAGCAAGGCTTTAATATTTGTATTACAGTCGCCGCATGCCGCTCCCTTTGTAGAGTTAGCAAATCATCAAACATTCTGCCAAGCTCAACCTTTTTGCTATGTGTAGATCCATAAGTCTCGGAATAGACCTTGTCTCTGAACATCTCCAGCTCCCTATGATTGCGCACAAAGAAATCGAATATATTTTCCACATCCCATAATACTTTAAGCCCCATTTCAATCTTGCCGTTAAGTCTTGTTAATTGGTTAGAAAAATTTTCGTAGTTTTCCGCAAGAAGCGTTTTTATGTGAGAGTCACCAGGAGAAATGTTGCCAAAAGCCATTGGAAGCAGGGTTCTTTCCTTCATAATATCCCGTATTGCGCCATTATGACTTGCCAGGTTTTTTCTTTCAGGACGTATCCTTTTATTAGAAATGTTGCTCACCACCGCGGCAACATCTTTAAATGGAATAGAATAAATAACGGTATCCCTTTCCCCTAAAGATGTTTCTCCAAAGATTTCTTCTTCAGTTGCCCTGATAATTCCATATAAATATCTACCTTCATGTTTCACATTCATACCTCCTATCCCGGACAGGCCGGAAAAGTAAAAGCGGATTAACCACAGATTTAACAGATTGCGCGGATTAAAAGCGAAAAAACAAAATTAAGAGCTGGGGCAGTCTTGTAGACTGCTTCCAAACGTTTTTTGCTTTGCGATCACAGTTGCCGTTAAAACTTAACGAATTAATTCGCGCGTATGATTACATATTTAAATATCTTGTCAAAATTTGTCAAAACTTTATTTATAAGATACTAAGGACGATTATAGGCGTCGGACGGCGTTCTGCTATAAATAATCCGGTCATCAAGCGTAAACCCTTTCAGATTATCAATATTTCCATGCATAGTTTCCCCTATTGTTCGTATGCCTGTTTTACGCCATTTACTTTCTTTATAATACCTCTTGAAATTTGCCCCCCCTAATGATGAATGTATATCCTTCGATGTCTTTATCTTCATATCCCTCCTCCACAAAAAATAAACTTAATTTCCCCTGAATATTTTCAATAAGTAACAATCCGTTCTCTAATATTCTCTGTTGATTTGCAATAAGTTGGGAACGGCTCTGCTGCGCTATGATTGATATTATCTTCATTAATATCGCTATTTGGCTTTTTAATAAATTTAAGAAGAGCTAGCTCCTTTTTGTCAATTTCCTTAAAACGTTTGTTAATAACTTTTATCCTCGTTTCGGCATTTTTCTTCTCTACGTTTAAGCGGTGTTTTTCTATCTCTAAAGATGACAATTCAAGATACGCTTCATGCGATTTCCTTATCCTCTTGGCGCCTACAAGCCCCGTTGTAGTCTTAATCGCATTTACCCCCTTTATATTGATTATCCCTTTTTTAAACTCGCCCATATGCGCAAACCGTCCTTTCCATTTTCATTCGCCCATCATATATATTATTTAGGAAACCAATGTCTTTAGAATCTGATTATTTTCCGTTTCATATTTGTCTTTAGCGTTTTGACAATTTTGTCCAATTACACTATAAACATGCTCCTCTGATAAAGCCTTGCCGTCCTTAAAAACCTTAATTGTGTCGGTATTTAAAACATCCAGGCATATTTCCCTAAAACCAATATCATCTTCTTTTACCTGCGCATTTCTATATGAGACAATCCTGCCGATCATGATGCAAGCCCTGATTGTGGGACAGTGGTTATCTACGCCTAACAGTCGAAAGTCTCTCACTATGTCCACAATAACCTCGGCATCCTTGCTTGAAAGACCTGATTTAGCCTCTGTTATGGCTATTTCAGTTTCCCTGTCAAGGTGGCCCATCTTTATTGTAATCATGCGGTCCATTAAAGCGTCTTGCGTTTTATGCACTCCCGCATATTCCCCGGGATTGCTGGTAAATATGGCGCTAAATTCCGGATGCACCTTAAGATAAGGCTCATCGCCCCGGGCTTTGGGCATCTCTAATAGTTTTTCCTCAAGTATTGTAAGAAGCACATTGTTTGCTTCAGGCCTGGAACGTGTAAATTCGTCGTAAACCAGGGTAAATCCATATTTACATGCTGTTGTTAACCTGTTATCAACCCACTGCGACATCATATTCTCCTCTGTCTTCAGCACGGAGTGGATGTAGTTGTCAATCACCTTGCTTTTTTTGTAACCGTAATCAGCTCCCACAAGATCTGAACTGCCAAACTCATCATCACCGTGTAGAAGCATCACAGGCCGCCCAAGCTGTTGCGCCACATGCATGGCAAAGGTGGTCTTGCCTGTGCCGGCGGGGCCTGAAAAATGCACCGGATAACCTACTTTAAGATATGACATTGCGCGCGAGGTTAAATTTTTCACCCTTTCCGTCTCAACAAAATCAGGCCGCTGTTCTAACTTGAGCACTGTTAAGTTCCGATTATTTAACTCCTCTAAACCGGCAAAGTTCGTTTGTGTAATCATTATTGCCTCCATATAAAATCTAGTAAAAATTAATAAGTTATTCAATACTTTATAGAATTTTTAATACCACGAAAAATTAAGGCAGCGCTGTTCCCGCGCGCCGGGTTTTCACGACGTGAATATTTACTTTAAATTCTAAAAATATTAATTTAATACCCGCGTAATTTATCATCAATTTATGACTACGTCTTTCTATGTTGCCAACACAATCCCTCTCCCACGGCATGTCATACATTCCATACCACTGGAAATATCGTCACCGGCCCCGGCGCATTCAGGGCATGTCTTTGTGTCTCCTTCAAGCTCAGGAACAACGCCTTTGCCTTTACACACGTTACAGCTATAACTTTTATACTTGCCGGCGCCTTTACAATATGCGCATTTCATAAAGGGTTTGCGCGCTTCCACCATACCCTTTCCACCGCACACATGGCAGGTTGACTTTTCTGAAAGCAGATTAAAGGGATCTTTGCCTTTCCCGTCACAAAACGCGCATACAATTTCAGTAGTAACTCCATTAACCGCCATATTCATACTTTACTTCTCCTTGTTCTGCATAATCCAATTCTCGGCTACAATGTTTCGCAAAATCTTAGGATAAAGAACTACTTATACTGCTTGTCCAAACGATTCTTCAACAGAAGGCTTTGCAAAACGCAGGAATTCCATCTCCCGCAACCTGGATTCATCAATCTTTACTTTAAGCATTGCGGAACATGCATTGCATCTAATACATCCGGAATAAGTTTCATACTCTTCGCTAAGGTTTATGAAGTTGCCACAACCTAAACAATTCAATTTCATATCCATTCTCCAATTGTAAAACATTCTAATTCAAGGCAAATTAAAAATAAAAAAGCATTGTAAAACATTATTTAGAACGCTTCTCTTTTACCTTTTGGCTTTTTCTTTAGTTCCCCTTCTAACCAGACAAACATTCGCAGGGCACATCCTGTTGCAGTGATAATGCCCTGCGAATCCTCAATTCAAAAGATCATTATGGTTTTGCGGCTCTTTTATAAAATCTTTTTCATTACTCTGTCTCAAAAGCCTCAAATTCAGGAGTTTCTTCTTCCATCGTAGACCTACACTCTTCGGTCATTTTTGTTTTTTGCTCTATCCCTCCTCTCTTTAAAGCCATTATAGAAGCCATTTTTTTCCATTCATTGCCGGCGCCTTTAATATCATCAGCCATTTCCTGCCTCATCTTTCCCACTTCATTTCTAAGTTCATTAGTAAATGAATCAAGCTCCATCTTCAATGCTTCACTCATCTTTTGATGATTGCTATGGAACATTTTAAGCATTTCATCAACATAAGCTATTCGTTGATTCCGGGTTTCTTCAAAGGACTCTTTCTGCTCTTTAGCAACTTTTTTCATGAATTTAGATGTAGAGTCAGATAAGTTATCCGAAAATACAGATAAAAATGAATGCAATTCCTTTGACATATTGCTATGATCATCCTGGAAATGGCACAACATTTTACTTGTATCCTCTTTCAAATCTCTAGTGTCCTCTTTCAAGTCTTTAATTAAAGTCATCCGATTATCAAATGCCGCTGGAATATCTTCAACAAAGCCGGCCATTGAATTTGTCAAGTTTCCCACTTTTATCACCCCCCCTCAATGTTTATAAAATATTAATTACATACTCCGGGGACGACACATTATTGGGTCTCTCCCCGGAGCAGATTTTTAGTTGTTTATTTACGAACCAGGAGCTATGCAGGCGCGGCGGCTGTAGCGGTCAGGCCTATTGCCTCGGCATATTTTAGATAGGTCTCTACGGAAGCTATAACAACTCTTGCTTCTACTGATAATAATTCAATACCCACGAGAGATACCTTTACCCATGCATCAATCACAATGCCTTTCTCAAGCAGTCTGTCAACAACTTCGGCCAGACTGGATGAATCTGTTGATTTCTGTATTTTTGCCATTTTTATCACCCCCTCTCAATATTAATAAAAGTTAACAAATATATATCAGAGAAATAACGGACTATAAGAACTGCCCCAGGAAGCTTCCTTTAACCTCATGCAGGGAAGACACAGTTTCTGTATTGATATAATCCCATTCTCTGCCTAATAGAACTTAAGCGAACTAAATGCCAACAATAGAATAATTAAAAAGATAAAAGTATAAGTTGTTATTGAAAAAGAAGTTGAGATGTAATAATAACTTTTTATTCCTAACGGAAAACATTTTTTTTGAAGATTATTAGTTCTATGGAAATAAAATCTATGGAATTATTTCCACAGCATGGAAATGGAAGTAATAGGCAACTAATTCGGACAAGCCGGATAAGGAAAAAGCATGACCAGTGTCTGATAAAATATTTTGATAAAATTTGTTTAAACTTGTTTATTAAGTTACTAAAAGATATGCTTTGTAGGTTTTGCCTTAATAATGGACGAAGCTTTGTTCGATCGCCTTTTTGGTAAAAGAGTATTCACTTTCATTGACACTATTGCAGTAAGCCGTTACGATGCGGTACGCTTCATTAAGCTCTTTCATTTTCTTGTCTTCTCCTTCATTTTTGTCAGGATGAACCTTTAACGAAATCTCCCGATAACTGGATTTAACCTCGTCAAACGTGCATTGTTCCTTGAGGCCCAGCGCGAGTCTGGCTTCATTAATAAGCTCAAACTTTCCCTTATTGAACTCAGATGACACAAAACTATAAGGAGGAAGAGGGCCTACATAATTGAAGATGAGAAAGTCGTCGCATTTTTCCACAATTTCATCAAGAGCGTCGTCAAACAGCTCTTTTTTTGCTTTTTCCACTAGATAACTATTGTGGAGGATTACGGTCTCGCGAACTTTAGCCGTTTCAACATAATCGGCGACATGGCCGGATAACTTAGACTTCAGAGCCTGACTAATGGAGGTTTTATTCTTTTGAGATAATTCAAAGAAGGCTTTTCCGACCGCAATTTTGTTGGAGATGTCCGCGCTTTTTGAAATTTCTACAATAGCTTTCTGAACATCAAATGAAACCTGAATAATGATCTCGGCCTTCCCCTTCACTTTGTCCATGAGGGCTTTGAGCTGAATGGTTGCATTGATTAAAAACCGCCGGACTTCCTCCGCATTGCCGACTATGTTTCCAAATTGGAGCGGCGCCATGGTGTGGGCCGAAAAATAACCGGCATTGATTAGTTTATATTGGTCCCTGACTTGTTTTATAGTCGTTTCGTCTTCTAAGCAGGCTGAATTTCCTAATGTAAAACCAACCGCCGTCATACCTCTTTCAGCAATGGCGATGGTTCCTTTTCGGGGTTTCTCAATAATCCCATCAAGGATACCGCATATGAGTATTGCCATATTTTTCATCCTTTTTTCTTAAATGTTTACGCTTTTAAAAAGAGTTTATACTATAAACGGAAATAAATACTATTTAGAGCCCGTAGCGCCATCTTTACATACCCATCGTTCCCCTCTTTTTAGAGTGGATGTCGTTCGTTGTTACACGCTTCGGAGCTCAAAGTTGCCGGCGGCGATTAGCGCTACGCCTTGTGACGTGATAGTTGTAGTCGCAAATTTAATCTGAAAACAGTTTAAACGCGCTTTTTATTTTTTACCTGACTCAAGAGCATATCGAGCAGCCTTGCGAACTTCATTATTATCAAACGGTTTGCTAATAAATGACAAAAAAACGTTTTCATGCAATCCTGTTTGAATGGCCTTATCGTCTCCATAATAGTAACCGGAAATCATGATTAAACGAATGTTATTATCTTTTATTTTAATGCGTTTTGCTAATTCAACCCCATCTATATCCGGTAATTTTATATCTACAAAAGCAATATTAAACGCATTTTCATTAACTAATTTAATGGCATCATTGCCACTGGTTGTAGTAACGATGTTAAAATTCTCTTTTTTTAATATATTCTCTAATGCCCAGCACATATCTTCTTCATCGTCAACTATCAAAATATTAATATCATTAACCATCTTACTTTCCTCTTAAAGGTAGCTTAATTACAAAGGTAGTGCCTTCTCCTACCTTGCTATGCACATCTATGGAACCGTTATGCTGTTTTATAATACTGTAACTTATGGACAACCCCAGTCCTGTCCCTTTGCCGACCGGCATGGTTGTAAAGAAAGGATCAAATATCTTGTCCTGATTCTCTTTAGATATACCGCAACCTGTATCAGAGAAGGAAATACTAACATTTTCATTGTTAGAAAGTTCGGCGCTTATGATCAATGTCCCATCGCCTATCATTGCATTAGACGCATTAAGTATCATATTAAGGAATACCTGCTTTAAAAGATTGTTATTTCCCTCAATAAAACCTATATTATCAGATAAAGATTTTTTTATTGTAATCCTTTGCAATTTTATCTGTTCGCCGACAAGACAAATAGTTTCTTCTATAATATCATTAATTTTTACCGGTTCAAGGCGTTCTTCCGACGGACGGGCAAAACGAAGTAAATTCTCTATTATATGAGACGCCCGTTTAATGCCAGAGTATATCTTTTCAGAACATTCTTTTTGTAGTTTTTTGTCATAGGGCGAATCAGAAAGTAACTGGGCCGCCGCAAAGCTTACACCGAGCGGGTTTCGTATCTCATGCGCAATTCCGCCGGCCAGAACACCGATAGAAGCCATCTTGGCGGATTGAATGATCTGGGCTTCAAGTTTCCTCCTTTCAGTCAAATCTCTTCCGATTCCTACTATGCCTGTAATATTTCCACTATCCTCTTTCATAGGTGAAAATATCCAGGAAAGAAACACCTGCTTATTCTCTTTTGAAAGCATATTCATTTCCACTTTTTTAACCCTTTTGTCAATAGTTACATCGTTAATAGTGGATTCCATCTCTTTTTTCTGCTCTTTTGGGCAGAATTTTGACAGGTATCTTCCGATGGTTTCTATACTTGTAAAACCGGATATCCTTTCAGCGGCGCTATTCCAGGTTAATATCGTGCCGTTTGGTTTTACAGATATCACAATATCGCTGGCGCTTTCCACGACACTCGCAAGATGCCGTTCAGCCATGCGAACCTCTTTGCCTAAACGCACCTGTTCCGTTATATCATCCATAAGCAA
This sequence comes from Candidatus Anammoxibacter sp., assembly GCA_021777105.1. GTDB lineage: Bacteria > Planctomycetota > Brocadiia > Brocadiales > Anammoxibacteraceae > Anammoxibacter_B. The sequence goes on from JAIQZQ010000061.1 coordinate 62,939, forward strand.
CATAACGCTATCGGTTTGGCCTACAAAATCATTTAAAGGTATTAAACTGTAATAATAAACCCTTGCCGGCAGGCCGGGAGCGCGATATGTCATCTGTCTGCCGCCATAACCACGACCGGCTTCAAATACTTCTTTAATCCGCTCTTGAAGAAGTGTATAGTTCAGGATAGCGGAAGGAAACACTTTATCAATCTTCTTGCCGATTGTTTCTGTTTCAAGTTGTCTGGATTTTTCAAGAAAATTTTTATTTGCAAAAATTACGTCTAAAGATTTATTAAACATTAATATTGATGACGGAATGCTCGACAGGATCATATCGCACAGATACTGATATTTATGTTCGGATGCGCCTAATCTTAATTCCAGTGTTGATATATTTGCTCTTTCACACTTCTCTTTTCCAAATATAGCCATGACCACCTCTTTTAATTAACAATAGACAATTGTCAATCTAAACAATAAATAGTTTTATTCAAGTATTGAACACAACAGAAAGTGAAGGCGCCCTGTTAACCTTAGGAACGCGGAAGAAATAAAATGTTTATAAATTTTGCAATTGGCAATTAAAAGCCTGAGGAGGCTTTTTCCACCTCGCTCCAAAACCACAGTTTGAGATCGGAACAATTCGAGAAGCCCCAACTTCGTGTTTGATTGCAAACATCTCTAATTGTTATACGCGAAGCTGGGGCTTCTTGAATTGCCGGTTACCATGCAGGGGCTTGGCATCCAGAGCGATCAGTAATTAAAAAAACATCTTGTCAAATTTGGTCAAAACTTAACTCATAAGATAATAAATGTTTATAAAAGTTTAATTACAGACTCCGGGGAGGACACATTATTTAGCCTCTCCCCGGAGATATATTTAATTATTTATTTGTGAGCTAAGGGCCTGCGCAAAAACAACTTGGTCTAAACGGGCTGAGATTTAGGTTAAATTTGGACAATCTGATTGAGCCGAACCGGATGCGTAGCCTTAGCGCGTTGAGGATTCGGTGATTGAAGATAGTTTAAAGTTAGCCTAAAGATGGGTGTGGCTAGACCAAGTTATTTTTGCGCAGGCCCTTAGAACTATGCCGGCGCAGCGGCTGTAGCGGTCAGGCCTATTGCTTCGGCATACTTTAGATATGTCTCTACTGAAGCTATAACAACCCTTGCTTCTATTGATAATAATTCAATACCTACGAGAGATACCTTTACCCATGCATCAATCACAATACCTTTCTCAAGCAGTCTGTCAACAACTTCGGCCAAACTGGATGAATCTGTTGATTTCTGTATTTTTGCCATTTTTATCACCCCCTCTCATTATTAAAAAAAGTTAACAAATATATATCAGAGAAATAACGGACTATAAGAACTGCCCCAGGAAGTTTCCTTTAACCTCATGCAGGGAAGACACAGTTTTTGTATTGATATAACCCTTTTCTCTGCCTAATATAATTTAAGCGAACTAAATGCCAACAAAAGAATAATTAAAAAGATAAAAGTATAAGTCGTTATCGAAAAAGAAGTTGAGATGTGAAAAAATGTTTTCCTACTTAACGGAAAACATTTATTTTTGAAAGATTATTAGCGCGATGGAAATAAAATCTATGGAATTATTTCCCTAGAATGGAAATGGAAGTAATAGAGACCTAACCCGAACAAGCCGGATAAGGCAAAAATTAGAAGTTAAAAAGCAGTAGCAGTCTGTATGACTGCTACTGCTTTTTAACTTTAGTCATTTTAGTTCACTTTAGCCGCTCTTCCGGCTTGTTCCGGTTAAAGCCATAGTGAATCACAAAGTTATTGATAATAAACTTGCATGAGCATCTGAGTTTTATTAATTCTTTCCGGCATTTATGGCAATAAATTAAGAAGTTGTTTTGTTTTTGGAATATAGTTTGCAAATATTATTTATCAAACAATTGAGCAAATTATTAGCAGGATAAATGAGAGCGGAGCTGCTTGCCTGCTTTAGTGAGAATTATCCTCGTATGGGATAATTGTAACTTTTATAATACGCTTCACAGGGTTATTGCCGATGGGAGGTATTATTAAAGATGAAAAAACAAAACTATGCCAAACACATCATATTCATATTAGTTGCGCTTACATTTATCATTTTGTCAAGCTACGACGGCAATGCGGCCTCGAAAGAGCCGGGGCGCTACCCCGTCTCATCCAAAGGCGAGAATTGCGATCGTGCTAATCTATCGGAATTGCCACATAATCCTAAGTATAAAATGTGGTGTCAAAAAAAGTTTCAAAACGGCTCCATGCTTTACGATGCATACCGTCAAATCGCTTTTAACATAAAATACACACCTGAACCTCCAAGGACGGATCTGTGGCAAACACCTTTTGAAACTATGCAAAGCCATACAGGCGATTGTGAAGACGCAATTTTATTATTTCACCATCTATTACCGCATTATGGCTATAACGGTGAAATTATTTGGGGTGTTGTCACTGATTTTGAAAAGAATATAAAGTTTGCGCATGTTTGGTTTGAACTTTATGACAAACAGGGAAATGCCTATATAATAGAACCGTTTGCAAAGGATTGGAACGGCATTATTCCGGTGGAATTGCTCAGAGACAAGGAAGTCAGGCGTAGAATAATAGGCATATCTAATCATGACTTAAGTAATATTATGAAAAATCCCTCTGAACATGAAAGGATTAAAAGAGCAATAGTTAAACAGGTTGTAATGTTCGATTGGAGATTAATAGATCTGGTTGACGATGTTTTTGCAAAATTAACACAGGTATCTCAAAGATATTTACAGCAAAAAGACCGTTAAAAGGTTAAATTTCTTTTTGCGTATCATGTTTGCCCCGAGGCTGAGGTTACAATAAAAATTTAGTGATATTTATGTTCAGATGCGTCTAATCTTTATTCCAGCGCTAATATATTTAGTTTTCTACTTTTTTATTTCTCAATATAGCCATGTCCGCCTCTTTTAATTGTCAATAGTCAATCCAATCCCATAGTCTTTAATTTTATATATTATAGTTTTGTTATCTATCCCCAGGATCCTGGCAGACTTGCTCTTATTGCCGCCGGTAAGTTTCAACACGTCTTTTATTATTTTTTTCTCAATTTGGCTTACATTTTCCTTAACTATCCCTTTTAATGAAAAACCTTTTTCATGGATCATTTCTAATTTAAAATCCGAATTAGCAGGAGCATTATATTTGCCGGAATTTGAGTTTTTATTTTTAATCGGCAGATTTTCCAAATTTATTGTAGTATTAGCCAGTAATACCGCCCTTCTAACTACATTCTTCAGTTCCCGCACGTTTCCCGGCCAATCGTAATTTAAAAGACAATCTATAGCCTCTTCAGAGAAGCCCTCAACTTTCTTGTTTAACTCTTTATTAGTCAAATCCAGGAATCTTTTTGCAAGGTAAATTATATCCTCTTTGCGTTTTCGTAGCGGCGGAATCTCTATGGTAAACTCATCCAGGCGATGAAAAAGGTCATTCCTGAATTTCCCTTCGCTTACAAGATTTCCAAGCCTTTCGTTGTTAGCGACTATTACACGAAAATCAATTTTTGCGCACTTTTTACCGCCTAATCTCCTTATTTGAAAACTTTCCAATGCGCGAAGCAGTTTACTCTGCATAAGCATAGGTAAATTGCCTATTTCATCCAAAAGGAGCGAACCTTTAGACGCCAATTCAAAGTACCCTTCCTTTTTACTTTCCGCCCCTGTAAACGCGCCCTTTTCATAACCGAAAAATTCACTTTCAATCAATGTTTCCGGTATAGCGCCGCAATCAATCTCCACAAACCCAAAAGCGCTACGCGGGCTGAGATCGTGAATAGCGCTTGCGACCAACTCTTTACCGGACCCGGTCTCGCCATATAAAACAACTGTAAAATTTGTCGGCGCAACGCGGTTAACCTGACTTACAAGCCGTTTTATTTCATCGCTGGGCCCCATCAGCTCAGTTAATGAAATTTTATTATTCAGGTTTGAGCGAAAGGTATTTATCTCGCGTTTTAGTTTACACTCCGTTAATGCGTTCCTTAAAGTAATGATTACCTTTTGGTTGTCGAATGGTTTTGTAATATAATCGTAAGCTCCGAGCTTTACGGCTTGCACGGCTGAATCTATATTTCCATATGCGGTTATCAGGATAACCGGCAATACATTATCAATCTCTTTCATCCGGTTCATGGCGCTTATGCCGTCTATTTGCGGCATTCTTATATCCATAATAACGGCATCAGGCTTTTCACGTTGCGCAAGGTCAATACCGGCGCCGCCGTTAGATGCTGTTATAATGTCATAATTCTCTTTCTCCAACAAGTTCGCAAGCACAAAACACATGCCTTTTTCATCATCAACAATAAGGATTTTCGGATTCTTTACATCATTCTTAATAGTCATAAAATATCTACCGCCTTCAATTAGACAACACATTATTAAACAGTAACTCTACTTTTATATTTTTAGGCAAATTATCCTTTATTTTATGCATCATGCCGATAAACAGGATGCCGGTATCATCCTCATTTAATGTTTCATCAATGCGTTGAGAGATATACTTATCTCTGGCTAAAAGAATATCATCGGATTTTTTCTTATATTTATTCATTACATCAGAGTCTTTTTTGGAAGATTCGTTAAGCGAATTACTAATTGTTTTATATTCTTCTATAAGCAACTTGGGATCTTCCGTGCCAATAAGTTCAGCGCCTTTGTCTATAAGCTTTAATACTAATTGGTAATTAGCGCTTCCCTTTTTTGCGACATCAGCAACAATATCCCTCTCAATCCCGCAATTTGGCAGCCCATCCTGATAGACTTTTGCATTTTTATAACAAAGGCGCAATGTATCCAATTGCTTTTCTATGCTATCCCACATCGCGTTAATTGTATTTACATGTTCTATCCATTTTTTTTGGCCATATTTTTGAATATATTTTTCCTTTAATGAACTGTTCAAAGAACCCATATCAGTTTCAGTATGAACTATTGGTATATAAATCAGTTTTCGCATATTGTTTTCTCTAAACCTTGTTTAATTAAATCTATAAGGAACTTTACATCAAATGGTTTTGTAACGTAATCATATGCGCCATACTCCATTGCTTTTCTTGCCGTATCCAATGTTCCATAAGCGGTTAACATTATAACAACAAGACCTGGAAATATTTCTTTTAAAACGCGTAATGTATCAATCCCATCCATCCCTTTCATTCTTATATCAAGTAAAACGAGTTGAACAGCCGTCTTTTCAACTATTTCAATTGCCTTTTGCCCGCTAGACGCAACTATAGAGTTATAGCCCGCGGTAGTAATGATCCTGTCCAGCGCCATGCGTATTGACGCATCGTCATCTACTATTAGTATAGCAGGCGCGTTTTTATTCTTATTTGCGCTACTCATAATATATTTACTTTTTTTCAAAGTCTATTTGAAGTATTCCATGTCGTAATAACATTTTTGTATACAAAGGCTTAACTTCAAAAGGCAATATAACCTCTTTGTAATATGTAATGTATGACCTTTTATTGCTTATATCTACTTCAAACGCCAAAATATCGCCTCTAATTTCAAATTTAATATCCTGTTTTCTGACGCCGGGGATTTGCGCAATAATTGTTATTATGTTCTTTTTGCCGTTTTTATTCGTAGATTCATCAAATATATCAATATGCGGCTCATCAACCCTTTTAACATGTAAAGATTTCTGAAACCGGAGAAATTTCGGTTGCCTTGTAAAAACCCATGTTTTAAATGATTTCTCTTGAATATTTGTTATTTTATTAAATTTATTAACTTTTATTTGCCGTTTACAATTATTGTTTTTTTTACGCGATATACTACTCAGAGTCTTAATATCACGAAGCCCTTTTTTCACAATTAGTTTCCTTGCATTTTCCGCTTAATATCTTTTAAAGAAATATATTTTGTATGGAATTAATTCCGCAATATTACGGAATTAATTCCATACAATTTTTACCGGATTATATTATTTTTCGCATGCCGGCAACGATTTGTTAAAAGGAAGTTGAATAGTTATAAACGCGCCTTTACGATTAACTTTATTTGCAAAGATTGTGCCATTATGGTTTTCAATAATATTCTTACAAATTGCAAGACCCAGCCCTTTTCCGCTTCTTCCTATAGTAAAAAAAGGGTAAAAAATTTCTTTTAAATGATTCTTTGGTATCCCTCTTCCATTGTCTATGAAATGAATCTTTATGCTATTGGTTTCCTTATCAAAAAGGCTTTTTATTGATATAGATCCTCCGTCGTCTAATACATTACACGAATTAAGTAATAGATTTAAAAAGACCTCTTCTATCTTAACTTCATCTAAATACGATTTTGCGATTCTATTTAATTCCAAATTTACACTTATATGTTTTATATCCAGCTTTGTTTTTACTAAATTTACCGTATTTTTGATTAGTTTATTTACGAGCGCTAATTTCATATTAAGCTTATTATCTGTAATGGTTAACACTTGATCTAGGAATTTATCGGCAAAATTTACATTCTCCCCTATTGACTTAAGAGGTTTTGTTAACTCAAGATTGCAGTTGAAGTATCTTAAGCAGTATTGGGTATTGCTTTTAATAATAGCAAGTGGATTGCGTATTTCATGAGCAATCCCTTTGACCAGAAATTCAAAAATAGGCAACCTTTCATTATCCATCTTTTTATTGTTTTGGTTTTCTAGGCGCTCAACAAACCCTATAACTTTATTTTGAGCATTTATTGGACAAAGCGTTAATACCGATTTCTTTTCTTTTGTATCTCTTTCATTAAAAAGCGCTTTAATTTCTATTGACTCTTTTAACCCAAGAGAAACCGCATTATTCAATGTTTTGAGAACTTCCTTTTTTTTAAGCGCAGGCAATATTTTTGTAATCTTTTGCGACCATATCTCATTATTTGTTAATGCCGTCAATTCGCATAAAGCGTTGTTGTGATACAGGATTTTTAACTTTTTATCACATATAAATATCGGGATGGAAACATTGTAAAAAACAGATTTAAATATTTCTAATTCTAATTTCTCAACCATTTTGCGCGATTTCACTGTAAATGATGCTCTAATGCCAATTAATTTTTCTTACGACAATACTAAAGAACCACTTTCGTTTTTCGTAAAGCCTCAAAACACCGGAAATTATAGATTCCGAAACAAGCATAGATTAACGCATCTGTGCTTGTTAAACTTTCTCTAATTAATTAATATAAATTATGTATCCTGACACGCTAATATTATAATTTTTTTATATTTTTATAACACCAAGTTAAAAACTTTAAATACGAGCCCTTTCCAGTTTAACATAAGCTATTTCATAGTAAACAGTTACAACGAAATTTGTTTTCCGTAAATAGGTTATGTTTTAACGAGAAGTCATACATTATATAAACTCCCACTACTGACTGTCTAGAAGAAAATGTTTAGGATAAAATATAGTGTCATTACAATAAAATGTAATTGATAAATTAAAATTAAAACTGACAATTTAATTAACAATATAAAAACAATCAAACACAACGGATGTAATAATTATATAAAAACCCATATTAACAATTTTAATGCGCTCGGGAATATTGCGCTTTTTTGGAACACTTTTTGCTTCTTTAATTAATATAACGTCAACAGTAATTATCGCTTTACAATTGCATTGTTTACATAATCCTCTTATGGTTTTTATCCTTATAAATTATTTGGCAATTTCACGTTTAACATATGCTAATGAAAAAGACCCTCGTTATCGGCAATAAACAGAGCCATTTAGGTATTTTATTAAAAAAAATACTACTTCATAATTGCATAATTGAAAGTATTCAGGCGAAAAATAATATCCTAAAAAGGGTAAAAATTATTAGACCCGGCGCCATATTTATAGATGTAGCAACCTCAAATTTATTTAATAACTTAGAGATTTGTAAAATAATTAAAGATGACCCTGAGACCAAAAGTATTGATATAACAATATTTACTGATTTTGAGGATGAAGAGGCTGCCGCTAAATGTTTAGAACTAAACACAACCAACTTTCTAACAAAGCCTCCTGAATATTTAGAACTGTTAACAAAGCTTCGAAAGGGTGTTCAGGTAGAACATTTCGGAGATATTAAGGAAGAACATGAAATACTGTCTCTCTTTAAAGAAGCTCAACAATCTAAAATAGAGTGGGAACGAAGCCTTGATTGTATTGATGACATAATTATTTTAACAGATTTGAACGGTAAAATCCTGAGATGCAACAAAAAATTATTCGTTTTAACCGCAAAAAACTATGATGAATTATATGATAAGAAATTGGAAAATATTTTTAATGAAAATGGATTTGAGCGACGAGCAGATAACCCTTATGACTCTGATCATATAGATATAATTCATCGAAGCGGAAATATTTTTCATTTAAACTCTCGCGCTGTTAAAGACGCTGAAAATGTTGAATACGGCAAAGTAGTTTACTTGCATAATGTGACAAATTTAGAACATTTAAAACAAAAAATAAAAAAAAGCGAAAAAGACATTAAAATAAAAAACACAGAATTAGAAACGGCGTATGAGAATCTAAAAAATGCTCAATCGAAGATTATTCAGCAAGAAAAGATGGCGTCAATTGGACAACTTGCCGCCGGCATTGCTCATGAAATTAACAACCCAATTGGTTTTATAATGAGTAATATTAACTCTTTGAGGAAATATACAGCGAGAATGGTAGAGTTTATAAAGACACAGTCAAGGGTAATTCATGACTTGGCTAATCCAAAAATTACAAATATAGACATAATACTAAACAATTTACGAGGAAAAGAACTTTCGCTGAAACTTGATTACATAATTGACGACATTGAGATGTTGATTAACGAAACTATTGACGGCGCTAACCGAATAAACAGAATAGTACGGGAGCTAATGAGTTTTTCACGCGCAAACGAGGAAGGATATAAACTGACAAATATCGAATCAGGGCTTGATAGCATAATTAATATAGTGTGGAACGAATTAAAGCATAAGGCTACACTAAAGAAGAAATACGGAAATATACCTTTAGTTAAGTGTAATCCCGGACAGATTAACCAGGTATTTATGAATATATTAATCAACAGCGTTCAAGCCATAGAAAATCACGGAGAGATTATATTAAAAACGTGGCATAAAAACGGCCATATATATGTTTCAATCGCAGACACAGGTTGCGGAGTTAATGATAAGTTTCTAAACAGATTATTCGACCCTTTTTTTACAACTAAAGATCCCGGCAAAGGCGTCGGACTTGGTCTGAGCATTTCCTATGATATTATCAAAAAACATGATGGTGAAATATGTGTAAACACTAAAGTGGGAGCAGGGACGACTTTTACAGTAAAAATACCAATTAAAACATAATTTCCTATAACAGTATGATAATTACGCTGAATAGTCGCCTTGCGTATCGCTATTCGTTAATTATTTTTAATAAATCTATTTTAATACTGCGCTTTCTGAATTCTGAAATTCGCGAATTATTTTTGTTAATTGGACGGGAGAAGAAGCCTAAATTTTTAAACCTGGAGGCAAGGAATGGACGAAAAAATTAAAATACTTTGTGTAGATGATGATCAAGGAGTGCTAAATTCCCTGAAAAGGCTTTTAATTGATTACGATTACACTATTTTATTGTCAACATCGGGACGGGAAGCTTTAAGCATTCTTGAGAAAGAGGAAGCGCAGATAGTTATATCAGATTATCGAATGCCTATCATGAACGGCGCGGAGTTCCTTAAACAAGTATGTGAACGTTGGCCTCATACAGTCAGGATTGTCCTGTCGGGCTATGCTGACATAAAAGCTATTTTGGCATCCATTAACGACGGACATATTTACAAATTCATACCCAAACCCTGGAATGATGATGAACTGTTAGCAACCATATCAAATAGTATTGAACGGTACTTCCTTGCGCAAAATAATGAAAGACTCAATATTGAGATTAAAAATAAAAATGAAGAACTTGCAATATTAAATGACCAACTGGAAGAGTGGTTAAAAGATAAATCAAATAGCCTTTAATTTAATGATATAGCCTTTACTTTTCTTTATTTATGATAATGATAAACAATAATCGGATTGTCTAGACAATGGAAAAATTAGACAACGTACTTAAACCAAAAGAAAACGGAAATACTGAAGCTGATTATCCCGGTGAAGGCAATCAGGCAAATCTTTTGTATAAAACCGGATCTGCTCAAATGAAGAAAGATGTAGATAATATCGGATTTACGTTGCTTTTTGTGGATGATGAGGAAAAAGCGCTTAACGCGCTCAAGCGCGTGTTTCTTGAAGAAAACTATGAAATCCTCACTGCAGTGTCTGGAGAAGACGCTATTGAAATTATAAAGAATAATAAAGTTCATCTAGTAATAACTGATTATAAAATGCCGCAAATGGGCGGAGCTGAACTTCTAAAAAAGATAAAAGAGCTGTGGCCTGAAATCATAAGAATTATGCTTACAGGTTATGCGGATGTCCAGTCAATATTGGGCGCGGTAAACGAAGGAGCTGTTTATAAATTTATTACAAAACCATGGAATGATGACGACCTCCGTATTACAACACGCCTTGCGCTGAAACAGTACATGCTGATACAGGAAAACAAAGAGCTTAAAAAACGCGCAAAAAAGCAAGAGCAAAAGATCAAGAGTTATTGTTTCATGTTTAATGAATATAGAGGTATCTTAGGGGACGTCCTGGTAGAAGAAGGCTCTATAACCAAAATGCAACTGAATACCGCTATAAAGGAAAAACGATCTGATGAGTTTATCAGCGATGTTATTGCCAGGCTGGGTTTTGCGTCGGCATCAGAGATTGTCAAGGCAATTCAGAAACGCCAAAATCTTGATTATGTGGATGTAAATGAGGTAGACATAGATGGATGCGCGGCAAAACTGTTTACTAAAGAGTATTGCGTTAACAATAGAATGATCCCGATAAAACTAGAGCACGGCAGTTTAACAATTGCCATGGCGGATCCCACTGATATTGCAAGAATAGACAATATATCCGTGGTGACTGGTTTCATTATTGTTCCGATGGTTTCCACATCATCCGGCATCATGTCGCGGATAGAGGGTATATATGGGGGAAATGATAAATTAGATGATTCGGAAAGCGATATTGACAGCCTGGAAGATCTTGAGCCAATGGAAGAGATAGATGTAATTATAGATGATGATGATGAAGACGATGATGAAATAAATATTAATGAACTAACCAACATGTCCGGCGTTGCTTCGGTAAAACGTATTGTAAATGCGATTCTATTGGAAGCGTTTAGATATCATGCAAGCGATATACACATTGAGCCAAAAACTAAAAATACCATAGTAAGATTCAGGGTTGACGGCATGCTTGTCACAAAGATCAAGATACCACCCAAATTACATGCGGCCACCGTCTCAAGGATAAAGGTGCTTGCCAAGATGGACATCGCAGAGCGCCGTAAACCGCAGGATGGAAGGGTTAATATAAGATTAGGCGCAAGGACAGTGGATCTAAGGATATCCATACTTCCCACTATTTCAGGTGAAAAAACAGTAATCAGAATTCTGGATAAAGGCAGTTCCGTGTTGAAGCTTCAGGAGCTTGGAATACTCGATAATGAATTCCAGAAATTAAATATAATTATAAAAAAACCTCAAGGCATAATAATATCCACGGGACCTACGGGAAGCGGCAAGACTACAATGCTTTATTCCATCCTTAATGAGATGCTTGAAACAACTAAAAACTTTGAGACAATTGAAGATCCCGTGGAATACTTTCTTGAAGACGCCAATCAAGTCTATGTAAGGCATAAGATTGGTCTCTCTTTTGCGAATATATTAAGGGCCACACTTCGCCAGGACCCGGATGTTATACTGGTTGGTGAAATTCGCGACGCTGAAACAGCGGACGCGGCATTCAAGGCGGCTCTTACAGGGCACATGGTCTTGACCTCCCTGCACACAAATAATACAGTGGCATCTATCACCCGGCTAATTGATATTGGAGTGAAACCATACCTTATCGCCTCCGCCGTTGAATGCATAATAGCCCAGCGCCTAGTGAGAAAGGTTTGCAATTATTGTAAAACAGCTTCAATTCCCGACAAAAATGTTCTTGAAATGCTTAAAATATCAGGAGATGATATCCAGGAGACGGTGAGAGGAAAAGGGTGCGGCAGATGTGATAATAGTGGTTATTACGGACGGACGGGCGTGTTTGAGGTTCTTGTTATGAACGAAGAGATGCGGCGCATTATTAGCGACAATTATAAGGAGCCTGAAGTTGCAAAACTTGCAAAGGTTGCCGGTATGAAGACATTAATGGAGATTGGCATAGAAAAAGTAAAATCAGGCATTACTACCCTTGAAGAATTGACAAGGATAATCGGGCCCCCGACATTGATTGAAAGCGGGTGTGAACAATGCGGGAAATTATTTAACATTAATTTTCAATTCTGCCCGTACTGCGGCGCTATGAAGGGAAACATATGCATAAATTGCAAAGAGCCTCTTGATGAAGAATGGAAAATCTGCCCATCATGCGGAACATCAAGATTAGGACTTGCCGATAGCAAGTCCAATGAAAAAATTAGTAGTTAGGTGTATAAGGAGAACATTGCCGATGGATTATAAAATAATGTTTGTAGATGATGAAAAGGAAATATTGACGTCTTTAAGAAGGCTTTTTATGGAAGATGGCTATAATATCGTTTTAGCGCAAAGTGGAAATGAGGCGCTTGAAATTTTAAAAAAGGAGACTCTGGATATTATTGTGTCGGATCAGAGAATGCCTGAAATGAGCGGAGTCGAGTTTCTTGAGCAAGCTAAATTGTGTTCGCCTCACTCAATCAGGATTTTGCTTACCGCGTATGCGGATATAAATGCCGCAATAGATTCCGTAAATAAATGCGACCTCTTTAAATATATAACAAAACCATGGAATAATGACGAGTTTAAGAGATCCGTCAGATATGCTTTTGAATTAAAGAAACTAAGAGAGGAAAATGACATCCTTCAGCAATTAACAAGAAAACAGAACATCGAACTGAAAGACCTTAATGAAAATCTTGAGAAAAAGGTGAAGAAGCAGACTACCGAAATACATAAAATGCTTGAAGAATCAAGGATGTTTAATAAGAAACTTGAAAAAAGTTTTATTAATTCAATTAAGGTCTTTATCAATATGATTAAATTGAAAAATCCGGCCGCCCCGACACATCTTAAGAATACAGCAAAGATGACAAAAGCTATTGCGAGAAAGATGGGCCTTTCTGAGTCCGAGATTAAAGAAATAGAGATTGCCGCATTATTGCATGACGTTGGCAAGATAGGGATAATGGACAGTATAATAAACAAGGCATTTGGTGAAATGTCAACTTCGGAAAAGTCAGAATACATGAAACATCCGATTTTAGGGCAAGCCGCGCTCGAATCAATAGAAAACATGAATGATATAGGCGTCATTATAAGGCATCACCATGAAAAATGGAACGGCCATGGTTTTCCTGATAAATTGCGGGCCGACAAGATACCTGTCGGTTCAAGGATTATAGCTGTCGCAAGCGACTATGACGAGCTTTTGAACGGCATGTTTTTGCCGGCAAAGTTTGCGCAATCAGACGCGATAGATTACATCATAAAAAACAGCAAACAAAGATATGATCCTGATGTAACGGAAATATTTGTCTTAATCATTACCTGCCTGCCGGTAGACAGAAAAGAAAAGGCTGAAACTAAAATTTCGTCGTCGGATTTAAAAAAAGGCATGATTCTGGCAAGGGATATATTTACAACCAGCGGATTCCTGTTGTTAAATGAGGGCACAATTATTACGAATAGGCATATTAGTAATATTATAGATTTTGAAAAGGCGGAGAGAAAGAGATATGAAATATTTGTAGTATCTTCATAGATTAGCCCATCAAGGATAAACAGGACAAGGCAAAAGGCAAAAGGCAAAAGCCGGCGCAGTCTTGCAGACTGCTTCTAAATGTTTTAGCTTTATGTTTACAAATGGGGGACAGGTTTGTTTTTGTTGAGATATGTGGCCTGATCTTTTATAATTGCGAGTTGTGGCATTTTAGAGGGTAATTTTTCTTAACTATGTTATTTCAGGGGGGTTAGAATGGCCAGGAGACCACGGTTAATGCTTAAAAACGAGGAGTAGATTTATCATGTTATGTCGCGAACAGCTTTGGATGGGTTTGTTTTAGGGGATGTGAAAAAGGATTATTTGTTTGGGTTGATTAAACAGTAATAATTTGTCTCCACGTGAACCGGCGCGCAGGTTGTAAATTACGACGTATTTGATCTGGGAGATAAAGTCTGCTCATGCCATCACTTAGGGCCTGCGTTCTTTTACACACCACTCGTTCCCATCTTTTTATAGGGGAGGTCGATTGTTACTAAAAATTAAATTTCAGGGCAACCCTAATGTTTTTTTTAATACATCACATCTGAAACACCTTAAATCCCTGATTTCCGAAACAATAAACCAGAAAGCTTTTATTGTCCGCTTCCGGATGTTCAGTTTTCCACTCTTTCTGGTAGGCGTTTATCTGCTTTATGTCCTCTTCCGTTGCCTGGAATCCGTCAACATTGTTGCCCGGAATGGAGGCCTTTATCTTGTTCCATTTGGCGTTGGAGTAATATTTGAACTCCAATAGAAACCTGATATTGGCCATTTTCGTATTATACTTGCCTATAAACTCCAAATCCGTCCTGCCTGTTGAACGCGACTTTTCAACCGCCCAGGTGAAATAGGCGGAGAGATGTTGGCGGCAGAGTTCAAAGAAGGTGGTTCGATAAAAATTTTCGTTTACCTGTTGAAATATCGCTTCCGGCAATTGGGAGATATGAACCCGCCAGTAATCGCCGAATAGTTGCGGTATGTCCGGTCGTTCAATAAAACTCCTCATTATTTCCGCATAGTGTGTTGTTACGTCAATCTTGTGGATATCATTAAAGTAATCAGTAAATATGCTCTTCATATTCAGGTTCGGCAGGCACATATATTGATCATCTTCTTTTGTAAGCATGCCGAGGTAGTAAAATGATATGGGGTAAAAATCTTTTTCAAAAAACTGTGACATACTGAATTTCTCCAACAGATATGTCTTGTTGTAATTTATTCGATTTTCAATAAGAAGTCCGTTAACCAGCTCTTCCGTCCTTTCCGGATTGGAATTGGTGAGCCGATTTACCCACGATATATCCGTCTTTAGATTTATGTCGATCAGGTATTCAGGTATTTCTTTATAATCAATGAATTTTCTTAAAAAGAACATGACAATGGTGGAATTATATAAGGCCTCGCCACATGGGTCAACAATATGGTAACCGTTATAGTTGTTCTTAATGGTCTCCATGACTGTCTTACGTGTTGCCGGTTCTATTTCATGCTCTTCATATATGGCATCCAACAAATTATCCATTTCATTTTGCGTAAAACCAAGCATAGCCTCAAACTCTTTTTCAAGGGTAATAAACTCTGCAATATTATAACCGGAAGAAAGATCGTCAATGGTAATGGGCAAAACGCCTGTAATAAACGTCCGGGCAATGGCCCCATCCTTCATGCCGCTTTTCAGAAGTTTAAAGAAGCCTTTCAGGAAGGAATTGTCTCCGGTTATCTCCTTATACAGGCTATCATTATGACTGGTTATCAACTGGTTTGCAAAATTATCATACTCGTCGATTATGATGTAAAGCTTAGGAAGGTTGGAAAATGCAATTGTCATTAATATTTCGTTTAAATTAACAGATGCGTCTTTATTTCTATCTATATCAACAGAACCTTTAAAATATGTTTTATACATTTCTATTAATAATTTAAGCCGCGCATTACAGATATCATTGAAACGATTCCTTATTTGATTAATATCTCCCCACGGCTCAATAATTGAAAAATCAAGGCTCAGGATCATATAACTGCTATGCTCCGGCGTTGACTCTTTTCCGATTGCCGTGCGCCCGAACAAATCATCAAAATTATCCTTTTCGTTTATATCGTAGTAATATGACAGCATCGTGCACCAAAGTGATTTGCCGAACCGTCGGGGCCGCAGGAAAACAGGCCTTTTGTAGCGCTCAAGTAAACGGATATATGGTGTCTTATCCACATAATAAGCATTTTCCTCAACCATGGCCTTATAGTTCGCCTCGCCATAGAGTATCCGTCTTTTAGTTTCACTCTTCAAAACTGGCTCCTTCTATTATTTTATTGGCTTCAAAAAGAAGCTGAAATAATAAAATGATTCTACATTCATTTGCCCGCTTTATCTCATCACGCGCTTCGTTGCGCCTTTTAAGTTTGACAAATATATCTGCAATGTTATTTCTGCCCATTCCTTAATTTTTTATGTTTTTTCAAATTTTTCATCAATAAATTTCGTTGTATACTCGCCTTTTTGAAACCAGGCGTTGTTTAATACTTTTAAGTGAAAAGGAATAGTTGTTTTTATACCCTTAATAGTAAACTCCTGCAATGCTCTTTTCATTCTCTGTATTGCGCTTTCACGATTTTCATCCATAACAATAAGTTTTGCTATAAGCGAATCGTAATAATGAGGAATTGAATAGCCATCATAAATATGTGAATCAACCCTAACACCCGGCCCTCCGGGAAATATCAATTCAGTAATCCTGCCGGGTGAGGGGTTAAAATTATTATCAGGATCTTCAGCATTTATACGGCACTCAATAGCGTGGCCATTGCATTTAATATCTTTTTGACGAATCTTCAATCGCTCTCCCACTGCAATACGAATCTGCTCTTTAATCAGGTCAACATCAGTAATCATTTCAGTAACCGGATGTTCAACCTGTATTCTTGTATTCATCTCCATAAAATAGAAACTTCCATCCTTATCGAGAATAAATTCAACAGTTCCGGCGCTATAATATCCCGCGGCTTTGGCGGCTTTTATAGCAGCATCGCCCATTTTTGTCCTGATTTTATCGTTAATAGCAGGTGAAGGCGACTCCTCAATAAGTTTCTGGTGTCTTCTCTGGATTGAACACTCTCTTTCCCTTAAATGAATGGTATTGCCAAATTTATCAGCCAGGATTTGGATTTCAACATGCCTGGCTTCGTCAATATATTTTTCGATATACATATCACTATTATTAAAGGCTGATTGCGCCTCGTTTTTTGCTATGTGATAGCCAGAAATCAGCGATTCCCTGTTATGGGCGACCCTCATCCCTTTGCCGCCCCCGCCCGCCGACGCTTTTATTATCACGGGGTAACCAATTTTGTTGGCGACTTCCACAGCCTCTTTTTCAGATAGAATCAAACCTTCGCTCCCGGGAACCACTGGAACTTTGGCCTTTTTCATCGTATCAATGGCGACAGATTTATTGCCCATTTTTGATATGGCTTCATATGAAGGGCCAATAAATGTTATATTGGATGACTCGCAAGCCATGGCAAAATCCGCATTTTCAGCCAAAAAACCATAACCGGGATGAATTGCGTCAACGTCGGTAATTTCAGCCACACTTATAATTGCCGGAATATTTAAATAACTACTACTACTCTCTGCCTTCCCGATGCATATAGCTTCATCCGCAAATTTAACATGCAAAGAGTCCTTATCCGCTTCAGAATAGACTGCAACCGACCCGATATCCATCTCTTTGCAAGCCCTGATTATCCTTAAAGCAATTTCTCCACGATTAGCCACCAAAACCTTAGATCTCATTTAAAATACCAGTAACCTTTCATATATTAAAAAAATCTTTATAAAATTCAATGGCATTGTATCATATAAATGAAGTTAGTCAATTAAGCAACGCGGGAGAAATCGCTATTTCTTGTAGTCTATATTTCTTTGTTATTGGATTAATTATTTTAATTAGGGTATACTTTTTGAAATTTTAATGCATGATCACACATTTTCTATAGAGCTTCCGCATAAACTTTAATTTATAGAATCAAAAGCAATTTTAGCCACAAAGGCAGGAAGGCACAAAGAAAAACAAAAACTTTGTGATTATTTAAAAATTTTGAAATTTTAATGTGTGATCACTTATTTATCTATACTAAGTGTCTGCTTTTTATAGCAACTTTATATGATTATTTATTAATAGCTTAACGGTAATGGGAAGGAAAGCTAATTATGAAGAGAGAAGAACTGGATATAACAGGCATGGAAATATTGATAGTAGACGACACACCGGAAAATATAGACGTTTTAAGGAAAGCAATAGAATCCCAGGGTTTAAAAATATCATTTGCTCTTGATGGTCAAGCTGCCTTAGAATTAGTCAAAGATTGTATGCCCGACCTAATACTATTAGATATTATGATGCCTAAAATGGATGGTTTTGAAACATGCAGAAGGTTAAAGGATAATCCTGACACATATGATATACCTGTAATCTTCCTTTCTGCTAAGACAGAAACCGATGATGTTGTGAAGGGATTTAAACTAGGGGCTTTGGATTATATTACCAAACCGTTTAAACATGATGAAGTTTGCGCAAGGGTTCAAACACACCTTCAACTGGTTTTAGCTCATAAATATCTCATTTCAACTCAACGTCAGCTTGAAGCAAAGAACAAACATTTGTTAAAAATGAATGATCTAAAAAACACATTTATAGGAATGGCGATGCGTGATCTTCAAAACCCTGAAAAATTCAACGAGATTATCAAAAAACTATCAGATTATCATGAAGAATCACAAACCGCATTTAATGTTGAAAACTGATAATTTATAAATTAACGGCTGTATCTTCATTTATATTATCAATTATTGACGCTATTGTAGCGATATTCGGAGAGCTAATAAACCGCTGGTGTGATAAATCAATTCCAAACCGCGAATTTATTTTTGTCACTATTTTAATGCCTGCAATAGAGTGCCCGCCAACATCAAAGAAATCATCAAAAATACCGGCATTTTCAACATTCAGGGCCTCTTTCCATATCTCGGAAACAATCTCTTCTGTTTCAGTTTTGGGCTCTACAACCTCATCAATTAATTGCTCAACATTAATCCCCATCTTTCTATTCATCTCATTAACAACTTGTTCAATATTTTGGTAGTTCTTAGATATATAATCTATACGCTCTGAAACAGAAAAATTAATACTAGTTTGTTTTTCAATAATAGAATCGTCGCCATCCTCACAATCTGATACGGCAGGCTGGTTTCGCTCTGCCGGAATTATGGAACATTTCGACGCATTTTCAGCGGAAAGTTTATATGTTGTATTTCCCCTTTTTTCTATTTTCTCAGCATTTTCAAGGTTTTCTAAAAACATTTGCGCCGGTTTATTCTTTGTGCTTGTTTGAAAGTTAATATAAACATACTGCAATCCTTTTTCTAATGCAAGATCGCCTGCATATGACACCATTTTATGTTCCACCCCCCTGCCGAGAACTCTACAGCTAACCATAAACGATTCAACCTCCAACCCATTATCAGAATCAGTGGGTTGCGTAATCATAAACCCCACTATACCGTATTCCCCGAACATGTCTTCAACATTTACCACCCATCCCTGAGCCAATCCGGAAAAGCACAGTTCCTTAAGTTGTGTTTCACTGCGTTCTTTAGAAGTAAAGTTAAATTGGTTTGTTCTTTGTGTCATTTGAGAAGAGCGTGTTAAGAAGGAATCTGATAATGGCTCAATATCAACTTTCAGGTTCAATTCTTTCAAAAAAGAGGCAAAGTCTAAAGTTTGTTCCTTAAATAGTTGGCGTTCTTCATTTTCTTCATACATCCTGTTTCGGCATTCGTCTTCATCCGTAACTTTTAAAGTATCAAAAGCCCAAATATTTTCGAGAAACATTTGGATCTTTTGCGGATTCCCGGGAACTTCCAGAGTCAAAACTTCAGGACAATTTGCTCTCACTTCAGCGCATTCTACAGGATTATCATCAAGGAAAATAAATGAATCCAATCCTAAATTCAATTCAGCGGCTATTGATTGCAAATTTTTTGATTTAGGTTCCCAATTAATTCTACGCGCAATGATGTGTTCATCTCTTATTATAGAATCCGACCTTGATTCAAAATATTTTCCAATTAAATCTTCATCATTTTTACTACATAAGCATAATAACATGCCTTCAGCGCGCTTTTTCAGCATAAATTCCTGCAAAAATCTAAAAGGAGAGTATAGTTTTACACCTTGAACTCCATCAGAGCCAATTTCACCACTCCATAAAGTGTTATCACAATCCAAAACTATTACTTTATATGGTATAAGAAGCAATTTATAGATACGCCGTGTCACAAGCGCGGCGATTGATGTATAAAATTCATTTGTGTATGATATATGGCCTGTTTCATCAACCTCATCGTCAAAAACACCTTCAACATTATAATATTCCCGCCATTCATTGCCCTTTATGGTGTAAACATCGCCTAAATCCTCAAGTAAACCTATAAGGCGTTTTTCTTCCGGTTCTAATATTTCTATATGATCATTATATAATTCCGATCCCGGAGACGATGGGCATATCCCCACAATAAACGGCGTCCCTGTCCGATTTAAACATATTCTAATAGCTCCAACAAAATCATCTATATTCTTTGATAATATTTTATCATCAAACGTTACAGGGTTGTCATTGTTAAGATTAAACAGATCTTCCAACCTGAATAAAACGATATTGAACTTGTTATCCTCATTCAAAAACAATCCATCAGAGGCGAGTAGTTGCTTTAATATATTAGAAGAAGGCGCAAACTCAAACCGATACGGCATCTCTAACTCGTAAAACCAAAACATTATTGAATCTTCTATGGGAAGGATTGTAAATGAGGCTGTAATTGCGACTTTATCATCGATATCAATTTCTTCCCTATCCTCATAATTCTGAGCTAATCGACCTTTTAGCAAATATTGAGTCACAAGAAAGTTTGGAACCATAACTGCCTTTTCAATTAATTTAATATAATTTTCAGCAAAACTTTGGATTGTCTCAATGTCAAATAAATCACTGTTATATTCAAAAGCCCCTATAAATTGTTCCTTGTTTTTTGACAATGCTAAAAAGAGATCAAAATCCGTAACACCCCGCTCAACCAAAACATTTTCCAGTGTTAAACAATTAGACTTACAATCAGAGACAGGCGCATCGTCATAATTAAACAGCATTTTGAAGGGAGAGCCGTTTTTTTTGCTAAAACGTTTTTGCGTTAATTCCGCAACAGTGGCAAAAAGGAGATCTTTATGTTTATAAGCCTCTGCAATTTCATGGTTAACCCTTCTTAAACACTCCTCAAAATTAGGGTTCCCGGAGAAATCGGTATGAATTAAAGCAAGCTTATCAAAATTGCCTATTAAATTTTTACAATTTGAATCTAAACGAAAATCAAACGGCATTGCTGTAATAAAATGATTTTCATTTGTAAACAAATGGATAATTGATTGAAACGCCGTCAAAAAAACTCTTTCAGGATTGATATCGTTTAAAAGACATCCATCTGAAATGCTTTTTGACAAATCTTTTGATAATTCAAAAAAATATGTGGATCCTTTGAATGATGGAATTGCCGGACGTTTCCTGTCTGTCGGCATAGCAGTAAACGGATGAACATTCTTAATCTTTTTTGTCCAAAAATCGTATGAAATTTTCATTGATTCGTGATCATACTCTTTTTTTATAATTTCTTTTTGAACAAACGAATGTGAAACGGTCAATTCAGGAAGTTCCTGTAACGGGAGCTTTCGCTCAATATCATACAACGCGCCCAATTCCTTCCAAAATAATCCTAATGAGAAATAATCGGCAATTATATGATGCATTACAATAATTAAAATGTTTTTTTGATTTGGCAGGTTTAATAAAGCCACTCGAAATAAGGGAGCTTTTTCTATATTAAATGGATATTGAAGCAATTTTTTAAATTCATCTTCAATTATTTTATCTATCTCTTTATCATTTTCCTCAACATCAACAACCAGCAGCTTTCCACAAAGGCCTGGTTCAATTGCTAAACAAGGCTTCCCGGCTTTTTCAGGGAATTGATACCGTAGAGCGTCATGGCGTCTGCTCATTTCGTCAAGGCATTTATTGAAATCAGAAACATTAATACGCTCATCAACTCGCATTGCGGAACCAATATTAAAAATCGGGCTTTCAGAGTTCAATCTATGCAAATACCATATTCTTTCCTGGTCCTTCGAAATTGGCAATGCATTTTCATAGCTCTGCTCGTTTTCACCTAATGATTTTTCTGATAAATCGCTATTCATTTAAAAATATCCCCTTCTTATTAGCCTGATTCTTATCGAAGAATTCCATACAATATTAAGCAACTATAAAAGACGTAAATGTTAATAAAATAAACAATAAACTGCAAGAGTTTAATTAAGGGCTCGGTAAGGATGCGCCGCCCTATCTCAATGAAATATGACTACTCAGCTTTTCATAAAATGTTCTACCCGGCACATTTTATAACGCTATTAAATCGGTTATTTAGCAACGCTACGGTCTCAATCATGATTTTTTCTCCAATTTCATCCACATGCCGGTTTCGCCAACTTTCCAGTTCCGTCCCTTTTACCATCTGATTAAAAGCGCCTAACGAAGGGCCGCATTGAATTTGATAATCAACTTTCCGGTCTATATCGCCGCTTAAAGCAAAATCAGTCGATTTTATAAAATACCATTTAAAAACCAATGCCATTTTATTTTTGGGATTCTTATCCGCCAAATCAATTTCCGCCTGGGAATATTGCGTCTTGCAATCTTCATATATCTCATTAAAACTTCGTTTAAAATATTTCTCTTCAAGTTGTTTTCTTGTTTTCTCATCAAGCTCATCCAGTGAATTATGCTTTTGGTATAAGGCATAAAGTTTGTTCGCTCTTGCGGGAAAAAGCGTCCCTTTCCTCACAACCTGCGCCTTTGCGCCCAGTTCAAACATCTCCTGCGCAGGCGCATACGCGGTGTCCTGCACATTAATTTGTTCTAATAAATCTTTAACAGCATCACTGGTTTTAGCCTCAACAGCGCTTTGATTAATGGAACCGGTTAAAATAAAATCCGCCCCCATAATAAATGCCGCCGCCGCAGCCTCCGGCGTCCCAATGCCGCCTGCGGAGCCTAGCATTACATTCGTTGCATATCTATATTTCTCTCTCATCTCTTCTCGTAGCTTTATCATCACAGGCATTAAAACATACGCCATACCATGGTCGGTATGTCCTCCTGAATCAGCCTCAACACATAAATCATCCGCCATAGGGACATCCCGTGACATCTCAGCCTCATCCTTAGTTATAATGTTTGTTTCAAGCAGTTTTTTTACTATACGTTCAGGAGCCGGTCTTAAAAATGCCTCGGCAACTTCAGGTCTTGACACCTTTGCCATAATCCTGTTTGTGATTGAAATAGCGCCGTCTTCGCCCAGTTTTAAACCTTTTAATCTATAACGCGCAAGATGTTGCGAGATCTTAATGTAAGCAGACGCTTCAATATTTTTAACGCCATATTTTAATAACAGATCAACAGTTGTTTCTTCGTATGAACTATTTAACAGATTAACGCCATATGCCTCGCCGTTATTAAGCTCTTTCTGAATATTTATAATGTCTTGTTCAATTTTCTCAAGACTAACACCGCCTGTTCCCAGATAGCTAATCATTCCAGCTTTGCCAATTCTCACAACCATCTCTTTTGAAGCTATGCCTTTATGCATGCCCCCTGCCGCATATGCGTATTTTAAATTATATCGTTTTTTATATTCTTCAGCCCCCAGTGATTCAGCTGTAATATTCATAATTTGTTTAGCGCTTTTTCCATTTTCCAGACTTTTGCGTCTGTTTTGTTTTACGCTTAAACTCTTAGATGATTTTACAGCTTTATCATCATTTTTAATTAATTGAGCTTTATCTTTTCCATCCTCAGGGACAACAAGTTGATTATCTCTTTTTTTTATCAAATTGTTTTCATTAAAAAAGGTTTCAACTTTTGACAAATTTTTTAAATCTGTTCCAAAAAGCGTTAATATAGCAAAATTATCAGAAGCTGAATGACTCTGCAGATTATACTTTACAAAAGCTGAAAGAGTCCCGGATGGGCTCAAATCAACATAGACATAATCATCTTGCTCTTCTATGTTGCAAATAGTTTCCTGAAACAATATTGGCTTTCGTATCACATCCCACAAATAGTCATTATCAATTTTATTCAACACTTTTGCTTTGGAACAGGAGATCAAAGGAATACGCGCAGGCTTATACGATCTCTTTTTCAAAATTTCCGCATACTTTGGTTTACATATGTCAATTGAAGCGGAGTGGAAAGGTATGGTTACAGGCAAAGCCTGATAATTAATGATGTTTTCTTTTAAATGATTTTGAATCAGTTTTAGATTATTAGCGCCCCCTGAAACTACAAAATGCGAATCAAAATTTACACCCGCCAGTTCACTATTTTCAGATATAATTTGATCGTTTTTATATAGATTGCTATCAGATAAAATAGCAAGCATTCCTCCCGGCAGGCTATGCTCTTCCAGGATTGTTGCTTGTTTAATCAGCAGTTCAAGAATCTCACCATAGTCTAGTATGCCGGCAACAGCAGCAGAGGCATACTCTCCCAAACTTGCGCCAAGGAGATAATCGGGTTTGATACCCTTGTCAAGAAGAACCTGAGTCAATGCATATTCAACCATAAAAATTGCGGGATTGCTAAATAGAGTTCGATCAAATTGATCATGTTTACTTTTTTCATCATCATATATGTCATCAATTATTGACTTGCCGATAATACTTTTTGCAATATCATCCAGTTGCAACATCCATTTATTAAAAGCCGGGCAATTTTCAAAAAGTTCTTCGCCCATATGATAATATTGAGAACCCTGCCCTGAATATAAAAATACAACCTTTTTAAGCATATCTTCCCTTTAAAGAGTAATTGTTCACAAGCCACGGTTCCAGGCGCCGATGGATAGGCGCTCACTTTTAAAACGCGAAGCAGGGGCTTCGTTAATTGCCGATTCTAAAACCGGGGATTGGGAACCGGAAGCATCTACACAGTTTTTAGCTGAATATTATTGGTAATTATAAAGATATTTGCAATTTTATAGCAGACATGCAATAATTTATCTCTTTTTATGCATTATTTGTAATTATTCAACGTATTTTTACATGACAATACACACCCCTAAATCCCCTCTTTTTAGAGGGGACTTTATTGAAATAAATCTGATTTAATATCCCCTCTAAAAAGAGGGGTGGCCGCTTGGCGGACGGGGTGTGTAATTTACGCTGAATAATTGCCGTTATTTACTACCATACTTTAACATTGTAATGCGATAGACTTTAAGATCAAGGTTAAATTTCACCTGTAAATCAGCAAACTTAATAAACTTAATACCTCATGCTCACGCTACGATTTGTTGCCGTTAAATAACAATAAATTTTATTATATAATTAATTAAAATGGATAACGAAGAAATATTATTTGAACCTGAAGATAATACGCCTCAAAAAGATGTATCACAAACCGTAAAATGGAAAGCGCTTATTGTAGATGATGTGCAAGATGTGCATGATCTTACCAGGCTTGCGTTGAGTGATTTGACTTTTGAAGGAAAAAGCGTGGAATTTCTAAGCGCATTTTCAGGCGAGGAAGCCAAACAATTGCTTCATGATAACAGAGATGCGGCCATTCTGATGCTGGATGTTGTTATGGAAACTGATGATGCCGGCCTTAAACTTGTGGAATATATCAGAAAAACTTTAAAGAACCCGTTGATTAGGATCATTCTTAGAACCGGTCAACCCGGAGCGGCGCCGGAAAAATCTGTAATTACCAAGTATGATATAAATGATTATAAAGCAAAGACGGAACTAACCGTAGAAAAATTATACACCACATTTGTAGCGTCATTAAGAGCGTATATGAACCTGAAAGAAATTACTGATATCCGCAACAACCTGGAAGAAATTGTGGATGAGCGCACCTTAGAGTTGACAAAAGCAAAAAATGACGCTGAAGCCGCAAACCAAACCAAGTCAATTTTCCTTGCTAATATGAGCCATGAAATAAGGACGCCTTTAAATGCAATTATTGGTTATTCACAAATTTTAAAACGCGATGCCGGCCTGCCTAAAGATGTGTCCAAGACAATTTCCACTATTGAAAAGAGCGGCAATCATTTACTAGACATTATAAATGAAATTTTAGACCTCTCTAAGATAGAAGCGGGCCGTATGGAATATAACCCGTCAGATTTTGATCTCAAAAGTTTTGTCAATGATCTATCGTCATTATTTAGTTTAAAATGCGAGCAAAAGGAGATTGAATGGCGCGTTAACAACATAACTGATAACGAAATTCTAATTGTAAACGGCG
The DNA here is from genome assembly GCA_021777105.1 of Candidatus Anammoxibacter sp. Lineage (GTDB taxonomy): Bacteria > Planctomycetota > Brocadiia > Brocadiales > Anammoxibacteraceae > Anammoxibacter_B. The sequence goes on from JAIQZQ010000061.1 coordinate 89,273, forward strand.
ATAAAAAGAAGCTAAAACAGGTTTTAATTAATCTGATAGGCAATGCGGTAAAGTTTACCCAACATGGACATGTTGAATTAACGGTAAACCAAGAAGCCGATAATAATTATGTTTTTTCCGTAAACGATACAGGAAGCGGCATATCTCCGGCATCGCAAAAAAACGTATTTGAACCGTTTAGTCAAGCTGAACAGGGAATAAATCAAGGCGGGACAGGATTAGGCCTGGCTATTGCCGGTAAACAGGTCGAGATTATGGGCGGAAAATTAGAACTGAGATCTGAAATAAACAAAGGTTCGTCCTTTTATTTCACAATTAAACTAAAACCAGGCAAGGATGGAGTTGCGCGCAACATAAAGAGTGAGGATTTAACAGGCAAACTAATAGGCGCTGATAATATCAGCGCATTGGTTATAGATGATGTCAAGACATCGCGTGAAGTGCTCTCACGTATGTTGAATGATATCGGCGTCAAAACTTATGATGCTGAAGATGGCTTCACAGGATTAGAAAGTTTACGTAATGACCTGGTTGATATTGTATTCACAGACTATCGTATGCCCGGCATGAATGGCATTGAGGTAATAAATCGCATTAAATCTGATTTCAATGATAAAATAAAAACTGTTATTGTTTCAGCTTCGATTTATGGAGCAGAGCGCTCGGATTTTACGAAATCCGGTTCTGATTATGTTATATATAAACCTGTAAAACTGGAGCATGTTTATGACTGCCTGATAAAACTTTTAAACCTTGAGTTAGAATGTGAAGATAACAAAGAGGTGGAAATAAAGGAAGCCATAACATTGCCTAAAGAGATTCCGGTTGATTTGGTTTTAAAATTAAAAAACGCCGGCGCAAGATACCGGATTTCAGACATTATTGATATTCTGAATCAGATGAAATCACTTGGAACAGAATCAACAACATACGCGGAGCATCTACAGGAATTCGCGGATAATTATGATATGAAAGGCATGTTGGAAGCTCTATCAAAAGAATAACATTTATTAGGCCATTTAATACCTAACCCGGATAAACCGGAAAAGCAAAAGCAATATAAACCACAGATTTCACAGATTTCACAGATTAAAAAACAACCAGATATTTCACAGATTAAAAGCGAAAAAACAATATTTACGTATGGTTATATTCAAGCGCAATGAAATAAAACCCTAAAGGGTAAATTCCAACAACACTACGCTGCCGGAGTTAAGGCTTTAGCCTTTTATTCACTAACAAATTTCAAAAACCTAATGCTTTTGGGTATACAGCACGATTAAATGAAACAAGATACAAAACAATATAGTGAAACAGTAACATCAATAAAAACAAACCATTCCGCGCCTATTGAATCTACACCCTCAAATAGGATGCGAAATATGGTAGAAATATTGATGCTGGAAGAGGCAACGAGAACAGGCGCTCAACTTACTGTTGCTGATAAAGAAAGGAAAGAGTTAGGCCCTCAAGAAATTTTGCTTCTTGATTTTAACTATTTTAAAGATAATCCTGATGCTCAAGAACTGATTAACGATAATTTTGATGGAAAAAATGTAGTCTTAAAGAAAGACGCTTTGCTGGATGCATGGCGAAAAGGATTGGTTTATTGTGAGGCTACGCCTTGCGCCGGTCTGTTAATATTTATGTATGGCAAAGGTTTTTTTAACGCTATTTTTCGGTGGCTTTCTCATCTCAAGATAATAACAGTCCTTAACGGCCATTATAACAACCGCATAGCCGGCGAAAAAAAGATTTTAAATTTTATAAAGAACATCCTTCACGTTGATATAGGAACATCCAATATTTCACAAATCAATAATAGGTTCAAACATAAGTTCGGCAAAGGAATTGATGAGTTTATGACCATCAACGACATCTTTTCCAGGCTTTACAACAAAGAATATCTACAACAAAAAATTGATAATGCGGGAACTAAAAAAGGCGATATTATAGCGTCTGTAACTTCCAGGGTTCGTTTTTATGAGAATGTCAATATAGATGAGGACTTTAATCTTGCCAACAAGAACATAGGCGGCCACGTTAACAGCTTTAATGTTAGAAGGCTTTTAGGCGGACACAACAAAGATGACGGCAAGAGTATTGTAAACGGTCAATTTAAACAGACCATGGACAACTATTTGGCTGAACTTGGAAACGTGGGCAACGCGCAAAACAACCGGAAATTAGCCCTGCGGGAAAAGATCGCAACCTTGCGCAATAGCGCCCTGCTTCATGGGCTTGCCCATTATGTTGAAGGCTCCACTATGGTCGTCAACCGGCTGGCGCCAATCGACTATCACAATTTTCATTTTCCATTTTCAAGCGGCAAAATATTAACTAAAATGGAGATGGCAGATAGACTTGCAGAAAAAATGGAACAACTGTCGTTGGATCCGACAGTAAAAGAATCATATTCTTATGCCATAAAAACGGTTAAAGAGCATAACGTAAATAGCGTTGACAAAGATAGTCCAACCGTTCGCATTGACGGAAAATATATCTCCGTCAACACTCACGCAATCACATCTGAAGCCCTTGATTATAATCCATTGGTAGACAATGTGCGTGAAGTGCTTTTCATTGAAACTGATGAATATGGAATAATTCCTTATGTAATAATCGGAGCAACCATGGTTGCAAGTATCACGCTTAAGATAAAAGCCGGTGAAAGTTTAAAAATGGGCGATGAGATGGGGCATTTCGGATTTGGAGCCAGCTCCGTCATAATGTTTGTTCCTAGAGATAAAGCCGTACCTTATGAACATACACGAAAGCTACAAAAAATTTACTATGAAGTTGCGGGAAATACATCAATAAAAGATTTCCGTGAAATGGAAGTCTATATACCTATCGGAACACCTCTATTCCATCCTCAATAAAAAGAGCTTAACGTCTTATATCTTTTCTTGCAGACTGCTCCACATGTTTCCTGGTGACGCGTAACGTATAGCGAATAATTAACTGCTAATGGTTTTAAAACGTTTTGAATCAATTTACAAGATTGCTCCAAAGGGCAGTAGCGCATGAAACACTTTGATTCAGACTACAAGTCTAAACCAGCAAGAATACATCAATAAAATATTTCCGTGAAATGGAAGTATACATGCCCATTACCCCCCTTTTACCGGCGCAGACTTAAACAAATATAATATAGAAAAACAAATAGCTATAAAGAAAAAACCTGTAATGACATGTATCATAGTGAAGCAAAAATTCAAATCGGTTTTAGCGGAAACCAGTGAAACCGGAAGCAGTATTGAAAAACCCACAAGCGCCGCATAATTGGTTAAATTATTGTACATAGACAACAATTTTGGTTTGCAACTGACAACTGATATCCTGCCGGCATATTGCCGTGTAATGGAAAGAAACAAACCATTCGCGCATCCAGCAGCATATGAAAGAAAAATAAGATACTCAAATGAAGTCGACAATTTAAGACCCAACAAAATTGTAACAATAAGAAATAGACCTAGCGCTATAAATGTCAAATAAGGAGAAAACATCCTAAACTCAAGTTCAACAGTATCAGAAACGATTATCGGCTTTTTTAAGATGGAATGTATCTGCACAGTACCTATTGCGACAATACTGATAAGACCGATTAAGATCCCTCCAAATGTTTTTGGGTCAGAAAAAAGGTAATAATCTTTTAAGACGTATATTATAATTGATGATAAAACTGTAACTCCGGAAATGACACTTCCTGCATAAATTATAAATAACCAGTCTTTAGTTGTAAACTTAGTCTCTTCTTCTGATTTCCTTTTTTGAGACAAATTAGATGAATCTATTTTGTTGGATTTTCTAGTTGCAAACCAGGCAGATAAAAGGCCTAAACCTACAAGAATGCCTATGTTAATAAATAACAAATCCGACACAAAAGGGAAATAAAAAGGCGATATCATTATCCCGAACAGTTGATATTTTACATTTGCGTTCACTTGCGCTTTTAAAAGCTTATCAGGCGTGGTTCTAACAAAATATTGATCTACATAATTGTAAGTAAAATTTACCGTATATCTTAAAAAACAGAAAACCAGAAAATAGGCAACCAGGTTTTTAACAAGAAATAGAGGAAAAAGCGATAGAGTAATTATCACTATAGACAATGATATAACGGTTTTTGGCCTTTTAAATTCTTTCACTTTAGACGAACGTCTCAAACCCAAAATAGCTGTTATTGTGCCCAATATAAGAATGAACGCCAATAAACTGTTTTTATTTTGAGAGTAGTTATTTATCAAAAAAAGCTGTGGGATAACCACCAGTGTGCCTGAACGTATTAAACAGATAAAAAAAAACACTATACTTCGCAAGTAAATTTGAGTTTTAGTTAATGTCATTAGTGATTGTGCTTTTTTTAAAGGATCATTATAGGTAACGATACAACGTTATATACACAGGACGTCTATCGTGCAGTAATCCCATGGCAATAGCATTAAAATTTCGTTAATACCGGCGCTAAGGCGCGATTGTTATACCTAAATATGCTCAGTCTTTTTCAGATAGTGACAATAGTTCATCGTTAAACTTTACTGCTGAAATTACACGAGGCGGGAGCCTCTGGAAACAGTGTGTTCCAAGGCTGGAGCCTTGGAACGAGAGGTTTATTTATTTTACTTTCAATGCAATTGCCCTATCTGAAGTCAATTGCAAGAATGCCAAGTTATTTATTACCGAACCCTAAATACTACAGTATTATTTTTTGCAAACACACCACTTCCCACTCTTTTACGCTTTTCTCTTTAGCGCTAAAATTTATTGCCATCAAATAGATCTCTTTTCCAGTTGATAGATATGGTTCTGAATATTTTTTATCCCTTATCTGTTTTAAACCTGTTTGAGAGCTTTGATTACACTTAAACTCAATAATGTAAATAGACGATTGGAATTCAACAACCATGTCTATTCTACCTTCAGATGTTAGAACTTCATTTTTTGCGTCAATGCTTGAAGCTGTGATCATTAAATAGAAAATTGTGTGAAAATATGCTTCATCTCTTTTCGAATATAATGTATATGGTATACTTGCATACAAAGAGTTAACTGTTTTAAAAAACTCTTCATATTTTTTTTCGTTAAGGTCATCAGCCAACAACAAAAATTTTGACGATATTGAACAATCTTCAATTTCTGAAAAAGCGTCAAAGAGGCAACTAGTTAATGAATTTTTTACTTCAATGTTCGGATATGTTAAAGTGTATAATCTATTATTTATCTCTTTGATAGTCAGATAACCTGTCTGAAAAAGTAAAGCTTCTAGTTTAAGATTATCTATATCAAAGGTAGAAAACGTTTCTTCTTTAACTTCCATCTTTTCAAGCTTAGGTAAAGAGTAATTTCTCTCTTTAATTAAGTTTACAAGAAATGTTGGAGATCCACTTTCAAACCAATAGTTATTAAATTCTAAACTTTGAAACACTTGCAGGATCGAAAACGGATTGTATACGTTAATTTCTTTTTTTGAAAATCGATATCCATTGTACCAATCTTTAAGTTTACTAATTGTTTCACTTTCAGTTAGATTATGTTCATTTGCTAATTCGTTTATTTCAGTTGAAAAATTGCTTATCAATTCATCATGTGTGTAACCTACAAGATCACACACGGCGGTCTTCATTGTTAAATCATATAAATTATTTAGTTCTGAAAAAATTGAAACTTTACTAAATTTAGATACACCTGTTATTAAAATAAACTTGAGTGTAGAGACCACTTCAGCATCTTTGAGGACGCCATAAAAGCTTTTCAAAACACTCCTGTTCCCCATACCTATCTTAACTTTATCATTACTAATAAAATCTATTATAGGTTTATCATATTCATCCACAAGTATTACGACATTTTGGCTGGTTTTCTCCCTCAATTTTAAAATCAGTTCTTTGAATTTAGTTTCTAATAAAGGAGATTCAAGCGTAAGCCCTCTTTTTTTAGCAATGCTTTCAAGTGTATAAAGTAAAGCTATTTTTAGTTCATCTGTTGAACTATAGGGGATACTATTAAAATCAAACACAACAACAGGGTATTCTTTCCATTCCCACTGCCCGTGTTTATCTATCCACAAATCTTTAAAAAAAGCCCTTTCGCCTTTAAATAGCGACATAAGAGTTGAAATAAGCAACGATTTACCGAATCTCCTGGGCCGTGATAAAAAATATACCTCGCCTTTTTCAATTAACTTGAAAATTCCTTCAGTTTTATCAACATACAAATAGTTTTCAGTTCTTATTTTTTCAAAGGATGATAATCCAACGGGAAGTTTTTTTTTCATTTTATTTTTGAATGTAGGTGAAAGATTCTTTATTAATAAATGTTAAGTTAATGCCCGTTCAAAGTATAGGTAGCACAAAATAGCATTTTGCAAGGCAGTTTATCATAAATAATAAGCCTCGGCTACAACAAAATCGCTCTAAAAACGACCCTATCATTATCTTAGATTCTTAGAAAATATGTTTTCATCTTGAGTTGTTAATAGTTTGCAAAATTAGCATTAACACGGTTAATGCGCTCCATAATATATGTATTATTTTTTTATATTGGGTTCGTTTTGTATTAATTAACGCCTATCGGCTGACTTTTGCATTACGGCATTATCATTATAATCTATTTCAATTGTCATTAGTCAAAATTTAACGCAGAGGCGCAGAGAACGCAGAGGTTCGCAGAGTGGTTTAAAGTAATGCTTAATTTAATTGGTTATCGTTAATTGCCCCTTCAGAAGTAATTAATTTTATACCTCATATTCTTATTAGGAAATTATTTTTCTTGGTTTCATGGTTTCCTTATAAATTGCTTTTAACTTTTAATCTTTTATTACATATAGTTTTTAAAGATTTGTGTAGATTTGTGTAGATTTGTGAGGATTAGTGGTTAATATGCTTTTTTTTTGCGTGTCTCTGCGTATCTCTGGGCGCCATGCGCCTCAGCGTTAGGTATTTATCTATGCCAACTTTGTAATGCTAACGATTTTGTCAATTTGTCATAACTTCTATAAACACCTTAAGTTAAAAAGGAAATTATTTTATAATTAAAATAATATGCGCAATCTACGAAATCTGTGGTTCTAATCTTTCAATTTCTGCAAATTTGTCAATTTTTCTATAACTCCTTTGGATTTTGCGGGATCCTGTAAGTCGCGAATAGCAGCCGCAATAAATGTATCTTTAAACTTAATCATTTTCTGCAAATTTTCATTTTTTAATTTCAATTGCTTATGCGCTAAAACCAGCTTTTCATGTTGTTTTACTATAGTTAGATGGGTTTTTACCCTGGCGCATACTTCTTTTTGCCTGAAAGGTTTGGTTATATAGTCCATTGCGCCAAGATCAAACCCTTTCACAATATCATCAGTTTCATTTTTTGCAGTAAGGAATATAACTGGTATATTAGATGTGTTATGATCTAACTTTAACTTTTCACATGTTTCAAAACCATTCATCTCAGGCATCATAATATCTAAAAGTATCAGATCAGGCCGTGAAAGTTCAGCAACTTCCAACCCTATTTTTCCATTAGGAGCAAATGATATCTTATAACCTTCAGTTTCTAATGTTTTCCTTAAAACATCAATGTTTGCCGGCACGTCATCAACTATCAATATATCCATACCTGATAGATCTAATTCTTTAATTTTCATAATAATTCCTTAAATAATAGCTTGAGAAAGACGAGCTTATTAAAACCCATGGCATATGCCTGGGAAAACATTATCCATCTTTATCCACAACTGTTCATCGCTTCATATCTTTTATTCAATAACTCGGCAGTTCCGAGCATTATTTTCTCAGCAATCTCGTCCACATGCCGGTTTCTCCAATCTTCAAGCTCCGTTCCTTTTACCCACTGGTTAAAAGCGCCTAATGCCGGCCCTGTATGCACTTGATAATTAATGCGTCCCTCTTCATCTCCATTAAAAGCTAGTTTCATGGAGTTTCTAAAATACCATTGAAAAACCAATGACATCTTATTTTTTGGACTTTTATCAGCCCTTTCCAGCCTATCACTATATCCTTTCTCTTCAAAATAAGATTTGGTTTCATGCCAAATGTCATCAAAACTTTTCTTAAAATATTTGTCCTGGAGTTGTGCCTTTGTTTTCTCAGGAAGCTCGTCTAATGAATTATAATTCGTGTAGAGCTGATAAAGTTTATTGGCGCGCACAGGAAAAAAGACTCCTTTTTTAAGAACCTGCACTCTGGCGCCAATTTCAAACATGTCTCCCGCCGGAGCATACTCGGTGTCCTGAACATTGATATCCTGTAACATGTTCTTAACGCTTTCACTGATGCCTCCCTGAACAGTGCATTGATTAATTGACCCGGTTAACACAAAATCAACACCCATTATAAATGCGGCAGCGGCAGCTTCCGGGGTTCCAATTCCCCCGCCCTGACCTATTCGAATAGTCCGATCATAATTATATTTTTGTTGCATCTCTTTTCTTAAACTCATTATTGAAGGAACAAGCACAGTGGGGATGCCGCCGTCAGTATGCCCCCCTGAATCAGCTTCTATGCAAATATCGTAGCTCATAGGAACCGATTTTGATAGCTCCGCTTGTTCCTCTGTAATTTTCCCTTCTTCAAGAAGCCTCTTTACCACACGTTCAGGAGCAGGACTCATAAAGGACTCTGCGACTTCAGGACGTGATAATTTTCCTAAAATTTTATTATCACAGCAAACAGAGCCGTTTTCATCTTTTTTTAATCCCTTCAACCTGTAAAGAACTAATGCAGGCGTCATCTGCATAAAAGCAGCGGCTTCAACATAACGAATATTGTATTTTAGATAAAGCTCAACTGTTTCCTGTTCTTTTTGTGGATTCTCCAGGTTGCATAAAAGATTCAAACCATAGGATTCACCTGATGATAATTCACTCTGTATCTCCTGAATAGACTCTTCAATTTTGCTCATTGATAATCCACCAGCTCCAAAATAACTCATAAGCCCGGCTCTCCCCTGCCTGATAACCAGCTCTTTTGAGGCAATGCCGCGCACCATAGCGCCTGTAAGATAGGCGTATTTAATACCATACTCTTCGCAGAAATCTTTATTGCCCAGGGAAGATGCCTTAAAAAAGCCATTCCCATCCGTAGCTGAAGCTCCTATTTTAGAGGATTGCTTTTTCTTCTTTTCAACTTTATCTACTGATTTTTTCTTTTTTGAGGAAACGGCTACTTTCTTCTTTGTATCTTCTTTCTCATTCTCTATCTTTTCATCTTTTGCTTCTTTTTCAGGCTCCTCTTCTATAATAAGAGGAGTCTCTGTTTTTGTTATTTCCGTCACCATCTTAGTTAAAACAGCTCTACCGATTTCAACAAACTCCATCTCTCCACGACCCATAAGATACCTGATACTCTCAGTCCATAATACGGAACTTGCAATTTGATCGCTTAGAGTTGTGACTAATTTTTCATCTTTATATGGCCTAGCCGTGGCATTGGCAATAACAGGGGTGGTTAGCCCTGAGAATTTGAATTGTTTTAAAAATTCCGCAAACTCTTTTTGAGCGTCTCTCATATATCTGGAATGAAAAGCGGCGCTAACATTTAGAGGAATGCAACGCATTTTATTTTCCCTAAATATTTTTAGCGAATCTTTAATTGATTCAGTTGTTCCGGAGATAACTGTCTGTGTGGGCGTATTGTAATTGGCAAGATCAATATCCGTAAGTCCATTGTCAACAAGAATGGTTTTAATATCATCAGCCTTAACTCCAAGTACGGCTGCCATTCCGCCACCGGATGCTTTGCCCATCAGCACGCCGCGTTTTTGGACAAGCTTCAGGCCTGTCTCAAAATCAAAAGCTTCAGCAGCCAGCAAAGCATTGTATTCACCCAGGCTATGACCAATGAAAAAATCAATTGTATTATCTTCTTCATCGCGCTTTTTTAAATACCCCAAAGCATTTACCACGTATAATGCCGGCTGGGTAAATTGAGTTAGTTTGAGTTCATTATTAGGGTCATCCAGGCACAGCTCTTCGATGGAATACCCCAGTATTTCAGACGCATTTTTTGTATGATCAGGATAAGCGCCGAACAGCTCTTTACCCATACCTTTGTATTGAGCCCCTTGACCAGGGAACAGTATTGTTTTCATTTTTTCTCCTTTTAATTTTTTCCGTTTTCAATGTTGTAGGAGGTTTTAAAATTATGACTCTAAGTTATTTCTTTCCAACCCCTTATACTATCCCTTCGGCTATAGCAATGTGTTCTGCAATATTGATAACGCCTTTATAATCATCTCTCAGATAGTTCGATTTAAACTCTTCCGGTGATTTTGAAGACTTTAACACATAACCATTACTTTTCAAAAAACCGCCTAATTCATGATTCATGATTGCCCAATTAAACGGCTCTCCTTTAATCTTTAGATAAAGCGGCAATAGTATGCCATTATTCTGGGATTTCATGGCATCAGGTGGGGAATATGTGAAAATTAACTTTGGTTCTATTGTTGTCATCTCTCTTAAAACTCGAAGTTGATGCCTTACTTGCTCTTCAGTAAGATAAATATAAACGCCTTCTGATATAAAGAGGGTTGGTTTATCACGGAAATATTTTGTGTGGGAGCCGAGACAATCCTCCAGTGTTTGCTGAGTAAAATCAACCTGAATCAGAGTAAGGTTTTTATCAAAACAGGTTTCATCTTTAAACGCATTTACTTTCAATCGACCGGTTGCAGGGTGGTCAATTTCGATAAAATTAACATGACAAAAGCGTTTGCTAAGTCGATAACATAGTGTATCAAAACCCGCGCCTAAATTTACAACCTGTGTAACTCCATCCTTGATACAGTTCAATGTATAATCTTCTATGTATCGTTTACGTAAAATATAGTGAAGAGAGATGCCTGGTATAAGCAACCGTTCTTTAATTGATAAAATCTTTTTATAAAACGAACTTTTCGATTGAGCGAGGATCTTCTTACCCTCATCTGATGATCTAAGAATTTTATGCAGCGCATCACGCACTTCTTCTGATACCAGCGAAGCCGTATCAGCTTGCCCGGCTCTATACAAAATACACTGCGCAACTGATAGCGCAGTTGAGCTTGCTTCATCAGTTTTCATATATATATGAGACCTTTAAATAAACATTAAAATATATAATTCAAATATAACGTATAAGTATCACTATCGCATAATACTACAAGTTCGGATCTATTCCATATTCCTTAAAGACAAAGTCAAAATCCTTGGTAATCATTTCTCGTGTAATACCGAATTGCTCAAGATCCATAACTTTGTGTTTTCTCTTATAGTTTTTCTGGTCGGCTGCATTTTTTTTGACATTGGCCATTATACTTTCATTGACATTGATTCCTGTAAAGTTAATGATTTTCTCAAAAGCGCTTTCAAGATCAGTGATCAATTCATCACAGGGCAGAATCATAACACGATCCTGTGTGATCTCTACGTTTTTTTTTACGTATGCAAAGCTTCATGATTCTTTTCCAGAGTGCGCTTATTAAGAATATCATTTATCTCTTGATAATTCATTAATGTTGCCGCAAAAAGTTTTGAGTCTTTATAGAGAATATATGGATATCTAAGATGACGCCAATCGGGATACTCGTCCATATCCAAATTGAATCTACTAAATTTCAGGAAATCGTCAAAGCTACGAGCGAGTAATTTCATATCGTACTTTTCGCATCTTTCAAGAATAGGCGCTCCTGGTTGGGCATGAAGGCGTCCCCACTGTATTTCTCCAAGTGATTTGTAGTTGCTAAGCTTTTCCACAAAATCTCTGTTTTCATTAAGGTTCTGCATTGTAACCATTGGCAGCCCCAGAATAGTGTTTACATCTAATGTCACATTCGTATGGTTTTCTACAAGTTCGAACAATTCAATTATTTCTTCATCTTTTGGCTGTGGTTTAACTCCTAAATCAGGCGTGGCTTGTAAGCTCATTCGATGACTTTCCGACAAGCTTGCCAAATCAATGCTTATAGTTATATTTGATAATTTTTGGGCAAGAAAGTCAATTGTTGCAGGTTTAGGCAGTTTCCAAAAATAAAAATATGCGGAAAGCTGTTTAAATTGATCACTAAAAATTTCATCAAAATAGTCCACCTGTAGCATATTGCCTGGTTCAAAATCAAAATCGAAAAGAATTTTTTGTGTGTATGCCTGCACTTCATTCAGATCATTTCTTACAATATTTGTATCTCTAAAAAATGGCCTTGATGAACCAAAAGCCATATTCATTGCAGTTGCGCATCCGCCACAGTAAAAGCAATTGGAGCTGCACCTTTTTCCAGTGTAAACAAAAATGTTGTTGCATCTTTTAATGTCGTCATCATCCACAAATATTTCGTTCAAATGCGAGAGATAGACATCTGTTGATTTTTCATTTTCAATATATGAAATGTTTCCATTTTTGCTATCAGTGTCAACCAAATTTGAAAGACTTGATCCTGTTTTGCAGAGGTTTAGAAGCGGTTCTTCTCCGTCGCCCAGAATAATATAATCAATGTCAGGATACGCGATAAGCTTTTCCCAGTAGTAAGAAGCGGTATTTCCCCCCAAAACAATCTTTGTATCAGGTGAAAGTTCTTTGATGATCTTACAAATTTCAAGTCCACGCGCAAGGTGAGGAAACCATTTTATACTGACTCCCACCAAACTGGGATCAATACGAGACAACAATCTTTCAATATTGTTTTTTAGAAGCGCTTTGTTTGAATTTGTGTCATTCAACTGACAATAAGCTTCTATTCCTGAACGCCTTAGGTAACTTGCTAAATATAGCAAGCCTGACGTAGCTGTTCCCAGTGTGGAACCGACTAAAAGAACACGTTTATGTATCATATACAGCCTTTCTAATTATAAAAAATGATAAGAGCCCGGCAAGAAAGCAATTTGCATACATTCAAGTACCCCCTTGGTTAAGCTCTTGTTTTTACTATAAATAATGAGAACTATTAGAATATTTCTGATTCTAACGTTTTCCGGGCTGCTATAACTAGTAGCAGTCTCAGATTATTGACGGATTCTAATTCTACAAGTTCGGATCTATTCCATATTCCTTAAAGACAAAGTCAAAATCCTTGGTAATCATTTCACGGGTAATACCGAATTGCTCAAGATCCATAACTTTGTGTTTTCTCTTATATTCTTTCTGGCCGGCTGCCTTTTTTTTGACATTGGCCATTATACTTTCATTGACATTGATTCCTGTAAAGTTAATGATTTTCTCAAAAGCGCTTTCAAGATCAGTGATCAACTCATCATAAGGTAGAATCATAACACGATCCTGTGGAATTTCTCCGTTTTTACGTAAATCGTAAAAATATCGGTACAAATCAATCATTGACTGATAACGACGCTTGTTATAGCGATCAAGCAAATCCTTTGGCGCCTGTTTCAAGCCAAATCGGAACTCCATAGTTTTATGCAGGAGAGAAAAAAAAGATGGTACCACTTGATGTGGGCTACGGACAATATTGATAAATTTGGCATCAGGATAATACTCCATCATGGTTTTGATGCGCATAGTTGAAAAATGAGCCTGAGCAATTATCTGCTCGCACCCGGTAAAGGCAATATGCCTTTGGAAACAACCATTTAATAAATCCATCGATTTCATGCGTTTTGAGCGTGGTTGTAGGTCTTGAAAATGGAGTTCAGTATATTCCTTGTTATCAAAGCCTAGCAGCCCGACAGCTGTAAACTGTGTGTCATAATTTTGAAGAAACAACATTTCCTCTTCTTCGGTCTGATCAAGATCAACCTTATGGCCGGTCCATTCCGGCATTATTTCGGTTTTGCCTTTCTTTATCATTTTATCAATAAAACGTTTTACTAAAAAACGACCAGTTAGTGAAGGAATCTGAATGTGCCATGCCTTGAATGCTGCAACACCATCGTTTGAAGTCAACAGATGATGAAGAAAAGTTGTGCCGCTTCGGGGATGTCCTATTATGAACACCGGCCTTTTAACACGGGCGGCCTTGTAGCGTCGACAAAAGATGTTATCAAGGGCTAATGTTACGAATACAAATGTTTTTAAGAAAGCCTCTACAAACAGAAAATTAAAAAAAACCTTTCCAAAGCCATAAATCTTCCAACTTACAAATAGTGATCGAAAATAATAATTGAACATAGAAATCCTTTCTTATACCTAAATTGAGCGATTCTTATCACCCTCCCCTGACCCCTCCCATCAAGGGAGGGGAAATAAACGGTATATTTTTATTAAAAGACATCGCACATTAGGTGAAACTTTGTACGATTGAGTTTAGAACCAAAACGAGCTTAAAAAATCAAATCCCCCTCCCCTTAGTGGGAGGGGTTAGGGGAGGGGGTATTTAAAATCGCTCAATTTAGGTAAAACTCCTTTAATTTTGTTGCTATATGATGAACATTTTCTTTCTGTAACATTGAAAAATGATTACCAAAGGTTTCATATATTTTAATTTCGTTTGCCACATATTTCTGCCAACCATAATCTTTTTGTTTTATATAACGATCAATATCAAATTCAACATCAATGTTTTCCATCATATCTTTAGCTTTAAATAGGATTACGTTTGTGTCCATTAATTTACCTTTAGGACTATAGCATATATTTGAATTTGTTTTATGCACATTAATCATACCAGTTAGTTGATCCAGTGAAAAAGTCACCCCTTTCAAAGCAAATTGATCTTGTATATAAACTAAACGATCCTGCTTGTTAAGTTTTTGAAGAGTATCTTTATCTACCGTCACGTTTATGTTGTATGATTCAGCGCTTAATTTGCATATGCCAAAAACCAAATCTATCTCTTCCATATTTTTCATCCCTGACTCAAAATATGGAAACACATCCAACAGAATTAAATAATCAAGTTTCTCCCCGGAACCTGTCAATTGCCTTGCCGTCTCATAAGCAACATGACCTCCAAAGGAGTGCCCAACAAGCCTGTACGGCCCGGTTTGTTGATAATCTTTAATTGCTTTTATGTTAGCAGCTGCTATTTCTTCTATAGTTTTCAACGGCTCTTCTTTGCCGTCAATCCCTATTGATTGCATCCCGAATAGTGGCTGGTCCTTGCCTAAACTCTCAACAAAGTCATAAAAACCTAAGACATTACCTCCTATTCCCGGCGCCATAAATATTGGCCTGTTTTTTCCATTCTCATGTAATGGAACAATAATGTCAAAATCCTCGTTATCTGATGCGTTCCTTACATGCTCTGCTAAACCAGCAATAGTAGGATCTTCAAATAATATTGATACGTCCATAGAAGATAAAAATTCATCATTAATTTTAGCTATTAATGATATAGCTAAAATGGAATGGCCGCCTAAGTTAAAGAAATCATCATTTACTCCTACTTTTTCTACGGTTAATACTTCTTTAAATATCTCTGTCAGCCGTTCCTCTATTTTGTTTTTTGGCGTAACATATGCTTCGTCTGATTCTATTTTTACGTCCAAAGCCAACAACGCTTTCTTATCTACTTTACCGTTTGGCGTTAACGGCATCACAGGAATTTGACTGATTATGGAAGGAATCATATAATCCGGCAATGTGATTTCTAATTCTTTTTTTATCTTTTGAGCATCCAGTTTTTCATCGCCCACTACATACGCCACTAATCTTTTATTGCCATGTTCATCATCTTCCGGCATTACTACCGACATATTTATTTTTTCAATTTTACTTATTTGTGTCTCTATCTCACCACACTCAATTCTAAATCCTCTGATCTTCACCTGATCATCTATTCGCCCAATATACTCCACATTGCCGGCTTCCAGGTACCTTGCCAAATCTCCGGTTTTATATAGCCTTGATCCTCTTTTCTTACTGAAGGGATTAACAATAAACTTTTCTTTAGTTAGTTTCAGTTTGTTTAGATAGCCCCTTGCTAAGCCCTCTCCACCTATGTGTAATTCTCCTGTAACTCCTTGTGGAACCGGATTCAGGTTGGAGTCTAAAATATATAATTGATTGTTATCAATTGGTTTTCCTATGGGAGGCGGCGAGGTTGCATTGCTATCACACAAATGCATTGTAGCGCACACACTATCTTCAGTCGGGCCATATCCATTAAAAAGCTTACATTTTCCCGCCCATTTCTTTAATAATGATAATGGGCATGCTTCTCCCGCGGATATGATTTTATTTAATGACGACACTATAGAGGTATCCAAAACATTCAACATAACCGGCGGCAATGTTGCAATACTAATATTATTATTTTTTATAAATAATTCAAGTTTACCGGCATCCGTTAAAACCTCTTTATCCGCCAACACCAAAGTAGCGCCGGATAAAATTGTCATAACAATTTCAGAACATGCCGCATCAAAGCTAATCGAAGCAAACTGCAACACCCTATCTTCCGCATGCACATCAAGAATTTCTCTTTGGGCTTGTTGTAAATTAGAAACACCCTTATGCTCGACCATAACACCCTTTGGCAGGCCGGTGCTTCCCGATGTATATATAACATATACCAAATTGTTTGATTTTGTTTCATTTACCGGATTTGTTTTAGATTGATTAATTAATAATTCATCCATTTTATCCAAACATAGAATCTCTTTGCAATGTTTCGTGTTTAATGGAGAGAGCATTTCTATTAACTTCTCTTGTGTCAATATAACTTTCGCTTTGCTGTCATTTAACATATGACGTATTCTATCTTCAGGGTAACAAGGGTCAACCGGCACATACGCTCCTCCTGATTTCAATATACCGAGTACTCCAATCATCATTTCTAACGATCTATCTACACAAATCGCCACTAAATTATCAGGTTTTACACCCTTTAACTGAAGATAATGACCAAGTTGATTGGCCTTTTCATTTAGCTCTTTATATGTCAAGTCGCTACCGTTATATGAGACGGCTACATTGTTAGGAGTATTGTTCACCTGGTCTTCAAATAATCCATGTATTGTCTTATCAGCAGGATACGGTCGCGCCGTATCATTGTAGCTAGTTAATAGTTGCAGCTTTTCGTCTTTAAGCAGCATATCATAACAACCCATTTTTTGATCAGGTTTCTTTAGAACTTCTTGCGCCAGTTTAATATAATGCCCCATCATTTTTTTAATAGTAGAGTCATTAAATGAACCAGAGTTGTATTTCAGATCAAGGCAAAAAGAGTCACTATCCTCAGATATCTCTAATGCGATTTCATCCTCACCTGTCTGATGAATCTCTTTCAAAATTGAAATTTGAGCATCTTCATCCCCAAAATTGATTAGCCCGGAATTTATTATCTTTTTTATACTTATGTTCTGAGCAAAGTTTTGAAAAACTAATGAAACCTTATATACCGCAGCGGTTGATTGGTTTTGATTTTGTTTTTGTTTTAATTTCAAATTTTTTACCAATTTAGGAAACGGGTAAGCACTATGATCCAAACCATCAACCAGCGTTAACTGCAGTTCCTTTAAAAACTCTATGAAAGGTTGATCATCCGACAATTGACTTCGTAACGGAACCATATTAATAAAATACCCGAAGACATTTTCAAATCTGCGTTCAGGCCTTCCTAAAGTCGGCATACCCACAATAATGTCCTCTTGCCCGCTATAACGATGCAAAAGAAGTTTAAATAGTCCAAGAAAAGGCACCGACAAATTCATTTGAGATGTTTTCGCAAATGATTTTATTTTTTTGGATAACCGGGAATCAAGTATTTTAGTATATGTTCGCCCCTTATAACTCTGTTTGGCCGGGCATGAACTTTTTGCGGGAAGCGCCAACACGGGAAGTTCACCGGTTAGTTGATCTTTCCAATAGTTTAGATGCTCCTCACCTTCCCGGTTCTCAAGCATGTTTTTTTCCCACTCCACAAAGTTGCTATATGTTGTTTCATGAACAGTGTGTTGTGGGACGATATTATTAATGTAACTATAATAAGCATTCCATAAACTTTTAATAAATATTAGGGCAGACGTCCCATCAACTATAATATGATGAATCGTGATTAAAACAATCATATCATCTTCTGATTTAGAGAAAAGATTAACCCTGAATAACGGGCCGGTCTCAAGCACAAAAGGTTCTTTAGCTCTTTTTTGAACAAAAGAGATAATCTCATTTTCTTTAAGATGATTAATTTTTTCTTCTTTAAAAAACAAGTCACCGTCGGATTGAATTTGATATGGCATACCATTATCTTCTTGAATAACAGTATTTAGGATAGGATACTCTTTAAACAAAAATTCGCACGCTTTCTTAAAAGAAGAGACATCTAACTTTTGCTCTATTTTAAATGCAATAGGCACGTTATAAGCGCTCATATCCGGGGTGAATTTTTGTAATGTCCAAAAACCTTTTTGGCCTTCGGATAGTTCGGTTCTAGTTGGCGCATCTTTTTCATGTATCTGTTGAATTTCTATTGCGTCAACTTTATTGTTTTTTGTTTGCCTTAATTCTGATTTTTTTGCCAGATGCTCGGATATTGATTCTATAGTTGTATGTTCCAGCATCTCTCGTCCGGTCATTCTAATCTGAAATGTTTCATCAATGCCCCTAATTATTTTCATTCCCACTATGGAATCCAGCCCATAATCCCGGATATTTTTGTTAGTCTTAATTTTTTCCTTAACAATTTTTAGCTCTTCAGACAATGTATCGGTAAGGTATTTTGAAATATTACTTTTTAAAGATTGTGTATGGTCAAGTTCAAATACCTTCTCTTCCTCATTGATCGGCTTTTGTGGTTCAGGCGCCCTTTCATGCTCATTTTCAGTTTCAACCCAACATCTCTCTCTGACAAACGGATAAGTGGGCAACGACACTTTTCGAATATTCTCATCTTTGTAAAAGTTTACCCATTGAATATCCATTCCTTTTACCCACAGTAACGCAAGTTCTTCCAGTTCATTAAGGTCTAACGCATCATGAGACATATGATCCCCTAATTTCTTCTTAAGCAACCGCAAATATGGGTCTTCGTTAACATCTTCACTATTTCCTAAAAAGATAGCGTCGTTTTGTAATTTGCTAGTCTCAATCCCCTGAAGATAAGATTCATACTTATTAATTAACTCATCTTTTGTCTCGGCAATAATTGCCAACCTTTCTTCCATTGCTTCCCTGCCGGTTTGGATAGTGAAAGCGATCTCCGGCAAACTAGCTTCAATAGAAGCTTCACTATGCAAATAATCCACCATTCTTTGCGCATATTTATTGAGGCTATCACTGTCTTTGGCGGAAAGAATCACCAGACACTTTGAGTTCTTGTCAGCTATGTTAGATATCTCATGCGTGTTGTTTTTAAACTCTTCAAGAACAAGATGGGCGTTTGATCCACCGGCCCCAAATGAACTTATCAAAGCCCTACGTCCAATTCCTGACAAATCGCTTTCTTGTTGGCCGGAAGGCATTTCCCACTCTTCAACATTTTTTTGAATATAAAATGGAGTTTTTTCTAAATTAATATTTGGATTTATTGGTTCCGCATTAATTGACGGCGCTAATTTTTTGTGAACAAATTGACATATCACTTTTGTTAATTGTGATATGCCTGAAGCTGCTTCGCAATGCCCAATATTGGATTTGACTGACCCTATCGGGATCTTTCTTTTGTTCTTGCTGTCTACGTCTTTAAATACTTTTAATAAACCTGATATTTCTATAGGATCGCCTAATGATGAACCATTACATGCAGTTTCAATATACCCAATAGTTTCAGGTTTTACATTAGCTCTTTCCAACGCCTCCCGAATTAGATCAGCCTGGGCGTTTGGATCAGGGACGGCATACCCATTTGCCTTGCCGTTATGATTAATAAACCCGCCTTTTATTACAGCATAAATCTGGTCATTTGCTTTAATTGCTTCATCTAATGGTTTTAATAAAACCGCGCCCACTCCTTCACCCGGGACATACCCATCGCCGTCGCCTAAACTTTTACTCTTGCCCTCGCTTCCAATCATTAAAGCTTCACTTAGCGCAACCCATTTTGAAGGGCGCAAGCTTAAATTAACTCCACCGGCAACAGCATAGTTGCATTCTCCACGTTTTATGCTTTCACAAGCCATGTAAATTGCATTTAAAGATGAAGAGCATGCCGTATTAATAGCCATGCTCGGCCCTTTAAAATTGAAAAAATAAGATACTCTATTTGCAATTGACCAAGAGGATGATATTGCTAATAACTCTCCAAAATCACGGTCTTTAGGCACTAAATGGTAATAGTTATACATGCTTCCTACAAAAACACCTACCCTATCATTATTTAGAGCACCTCTTGTATAGCCGCTATTCTCAAGTGTTTCCCATACTGTTTCCAGAAACAGGCGTTCTTGCGGATCAATTCGTATTGCTTCCTTTGGTGATATATTGAAAAACAGGGGATCAAACATATCAACATCTTCAATAAAACCTCCCCAGATACTGCGGACTTTTTCATTATTATATTTGCTGGAATTATAATCATTATAGTCCCATCGCTCTTTAGGTATTTCGGTTATACAATTTCTGCCCTCCAATAAGTTTTCCCAAAATTTATTTAAATCCCTTGCCTGAGGATATCTGCCACTAATTCCCACAATAGCGATCTCTTCATTTTTTATAACCGCAGATGTTACTTTGCTTTCATAATTTATAAATCGGCGCTGTTTTAAAGACGATAATTCTACTTTTTGATCAATTTTATTATTTTCAGCGATGTTGTTTACTTCAACTTCTCTCTTTTCATTAGAACTAAATAATTGATTTATAGTTGGCCTGTGTTCATTTACAAAATAGGTAGCCAGCTCACTTACTGTCTGGTATTCAAAAAACAGTGTTTTTGATAGAGAACCAAACACTTTTTCCAATAAGTTTGTTAGTTCAGTTACTATTATTGAGTCTATGCCATATTTTTCTAATCCTATATTTACATCAATTCGTTCTTTGCCAATTTTCAATGTAGATGATATTAAATCTTTTAAATACTCCGTCATTTTTTCTATTAATGATGGATCAATTTTCATGTCGAGCTTCGCGCTTGCCCTAGGTATCTGAGAATCTCCTACAATTTTATTTTGTTCAAATAGAGCTTTCTCTATCTTATTAATATCTCCCTCTAACACAACTAGTTGATTATGATTTGACAAAAGCGCTTTGTCAAAAGCTCTCACTCCTGTTTTAGTTTTTAAAGGACAAATCCCCAACATCTCTTTCATTAGACGTTTACTTTGTTCATCAATATCCATTCCACCTTCTTCCCACAAAGGCCAATTTATTGATATTGTCTTCCCGCTTCGATAACCTTGTTTCACTAACTCGTTACGGTATTCAGCATACACATCCAGAAACGCATTGGAGCTTGAGTAATCAGATTGCCCTACATTGCCAATAACGCCTGCTATTGATGAAAAGAGAACAATGAAATCCAGTTTTTCGTTTTTTGTCACCTCATCTATATTTAATATTCCTGATATTTTCGGCTTAAACACTGCTTCTATATCTTCTTCCGTTTTCTTTATTATAAACGAATCCCTTATAGCTCCGGCGCTATGGATGATGCCATCTAATTGATTATGCTTTTCTTTAATAGTTGTCACAACTTTTTCAACGTCTTCTTGAATGCTTATATCTCCTTGTAAATACTCAGCGCATATTCCCGTTGCTTTAAGAGTTTCAAGTTGTGTTTGTTTCGCATTATCTAACTCAGACCGACCGCTTAATATAAGCTTCACATTTTTTGTTTTGTTCAAATGTTCCGCAAATATTCTGCCCAAGCCTCCCAAACCTCCGGTTATCCAGTATACCCCGCCTTCCTTAATCAATGCGCTAACTTCATCTTTGCTTCGTAATTCAATCTCTTTTAATTTTTTAGCCTCTCGTTTCAACTCATCCGTATATCGGATTTCAACATAATTAAAGGTTTCAGGTTCAAGCTCCCTCGCTATTATCTCGCTTAGTTTAGCTTCGTTTGGTCTTACTTCAATAATCTTGCCCTGGATTGCAGGATTTTCAATTCTCGCAGTTTTAAATAATCCGGCAAATGTTGCGCATAGTTGCCTATCTTCTTCCCCCTGGAACAAAACTAAAACAGGAGAAATCTCTTTTGATTTGGTCTCTAGTTTTTCTTTTATATATTTAAAAACAGTTTTGAAATTTTTGGTGATTGTTAATGCATCTATCTTCGAATCTAAATGTTCAATTTTTAACGCCGCAAATTCTTTCTTTAATTTTTCTTCTGCATCATTATTCACTCCCGATAAGAATAGCGCTCCATTCTTTATTTCACTTTCCACACGACAATTTTTCCTATCCAAATTTTCTTCCCGCCATTCAGGAGTTGCATAGAACATTCCGGTTTCTTCTTTTATAGCATGGCTAAATACACGCGCCGTAAACTCTTTCAAGCTAAAGCATATACGGCCTGCTTCATCCGCAATATCAATGTCAAACTTGACTACACTGCCATTAGGATCAACGCCTTCACTGTGCTTTGCATATGCATATACTCTGGTTGGCATTTCATTGATGATACATAACTCTTTAAGCGCAAACGGAAGCGCAATTTGCCCATCTTCGCTTGCGTTCAAACCAATT
Organism: Candidatus Anammoxibacter sp.; assembly: GCA_021777105.1. Taxonomy (GTDB): domain Bacteria; phylum Planctomycetota; class Brocadiia; order Brocadiales; family Anammoxibacteraceae; genus Anammoxibacter_B. The sequence goes on from JAIQZQ010000061.1 coordinate 111,787, forward strand.
GTTGTTTGTAACGCCGCATCCATAATGCACGGATGCAACCGGAACATGTCACTCTTATCCGTTACTGTTTCCGGCAGCTCAATTCGCCCTAACGCTTCTGTTGCCCCGACATACAGTTCATGAATTCCCTGAAATGCCGGGCCATAGTTTAGTCCAATTTTATTAAATTTATCATAACACTCTTTTGGAGCTATCTTTGTTTTGCATCGCGCCAGAATCTCTTTTATATCAATGTTCTTTGTTTCACTCTTTTTAACAGATTCAGTAATAAGTTGACCCTGACTATGGATAATTGGATCCATGCCCTGATCACATGTGTGGACTTCATATGCAATATGGTTATTTTCAGGATATAAACTGATTTTCACCTCCTGCGCATTTCCATTCACAGTTATCGGCTTGGCCCATACAATATTTTCCAGATGAGTGACAGTCTCCCTACTTGCCAATTCCCCTGCCGCCCTTGCCATCTCCAGATAGGCTACGCCAGGCAACACTTTCTCATCTTTTATTCGGTGATCTGCCAGGAAAAACTCCTGCCCCGTAAAAGTAGAACTAAATTGTTGAGCTTCTAAATCCGATGTGTTTGTGTGCAACAATGGATGAAGATAACTCAATTCTCCTTTCTTAACTTTTAACTCTTCACTATTTAACGGTATCCAATATCTCTCTTTTGCAAACGGATACGTCGGTGCGCTTATCCTCCCGGGCTTCACTTCTCCGTATAACAAGTTCCAGTCAAGCTCAAAACCTTTTGACCATAATTCCGCCAGTTTTTTTACTTTGCCTTTTGCTATCCATTTGCCAACCATCTCTTTTGAATCATCATCCGAGGTAAGCATATCTATAGAATCTTTACTTTTTTTGACCTTTCCATGATAACAATTCTGTATTTTCTCATTTCCATAAACAAATGCCTCAAGTTTATCTATTAAATCTTTTCTATCTTCCACAAGAAATGCCACCCGTTCTCCCATGGCATCCCGCCCTGTTTGCAATGTATAAGCCAGGGCTTTCATTGATATAGAAGATATAACAGGCTCTATCAACGGCCCTTTTTTAACTTCTTTCATTTCTACTTTAGCCCCTAAAGCCATTTCAAACTCTTTTTGATATTGGCGGCTTAAACTATTACTCATGTCGCTTATGCTTCCAGCCAGACTAACGACTTTTAACTCAATTGCAAATGAATATTTATCCTCTAACTCTTGATGCAGTTTACTTAATATAATCTGATCAATTCCTAAATTTATGAAATCTTCATTTCTATCTAAATTTCCGTTCTCCATATTGAGCGAATTTGAAAGAATTGCCGCAATTTCGTTTTCAATTGTATCTCTAATGTCGGTATTCAATTTTGTTGTGATGTTTGCCTTGTCTGATTCAGGGCTCTTCAAATAACTAAGCAGTTTTTCCGCATAGACCTTTAAACGTTCTTCGTTTTTAGCTGATAAAGGAATTATCTCTATATTGGTTTTGTTAACAGGCAATTTTTCCTGCCGTTTATTATTTTCAGGAATATATTCCTCTACAACAATATGCGCATTTGTGCCACTAAACCCAAATGAACTTATAGCCGCTTTCCGGCGATCTCCCTTTTTAACAACCCAAGGTTTTGTAGTAGAATTCACATAAAAAGGCCCCTCTTTAAATGAAATATGTTCATTCTCATCCTTAAAATGTATAGACGCCGGCAATTCCTTATACTTCATTGCCATAAGAACTTTAATCACACTTGCAACTCCTGCAGCAGTTAAAGCATGGCCTATATTTGTCTTTACGGAACCAACAGCGCAAAATTGTTTCTCATTTGAATACTTCTCAAAAGAGTGTTTTAAAGCATCCATTTCAATAGGATCACCCAACTTGGTTCCGGTTCCATGGCATTCAACATAACTGATGGTGGAAGGATCAATCCCATATTTTTCATATACACTTAATTCCAGGTTTGTTTGTGATTCAACACTAGGAGCTGTAATTCCATTAGTGCTTCCATCTTGATTTATGCGCGACCCTTTGATAACTCCATAAATATGATCATTATCGTCAATAGCTTTTTGCAACGATTTTAATATAACAACTCCAACACCCTCTGATGGAACAAATCCATTTGCGCTTTGATCAAACGTTTTGCATCTTCCTTCCGGTGATAACATACCCGCTTTACTTGTCATAATATGCAAATCAGGGTTTGTGATCACACATACTCCTCCGGCGAAAGCCATTAAAGATTCACCATTTATAATGCTTTTACATGCCTCATGGATTGCAACCAGAGAGCTGGAACAAGCCGTATCTATAGCTATATTTGCGCCCTTTAAATTGAGAAAATACGAAATTCGTCCAGCTAAAATAGACAAACTATTGCCCATAAATCTATAAGCGTCTAAATTAGCGTTATTTTTTTGCAATTCATTTTGATAATCGCCGGTTGCCACTCCAACAAATACACCGCAATTAGCGCCGGAAAGAGTTTTAGGAGCATATCCGGCGTCTTCTATAGCTTTCCATGCTTCCTCCAGAAACAATCTTTGTTGAGGATCCATTAACTCAGCCTCTTTGGGTGAAATATTAAAGAACAGTGGATCAAACTGGTCAACACCTTCTAAGAAACCACCCCATTTGCTATAACTTTTATTAGGAATGTTATGATCAGTATCATAACATTGATCTAAAGCCCATCTATCCTCTGGAATTTCAGTAACGGAATCGACTCCTCTTTCAATATTAAGCCAAAATTCTTCAATATTACTTGCGCCGGGAAAACGTCCGGACATTCCAACAACTGCAATGTCTTTAATGTGATCATTAGACAACAACGGATTATAAGTCTCATTTTTTCCGGAGCGCGGAGGTTGATTCTTTTGAGCTTGTTGTCTCAACGGCAGGCTTACTTCACATGTTTTATGAGGCTGAGCTAGAAGTTCTTTCAGCATTATGACACCATCTTCTTTTGGTATTCTTCTCTCTTGTAATGCTATAAATATTTCTTTTTCATCCATCGGAATTAACCTTTCTATATCATTAAGCATACACTGATTTTATGCGGTCAAGCACTTCATCCTGTTTAAAAGTAATCTCATGCATTTTGAGTTCCTCTTCCACTGTCTTTGGCAATTGTTTCCTGATATACCTGCTAAGATATTCTTTTAAAGTAACTAACGACAACATCGGTTTTTCAGCTAAACTTATTGCTAATTTCTTTGCGGTTTCAAGCACATCCTTTTTGGGAACTACTTCAAAAGGAACACCTCGCCGGGCCAAATCCGCCCCGCGATAATTGTTTGCCGTAAACATAAGTTCATGGCCTAATGATGCGCCCAGGCGTTCCGGCACAATTAAAGTCGCTCCCATTCCCGGAGTAAATCCATAGTTCATAAAATTCGTGGTATAGATATTCTCTTTTCCGATCACAATAATATCAGCATATAATCCGAATACAAATCCGCCACCCAAAGCATGACCCTGCATAGCAGAGATAACAGGAATTTTACAATCTAATACTAAACGATAAAAATCCAAGTCATTAAACTTTAATTCACCTTTGTATATTTTAATCAGTTCTTCTTTTGTGCCTCCACAAGCAAAATAATTATCATAACCTGTAAGAATAATTACTTTATATCGGTCACTCTGATTCACTTCATTAAAACACTCCTTAATACTTTCAATAAAATTGTGACTAAAAGTGTTTTTTGCGTCTTTGTCCATCATAGTGATTTGTCCGATACCAGCGCCGATTTCAGTTAAATGCACTACTTTTGCCATGGAAACACCCCTTTTTCAACGTAATTTTTAATATTCTCCCGTACTCTTGCTTCCGCCGTTAAATCGGATAATTGATCAACCGCCGTTTTTTGAGTTTCTTCATTAATTATCCACAATTTTTTCATGTAAGTTTTTATCCGTTGTGTTGTTTGAGGATCAATCCTCAAAAGTTTTACAAGGTATTTTCGCAAACTATCCTGGATGTTGTCGCTGTATTCGTCAACTAAACCAATTTCATAGGCCCGGTCCGCCGTAATACTTTGAGCGCTTATTGTCAGCCAGTAAGCTTTTTGGTATCCGATTCTTCTTATTAAAAATGGAAGAACACAAGCCGGAATCAAACCAAATAAAGCCTCTGATAAACTAAATGCCGCGTTTTTGCCTGCAATGACTATATCGCTTGCGGCAACAATACCCATCCCCCCGGCATTTACTCTACCTTCAACGTAGGATACCACTATTTTAGATGATTCCGCTAAACCGGACAGAAGGGAATAATAGTGATTAGCCTCCATACTAGTTTGAGCGTCTGAATTTATTTCGTCTGTAAATGCCTGAAAGTCCATGCCTGTGCAAAACAGATCAGGCAACCCTTTTATTACCATCACTTTTATTGAATCATTATCTTCCGATGTTTTCAAAACATCCAGCAACTCATCAAGCAACAGATTATTAATACTGTTATTTGCATCCGGGCGATATATTTGCGCCGTTAAGACACCTCTTTTTTCATTAATCTTTATAGTTTTATATTCCATTAGACCCACTCATATTCCCGGTGATAATTTTTTATTCAAATAAACAATATTCATTCAAAATCACCTGTAATTGGTAAATACATCAGCACAGAGACAGTAATAACACCATCCAGTGGCACTATCCACACATCTTCTAACCCTGAAATGGTTACATAGATAATAAAACAACAGAATCTATTCCATATGAAACCTCACCCCACGACACTTTCCATGCGCCAAGTTTTCCGCCCAAACCACGCCGACGCATGGAATCATATTCCATGCGATATTCCATGCAACAGATTTACGCTCTTTTTCGCGCTTATGCATAGAACCATACCTTTTGCAATATTCCATGCGTCAATCCTGTTGCTTTTGTTAAAATAGCGCATGAAATCACATTCCATGCTGTTTTCCATGCATTTTTATACTTTGTACATATATTTATACTTATTTGACTTAAGTGATTCTCCATTATCACCAATCAAATCTAAATCTCGCATCTTCCTGAGTTGATTCTGTGCAACCTTATCACTAATATCAAAATGTTGAGCATATTCCTTTTTAGAAACCTCTTTTCTTGATTTTACAAAATCATAACCTGCAAGCTCTGGTTCATTTAGTTTTTCAATGCCTTGTTTATTACTTAAATTTTTCACCGCATCAGCATTCCTTGGAAAAGCCACAATAACATTATGACTCTCTCCATCATAATCAATAATCGGAAGTGGAAGGTGGTGTTTATCGCGTAGTGACCTAAAAGTTTCCATACCAATTTGTGATTCTTCCATATAGTGCATCTCATTGAATATAAATGTAAGTTTTTTATTGCGGCTCCATGAAGTAGCCGTGAAGTTCTTTAATGAATCAATCGTAACAGGATAAGCCGGAGCGCCTGGGCTTTTGATTACAATTTGGTCTGGCGTTATATTAAGCTGAACCTTTGATCCATCTATAGCATAATCCCGATGGACAATTGCGTTTATCGAGGCTTCCCTAACGACTTCCACAGGAAAAGCTGGAACTTGTTCAGCCTTAAACTTTGAACGATTAATGCTTGCCGGCAACACTTTTTTTACCCAAGCTTCCACTTTATCCGGAATAAGCACTAATGGATCATCAAAAGTCTTGGCGCCGATTTCACCATTACCATAGTCAACTACAGCTTTCACTCCTGCCTGGTGAAACTTATTCCTCGGTTTTTTGCCAAAAAGAAGAATTGCATTACCAGTTGGCAAATAATTCTCTTCTTCCTGATCGTATTCCAATAACTCCATCTCCTTCAGTTCCTGAAGGAATTCATCAGAATTTGGTTGCCAACTTCTGCCAGACTCGGTTAAAAAACTTTGAAGCGCCTTTTCTGAAAGACTATCCAAATTGGTGGCGGCAGCTCTTCCGTTAAGATTATCTTTGGGTATTGATTTCTTAGCCTTAGCTTCAGCCTTTTTCATTTCAGCCCAAGTGTTAAATCTTTCGTTTATTTCTTCGATTTCTTTATGAAATTCAGGGTTGAACTGATGTACCTTTACTCCATTATTTACTAAGTGATTAATCCCACCATGGTCCACTTTTGGATTTTTGTCCTCTATCCCAAACCATACATCTGAAATACGAGCGTTTGCTATGCGCTCTGCACAACTAATTTTCGGCGCATTCCGTGCTCCTGGAGCGCACGGTTCAAGTGTTGCAAACAACCAGCATCCAGACAATTCCTGATGTCTGTTTTTTTTATCCAAAACAGTATACTCTGCATGATCTCCTTCACTGAGTTCTCCACGGTAAGCTATGTCAACCATACCATTAGGAAAAACTAACACAGCTCCAACATGCGGACTTGGTTTATCCTCCTTCCCTTCAGAGATAGACTTCTTCATGACGTCCACAGCCATTCTCATGTATTCATTTGGATTTTTTCGGTTTTTATCTGCCATTTTTTATTACATTTTCAGCCTGTTTAGTAATCAAATATAGACACTGATAATTGATCTGAATTCAGTTTGGACTTACATATTAAACCCACTCATACTCACGATGATAATTTTTTATTTGTTTTAAAATTAACCGCCCTTTTCCTTCAAGGCAGCTATATACAGCAGGAAGAATATCTCTTTCAAGCGCTATATCCCTTGTGCCAAATGACACTTTAGCGTTCTCCGCAAACAAGCTTTCATACTCATCCATTGTCAGCATGTAACGTTCAGATAATATTTTGTCCAATTGCCGTTCCTTTTGCTCTAATTGCGAATCGGGAGTAATTACACCGCTATAAAATTCTGAACAACATCCTGAGCCATAGGAAAAAATACCTATACGCTTAGGGCCATCCAGGTCAGCCGTATCAATCAAACCCGCCAACGCTAAATAGACCGTCCCTCCCATAATATTTCCCACCTTTTGACAGTACTTAAACCCGGGAAGTACTCGCCGGTTAAAATCAGAATCAATATCTACCGGTTTTGCTTTTTTAAATTTCCGCATCATTGACCTATGAGCGCCTTTAACCATACCGCCAAAAGGTGTATGAAAAAGCAAAAAATCGAATGATTCTCGGTAATCTACACCTTCTACCCGTTTTTCGTAATCTTGATAAGCTTTTTCCGCACAGTCCAGATAAGAAAGCAGTGATAAATCAGCATCGCCTGCTTCATGATCGGGTGTAGGACGGCAGGTATCCATAACTTCAAACCCGTAATAACCATTGGCCCCTACATCAATTTGCAAAACCTTCGGGGTATCGCCGACTAACATTGCCACAGAGCCGGCGCCACTGCTTGGTTCAGCAAATGAGCTATCCATCATATTCCGGCCCTGCGCCACTAACATTCTTGATATGTCTGTTCCGATTACCAACACCTTTGCGCCCGGCGATGCGCCGGCAAGGATAAAGTTTATAGCTGTTTGAAGCCCTGCCGTGGAGGCATAACAAGCATTTTTTATCTCAAACAATCGGCAATTTCTATTTAGATTCAAGTAATCAAGAACATAAGTGCTAATTGATTTGCCAAAATCAATACCCGACTCGGTACAGGTAATAATCATTTCTATACGATTACGTTCATTCTCATCTAATGTATCTATTATCCCTTTAGCCGCATTGACCGCAAAAGATACCGGGTCCTCATAAGGCATGGCAACCGATTTACCCTTCATCATTAAATTCTCAAAACGGTCATTATCCAACCCCCTGGCTTTAGCTAAAATGTTTACATCCAAGGCGGCAACACCGCAATAAATATTTAATGCTTCTATTCCTACATTCATTACTCTATTCTCCCTGAATTGTATTTTTTGAGCGTATAACAATTGCCGAATTGATACCGCCGAATCCAAAACTATTGCTTAACGCATACTCTGCCTTTTTGATTTTCAGGTTATTGTCAACCCAATTTAAATCTGCATCTATCGGATTATCCAAATTACAGGTAGGATGGTAAAATCCTTCATTCATTTGAATTAAAGAAGCAATACATTCAATAACGCCCGCTGCGCTTAAGGTATGCCCTGTTAATGATTTTGTCGCATTGATCACTGCATTAGACAACCCTGTTTTTTTAATCGCTTCTATTTCCGTTTCATCGCCAATAACTGAAGCTGTTCCATGTGAATTTATATAATCAATTTGATCGGCATTCAGGCCGGCCATTTGAACAGCCTTTTTCATAGCAGTGGCTTCACCTATCATTGACGGATTAGGATTACGGTTTGCATCAAGACACAATCCATAACCTTCAATACTTCCATATATATTCGCGCCTCTTTTTCTAGCGGAACCGCGAGTTTCTAAAATTATGCAACCGCAACCTTCTCCATATATGAAACCTTCGTGTTTTTTATCAAAAGGACGGCATGCTTTGTCAGGTTGGTCAAAATAACTCGCCCCGCCCATAGCGCCTAAATTTATCAATCCCTGCAACTCAAATTCAGATAGATGCATCATCGCCCCCACAACAACAACACGATCCGCGTCTTGATTTTTAATTTGACGCGCCCCGTGAATAATGCCCACATTGCCGCTTGCCGACGCGCCTCCCAAGGTATAACCTTCACCCCTGATTTTAAAAGCCTCGGATAATACGCCTACCACGTCGGTATCAAGAAATGTCAAGCCATACGCCGGCCGTATCAAATTAACTTTATCACGGTACTTCTCCTGCATTTGACGGGTTTCCAGTTGATGAAAATTCGAGCCGGCAACAATTAACGAAGTTTTATTATCTATCTCTTTATCATCTAACTTTGCGTCTTTCCAGGCCTCCAGCGCTGTTATTAAGGAAAGTTGGGAGCTGTATGAAGCATTGCGCAACTTTTTACAAAACTTTGTTATCTCCGTTTCATCTTCTTTTTTTATTCTATCCTGATAGGAAAAACCTTCTATTCTGGAACATATATATTTTTTTTCACTGTCGTTACACTGAAATTCCAGGTATCCAAACCTTGATTTTCCAGCTTTTAACGACTCTTTAAAACTGGATATATTGTCGCCTATTGCAGTTATAACGCCCATACCTGCCACAACAACGTCGTTATCTTTCGTCATAATCCGTCCCTCATTATCAACATACATTTATTCAGCGTCATTAACTTTATCAGCAAACATAACTGCCAACTCTTCAATATTATTAGCGCCAAATAGCTCCACTCGTGGAATATCCAACTCCAATTCATCCATAGTAAACATTAAAATCTCAGCCCTATCTAGAGAATTAGCCCCTAAATCTTTTAATGAATCTGTTATTTTGATATCTACATCCGCTAATTCAGGCACAATCTCTATGGTTTGTTTTTTAATTAATTCAAATGCTTCTTCTTTAGTCATTTTATTCTCCTATTTTTAACATTATAATTTTAAAAACCTTTCTCTTGCCGTCTCAACAGAAATTGCATTATTGTATACTTGCTCCACAATTTTATTAAGTTGTTCATCTATCGAATCTTTTATTTGTTTTTCCTCTTTTGCCGGTTGACTTGATACAACACTTGTAATCTGTGATCTTATAAATTTCGCCAACACTGAAATTGTCGGATGATCATAAACCTTTGTTGCCGGTATATTTAAGTGATAATTATTATTGATTGTTTTTACAAATTCTACTCCAAGTATGGAATCTAAACCTAAATCCATAAATTTTGCGTCATCATCTATTTCTGACTCTTCAATATATAAAGCTTCGGATAACCAGCGTTTTAGATCCCCCTTGATTACATCTATATTAATTGTTGACTCCACCCTTGATTCTACGGAAGCTCTCTCTTTTTCAATTGAACCTGTTATTTGATTATCTTCTTTTAACGGTGGAGCAGATGAACCAACTTGGATATCGGAGCTTAAAAATTTTGAAAACTCTGAAATACTTGGATGATCATAAACCTTTGTTGCCGCTATATTTAAGTGATAATGGTTATTGATTGTTTTTACAAATTCTACTCCAAGTATGGAATCTAGACCTAAATCAATAAATTTTGCGTCATCATCTATTTCTGACTCTTCAATATATAAAGCTTCGGATAACCGGCGTTTTAGATCCCCCTTGATTACATCTATATTAATTGTTGACTCCACCCTTGATTCTACGGAAGCTCTCTCTTTTTCAATTGAACCTGTTATTTGATTATCTTCTTTTAACGGTGGAGATGATGTAGCTTGAAAAACGGAACTAAGATATTTCGTAAACTCTGAAATTGTTGGATGATCATACACCTTTGTTGCCGGTATATTTAGTTCATAATGATTATTAATTGTTTTAACCCATTCCACTCCTAATATTGAATCTATACCTAAATCAATAAATTTTGCGTCATTATCTATTTCAGACTCTTCAATAAACAACGTTTCGGATAGCTGCCGTTTTAGCTCTCTCTTTATTGCGTCTGTATCAATATCGGTAGACTTACAGTCAACCCCATCTTGAATCACATCAAAACCGATAGATGTTAATGCCGTAGACTCATTATTGGTTGGAACCTGAATTCCATCTTTTATAAAACTTAAATCATTAAGTTTTATTTTCCTTAAACCATCAGTATTTGGTTTTATTACTGTATCTGAGTAATTGCTTAACTCTTTCAATATCACTTTTTTGTTTACATTACGACCAGTGATATTTGATCTATTACTTATAGTTTCAATTTTTAAATTAGAGTTTTTAACTTGAACAGACGCCCCCTGTTCAGGCGCTTCTAAAATCTTTTTATCATTATTTACTTTTACTTTTTTTAAATGACTATCGAACCAATATCTCTTTCTTGCAAATGGATATGTTGGCGCGCTTATTCGCCTCGGTTTATTTTCTCCATACAACAAATCCCAATCAAAAGTCAACCCCTTTGACCATAACTCTGCAAGTTTTCTTACTTTGCCATTTGATATCCATTTGTCTATAACTTCGTTTATATTTTCATCCACTGTAAATGCTTTAATCGTATCATTGCTCTTCTTCGTATCTCCTTGATAACAATTCTCCACTTGCTGATTTTCATTAACAAAAGATTCCAGTTTTTCTATTAACTCTTTTGTGTTTTCTACAATAAACGCTACGCGCGCGTCCATTTCCTGACGCCCTATTTGTAATGTATAAGCCAAAGCGGTTAAAGATGCGGGTGAAAAACTATCATTTATCTCAGGTTCAGTTGTTATTTTAATATTTTTTATCTTTTCAACTAATACTGAGTCTAACTCTTTTTTATATTTTGAGCACACCAAATCACTCATACTGTTTATGCTTGTTGCGCCGGCAACGTCTTTTGGCTCGATTATAAATGACCAGTTTGATTCCAGCTCTTCATGTAGTCTGTTTAATGTCACCTGGCCAATCCCTAATTCTGTAAAGGCTACTTCGCTTTCTATTTCTTCATTCGGCATATTTAGCTCCTTTGCAAGAACTTCGCGGATCTCTTCTTTTACCGCTTCTCTAACAGAGCTGTTTGATCCTACATCTCTTTTTGCTTTAATATTTACCGAATCAGATAATCTTAAAAATTTAATCAATTTTTCAGCATAGACCTTTAACTGTTCATCATTCTTAGCAGACAATGGAATAATTGCTTGCTTTCTATTATCTACCATTAAAGGTGTTGATTGTTGCTCTGCAACTTCCGGTATATATTCCTCTATCACGATATGCGCATTAGTCCCGCCAAAACCAAAACTGCTTACACCTGCTCTTCGTGGCAGAACTGACCCATTTTGGTCAATTTTCCTTTTCCACTCTTCAGTTTGCCGCAACAGATAAAACGAGCTGCCTTTCAGATCTATATATGGGTTCTGTTCCTTTAGATGCGCATTGCCCGGCAACTTGCCATGTTTCATTGCCAGCAACACCTTAATAACACCGGCTATTCCGGAGCCTGCCTCTAAATGACCTATATTTGTTTTTGCAGATCCTAACGCGCATGTAGCATGTTTTGGTTGTGGAATTTCGTTTATTTTATATAACTCTTCAAAAGCCCATTTTAGTCCATTAATCTCTATTGGATCGCCAAGTTCAGTGCCTGTTCCATGCGCCTCTATATAACCAACACTACTTGGATCAAAACCTGCTTTTTGATATGCTGTTATTAATAACTCCTTCTGAGCGGTGGGATTCGGAGCTGTCAATGAATTTGCCCGCCCACCATGGTTTTCCGCGGAGCCTTTTATTACTCCATAAATATGATCACTATCATTTTTAGCCTTACTCAAACTCTTTAGCAGTATAGCGCCAACACCTTCACCCCTGACATAACCATTAGCGCTTTTATCAAAAGTCTTGCATCTACCGTCATCACTCAACATGCCGGCCTTGCTGAACGATATTGTATATGTAGGGCTTAATAAAGCATTAACTCCACCGCATATAGCCATATCAATAGCGCCGTTTTGTATTCCTTCAACCGCGCGATTGATAGCAACCAAAGAACTGGAACATGCCGTATCAATTGATTCACTAGACCCATGAATGTTTAACAAAAATGATATGCGATTTGATAATAGGGAATGCACTGTTCCGGTAGACGTCTGGGCATATACTTCATCACTGTTATCTTTTAATATCTCTGCATAATCACTGGTTGAGACTCCCGCAAAAACACCTGTCTTTGTTCCCGACAAATCCAAGGCTCTATATCCTGCATCTTCTATTGCTTCCCATACACATTGAAGAAATATACGTTGCTGAGGATCCATTAACTTAGCCTCTCTTGGCGATATATTAAAAAACAGGGGGTCAAACTTATCCATATCTTCGATAAACCCGCCCCACCTGGCTTTGGTTTTATTGGCTTCCTTCGCTGAATCACCCCAATACTCCTGCCAATCCCATCTTTCCTGTGGAATCTCAGTTATTAAATCTTTATTTGCTTCAAGGTTCTTCCAAAAAGTTATGAGATCAGGGGAGCCTGGAAACCGTCCGCTCATGCCAATTATAGCCACCCCTTCTGTTTTGTTTTGTAGACTGTTTCCATCATCTCTATTATATTCCAAAAACCTATTTCGTTTTGAGACAAGTTCAATAACCTCTTCATTTTTTTTATATGAAACCTCATCATGTTCTATCTCTATTTCGGGTTCATCAACAAAATGATATTTTAGAATCAACAAATCCTCATATGTTTCCGCTAAATAACAGGAAAGGGATTCCAACGTTGGATGCTCGAAAAATATAGTGGGCATTAATTCCAACCCGTACTTATTATTAATACGGTTGGTTAATTCAGTCAACAATATGGAGTCAAACCCATATTCACTCATCTCCGCTTCTAAATCAATATCATCAGCATTAAATTTAAGTAATGTTGATACCATGGCAACCAGGTTTCCTTTTATTTTTTCTAACAAATCACCTTTCTCTGATTTCCCCGGTTTAGTTTGCTTTTTAGATTTTACGGTCTGCGCTTTATCTTTCTGTGCTGTGTTAATGAAGAGTTTTGTTCTGATCTTTTTTAAGTCGCCCTCACCCACAAAGAGTTGATCACTTTTTAACTCAAGAGCTTTATCAAAGGCATCTAACCCTGATTTTGTTTCCATAAGCTCCATACCTAATCGCTCTTTCATTATAAGTCTAGCCTGTTTATCAATTTGCATTCCACCGGCTTTCCACAAAGGCCAATTAATTGACATGGTTTTGCCGTTTCGTTTGCCGACCTTTACCAATTCATTTCTATGTTCAGCATACCCATCTAAAAACGCATTGGCTCCTGCGTAATCCGACTGCCCTACATTGCCTATGGCTCCTGTTATTGATGAGAAAAGGGCGACAAAATCCAGTTTTTCTTTACTGGTTATTTCATCTATGTTTAGTATTCCCGATACTTTTGGTTTAAATACATCCTCTATTTCATCTTCAGTTTTTTTGATAATAAACGCATCTCTAATAATACCGGCAGTATGAATAACGCCATTTATTTGACCATGTTTCCCTTTAATTGATTTGACAATTTTTTTTACATCATCTTTTATGCATACATCGCCTTGTATATATTCCGCATCTATTCCTGCCTCTTTAAGAATTTCAAGTTGTTCATGTTTTGCATTATCTAATTCAGACCGCCCGCTTAATATTATCTTTACATCTTTTGTTTGTCCTATATATTCAGCAAAAATTCTGCCCAGGCCGCCCAGACCTCCGGTTATCCAGCATACGCAGCCATTTTTAATTAATTTATTGCCGATAGTTGCTGGTTCAAATTTAATCTCTTTTAGCTTTTTTACCTCTCGTTTTGATTCTTCAGTGTATCGTACTTCCACGACCTCAAAGGTTTCAGGTTCCAGTTCTTCAGTTATTATCCGGCTTAATTGTTCTTCATTTGATCCAATTTCTATAACCTTTCCCTGAATCCTGGAGTTTTCTATTCTCGCTGTTTTAAATAAACCGCTAAAGGTTGCGGAGGATTGCCGCCTCTCTTGACCTTGGGCGACAATCAGGATTGGCGCCACTTCTTTTGATTTAGACTCTAATTGCTCTTTTATACACTTAAAAACTGTTTGAAAATTCTTAGTGATTGTTAATGCATCTATCTTTGTGTTTAATTGTTCAATCTTTAATCCAGTTAATTCCTTCTTTAATCTATTTTCACTCCCTTTTGACACGCCCAATAGAAACACTGTTGCATCTTTTATTTCACTTTTTTCTTTTGCCTTTTTGCTTTTAACTTCATGCTCCCGCCACTCCGGAGCCGCATATAATATGTTGCTATCTTCACCTTTTTCAACTGTGCAAAAAATACGTGTTGTAAAACTTTTGAAACTCACGCATACAGCGCCTGTTTCATCAACAATATCAATGTCATATTTAAAAAGTTTGCCTGCAGGATCAACTCCTTCACTATACTTTGTGTATGCATATACTTTATCCGGTAATGGCTGTGAAATGTTTAGTCCACTCAACGCAAATGGAAGAGACGTCTCTCCTTTTTTAACAGCGTTTAACGTCATTGTTGTTTGTAATGCTGCATCCATTAGGCTTGGGTGTAATTTAAATGGCTCTTTATGATCTAATACTTTTTCCGGCAATCTTATTATGGCTAATGCTTCTTTAGCGCCAACGTACATTTCCTTTATACCCTGAAATGCAGGACCGTAGTTCAGGCCGTTCTCAGCAAGAAAAGCATAACACTCTTTTGCCGTCATTTGCTTTTTGCATCGAGTTTGAATCGTAGCAATATCTATATTTTTTATCTCATTCTCTTTTGTTTGCCTGATTATTAAATTCCCCTGGCTGTGAATAACAGGATCTTTCTCTTTGTTTAAAGAATGAACTTCAAAAGCAATATGATCTTTCTCCGGATATAGACTAATTTTAACCTCACACCCATCTTTTCCCACAATGATCGGGCTAGCCCAAACTATATTTTTAAGCTGAATAACGGCCTCATTGCTTGCTATCTCACATGCAGCCCTTGCCATCTCTAAATATGCCACGCCCGGCAATATTTTTTCGCTATGCACTTTGTGATCTGACAGAAAAAACTCTTGTCCGGTAAAACTTGAACTGAATTGTTGCGTTGAAAAATCTGATGTGTTTTTCCCTAACAATGGATGCAAATTTTTAGGTTCACTGGTTTTCTGTTGTGTATAATTAATAAACTCCACAACTTCAGACTTGGCTATTTTCTTCTCTTTAAAACCTTCAAGTAGATATTGAATTGCTTTTTTCACTTAAATTCTCCGTTTTTATTACAGTACGAAAAAGTTTAAACCAATTAAACCGATTAAACAGTTCAAACGGTTTGAACTTTAATTTTTAATAAATGGCAACTAATGACCAATAACTAGTCACGAGTGACAACTTTTAATCATTTTCATCCATTTGCATCAATAACATATCTGCTATATCTATTTTACCTTCCATGAGTTGATCTAATTGATCTACCATGAGCTTACTCTTTTCACCCGTTTCATCAAGAATTACACTTTCATCAGATGAGATGTCAAAGTCATCTCCAGCAAAATCTAAACTTTCAGGAACCCAATATCTCTTCTGCTCAAACGGATATGTTGGAATGCATATTCGCAAAGGTTTATTTCCGTCATATAATAGATCCCAGTCAAGGTCTATTCCTGATGTCCAAAGCGTAGCTAATTTCACTAAATCTTTTTCATCTATTGCGAGCTTAATAATTTGACTGCCCAACTTGCCTTCGGTCAGCATTTTTGTGCTTGAAGCCAGGTTTTTAATATTGTCATGATATACATGTTGAGCGCTTTTTTCGTCTTCATAAAACCCCGTTAATTTTCCAAGTAACTCCTCTTTACTGGAAATAACTATTGATAAACGTTCGTCCATTGCTTCACGGCCAACTTGAGATGTATATACTATTTCGCTTAATGAATAGTTGTAGTCATTCAAAACTTTCTTTAGAAAATCTATATATTTCGCAACATACACTTTTAAACGATCACTATTGCCTGCTGAAAGCGCAAATATACAAGAACAACCGGTAGCTACCGCTTCTTTTGACGACTTCATATACTCTTCCAAAACAACGTGCGCATTCACACCCCCGAATCCAAACGAACTGACACCGGCTCTTTTTGGGACGGTTTCTCCTTTATTATTTTTGAAATTTTTCCATTCTTGATTATCTTCAAGAACATAAAAAGGCGTATTTTCCAAATTGATCTTTTGATTTAGATTTTCAAAATTTTGTAATCCCGGCATAACAGAGAGCTTCATCGCCAGCATGGTCTTGATTAGTCCCGCAATTCCCGCAGCAGCTTCAAGATGACCAAGATTTGTTTTTATTGAACCCAATCCACAATACGGCTTTTTTCTATTTGAAGATGGATACAGAGTTGAGAGTTCGTTAAACGCTGTTTTAATCCCTGAAATTTCAATAGGGTCACCTAATGAAGTGCCCGTTCCATGAGCTTCAAGATAACCTACGGTCTCTGGATTTATGCCCGATTCCTTGTAGGCTGCAACTAACAATTTTGCCTGTTTTTCAGGATTAGGAACTGTAAGTCCACTTGCCTGCCCTCCATGGTTAATTGCTACGCCTTTGATAACGGCATATATATTATCACAATCCTTAACTGCTTGTTTTAAAGGCTTTATCAATACCAGCCCGGCCCCCTCTCCTCTGACATATCCATTTGCTTCGTTATCAAAAGTTTTGCATCGGCCGGCTTTCGACAACATGCCTGCTCTATAATATGCAATTGTCGAGTATGGATGACACATAATATTGACACCGCCAACAATAGCCTGACCGGCTTCAGCTGATTGTATTGCTCTAATACCATCATGGAGCGCCACCAACGAGCTTGAACATGCAGTATCTACCTGAACACTCGGCCCGGACAAATCAAAATAATAAGAGATGCGGTTAGGCAATATGGACATTGAAGTTCCAGGCCCAACATGCGCATCTATTCCTTCCATGTTATCTCTGAAAAGCGCATTGTAATCTGACCCGCTAGCCCCGACAAATACACCGGTCTGACTTCCTATGAAATTACTTGCTTTATATCCGGCATCTTCAATTAATTCCCAGGTCAGCTCTAATAGAATTCGTTGTTGTGGATCCATTAGCTCTGCTTCCACAGGTGAAATACGAAAAAATGGCGCATCAAAGGAACTGATATCATCTAAAAATCCTCCTTTATCAATTCCCCGATGTTTATTGTCAGGATCAATATAAGAGGGCCATTTCCAGCGATCATCAGGCAGGGTTTTAATAGCGCTACGTTTATCAGAAAGCAGTTGCCACAATTTCTCTTTTGTTGTTGCTCCACCAGGAAATTTGAACGCCATTCCTATAATAGCAATATCCTGATCGTTGGTTAACGATTCCTTATGTACTGCTATTGTCTCGCTATTCTGAAAAGATGAAATTTTGCTTTTACCGGATTTTAACGTTTCTCCACTACCACGCTCTAAAACTATATTATCTCCAAGGTGTTTTACAATCCGGTCTATAGTAAAATATTGAAAGAAAAAATCAGCATCCAGGTTAATTTTATATTTACAACTGATAAGTTCATTAAGCTCCAATAATGATGCTGAATCCATCCCCATCTCAATTAAAGGTTGTTGAGATGAAACCGGTTTTGATTTGGATTGACCAAGAATACGCTTTATGCTTTCACATAAATACAGTTCTATATCCTTTATATCTTTTTTGTTAAATTGTTGCGATAAATCAAGCTGGTTTTTTGAATTTGTCGTTTCTACAATAACCTCATCACGCTCCCTATTATGAATATCATATTCAATAAGCACGCCGTATCCATTGTTATCGCTATCTTTTTCTCTATAATTAGGAACTAATGCTTTAATCTCAGCTCCGTGAAGTTGATGAAACCGTAAAATAGGATCGACCAATTTACCACGATTGTCCGGCAACTGAATATACTCAGCCAGCTCTATGTCTGAATATTTTTGATAGTCTCTACAGCGCGTGACTCCAACTACTGATTTAATGCCATTTGTCAATGAACAGCGTTGCAGTGTAAACTCAAGCAGTTGGTCGCCAAGGCCGGAGCTTTGATGCTCCGGCAGGATATTGACGGATAATAACTGAACAATATCGCCGTCAGGGGTATGTAGTTCGTGAACTCGCTCTGATGGAGTTGTGTTTAACATTTTTACATCAGTTATCTTTTGGGTATATATCACTCCTATAGTTTTGGAATCCATTTCAAGAGCTAATTGACCTTCAGGATATTGCTCTAATCTGATCTTCAGGGTTGATTTTGGCGTTTGTAAATCCTTACTCCAACATACCTTCTCAAGCTCAACCAGCGCCGGCAAATCGTTCTCATTCGCATAACGTACAGTGTAATTCCTATTTTTAAAATGGTTAACCGTGATTCGGGTAAATGGAAATATTTTGGGATATCGCAAAGGTGGATTATTTGGAAACATTCCGGTATTTGCCGCGGCAATGATGAATTTTTCGGCTTCAGCCATACATTGACCTGAAAATGAATGAATGGCGTCAAAATAAAAACTCTCAGTTTTAACAAAATAGTTATGCACAATCTTTGGGGGCAGACAATGTGACTCTAAAATTATTATCCCGTGTTTATTTATAATTTTAGACCATCTTTCAAGATGCTCTATTAAATTATCCATCATTAATTCACTGGGAATCTCGTTACCCGCCCCATCCACATATACGCCGGAATATTGGATTAGCCGTGAATTTTTTTCGTGTCTTTTCTGCTTTGGAGGAATATATGGTCTGTTATGGTCTAAAAATGAACGAATGTGCAAAATATTTTCAGTGTCGGCAACTCCTTTTTCCCTCAGGTCTGCTATCAATTGTTCAGGGTCGTTAATATCCCCATGGATAACCATATGGGGTAAACCTGAAAGGTTTCTGTCCGTCTCTTCTAAAGATTTCTCATTGTAATCAGCGCCAATAAGCTGGACGGGATGTTCATCTAGTTGCGCGCCCCTTGCAGTTTTCTCTTTAATAATTTCATAAACTCTTTTTAGGAACGCGCCGTCTCCGCAACCCATATCGGCAACATATTTTGGTTGCTCCTTGATTGCTTTTTTGCTGAAGATATCTATAATTACTTTTTCAACATCCTGGAAGTATTTCTCATGTTGAAATCCGCTTGAAATAACGTTAATTGATCTATCAATATGTTCTTCATGGGAATCTTTATCTCTGGTAAATACACTAGCAGGATCATTAAAAAGTAAATCCGCCACGTTGGCAAGCATTGGACGGTAAGAACCGGCAATACCCATCACATAAGCGCGTTCAATTATTTGCTCGCCAAGCTGAGTTAACTCTAACTTGCTTTGTTTTTTATTTGCCCACTTTAAATGAAGAAAAATTTGAGCTAATTCATCCTGAACAGGAGCGCTAAGAGCTGAAAACAGCGCTTGACCGGAAGAGACATTATGCAAATTGTGCTTCTTTACGGCAATCAATAAAGGAAGCAAAAGGGAGCCCTGAAGGTGCTTAGGGACCGTGATGTCGGAATCATTTCCATCTATAAGACATTGATCAATCCACTGGGTGAGTTTGCTTTCTGTTTGAGGAGTTGTTAGATACTCTTCCATGGGGAAAGAGTATAACTCCAGGAATGAATCGGGAATATCGTCAGCTCTTGATTCCGGAGTCAGCAAATATTCATTGTTTTGGTTTCGGGTTGCCCAGCCTAATGACTCAAGCATGTGAAAAGCAACCCTAAGATGACCTTGATTTGCTTGTAGCTCTTTTACGACAGTTTCAAATTTTACCGGCTCTGTTTTGCTCAAAAGCCTGAAAGCGCCTTGTTTTTTTAATGCAATTATTACAGGAACTGCAACATAACCATGACACATCAAATTTAATACATTAAGCATAACGCACCACACCACTTTCTCTAACGCGCTAAATCAAAGTTTAAAGCTCCATCATTAGCAAATAGACATAAAGCGGCAACACGAGGCCCACAACCCGTATCGCAAATTAGATTAAAGGCAGAACAATTTTGAATTTAACGTTACAGTTTATCAGAAATAATCCGGTTCAGCTATAATAATAAATGAATGCCAAGAATTCTCAGCCAATTTTAGGAATCTGCCGTAGTTTGAGGGTATTTCGTTAAAAACATAAGCAATTCTCAGAATCATATCTTTTAGTTAAAAACATCATTCTTTATCATCTATTTCTTCCACGTTCCTAAATATAATCCATCTCTAAGAATCCTTCATTATCTCCATTAATCATTGCTTTCATCAGCTTATATTTCATGCTCCTGGCCGTATTTTGGCTTACTTCAAGCTCTCTTGATAATTTTGCGCTTGATATTCCATTATTGCTTTGTCTTATCAAATATACTGATAAGAACCATTTGCGCAGAGATACATTGCTGGAATGAAATATGGTGCCTGATGTTAATGTCGTTTGGCTGCGACATTGGTTGCATTGGTAGATTCTTCTGCTTTTCAACTCACAGAAACTTTTATTGCCGCATTTGGGACAAATAAAACCTTGAGGCCACTTTAATTTAAACAAAGCTTGTCTGCATTGATCTTTCTGCCCATACTTTGACATAAATTCTTCTAAACTCATCTCTTTTGGAAATTGAACTTTATTTTTAGTCATACCTTAATGTCCTTTTGCTAAGGGGAGAAAAATTCGGCTTATTAAGCTCGTTTTAGTTTTAATGAACACTGAGCAGCTTGTCTGCTCTAGTGAGAATTATGCCCGGGGGGCGAATAGCAAACTTAACAAGTCCCAACTAAGGGGTGAAGTTTTAAAATAAATATATTCCGTTTACTCCCCCTCCCTTGATGGGAGGGGTTAGGGGAGGGTGATAAGTATCGCACAATTTAGGTACTATATGATTTCACTGTGGCTGACAATTATTGGCAATCATTCTGGTTTTCTGTACATTGCAAACTGAATACCAAAAAAGTTGTGAGGTTTATTTCTTCTATTGTGATGTGTTTATTTCCACTATTTTCGCAGAATCAGAGAATAATATTTTTTTGAAAAATTAAGGCAGGCTATGACTTAGCAATGATTATCGAGTAATTACAGGAAGTTTCCCCATATTCGGGAAACCCCAAGATTGGGGTATTTTATTTAATGCGTTTGTAAATACGTATCAATTCTGCGTATTTTTGTAGAGCTCTTTCAGGGCGCGTATTCTATATTGCATTAGTCCCAGGGTTAAAAACCTTAGTATCTTATAAGTAAAGTTTTTTGCTCGTTCCAATGCTCCGCCTTGAAACGGTTGGCTTGACGCTCTGCGTCAAGTGGCTGGACGGCAGAGCGTCCATAGCAAATTCCAACGCAGAGCATTGGAACGAGCGTTTGCTGGAGTAGTCTTGTAGACTGCCTCCACACATTTAAACCAACGCCTTGCGGAGTAAACACATTTCTTTCAACTGCCAATGATTATTATTGACTTGTAAATTAGACACTTTATAATTATATTATACTTATGGAAGCAATACGGTTTGATTGGGATAATAGTAAAGCAAACGAAAATTTCAAAAAGCATAAAGTTTCATTTATAGAAGCCAAAACTGTTTTTATAGACCAAAATGCGAGATTGATTTTTGATCCTGATCATTCAAATAATGAGGATCGATTTATCCTGTTAGGTGTTAGTTCCTCACTACGACTTATAGCTGTTTGTCATTGTTATAGGGAAAACAGTAAAACCATTAGAATTATTTCAGCAAGAAAAGCGACCAAAAATGAAAAAAATCAATATTATAGGAGGATATCGTTATGAGAAAAGAATATGATTTTTCAAAATCCGTTAAAAATCCATATGCAAAACATTTAAAAAAACAGGTGACACTGCGTTTGGGAGTGGATGTGATTGATTATTTTAAACAGTTATCTACAGAAACAGGAGTTCCATACCAAAACCTCATTAACCTTTACTTGCAGGATTGCGCTAAATCCAACAAAAAGTTAAAGCTTAACTGGGCATCATAAGGCAGAGAACCAGTCCTTTGAAGGTGGACCGGATTGTCTTAACTGTTGGATACAGAACGACTTCTAAATAATGTAGTGTAGGCGCGTCCCGCGCCGTGGCATGCAAGTAAAGCGTATACGTTGAAATTAAGTAATCATGCGTTGAAATCGATTGCTAATGGGGCGCCGCAAAATTGAAAAGATCTTCCTCTACGCAGACAGCGCGAGGACGCGCCTCATAGGTGTTAGGTTAAGCATTGTATTTTTATAGAAATAGCCCCTCTTGAATTAGTTGTAATGTTGATTTCCGGGATTGCTGCTTAAGTTTCTTACAGTTGCTAATTAACCGATCAATTTCTTTTGACAAATAAATTATTGCACAGCTTAGAGAAGTCAATAATGATGTTAAAAGGATAAAGGCTCTTTCTTGTATACGTTTATAAAATTTATCAAAACTCAACTCGTTTTTTTGTGTATTC
>JAIQZQ010000062.1 GCA_021777105.1 Candidatus Anammoxibacter sp.
CATTAACGTTTTAATAATAAAATATACAATTCAAGCCCCAACGGGGCGGTTTTAATATAGCCTGGGGCAACGCCCCAGGGCTTAAGATAAAAAAGAGATCAGCCCTGAAAGGGCGATTTAAGCGCTGACGTATCGCTTTTGATTTTAAATTTTTGATCTTAACCTAACACCTATGAGGCGCGTCCTCGCGCCGTGGCGTTTGAAGAGGATATTTACATTTGGAGTTTCGCTAAACAAAACTAAAGACTTGAAAAAACGAGACAGTTGCATACGCGGCTTATCAATATTGCCTGATAACGTGATACTTCCTCGCATGAATACACGTGACTTTAACGTATGATTCAACTTGCCCGCCACGGCGCGAGGACGCGCCTACACTACATAAAAGCGAGCAGTTCTAAGGCTTCACTGTCTGATAACAAATTTAGAGGGAGGGACGCCTATACCAGCTTAACTGTTACGGTTACTAACACTAACACTTGCATTTGCTTTTAAATCTGTGCAATCTGTGAAATCTGTGGTTCGCTTTTGCTTTTAATCCGTGAAAATCCGCGTCATCTGTGGTTAGATTTTGTTTTTTGTGTCTATTCGTGAATTTTTGTGGGCAAGCTTTTGCTTTTAATTCAGTGGTTTTCTTTTGCTTTTAAATCTGTGCAATCTGTGGTTCGCTTTTGCTTTATCCGTGAAAATCCGCGTCATCCGCGTCATATGCGCAATTCGTGGTTTGCTTTTACTGATAACCGCTCACCATTTACCGATTACTTTACTCTTTACCTGTAAGTTCCAAAACCGCGATTTCCGGATAGCAATTGAATCTTATAGGGTAAATTGCCCATCCAATACCTCTACTGATAAACAGTTGTGTTTTATTTGTGGATATTAGTCCGCTGGAATAATTCTTATTATTCACCGGAAGTATTGGCGGGCCAAAAAAAGGTATTACAACCTGGCCGCCGTGCGTGTGACCACTTAGCGTAAGAGACACAGGCGTATTAAATTCCGTATCAACCGTATCAGGATTATGCGCCAATAATATCCTGCATTCATCCTCATCCGAACCGGCAAACGCTTCATCTATCAACAACTCATCTTCCCAGTAGTCCCCGGCTCCGCCGATAAGAATCCTCTCTTTCCCTTTATAAATATACGCGCATTTATGTCTGATGTTTTGTTTTGTTCTTTGCAGCCAATAAATAGATCTGTCAGTATCAGCCCAATGATCATGATTGCCTAAAACCGAGTAAACGCCATGCCTTGCTTTTAGTTTTGATAAAATAGACCATACCTTTTCTATTTCCTCAATTGTATTGCGCTTATGCACATAGTCGCCGCCGCAAACGATAAGATCAGTTTGTAATCGGTTAGTTTTATCTACTATGCCTTCAATAAAAGACTCTGACACAAGAAACCCCAGGTGGAGGTCGGTTAGCATTGCAATGGTGAAACCGTTGAAAGCAGGGGGTAAATTGATGATGGGTATCCTGTATCTATTAACCATCACAATGTTTCTTTCGATAAATAGAGGGTAACTACCGGCAAAAGCGCCGGCTCCGCCATATAACGCCCATTTAATAAATGTTCTTCTGTTCATTTGGTTTGTTCGAAGAAAGAAACATAATGTAACAATAAAATTCAGAGCTTTGTCTTGATAAAAAATTGGTAGCGTTCACACTAGGAGACCTGAAAAATTATAGTTCACTTTAAAACTTTTTATTCTGGGATTTTGTCCCAGACTCTAAGGTTTTATAAGGCATAGCTGGAAGCTCGGAAATATATTTTCTAAAGAGGAGAATTAACCTCCACTTTACAGCCGGAATTTACAGCCTCAACATGATCCGGTTATTTCTTGACAGCTTGCTCCACTGCTTAGCCCTATCCTGTTTTACCCAATATATCAATTAATAAATTGTTTGAGCTTTTATGTCAACAACCCAATTATTCCCCCGCATCTAATACTCTTACTTCTTTGCAATACATTTCTTCGGCTGGATCAAAACCATTATAGTAATGTGCCAGCCTGACTTTTATCGCATTCAATGCTCCACTCTCACTCCATTTGCCTATCTTTGTTCTCATATTGACTGTGCGCATTACCCTTTCAACCTTGCTTGTCGTTTGCCCTTTAAGCTTGTTACTAAATGCCGTAAACATATCGCCTCGCGCGTTTTTTAAATAACTAGCGCTGTTCGTGTAACCATTCTCCAGACAGTACGAGATTAATTTGTCCAGGCGGTTATTCTTTATCTTGATTATTCCTTCTATTTCTTTCTCATCATCCAGGCCGTATCGTATTGCTGTAATATCAAATACCTTTCCAAGTAGATGATACCACTCGGTGGATTTTCTTTTTATTCCGTCTTTCCAAAGATAATATTTCATCTGATACGGCAAGTGCCATAAACATCTCTGGAAAAGTATTTTTACTCCTTTTATACTTTTTAATATATTACTATCTCCATCTGTTACAAGCAGGAAATTGTCAAACGCTTTCAGGCTACTCTTGAGAGGATTGAATAGCTTATCCCAATCACTCTCATATTTCCCTATACTTAAACCGGCTATGCGCACCCCTCCTGTAATTGTTTCCTGAACAAACACTTTGAGCTCTCTACCACGTTTTTTTATTCCGTTAATCGCTACACCTGTGCCATCGGCTTCGCCTCGACCTCCCTCATTTAGATCAAGATCAAATTCAAGCTGTTCTCCTACCTCCTGAGTGCATCTCCATATTGACATCTTGTCGATTCTGACTCCAACAAGCTTTAACATCTTCTCTGATACTCGGAAACTTGTCAAACTGCCTAAAAGGGCAAATAGCTTTTTTGTGCCTTCAGACATTGATTGTCTCGGCGCTATATCTAAAAGTTTTCTTGTTATATACATCTTTTTACCGCAGCTTTTGCACATTACCTGCATCTGCCATAACATTATTTTTCCAAATACTGTTGATATTCTTGTATCTCTAGCCCTTTTGGTTTTCCAGATAAACCCATGGTTGCTACCACATCCTTCACATGCAAATAGGAACGTTTTTTCTTTCATGTATTGGATTGCAAATTCTATTAGTATCGTGTTCACAAAATCTGATAAAAACAATATTAGAGCTTGCCTAAAACATGCTATTATGGTTTCTATGTTGCAATCTGGGATTTCTATTTTATAATTAATGCTAATGGTTACTGTCATAAGGGTTCCTTTTCTTTAAAAGTTTTCGAATACTATTATTTTAAAGTGAACTCTTATGATTTGTAACCTTTTTTTCTTCAGGTCTCCTAATTGTTACGCTACCAACTTTTTGTTGGATTTAGCGCAATCCTGCAAATAGAGATTAATAAGGTTCTGTACGGTACGCATGTCTAATTTGATAACTGTTTAAAATAATCAATTACATCAACTCACAAGCGCAATGTTACCTGCTTTTTTAAATGTTTAGCGTATGGATTCTTAACAGATTTTGAAAAATCATATTCTTTTCTCATAATGACAACCTTCTATAATGTCGATTTTGTTCCTTTTTTTATTAGAAAATCCCTTACGTTTTGCTTACGCCCCTAAAAAAGGCACAAATAATATTTGTTATTAGAGGCCAAAGGGGACAAATTTTTTCTTACCGGCGTTGAATTTTATGTGGCCTACAGCTTCTGTGTATTTGCAGTTAAATGAAAAATATCAGATAATATTTACTTTGTAAATGAATATTATTAGATAAAACTCATTTACAAAATGAGTTTTATTGGAATTGTGCCAAAAACTTTAACGTAAGGTCTCAAGATCTCATGTTTATTTATGCTTTTACTCATTGTTATCAACGAAGGTGATAAAACGAGGGGTGAGACTTGGAGGTTTTTAAAATTCGCGCGATTTTGGGGGAAGATATAGGCGTTTATTATGGAAATTTTGATGGGTTTGACAATATATTCTTAAAAAATATATCAATATCGCTTGTCGCCCTGACATATCCATGAAAAGCCACAGCGTAACCGCCAATAATTACAAATTCAACTTTTTTTCGTACAGGGGCATCGCATAAATAATTTTGCCTAGGCACACTTATCTTTAGGCCAACTTTGAACTATCTTCAATCGCCGAATCCTCAACGCAGCTAAGGCAGCGCATCCGGTTCGACTCAATCAGATTGTCCAAATTTAACCTAAATCTAAGCCCGTCTAGACAAAGTTATTTATGCGCTGCCCCTTGGAAATTGTAAGAACTCTTCGAAGTCTTTGTGGATATTCATTATGGGTAACTTTGCTCATTTCCTGTCTTAAATCTTCAAGAAGAGAAACTCTTTCATCTCCAGAAAGATGCCGGGTTAAATCAATCCCTTTTTCATCTTTGTTAATTTTAGAAACAGTAAGAACTCTTTCAACTTTCATATTTATCTCATATAGTTATTTTGTCTGGAAACTGTTTGAACTCGCAAATCGTAAATATAATAAATAATCGAATAAAAATCAAAGTATTTGTATATTAAGCGGGCGCAAATGGTTTTAAAACGTTTCTGATCAGTCTGCAAGGCTGCTCAAGCCAGGGGCGTCAATTTAGGATGTTGTATCAATCGAGGCATTTCAACGCGTCGTTTGCTGAAATGCCCCGTTTTACCGTATTTCTCAAATTCTGCTGTAAGCGGTAGGAATGTGGTGCAGCTCGTTCTCAACTTTTTTAACTCCGGTGACGTTGGCGGCGATCTCTTCGCATTTGTTGATGTCATCTTCCGTGTTCATTCCTCCCCGTAAAATTACCTCGCAGTTGTTTGTAACCACGTTTAAGAACCGGATCGGAACTTTTTCAGTATAGACGATTCGTGTGTACACTTCCTGGCTCAGGCAAAGGTCGGTCAATTGGGTGTTGTGCTCAGGTTGTTGGCCGGCTATGCCGGATGCGTTGATAGCGTCTTTAATTATTTGCGCGGCGGCTTCCACTGTCAAAAGCCTTGTGTTGACGGTTAAATCATACAGGCCGGGATCCTCCCAATTGGCGTGGAAAAAGAATTTGTGGAACCCTGCTCTGTCGTGATCGCAATGTTGAAGAACTTGTTCGGCAATCTCTTTGTTTCCGTTATATATTTCCATAATTCGTTCGAAGCGCGCTTTAAGAGGCGCAATGATTCTGACATGGAGCGATCCGGGTATGTCTTGAAATAGAACCTGTCCGCCCCTGCCCATAATAACACAATGGCCCTTGTGCGCAAATTCATACATAGTTGTTTTCAGAAAGTAGAGATACCTGTCTTTGTCCGTGTAAAACATATCCCAAAAGGCCGGTTTCTTTTCATCATATTGCTTTACTTTCTCTTGCTTAATGCCGTATTTGTTGACAAGCTCTTCCTCAAGCAGCTCCTTGTCTAAGAAGTTGTATCCAAGCTCTTCCTTTAAGCTTTTTGCTATTTCCGAGCCCAAACTACCCAATTGCCTAGATATAGTAATAATAGCCATGTCTCACCTCCTTTATAAAATGTTTAAAAAGCAGGGCGCGCGCGGAAATGACAATATCCGGCGTAAAAGTTATAAAAAATAACGGTAGGCTGTTTGCAAGGGCAGTTAGTATGCTGAAAACCGCAAAACCGAGTCCCTTTTAAAAATATAACACACTTTGTAAACTTTTGTCAAACTTGACCGAACTCAAAGCAATTTAGCTTTGAATAAGATTCTTGAGTCATTATTATCGGTGTAACGAAACAGAACAAGGTGTGCTGAAACGGTACATTTGTAGGCTTTTGGTTTTTACCGCGTTTTAGTCCGTTTTGAGCGTTAGCTGGTATAACTGTATGGCCGGCGGCATGTTACGGAGTTTGCCTCATGCTATGTCTAACGGCGCTATTTTTGCGTTATTAGACATGTGTATATGGGCTGTAATGGGTTTTAGTTTTATAAACAACAAATCAGTCTCTTAGAGATTATGAGTATAAAAAAGGGAGAATTAATAACTATTGTTGCTGTTGTTTCTTTAATAGTTTTGTTAATCGGCAATAAAAACTCATTGGCGGTTAATTGCGCTGTTTGCCATGGCAATATAGCTGTTTCAGGGACGCACGGCAATGTTGTTGATTGCGAAAGTTGCCATAAGATTAATGATATTAAAACGCATTTAAGCGGCAAGGTTGAGAATGTGGATTGCGTATCGTGCCATGAAGCTTACGCCGGCTTCATGAAGACCAATATCCACTATCGCATAAAAGAGAGGGTTGGCGATAATATGCCAACTTGCGTATCGTGCCATGGTTATCATGATATAAAATCTCCGGCAAAGAGTGAAAACAAGGAGGCGGACTACTGCTCTAAATGCCATAAAGATATTTTATTAACAAACCCGTTTCACTCGGCAAAGTTTGTTTCGGACAAGTCGTGTCTGGGTTGCCATAGCAAAGAAAAGGATTATAAAAATGAGTTGTTTAATTCCGCGCATGCGGGGTTTGCGTGTGTGGACTGTCATTATTACGCGGCTAATAATTTTGTAATGCATATAAAAAAAATTGAAGATACAAACGTTGCTGATTGCTCGCTTTGCCACAGGAAATCAGCGTTGGAACACCGGGAGAGCATTCACGGCATATCGTTGATGGCCGGCGTTGATGAAGCTGCTCAGTGTTGGGATTGCCATGGCTCTCACAATATTTTAGCTGTTAACAATGAAAGCAGTAGAGTGTTTTCCGCTAATTTGGCCGGCACATGCGGCGCGTGCCATGACGACCCTGAATTGGTGAACAAGTTTTATATAAGCGCGAAATCTCCGGGCAAGATATATTCACAATCTATTCACGGCAAGCTAACCGGCACGGGCAGGCTGGATGCCGCAAGCTGCGTATCGTGCCATGGAGCGCATGATATAAAAAATGTGGGTTTGCCGAATTCACGAATATCAAACGTAAATGTCCCTTTAACATGCGGAAAGTGTCATGGTGAAATTTTGGAGGAATACCAACAATCTATCCATTGGATTTACGCAAAAAAGGGGCTTAAGGTTTCTCCTGTTTGCAATGATTGCCACAGTGAGCACAGTGTTTATGCTATAAACACGGTAGATAGGAAGGATGTGTCGCGAAGGATCCAGGAAGAGACGTGCTTTCATTGCCACCAGAACCCTATTGTCGCAAGAAAGTTTAGTTTAACCGGAGATCAACCGCTCCAATATCAGGATAGCTATCACGGTTTAGCCTCTGTTCGCCTTGGATCTACCGCCGCTTTGTGCATTGATTGCCATGGGGCTCATAAAATTTTGCCTAGAAGCCATCCTGAATCTATGGTGAATGCCGCAAATGTCAAGGATACTTGTAAAAAATGCCACGTAAATGCGACAACGATGTTCTCCCAAAGCTATTCGCATCAGTCATTATCGGCGTCGGCGTTAAAGATTGAGGGGCTGGCAAAGACGTTTTATGTTTGTCTGATAGTGGCTGCGGTAGGCGGGATGATATTGCATAATTTGATAATTTTTATATTTCAGGTAATGGAGCGGCGCAAAAAAGAGAAAGCGGTTCAGGCTTTAACCAGATTTAGCTCTAACGAAATTATTCAACACTATGTTCTGGCCGCGTCTTTTATAATCCTGGCGTTTACAGGATTTGCTCTGAAATACCCCGATTTATGGCTGTTTACATGGCTGGAATGGATAGGCACAACCGAGGGCATGAGGCAATACACGCATCGTGGCGCCGGCATAGCTTTGATTGGCCTGGGGGTTTACCACATTTTCTATATTGTTTTGACAAAAAGAGGCCGCGCCGTTATTGGGGATATGGTTCCGGGGCTGGATGATATAAAAGGCGTTGTTAATAATGTCTTGTTCTGCCTTCGTATTAAAAAAATAAAAAGGCCTGAATTTGGGCAGTTTGATTACACAGAGAAGATGGAATATTGGGCTTTGGTTTGGGGGACTATAGTTATGGCGGTTACCGGTTTTGTATTGTGGTTTCCGGCGAGCTTCAGCGCGCTGGTCCCGACGGTGTGGTTTATAAAGGTTAACGAGATCGTCCATTTTTACGAGGCAATACTTGCCACTTTGGCCATATTTGTGTGGCACTTTTTCTTTGTGGTGTTTAAACTTGATGAGTACCCTATGAGCTTTGCCTGGCTGAGCGGTAAAATGCGGGTTGACCATTACAAACAGCAGCATAACCATTATATAAATAAATTGCGCGAGGAACTGGACGATGTCAAATCAGGCAGAAAAGACCGCAGGCAACTTAGCGCAAATGCGCGGCTCGTGTTGTCCGGTTTAGAGAAGGAAGGCGTGGAGCCGGATAAACTTGATTTGTGATAAAGGCATGTAATTGCGCATTCTAAACTTTTACCAGGGATAAAAAAATGGAAGATAAAAGGTTGGGCAAAAAAAAGAGCTGGTTTGTGAGGCTCCTTTACTTTATAGGCATTAATGCCTCTCCCGAGCACAAGCTGCACGCGCAATTGAAGCCGAGATTTTTTATTATCATAGGCTCTATTGTTGGTTTTTTTATTGTCTCGTTCTTTGGCGTCGCAAAATATTCGACCAGTCCGTCGTTCTGCAAATCATGCCATATTATGAAGCCTTATTACAACGCGTGGAAAGAGTCCAAGCACAGCCATGTGGCTTGTGTTGATTGCCATTATCCTCCGGGCATGTCAAAGACCGTGCTCTGGAAGAAGTTTCAGGCGGTTTCGCAGGTCGCAAAGTATGTGACGCGCACTTATTCATCCAAGCCGTTTGCAGAGATTGAGGATGCTTCGTGCCTTAGATCCGGATGCCATTCAACCCGTCTGCTTAAGGGTAGAGTTATCTCCGCCAAAGGCATAAAGTTCGACCATTCCGATCATATTATGAAAGAGAAAAAAGGGAGAAATCTTAGATGCTCAACCTGCCATTCACAGATTGTGGTAGGCAGGCATGTTGAAGTAACGTACGACTCATGTTACCTTTGCCATTTTAAGGATCAAGGTCGCGGGACGGATTTACGGCCAATAGGTGGGTGTCTTGGATGCCATGAACTGCCTGAAAAGACGTTTAAACTTGGCAATATGGATTATAATCATAGAAATTTTGTGACAAATCAAGGCGTTTCGTGCGACGACTGCCACCTTGACGTTGTGCAGGGGCAAGGGTTGGCCTCTCAAGACCGCTGTTTTACTTGCCATAATGAGCCTGAGAAATTGAAACAGTATAGAGATATACCTTCTTTGCATGACAATCATGTTACTAAACACAATGTTGCCTGTTTCCATTGCCATCAGGAAATACGCCATGGTTTTGACGCCGGCAACGGCAAGGCCCATTTGGCGGGGCTGCTTGGCGATACGGAACAAACAGATGATCCAAAGGTTGGGAGAGAAGCGGCGCATTCACGTAAAACGCTTGTTCAATGCAGCCATTGCCATATCGGTAAACATGCCGGGCAACTTGCGATATATTCAGGCAAAATAGACTCTCTTGATATTGATATGCCGGAAATGCCAAGTCCAATGTATGTTGCCCATGTTGATTGCGTGGGCTGTCATTATCAGGAATCAACCGGTTCTGAAAACTTGGAGTTTAACGGCAAAACATTTGCGGCTTCCGATAAAGCGTGCGTGAAATGCCATGGTTCTACATTTAAAGGTATATGGAAGAAGACAAAATCCACGCTTGAAACAACCCTGGCTTTGTTGAGTGAAAAGATAGAGCTTGCCGATGCTGCGCTGAAAGCAAGCGCAATGCCGGGCGCAGATCTTGATAAATTGCGTTCAAATCTGGCAAAGGTAAAACGTTGGCACAACTTTCTAAAAGCTTCAAAAGGCGAGCACAATATATATTTGGCATCGTGGATTGTCAGGCAGGAGGATAAGCTCCTTTCCGAGATTGAGGCCGGTCTGAAAACCGAGTTTTCAGACCTGTCAACATTGCCGCTCGTTTCCGGAAGGTATTGCAGCACGCTTTGCCACTTTAAAGTGCGCGTTAAAAGCCCGCCTGTTACGGTAAAAGCTTTTGGAAGGAAAATGTCGCATCTCGGCCATACTGTTATGCGAAGTTGTGTTGAATGTCACGTTATAGGCGCGCATAAAGATGTCAAATTACAAAAGGATGTCGCTAATAATGTGTGCGCGGAGTGCCATGATTTTGCGAAAGGCGCCGATATTGGAGATATTGCTAAATAACTATAGCGCTGGATTCTGTTTACTTGCTAATGTCTGTTGCTTATATTGCCGGATATAAAGCGCAGGTAAGAAAGGAGGATGCAATGAAAAGATTTAGGAGGAACAGCAACTGCGATTTAAGGAAAATCTGGGAAAGCTTTGGTTGGTTGCTATTTGCTAATTTTGATAACTATGTGGCCGAGGTGAGAAACGTGGAGGCGGATATAAAAGACGGCAAGATTAGCGTGAAAAAACTTAAGGGTAAAAACGAGAAGCAGGCGGAAGAGCTACGGTTTCTTTTCTCGGGAAATGAAGACTGGATGTAGCAAAATTAAGGAGTTATGGATTTAATTTAAGGAGGGCTATAAAAATGATTTATTACAGAAATCTTCAAAGAAAAAGGTCTTGTCTTATGTGCGGCAAAATGTTTGACAGTAAAAGTCCAGGCAATCGCAGGTGCCCAAGGTGCGCAAGTTCGTTAATGCGAAGCTTTACGAACATAGTAAACACAGACTATATTTATAAAATGCCGCCAAGGGTATCAAAAGCTGTTTATAGCTTCTCGGAGTAATTGGCGGTATGTTTCATGCTGTATAACGAGCGGCATCTCCTCTAAAATGAGGGCGGGGCGAAGGCTCCACAACCCGCATATAGCGTACGTTCTTTTTTTTTTTAATGGAGGTGGGTATGGATAGCATAGCTGAAAAAGCCGCGGAAATTGAGAAGAAGATTATAATGATTAAACTGATGATTGAAAAGCGCAAAGAGCGGGTCAAATATTATCAGAAATTGGTCTGTATGCATGTGGCCGAGTCCGACCGGCAAAGGCTTGAATGCAATATTTTCCTGAAGGAGAAGGAAGTCCGGTCCTTAACTGATGAGCTTGGATGGCTTGACATTCAGAAATCTTTTTATGAAGTGAAAGTGTAGGCGCCGATATACTCGGCGGGGCGGATATACAACTTGAAGGAGGCTAAAATGCGTATTCTGGAAACCTCAATATCAATGCTAAACAATATTAACGTAGGAGTCACTTTAATATGTCCTAAACTTGAAATAGTCTGGGTTAACAAAGTTATAAAAGAGTGGTTTCCATGGTTTGACTTTAGGATGAAGTCCTTATGCTCCTGTTATTCCTATATGTTTCCGGGCGATGCTTGCCACCACAAGTTGATTGAAGGCGTCTTTAAGACCGGCAAAATCAGGCAAACAAAGACTGAGATGTTTGTGAACGACCAGGCTTACAAGGTCACATTTACACCTCTAAAAGAGGGAGGCAAGATTGCTTATGTTGTTGAGACGGTTGAAGAGATAACATGCGAAAAGAAAGCCGAGGACAGGTTGAAACAATTGGTAAACGCTCTGGAACGCAGCCCAAGCGCCGTTGTTATTACAGATATCAACGGCTCTATTGAATATGTTAATCCTAAATTTTCAGCTATTACCGGCTACTCGCCGGTCGAGGTCTTGGGCAAAACACCGCGCATTCTGAAATCAGGCAAAACTCCGCCGGAGGTTTACAATCAACTTTGGGCCGCAATAAGGGCCGGCAATGAGTGGCAGGGCGAATTTTGCAACAAAAAAAAGAACGGGGATTACTATTGGGAGCTTACCAGTATTTCACCGGTTAGAAACAGCTTAGGGGTTATAACAAATTTTATAGCGGTAAAAGAGGATATAACCAAACTTAAAAGGACAATGGATGAAAAGAACGAGATACAGGCAAAATATATGCAGGCTCAAAAAATGGAGGCTATCGGATTGCTGGCCGGCGGGGTGGCTCATGATTTTAACAATATGTTGACGACTATCCTGGGGTTTACATCCATGGCTATGATGAATGTGGGCAGTGAGAGCGACGCGTACAAAAATATGATCATGGTAAACCGCTCGGCGGTTCGCGCCGCCGGCATTGCAAGGCAGTTGCTGCTCTTTAGCAGGAAACAGCCGGAAGAGTTTGCGTGTATAAACCTGAACAACACTATAGACAATCTTAACAGAATGCTTGGCCGTTTAATCGGGGAAGATATTGATATAGAGGCGAAGTTTGAACCCGGTCTGTATTTAATAATGGCCGACGAAGGCAATCTGGAGCAGGTATTGACAAACCTGGCCGTAAACGCAAGGGACGCCATGCCCGGAGGAGGCAAAATCTTGATAAAAACGGAAAATATTTATGTTGACGCGGAATATTGCAAAAGCAGGCCCTACGCAAAACGCGGCAAGCATGTCTGCTTGTCGGTTATTGACGCGGGTTCCGGCATGGACAAAGAGACAATCAACCACATCTTTGAGCCGTTTTTTAGCACAAAGGAGGCCTGTAAAGGCACCGGACTCGGCCTTTCCGTTGTATACGGCGTAATCAAACGGCACAATGGCTGGATAGAAGTAAACAGTGAGCTGGGGCGGGGCTCGCGCTTTGAAATATATCTGCCCGCGTCAGATTCGGCTGCTCTTGAAAAAACGGCCGGCGCTATGTTTCCCGAGGCAAACCATGGCCACAACGAGCGGGTATTGCTGGTGGAGGATGACGACGATACGCGCGGTCTTGTTAAAAAAGCTCTGAAAGAGTGCGGCTACGATGTGTTTGAAGCCGCAAACGCCAAAGACGCAGAATCTATTTTTAAGCGTGAAAACCGGGATTTTCAACTGGTTTTCAGCGACGTTGTTCTGCCGGACAAAAGCGGCTTGCGCCTTGTTGAAGATATGATCGGACAAAAATCAGGACTAAAAATATTGCTTACAAGCGGTTATAATGACGACAAATCGCAATGGCCGGCAATTCAGAAGAAGGGGTTCCGGTTTCTGCAAAAGCCGTTTTCACTGTTTGATCTATTGCAGGCCGTTAACAAGGCCATTAATGATAACGCCCGTAAGTTGAGTTCCAATAAACCCGTTTCATCCTCGAATTAACGGTTCAGGTCTGAAGACTTGAACCAATGGAAATTGATCGATTTTGAAGTTCATATAAATAACGGCGCAGGCTGCTTTGTCTGTGGTTTATTTGATCTTTGTCCGTATGCCTGCCCGGAACCATCCTATTGGCGCTTTTTATATTACAAGGAGCCCATTAAGCGCATTTAGGCGCTGGAATTCCTTCATTTATGTTATAATTTCTGCGTATATATATATTAAATGACAGTCTTCTTTATTTAATTGGAATTAAATGATATAATTGCCATTGAAATTTTTAGATAAACATTTCCAATTGTTGCGTTTAAACCGCGCAACCTGGTGAAAGCGATATAACATTATATGAACCTAAAGGATAACGGGCATTCTGCGGTTAATATGCGGAACGAAAGTATGGATCGGCCAAAATCATGGAAAGTGTGGCTGTTGCCTATGCTTTTGTGGTTGTTTCTCATTTCCGGCGATCTGGTTTGGAATTTTTTTCTTATTGATAATAATATTACTGCGATTGCCAATGACAAAGGCGAGTCGTTTTTTAAACTGGTTGAAATTACCCGCATATGGAACGCCAGACATGGCGGCGTTTACGCCATGATTACAAAAGATAACAAGCCGAATCCATACCTTGAAGTTCCCAATCGCGATATTGTCACTGTTGACGGGTTGGAGCTAACCATGGTCAATCCTGCGTATATGACGCGCCAAATAGCGGAAATTGCCAAAGAGAAAAACGACATAGTTTTTCACATAACCTCTCTTACTCCAATACGCCCGGAAAACGCGGCAGATAAATGGGAGACTACCGCCCTTGTGGGATTTGAGAACGGCGAGAATGAAATGCTGGAGTTAACAGTTGAAAACTCCAAAAAATTTTTCAGGTACATGGCTCCTTTGGTTGTCAAAAGGGCGTGCATTAAGTGCCATGGCAAACACGGATATAAAGTCGGCGACATTCGCGGTGGCATAAGCGTAACAATGCCGGCTGAAAAGTTGTTGACTGCCGGATTTGCGCAAAAGAGAAACCAGATTTTCCTTCACCTCGGTTTCTTAATTATAGGCGCGTTTTGCATATTCTATTTCCGCATTTGTTCTCACCGTTACTGGGTTAGTTTAAAGAAATCCAACGAACAGTTGCGCCATGCCGGCAAACTTGCGTCTATAGGCAAACTGTCGGCTTCCGTTGCGCATGAATTTAACAACCCGATTTTCGGCATACGGAATGTTCTGCTTTTGGTCTCAAAAAAGTTGGCAACCGGAAATATTGACGATGATGATAAGAGCCTGGTTGACGCCGCTGTTAAGGAGTGCGACCGCGTTTCAGGCCTGATAAAGACGCTTCGCGAATTCTACTCGCCTTCGAAAGGGGTTAAATTATTAATAGACATTAATGAAACCGTAAATGACATAGAGTTAATATACAGCAAAAAGTTAAAGGAGCGAAAGATTGAGTTTGACAAGCTCTACGACGACAATATCCCGCAAATAGAGGCCGTGCCGGATCAGATAAAGCAGGTGGTTCTCAACCTTCTTCAAAACGCCGAAGACGCCATAGGCGACGGCGGCGGCAAAATAAGTTTAACAACAGAGCTTGACGGCTCGAATGTTTTTATACATATAAAAGACACGGGAAGCGGCATACCTAAAGAGGATATCAATGCTATATTTGATCCGTTTTTTACCACAAAGTCAGAGTCAAAAGGCACCGGTTTAGGATTGTCTGTGTGCCATGGTATTATACAATCGCATAAAGGCGATATTAAAGTTAAAAGCAAAGTTGGCGAAGGCGCCACATTTAGCGTCATGCTTCCCATATGGAAAGACGGCAAGTCTAAGCCTACAACCCGGGACAAGCCGGATAAGTAAAAAGACAAAAGTAAACAATCGGAATAATACCGCAGTTAGTTTAACGTATCCTGACTTGAACTCCACCGAAATTAAAGCAACTCTATTGTAAATACATCATCAATACCACGAGTCGGCCAAGTAAAAAACCTCCGTTGGTTCAACGTCTCCAGGTTTAAACTTCCACAACATTAGGCCCATCTGCTGCGAATATACACTAAATACAGTGTTTTGCTAAGCCAATCTGGTTCATGTTGGATACATTGAACCAACAAATAGAATTTTTTTTAAATATCCTATCAAAATCCATTAAAATTTCACTTATAAGATACAAATTTGGTATTTGACATTCTTTTTGGTAAAATATTACGAACCGCTTTTGATTAAAAGTTAACGGATGTAAATAAAAGATATATAAGAGCGAAGAGAACGTTTATTATTATTTTTTAACCATTTTTTGAAAGGAGTCAGGTTATGAGCGATACGGAATCCGGCGCAACTGAAGCCGGGGGCGGCAAAACATTAGGCAATGTAGAGCCCGCCCCATTGAAATACACCATTCACCGCCAGGTGGAGAGGGCGGTTGACACTCAATTTTCCAAAGAGAGGCAGCATCCTGTTTATATCGCAAAACTGCCTTCGCGGTGCGTTAGCATGAATGTCGGCATAATAGACGCGGGAAGCATTGGCGGAAATCATCGCCACTATTATGAGAGCATGATTTACGTTATTAAAGGCAAGGGCTATTCCATTGTTGAAGGGGTAAAGGTTGAGTGGGAAGCCGGCGATGTTGTCTATGTGCCGCCATGGGCATGGCATCAACATTTTAACACGGATGAAGACAAAGAGGTTCGTTATATTGCCAGCACCAACGCCCCGCTTCTGCAAAACGTGGGCAATATTGCAAGACGGGAAGAAGCCGTGTGAACCCGGATCATGTTATAATTTTCAAAAACATGCTCTTTACGGGAATGTTTTTCACTATAATTGATGGAGGTATTTATTTATGAGCGAAAAAGAAGAGCTTCAAACTGTTGGAACCGAGGTGTCCTCCGGTTCATCAGATTTCGGAAAGACGACGGACGACGTTCATGTCAATTTGCCGGACACCGTTATTGATCGTCAAATTGAAAAGCGGAAAGATAAAGCCTATTCCGAGGAGAGGCAGTGTTCCGTATTTTTGGCAAACATACCGTCATTTACTATTAGCGTAAATATCACGGTTATAAAACCGGGCGAGAATGACAGAAAGCACCGCCACTATTATGAAACCTTAATGTTTGTGCTTGAAGGCAGAGGGTATTCCATTATTGAAGAAGATAGGGTCGAATGGGAAGCCGGCGACGCCATTCACGTGCCGCCATGGTCATGGCACCAGCATTTCAACAGCGACCCACAACGCGAGATTCGCTACCTGGCCGCCACAAACGCCCCGCTACTTCAGAATGTGGGAGGCATTGCCCGCAGAGAAGAGGCCGGCTAAGCGCGTGTTAACGAAACTGATTGATATTTATGGCTCGGTCAAAAATACTAAATTATTTTTGACCGAGCCCTTTTAGGCATGAGGCTCAATTCTGCTTCCAAATCATAAAGAACAGAGAAGGCCTGCCTAAGTTATGTCTTACCTCATATTCTTTTTAATAGAGCCGTAATCATATACGCTTCCGCCCCATACTCCACCGCTAACATCCTGCAGCAGCGCCCAGAGTTTTGTGTCTTCTGAAAGGCCGTTTGCCGGTTCAAGGTCTTTTCGTGATTCTCTATCGTTAAGCAATGCGGTTCCATTTTCTAGCCCTATGGATTTGTCGTTGTAGCCAACAATGTTTAAAGAACCCTCCAGGTTTTTGCAATCTATAATGATCTCAATCAAATCGTTGTCTTGCAGTTTGCCTATTGGTCCGCCGGCCAGGGCTTCAGGCGATATATGCCCAATGCAGGCCCCTGTTGACACCCCTGAAAATCTTGCGTCCGTTATAACCGCAATAGTTTTTCCCCATGGCAGATGTGTTAGAGCTGAAGTGATTTGGTAAACCTCTTCAAATCCGGCGCCTAAAGGCCCGCAACATATTAGAACAATAATATCGTTTTGCTCAATCTTTTTTGCGCCGCCCATCTCTTTTATCGCCTTGATTGCCGCCTCTTCGGTTGTAAACACGCGGGCGCGGCCCGTTTTCCTGTAAACGCCGTCATTGCCTATCAGTGCGGGGTCTATAGATGAGCTTTTAACAACTGATCCCTGGGGGCAAATATTTCCTGAAGGGAAAACAACCACGCCCTTAACGTCTAAATTATCAATCTTTTCCAAAGCAAAAATAACGTCATCGGGATCCACACCCTCCCTGTCATGCAACATCTGTTTGAGCACTTTCCTTCTCTCGGATTTTTCCCAATACTCCAGCATTGTTCCAAGCTGCTCTCCTGTGGCGGTTGCGCAATCAAGCTCCAAAAGCCCAAGTTCGCGCAACCTCAACATAACTTCAGGAACTCCGCCCGCCATATAAACAAATATTGTGGGATGGTTTACCGGGCCGTTAGGCAGCACGCTCACTATTCGCGGAACTTTCTTGTTTAACTCAATCCAGTCATTAATAGCCGGCCGTTTCACACCGGCGGCATGCGCAACAGCCGCAATGTGCAGAAATAGATTAGTCGAGCCTCCAAACGATAGAAATACCGTCATCGCGTTGCGAAACGACTGTTCGGTAAAGAGGTCTTTTGCCGCCCTGTTTTCGCTCTCTTGTTGAACAAGGCAACGCGCGGATTGGCGGGCTATATCAAACCACACGTTTTGTGACGCCGGCGCCAGCGCTGAATGCGGCAACGAAAGCCCGAGCGCTTCGCACACTACCTGGGCAGTGGCCGCGGTTCCCAAAAACTGACACCCACCGCCTGAGCTTCCGCATGCTTTGCAACCGGCCTCGGCGGCTTCATCAAGTGAGATCAAATCGCCGGCGTATCGCGCCCCTATTGTTTGAACCTTGCCGGCGTCCTCGCTATTTCTAACAGGAAGCGTAACCCCTCCCGGCACAATAAGTCCCGGGAGTTCCTTTGCGCCGGCAATAGCCATCATCATTGCCGGCAAACCCTTGTCGCATGTAGAAACGCCCAACACGCCTTTTCCGGTTGGCAGAGATCGTATTAATCTTCTGATTACTATAGCCGCGTCGTTTCTATACGCCAAACTTTCATACATGCCTGGAGTTCCTTGAGATCGCCCATCGCAAGGGTCTGTGCAGTGCGCCGCAAACGGCAACGCGTTTAATCGCGCAAACTCCTCCGCCGCTTCTTTCACAACCGCGCCCAGTTCCCAGTGCCCGGTATGCAGCCCCAATGCGATCGGTTTGCCGTCGCTTCTTTTTACACCTCCCATATTGCTTACAATCAGGAACTCTTTTTGCCCTAATTTTGAGCAAGGCAACCCCATGCCGGCGTTTTGCGTCCAACCGAAAATGTTCCCGCTTGGTTGTTCGCGCAACATTTTGCTCGTTAAAGGCAATTTTCCCTCAGGGCCTTTGCCGAATATTTGAATGTCGTAAATATCATTTGACGTTGGATTAAATATATCTTGACTTGTCATATTTGCTGAAGTATCCGGGCATGCCGGAGTGGGGGGCTGAAGTGAAAGTTAAATTAAGCGAATCGTTGGCTATAAGTTCTTATGATATTGAAGAAATGGGTATAAAAAATAATTTAAAAGCGCCCATAGGGAGATTGCTAGTGGCGTAGGCATCCTGCCTGTGATCAGTTGAAACACATACAAGGATGCCTGCGCCACTGCTTATTAGAGTCTTAAAATTCGTTCAAAGTATGTATATTCGTTTCATGTTTAAATAAACTAAACCGAATCCCTAGTCATTGCCCCGTCAATTAACCTCAATATATTTGCGCTGTTTTCATTTTTCAGAGAAACGGGCAGTATATCCTGCGGCGCGTTTTGATAACAGACAGGCCTTAAAAACCTCTTTATTGCCCCGGTTCCCACTGAAGTTGATCCGCTATTGGTCGTTGCCGGGAAGACGCCACCATGGTTCATTGACGGGCAGACATCCACCCCTGTTGGAAAACCGTTAAACACAATCCTGCCTACTTTGCGTTCCAAAACGGTGACTAAGTCGCTGTATGCGGCAAACTCTCCTTCACGGCCATGCAATGTCGCTGTAAGTTGCCCGTCAAGTTTGCGGGCGATAGCCGACATTTCGTCATTGTCGTCGCATTCGACAACAATAGCGGCCGGCCCAAACACCTCATCTTCCAGCTCCGCGTATTCCAGAAAGGTTTTGCAGTCTGTTGTTAAAAGCGAAGCTACTCCCTGGCACGCCCCATCTGACGAGTACGTTCCTTGCGCCGCCAGGTTAACGCTGGATGTTGATTTGAGTTGCGCGATTTTTTTGTCGTAAGCTGATTTTATGCCCATATG
Organism: Candidatus Anammoxibacter sp.; assembly: GCA_021777105.1. Classification (GTDB taxonomy): domain Bacteria; phylum Planctomycetota; class Brocadiia; order Brocadiales; family Anammoxibacteraceae; genus Anammoxibacter_B. The sequence goes on from JAIQZQ010000062.1 coordinate 19,255, forward strand.
CAACATTGTCCCACTTTTTGAGCCGGATATAAGCTTTTTAACCGTTTCAATAAACGAGCTTAATCCCTCGCTTTTAACACCGATTACTAGGCCGGGGTTTGTGCAAAACTGGCCGACCCCCAGCATTAATGACCCAAAAAAAGCCTCGCCAAGCCCTTGTGTGTTTGATTCCAGCGCGCCGGGTAAAATGAAAACAGGGTTTGAGCTACCCATCTCCGCAAAAACAGGTATAGGCTCTTTTCTTGAAGCCGCAATGTCAAACAGCGCCTTTCCGCCCTGAAACGAGCCTGTAAACGCCACAGCTTTTATAAGATGGTGTTTTGCGATTGCCGCGCCCACATCATTGCTTGTGCCCTGTATTAATGAAAAAGCGCCTTCAGGCATCCCGCTCTTTTTAATGGCGGATTGTACTGCCTGCCCTGTTAATTCCGACGTCCCGGGATGCGCAGGATGCCCTTTTACAACCACTGTGCATCCGGCAGCCAACGCCGAAGCCGTGTCCCCGCCTGCGACCGAAAACGCCAAAGGGAAATTTGACGCGCCGAATATGCCGACCGGGCCTATTGGAATTTGAATCAATCTCAGGTCGGGTTTCGGTATAGGTTTTCTCTCAGGCATTGGTTTGTCGATGCCTGGTTCGTTCCATGCCCCATTTTTTATTAACGCCGCAAGCATCTTGAGTTGCCCGACTGTTCTGCCTCTTTCTCCTTCAAGACGGGCTTGAGGAAGGCCTGTCTCCTTCATGGCCCGGTTAATGAGAGTGTCGCCGAGGTTCATAATCTCATCAGCCACGGTTTCCAGAAAGCCGGCGCGCTCATCATCGCTAATGGATCGATAAGCGTCAAAGTCGCGTTCCGCCAGTTCCGCGGCGAGGTCTACATCCCGGCTCCCGCCTTCATAAAACCTGGGCTCCATCTGTTCGCCGGTTTCCGGATTGACGGCTTTAAAAGTTCGGCTTTCATTTGAAGCGTAATCGCTTCCGATAATCTGTTTTCCAGTGATAATCATAGTTATATAGTTACTCCACAAAATTGCTTAAAGTTCCAATATTGTCAATTGTAATATGTATCCAGTCGCCGGATTTAAGGGTGAAATCGTTTTGAGGCACAATGCCCGTGCCCGTCATAAGGAAACATCCGGTTGGGAAACTACTCTCTCTGAACAAAAAGCCTGCTAGTTCTTCAAAAGATCGTTTCATTTGATCAAGGCTGACGAATCCTGCAAAAACGCATATTTCTCCGCGTTCAATCTTTATCTGTATTTCAGTTTTGGATCTATCAATACCGTCAGCCGCAAGTATGCACGGCCCGATTGCCGCTGATTTGTCGTAAATCTTTGCCTGTGTCAGGTACAACGGATTTTCGCCCTCAATACTGCGCGAACTCATGTCGTTGCCTATTGTAAAACCGCTTATGTTGCCTGAAGAGTTGATAAAAAGAGTTAATTCAGGCTCCGGCACGTTCCATGATGAATCCTGTCTAATTCTAACCCCGGCCTTATGCCCAACCACTCTAATTGGAGTCGCCTTAAAAAATAGCTCCGGCCGCTCTGCGTCATAAACACGATTGTAAAAATTATCCCCCCCCTGATCTTTCGACTCCTCAACCCTTGCGGTTTTCGACTGAAAATACGTCACCCCGGCAGCCCACACCTCCTGGCTGCCCACGGGAGGCAGTATATTTTCTTCAAGGCATCTAAATCCCTGGTCTAAAATATCAAACTTATCCAAATCATGCCTGACTTTTTCAAAAAGCCCGTCCCTGTTTATAAACTGATCCCATTCATGGTTAGCGGAATGGTAAAATTTAGCCTCGTGTTCAACCACAACCCCGGTTTTAGTTCTATATATTTTCATATTATCTTATTGATTGTTTAAAAAGATTTAAGTAAGCCCTAAACGCAAGAATTATAGTAAAACATTCAAAAAAAATTGCAACTTTATTCTAGAAAGGATACATTGGGATTGCCTTTAAAGCGGTATAGGGTTATTTTTGCGCAGGCCCTAAGGAAAGTGAAAAAGCAGAAAAAGAAGGCTTGTTAAGGCTGGTTGATGAAACGGGTGAAGATTATCTATATCCAAAAGATTATTTTACTGCAATTAAATTGCCTAAAAAAGCGGAAGAGGTGTTTTCAATAGAACATGCCACATCTATTTCTTAACATTTGTTTAAACCTCAGTTAGATTGTAAAGTTTAACGAAACGAAACAGAGTTTCATGCCCAATCGCGTTCCAAAATCGGAGTTTTGGAATGATCATTATTTTAAAATTCATATAAATAGTGGCACAGGCATCCTTGCCTGTGTTTTTGTTGATAAATGAACACTGAGCAGCTTGCCTGCTCTAGTGAGAATTATCCCCGGAGGGGGGTAAATCCATATTTAGCCATTCCTTCGATATCCTCACGTCTAATTCCACAGCATTTTAGGTTAAGTCTTTGTCCACTAAAAACAACGCGCTATGCAAAATCGTAATCAACATTATTATAAAATAACAACACAACAATAATGTTGTGTCAACAGAACTGTTGTGTTAAATATTTGTTGCGCTTTTCCTGTTTTTCCTCATATTTTAAAAAAGCGGTTGCATTTTGTAAAAAAACGCGTACAATAATTCTGTTGTACAGCAAATATGGTGTACAACAGAATTGCTGTACAATAAATCTGCTTTACGGCTCTTTTTAGGAGGGAGGGGGCAATAATGATGCGAAATAAAATCGGGGTTCCTGTTTGCGGGGATGATTTCTTTGATAGAAAAGACAAAACCGCTCAAATACGTCATTTGCTGAACCAGGGAAACAACGTCCTTTTGCTTGCGCCTAGAAGGGTGGGGAAGACGTCGTTAATGCGCAGATTGCAGGAGCTTGAAAATGAGCATGGGCTGAAATCCATCTTTGTTGACGTGTCTGATTGCGCGGATGAGCGCGCATTTGTTAAAGAGCTTTATAAGGAGTTGGGCAAAATAGATAAATCCGGCGGCATATTTAACGTTTTGCAAAAGAATCCGGCTGTAAATGCGTTAAAATCCCTGAAAAAAGTCGAGGGATACGGTTTTGCAATTGAATTTAATGGCAATGAGGCTGAAGATTGGCAAAAAGCCGCGGAATTGCTTTACGATTGCCTTGACAAACTAAGCGGCAAACATCTATTTATGGTTGACGAGGTTCCGGTGTTTACGTTGCGGTTGTCAAAACTTGACGCGGGGGCGCAAAGGGTGGCGGATTTTTTGCATTGGTTTCGCAAGTTGCGACAGAACAGGGAAAACATACAATGGATAGCCGCCGGTTCAATAGGGCTTGACACCGTAACCGCCAGGCTTAAACTTGGCGGGGCTATTAATGATTTTGCCATTGTAAAACTTGGGGCCTTTTCTGATGAGGTAGCCGGAGAATTTATTGTTAAACTTGCCGAAAGCCATAAAATCCATTTAAAACCGGATACCGTAAAACATATTGTCGCAAAAATAGGGTGGCCAATGCCTTATTACCTGCAACTTGTCTTTTCAGAACTTTTTAATTTATTTAATGAATCCGGCAAGGCTCCCGATGTTGCCGCTGTGGATAAGTCTTACGAAAATCTGCTTTCGCCTTCAAACAAAGGGTATTTTGACCACTGGATACAACGGTTGACGGACGAGCTTGGAAAGCCGGACGACCTATACGCCCTTGAACTGCTTGACATAGCCGCTAAAGACCCAAAAGGCGTTTTATGCTCAAACTTTGATATGGCGCTTGACGGCAAAATAAACGATGCCGATAAACGCAACGAAAAAACGCAATACCTTCTCGATATACTTGAAAATGACGGCTACCTTGTAAATACAGAAGGCCGTTTCGCGTTCCGGTCTCCCTTGCTTAGAGATTTCTGGCTGAGGAGGCGCGCAAAATGATAGATCCGCTTGAAAAACCTCTAAACGGCATAGCCGTATACAACCCCGACCTGCTTAACAATGACGAGCTAAGGGCGCGGTTCACCGCGCGCCTGCCCCTACTTGAAGCCGTGGTCAAGGAATTAATGCAGACAACCAAAAGCTCGTTTCCTCAACACCGCCTGCTTGTAGGCGCCAGGGGCATGGGCAAGACGACGCTTTTACGCAGGATTGCCGTTGCCGTTGAGGACGACCCAAAGCTAAACAAAAAATGGCTGCCCCTTACATTCCCTGAAGAGCAATACAATATATCAAAGGTCTCCGACCTATGGCTAAACTGCCTTGACGCACTTGGCGACTCCCTTGAACGCGCCGGTTTTCGCGGCAAGGCGGAAGAACTTGACAACTCCATTGCCGGAATAACTGATAGCAACGAGGAGGCGCGCGGTCAAGAGGCCATGCTGCTGCTGCGCTCAACCGTGTCAAAAACCGGCAAGAAAATGCTTTTGCTTATTGATAATATGGATATTGTGTTGGAAAGGTTAAAGAAGGAGCACTGGGCTTTGCGCAAAATCCTCTCAACGGAGAAAGATTTGCTGATCATCGGCGCAAGCTCCCGCGCAATTGAAACTGCGTTTAAATATGAGGAGGCGTTTTACGACTTTTTCCGGTTTGACGAACTTAAAGGGCTTACAGAAGAAGAGATGAACGCAATGTTGCTTAACCTTGCGCAAGCCACCTCTAACAATAAAGTAGCCGAACTGATTGACCGCGACCCCGGCAGATTCCGCGCGTTTCACGTGCTTACCGGCGGCAACCCGCGCACTATTGTGCTGCTGTTTAATGTGTTGCGCCATGGCGCAATTAATGACGATATCAGGAGCGACCTGGAGGGCTTGCTTGACAGGTGCACCCCGCTATACAAGGCGCGTTTCGAGGCGATGCCGGCGCAATTGCAACAAGTGGTTGACGGCCTTGCCGTAAACTGGCATCCCATAAGCGCGGCTGAACTTACAAAAAAGTTGCGCATGGATGTTAACGCCACATCCGCAGCGCTAAACCGGCTGGCAATTCAGGGCGTAGTTGAGAAGGTTCCATACCCGCCCGGCTCTAAAACAGGTTTTCAAATAAGCGAACGGTTTTTTAACATCTGGTATCTTATGCGCGCAAGCAGGCGGTTGCGCAGGAGGCTGATATGGCTGGTTGAATTTCTAAAAATAATGTACTCGCAGGATCAATTAAATGAACTGGCTGAAAAACATCTGAATAAAAGCGGCAAAGCTTCCTCAAAAGAGAAGTTGCGCCACGCCGAGAATGCCATCGCATACGCAGAGTCGCTAAATGACGGCATGCTGCGCGAACGGCTTGAAGACGAAGCCATGAGAACGCTTTTAAGCGAACCCGGCCTTAAGAAAGAGCTTGCCGGATTAATTGAGCCAAAGGATAAAGATGAAAGATTAAAAAACAGGCTGGCCCTGTTTAGCAAACTTGGAAAACTTAAAAAACACGTTTTGAAAATAAATTTAAAGATAAAAGGCATTAATCAAAAGAATTTATGGGATATGCTTGGCGGCGCATTTTTTATGTCGTTAAAAGAGAAAGAGGATACCACATGCCTGCTTGAAAAATCTACTAAACGCGACGCCGAGGGGAAGATCCATGAAATAGAAGAGAAATATGCGCTTTTTTCAAAGCGCTTCAGGGATGCAAAGCTAATGTCAATATTAAAAAAATGCGTGGTTTTGGGTGACATGACAAACATTTATGATCTGGAAGGGGCAAAGAAATCTGCCCAAAAACACAATAACATTGATATCCATGCTGTTGCAATAGGCGCTTCGTTCGAATCTTTGGAAAAGGAGAATTTAGAAAATATTGAATCTTTGCGCAATGAGTTAGAAAATTTACAAATAAACCTGGCGTACCCATGGTATAAACTTGGAAATCTTTTGATTGATAATCTGCGCCGCTATGACGAAGCTGAACGCGCATATAGAAAAGCGATAAAATTGGATTCTGGACATCCCGCTCCCTGGAATAACTTGGGAAATCTTTTGCAAGAACATTTACACCGTTATAAAGAAGCTGAAGAGGCTTATAGAAAAGCAATTGAACTTGATGACAAGTACGCGTCTCCCTGGAATGGTTTGGGAAATCTTTTGACATATAATTTACACCGTTATAAAGAGGCTGAAAAGGCTTACAGGAAAGGGTTGGAAGTCGACTCTACATTCTCATTTTTGAATTTTAATTTTGCTGTTTTTTTACTGGACAGAGAAAGGAACTATGAATCTATAGTTTACATACAACGATTTGTTGAGAACGCAACACCTGAATTCATTGAGCGTTATTGGAGGAATGTATTAGAGGTATGTAAAAAATGCGCAGAGAAAGGCATTGCGTTAGAGGTCGCAAAAATAGTGGGCAAATCAGGGATGGATGAGAAGTGGGCGCCGTTGCGCGAGGCGTTGTACTCAATTGGAGAGAAAGACGAGAACCGGCTAAAACGCATGGCTCCGGAGATGAGAAAGCCTGCGGAACAGTTAGTTGAAGAGATCGCGCCTGGTTTTTTTGATAAAGAGTGATTGTTTTTTATAGTGGCACGGGCATCCTTGCCTGTGGTTTTGTTCTGGTTACCAAGCAGGGGTTTTGGAGCGAGGTGAAACGGTTTACTTTTCAGGTTTATCCGTGGTCGTTGCAATCATACTTGCGCATTTATTGCTTCCGGGAGGGTGGCGATCTCTTTTAATTCATCCTCAAGGTTGTTTTTTGCCGTTCTAAAGTCATGATCCGACTGTAAATTTATCCAGAATCGTTCAGACAAACCAAAGAATTTGGAAATTTTAAGCGCTGTTTTAGGCGAAAAAGCCCTTTTTCCCTTTAAAATACGATTTAATGTCATTTTGTCTATGCCCGTCTCTTTTGCCAAACGATAAGCGGAAACTCCATAGGATTCCATAAATTCCTCTTTTAAAATAAGACCGGGATGTTCAGCTTCTATTTTTCTATTGTTATCCATTTTTACACTCCAAATACATGCCGAACAATTTATCTTATAACCATCAGGCAATAAAGACTGTCATGAACTTTTTGACATAATTTCCAAAGTCAGCTTTGCAATATTTTCAATAAATTTTTCTGCATCTTTTAACCAAACTCCAACATCTTCTCTATTGAAACTTACAAAATCTTTGTAATCACCTTCTTGCCGGTTATTAAACATATCCCCATAAAATTTTCCTAGAGATTTCCCTATTAATCCTTTATTTATAATTTCACGATTAAAAAGAGATCGTACTCCCGTATGTTTTGAAGATGATAGGCCGTTTGCAATCAACAAAGCGTTTACTGAATAAAACATTGCATAATAAATCCGGTTTACCGTTGATTCTAATGTTGCGTTCGTAAAACAATTTTGGGCGTCATTTAGAGTGTTGGAAGCCTTTTCCAATCGATATTTAATCAAAGCAACCATGTCGTCATTCATAATACTACACCTTCTTTTTCAACATTTAAATGCAATGGCATAACATTCGCCAACGATGAATTCCAAAAATCTCTATTTTCAACTGTAGTTTGACATATCACATCGTACTTTAATTCAAATTCATAAACAATGGCTGTAATTGATTCTTTTACTTTAGTTGTTATTTTCGATTCCAGCAATATTAGAATATCTATATCTGAAAACTCGTTAGAGTCTCCTCTTGCTTTAGAGCCGTAAAGTATGATTTGCGCATTTGGAAATGTTGCCAATAGATTTTGTTTTATTTCCATTAAACTGTTAATTTCGTTTCGTTTTAATTTAAGTTGCGATATTGTCTTCATTTTCTATTTCTAAATGTTTTAGCGTAAAAAATAATGCTTGAGATACTGCAATAGCTGAAACTTTTATAATTTAGCTTTTGTGTTGATAAACGGTATAAATATAAAAATTATAGCAAATAAATTTTACATAATAAAAAGGTTTAATTTGTGTATTATTATAGCCAATGGAAATAACGTTATAAATGATTTTCTTTCCAAACCCTAAGAATAGCTGCAAAATACTGATTTCGGCCTTCAACTGCCTATGAAACCCAGTTTCAATATCAAAAAATCCTCGAAAAGTTCTGATTTTTATCAAGCTTTTGTTTTGTTTATTGCTTTCCTGCTAATTACCAAGCGCAAATTGTTAACTGCGTCTCGCCTTTTTACTTTTGCCCTGTTTTTCTTAGTGTCTTTGAGACTTCGTGGCGCTCTTCCAGCTGTAAAATGAAAATATTTTTCAACTTTTTTTGCAACAAAACAGAACAACTTTCAGAACAATCATAGTAAATTTCATTCCCGTTAATACAGGCAACAGCCTTCAACACATTCTGACTTAATGGTTTACATAAACAACATACCTCTTTCTATGGCTCCACTACAAATCGCAACTGTTTTTCACTCATAAAAGCTAACATTTCTTTACAAATATACTTTTATCATCTTGTTTGACATGCAAAATAAGGAATGGTACAATCCAAACCATTGGTTTTAGAACGAGAATACCTGTTATATAAGCATTGGCAGGGCCTTATAAATCGAACTAAAAATACAAAGCATGGATTAACTACAGTTTAAAGTTAACATCCTGCATGGTATGTTATCTACAAGGGATTTTATCTGTTTTACATCAAAATCCTGGAATATTATAAATTTGATAAAACTTGCTAAAGATGAACAGAAACTGTTCATCTTTTTGTTAGATCACAAGGAGTACTTAATAGTGACCCTGCTAAAGGACATACAAAATGATGCAATTGATAGTTCAATAGAAATATCTACTCTATTAAGAAAGTGTAAAGTTCTTGCAGTTCGTCTAAAAAGCGAAGAATTTGGAAGATGGGTAGATATGGAGTTAAGCGGCTACAAAAGTGTAGATGAGTTACCAGACTATCGAGTTATGAAAGTAATTTCGAAAGGGCATTTTTCTGGCCCTTTCAACTCTGGACTTAAAAACGCTGACATACCGTTGTTTTGTATACCAGATGACCTAAAAGAGCATTTCGAGTATTCCAAATTTCCAGTTCCTGTTATTGCTATACAATCACTAATAGATGACTGTGATTCGGGTACTGCTAATGAACCTTGGCCCGCAGAAGTTGTCGCATTATTAGGTGAAAAAATATATGAAGGGATGAATTGTATGCAGGCCTGGAAAGTTATTCCAGTGTCAAAGCTTGTGTCTATGATTGATGCTGTAAGAAACCGAATCCTAAATTTTGTTTTGAAAATTGAATCACAGAATCCAAATGCTGGTGAGGCCGAACCAAATTCTATTCCAGTTCCTAAAGATCAAGTACACCAGATTTTTAATACATACATATCTGGAGATGTTCAAAATGTCGCTACTGGCAGTACTAATGTATCTCAGTCAGGAAAATTCATTGTTAATAAGGGTGACATTGACTCTTTATCCAACTACTTGAAGTCGAATGGCGTTAGTAGTGACGATATTTCTGAGTTAGAAAATGCTATAAAGAAAGACTCTGAGCTTGGATCACCTAATGAGATGGGGCCAGAGAAAATGTCGTGGATAGCTAATATGTACAATAAAGCAGCATCAGGGGCATGGAAAGTTAGTGCCTCTGTTGCAACAAATACATTAACTAAGGGTATAAATGATTACTTGGGATTGTGAATCTTTCAACTCAGATATGCATCCACAGTGTTTGATTTGTGTTATTTAAAAACATTAGGATCATATCTAAAAAGTAAAGTATTGACAATTTAAGAAACAGTTTTTCTAACAAGTAAATCAACCGGACGGCAAAAACGCCACCCGTTATTTTTTCGTTAGTCGCTCACGACGATTCTTATCATATATTTTGATCATGTTTGACTGGGGTTAACTAAAATATGGGTTTATTTATTAAGCATGCAATATCAGAAGCGGAAAAGGGATTGGCTGAGGGTGGCATCCCTATTGGGGCTGTTTTAGTTTGTGACGGTAAAGTTATCGGCTCCGGGCATAATCGGCGTATTCAAAATGGTAGTTCAATTTTGCACGGCGAGATGGATGCAATAGAAAATGCGGGAAGGTTGGCTTCGTCGATTTATAAGAGATGTGTGCTGTATACAACTCTATCACCATGCTCTATGTGCGCGGGAGCAATCCTTCTGTATAAAATACCGCATGTGATAATAGGAGAAAATACAACTTTTATGGGTGAAGAAGAGTTGCTAATCAGTCGTGGCGTAAAAATTGAAGTTCTTCATGATGAACATTGCATAAAAATGATGCGGGACTTTATATCCGCTAATCAGGGCTTGTGGAGCGAGGATATTGGTGAATAGGGAAAACCAATTAAACGTTTCGAAGCTGTCACAAGATTGCTTCGGGAACGGTTTGTAACCGCGAAGCCGGGGCTTCTGGAATTGCCGGTTCCAAAGCAGGGGGCTTTGGAACCAAGGTTGTATGTGCTGTTGTGTTGAGTCATGGAGCTAGAAATTGCGGAGCGTATTCTATTTTTCAGCGTTTTTTTTCTCTATCTCCTCTTTTTTTGACAGGAGGGAATAGAAACGTTTGGCGTCGGTTAGAGATTTTTCAACTTCGACAAGCGGCGTAACTTCGATGTCAGTGAAAAATGGAAACAGGGGGAGATGGGTGATCATCTCTTCGATTTCCGAGTTTGCGTCAACATCAAAGATTGCGGCGGCGCCTCGTCTGCCCGCAAGTTTTCCGCCCGCAAGCACGCGGCCTCTTTTTTCCATTCGCAGGAAGTATTCCCACTCCTTAATCACATAACCGAAAAAGTCCTTAACAGGAATGTCCGGTAGTTTTTTAATTTCAACCGTTACTAAATATAACATCTTGTCACCTGTGTTAAAATGTTAGAAAAATTAGCAATTATTAAGCGTAAAAATAGCGTATAACCGTGTCGTTTCGAACGATAGTGAGAAATCTTCTGACACTGACGTGTTTTAAGATTTCTCACTCCGTTCGAAATGACAAATTAATTTGGGAAATCGGTTAATTTAGATGTCCATTACATTGAAAGGCCGCCGTCAACATGCAGAACATGGCCGGTGATGTATTTTGCCGAATCTGAAAGCAGGAAAGCTGTTGCTTTGCCAACTTCGTCAACCGTGCCGAACCTGCGAGCGGGAACAAGTTCCGTCATTTTCTTTTTATATTCATCAGGCAACACGTCCGTCATATCCGTCTCTATAAATCCGCAGGCGATTGCGTTTACATTAATTTTGACCTTGCCCACCTCTTTTGCCAGGGCCTTTGTCAAACCTATAAGGCCGGCTTTTGAGGCGGAATAGTTTACCTGACCGGCGGTGCCTGAAACGCCGCTGATTGACGTGATGTTTACAATGCTGCCGTCTTTTTGACGCATCATTGTAGTTATTACGTTTTTGCAGAAATTGTACGCGCTTTTAAGATTTGTGTTAAGCACATCGTCCCAGTCGGATTCGCCCATCATAGCCAGCAGTTTGTCGCGCGTGATGCCCGCGTTGTTTACAAGGCAATCAATCTTGCCGAACTTTTCTTTAACCTCCGCCACCATATCTTTTACTGCCGCAAAGTCGCCGGCGTCTACCTGATATGACACTGCCTCAACCCCGGCTGCCTGAATCTCTTTGCAAACTGCCTCGGCAGCTTCAGAGCTTTTGTTATAGTTAAAAGCAATATTACATCCGTTTTTTGCAAGCTCAAGGGCAATGCCTTTGCCTATGCCCCTTGTCCCGCCTGTTACAATCGCCACCTTGTCTTTAAACTGCATTCTTTATCTCCTTTAAAAAATTAAATATTTTCAAATTTTCAATTTTATTTATTTTTCTTCCGCGCCGGCTTTTGCGGCGAGTTTTTTCTTCATAATTTCTGAAAAGAGCGTGACTTCGAATTCAATGCCCTCTTTTATATCATGATCAGCAGCGTAATTTATGCTTTTTTTCATATCCATCATCGCGCGCTGATCGTTTGCGGCCAAATCTTTGGCCAAATCCAACGCATGCTCAAACACCTCTCTATGCGGAGCAAGCGATGTGATTAATCCCCACTCCAGCGCTTTCGGCGCCCTTATCATTTTGCCAAGCAGCAACATCTCCTTTGCCCTTGCCGGCCCAACCAGTCTTGTCAACCGCACAGTGCCGCCAAGCCCAGGGATTATCGCAAGCTCGGGTTTTGCCTCGGGCAGGCTGAAAAACGCGAGTTCGGACGACACGCGGAAATCGCAAAGCATTGCAAGCTCAAGTCCCGCGCCGATTGTTACCCCGTTTATAGCGGCTATGATTGGTTTTTGGCAATTTTCTATCTCCACATACATTCGGTGCGCGCGCTTAAATCTGTCGTAATTGCTTTCAGAAACCAGGCCCGAGATCCAATCTCCAAAAAGCTCGTTCCTATCAGCCCCGTCGCTAAACACGCTTCGCAGTTTGCTTGCAATAATTATTGCGCGGATTTTTTCGTTGTTTTCATACTCGTCTATCTTTTCATAAATCGCGTCAAGCAACCACGACCCTATTGAATTGCGCGGCGTTTTTTGCATACGGATAACGCCCACAAATCTATTTTCAGCGACCTTGATCTCTTCGCAATCAAGGTATCCGGCCCCTGATTTATCGTCGCCGTTCATTCGGATGTTTTTCATGTTTTCGATATTTCTGGGACATGAATGGCTGCTAAAGCCTTCGTAGCCCTTGATTGTTTTATTACCGAGTACCGATTACCAATTACTTGTCCGGCTTGCCGGACTCAAATCTTCATGCCAAGTTCAAACCCTGTGTGTATTGCGGTTAACGCGGTTTCAACTTTTTTGCAATCGCCGGCGTCATACACTTCGTTGAATTTGCCTTCAAACTGTTTATAGAGCTTATCGTTCATTTTGTAGCCGGCGGCCATGATAACCGTATCCGCGGTTATTGACTCCTCCTTGCCGTCAAGCTCATAAAATATTCTATGCTTATTTGAGCCGTTATCATCCGTTATGCGCAAAACTTTTACCTTGTTTATGCTTTTAATGCCCGCGTCTTCCAGGTCTTTTAGAATGACCCATTTTGTGGATTTGCCAAAACCGCTGCCGAGTTTTCGTTTCATCTCCAGTATAGTCACGTTTTTAGGGCCGCGTGAAGTGTGTTTAATAAGCTCATCTTTATCAATTACATCGTTCCTTAAAAGATAGCACGCAACTTCCGAGGGCATTGAGCCGATTTTTGCCATATCAAGCGCTACTTCGCAGCCGATTGTGCCTCCGCCGATAATGACCACGTCATGTCCGGCTTTAGCCTTGCCGTCAAGAACATCGCAGGCGAGAAACACGTTTTTGCGATCCAGACCGGGAATAGGGGGCATTATAGGCTCGGCCCCGGTCGCTATTATAACCGCGTCGGGCTTTTCGTTTTGAATAGTTTCAATATCAGCTTCTTTGCCCATCTCAATGTGGACGTTAAGTTTTCTAATCTGCGTCTCAAGATAGGTTATAATGTTTTCTATCTCGCTGCGGCCGTGTGGAATATACGCGTACCATAGCTGACCGCCAAGACGATCCTTCTTTTCGTAAAGCGAGACTTTATGGCCGCGCAACGCAGCCACCCTTGCGGCTTCCATGCCCGCCGGGCCGCCGCCTATTATAGCTATCTTTTTCGGCGTTGTAGTTTTCTCAATTTTGCGCTCCTTTTCCATGCCTGCCTGGGCGTTGTATATGCAACCCACATGGCCAAAGTTTAAAAGCGAATCAAAACAGCCCTGGTTGCAGGCAATGCATTTGCGTATATCTTCATTTTGACCGTTTTGATATTTGTTCGGCAGGTCAGGATCAACAATCAACGGCCTGCCCAGAGACATAAGTTCCGCCTGCTCATTTTCAATTATCTCTTCAGCTATTGCAAGGTCGTTAATCCTTATGCTTGCCATTACAGGGGCGTTTACGCCGGCTTTTATGGATTCGGCCAGAAATGTGTAAGCTGAACGCGGGATAGACATTACAAGAATGGGGGTCGGGCTTTCGTGCCAGCCCGGAGAGACGTTAAAAGCGTCCACTCCGGCTTCTTCAAGTATTTTTGCGATTTGAACGCTTTCCTTTATTTTCAGGCCGTTTTCAATAAAATCATCGCCCGACAATCTAAAAATGACTGGAAAATCATCGCCCACTGCCTTTTTAACGGCCAAAACCAGCTCTTTTGCAAAATTTGTCCTGTTTTCAACGCAGCCTCCATATTTGTCGGTTCGTTTATTTGCGGCCGGCGATAGAAACTGGTTTATCAGGTATCCCATTCCGCCGTGAAGCTCAACTGCGTCAAAACCGGCTTTTTGCAGTCTCAATGAGGCGTCAACGTAAGATTGTATAACTCCCTGAATTTCATCAATTGTGAGAGCATGCGGCACATCTTTAATCAGGGCGTGCGGTATATCTGATGCGGAAACAGGCTCCATTTTTGTGAAAAATTTAGCCGCGCTTCGGCCTCCATGCAATATTTGAGCGGCCACTTTTACATCGTATTTATGCATGCAATCGGCAAATCGTTTCAGGCCCGGAAGGCAATCGTCATTTTCAAGGGAAATAATGCTTTTCCACACCCTTCCGCGCATTTCCGGGAAACAGCCGCCTATCACTATAAGACCGGCCCCGCCTTTTGCCCTTGCTTCGTAAAAATCTATGAATTTATCGTTTATGGTTCCGTCGTTTGTAAAGCCCATGTCCATGGCTGACATGGCTATCCTGTTCTTTAATTTAACGGGGCCTATAAAATTTTCGTCAAATAATGTGTTCATATTGGCAATATTGGAAATTTTGTTAAAAAAAAGGGGGAGATGTGAATTGGCAGGCCAATTACAGCAAAAACCTCATTTTAAGTTGGTAAACTTGAGTTAAACAGAAGGATCAGGCTAACAGCCAGGCTCTTTCCGCTTCTGCTCATTGTTATCCGCAAATGGGATAACTCCTGGCATAAAGGCGAGTTATGACTCGCGCCCATTACCGGGCCGGATGTTTGCATTGATACCTTATCCGGTTCATTATTATAGGCTATAGATTACCAAATTTCACTATTCTAATCTAGAATCTTTATAGTTTTTTTTTAGCGCTTATTTTGTGGAATTACGGCCTACACTACATCTCGCATAAGAAAATAACAAACTCGGCTCACGGCAAGTTAAATTTGCGGATATTAAAGCGGAGCAGTTATCAGTTTTAAGCATACAGCGGCTTAACGCCCGGTTTGCAAATATAGAGTATAATAGTGATATGAGACGGTTGCGTAGTGGCCTTTCTTCGGCTGGATCAGTCTTGTAGACTGATCCAAATGCTTTTTGATTGAGTTAAACGCCGCGCTGTTAACAAACACAAATGGTTTTTAAAACGTTTCGGAGCAATCTGCTGGATTGATCCAGCCGGATGTGTGTGTGGAAATCTGATTTTTCATTTTTCATTTAGATATTTCTATTGAACTCGGCTTGTCGGGATTGGGGGAGCGTGAAATGGAAACCTATCAAAAAACAGATTACCGTAGCGTTCCACTGTTCAGGAACGTGGAGCCCGGCGACTGGAATAACTGGAAATGGCAGCTTAAAAATGTTATTCGCGATATTCCCACGCTTAAAAAGATAATAAAAATTGATAGGGAAGAGGAGAGCGAGCTTAAGCTCTGTTTGAAAAGATTCAGGATGGGGATAACTCCATATTACGCATCTTTAATTGATCCCGAATATAAACGGTGTCCGATACGGCTTCAGGCAGTGCCTAGGATTAATGAGCTGCATGACGATACAGAGGATTCCGATGACCCGTTGGGGGAGGACACGGACTCTCCTGAACCGGGCATTACCCATAGGTACCCGGACAGGGTTTTGTTGCTTGTGACTCGCGTATGTTCCATGTACTGCCGCCATTGCACGCGCAGGCGTCTGGTTGGGGATGAAGATACGCATCTCGGCTCCGTCAATCTTGAAAACTGCCTGGAATATATCAGGAGGCATAAAGAGGTAAGAGATGTTCTCATTTCAGGGGGAGACCCATTAATGCTTGATGATACAAAACTTGAAACAATAATTAGACAAATCCATATGATTAAGCATGTGGAAATTATTAGGCTGGGCACCAGGACGCCGGTTGTCATGCCGCAAAGGATTACAAAATCGTTGGTAAGTATGCTGAAAAAATACCATCCGTTTTACATTAACACCCATTTTAACCACCCGAAAGAGATAACGTCCGAGGCGAGAAAGGCTTGTGAAAGGCTTGCCGACGCCGGCATTCCTGTTGGAAATCAGTCGGTATTGCTAAAAGATGTTAACGACTGCCCTTCAATTATGAAGAAGCTGATGCAGGGGTTGTTGATGATACGGGTAAGGCCGTATTACATCTATCAATGCGACCTTTCCAGAGGCATATCTCATTTCAGGACGTCAATTACAAAAGGGATGGAGATCATTGAAAATCTGCGCGGGCACACAACAGGAATGGCAACGCCGACATTCGTGGTTGACGCTCCGGGCGGCGGCGGCAAGATTCCTGTTATGCCGAATTACATTCTTGCTCAATCAGACCGCAGATTCGCGCTAAGAAATTACGAGGGTGTTATTACAACTTACACTCAGCCTGAGGACGTCTTTTCAGATTGCGGACAATGCCATATTTGCGACGATGATAAATATAAATCAAACGACGGCATTGCCTCGCTACTTAAAGGCGATAAGCTCTGTCTTGAGCCAAAGAACCTTAAGCGGCGCAGGCGTTTTTAAACGCGGAGCTGTTTTTAGAAGAGAGCCTGGAAAACAGCAAAGAAAATAAGGGAAAACAAATGGAAAACAAATTGGGTTTGTCGTTAAAGAAAATTGAAAGGGCGAAATCGCTTGCGCTGAATATTACAAAGCCTGTGCAGTATTTTATTTCATGCCACACTACTACTACAATAGAGAGGGCGGCGTTGCGCATACTTGGGGCCGACGGGGTTGACGCTGAAAATGCGCCGGTTGCAAATATCGCGGTTGCTTCGCTTAAAGATAGTCTCCAATACGGCGCGTCAATGTATTACATAAATGCTTTGATTTGCCAAGATGTTTCACCGGCGGAATTGAACCTTAAGATCGGCAAAGGGCTCGACATATCAACAATTGAATTGACAAAACCGCAAAAGATTAAAAATGCGGCCGCTAAACTAATTGCTTCATATAAAAAACAGATTGATAAGAACGTAAAACACAGGGATAAAAAACTTGAGGAGTTTAAAGAGAACGAGAAGTCGCCATTGCTTTACATTATTGTGGCCACCGGTAATATTCATGAGGATGTTAAACAGGCGCAGGCCGCGGCTGAACAGGGCGCTGATGTTATAGCCGTGATCCGCGCCACAGCGCAAAGTCTGCTCGACTATGTGCCGCACGGCGCTACGGATGAGGGTTTTTGCGGAACTTACGCGACTCAGGAAAACTTCAGGATAATGAGGGCCGCGCTTGATGAGGTTTCTGAAAAAGAGCAAAGGCACATTCGGCTGGTAAACTACTGCTCCGGCCTCTGCATGCCTGAGATAGCGGCAATGGGCGCGCTTGAGAGGCTGGATATGATGTTGAACGACTCTATGTACGGCATCCTGTTTCGCGATATTAATATGCAAAGGACGTTTGTTGATCAACATTTCTCCCGTATGATCAACTCGCACGCGGGTATTGTTATAAACACGGGGGAGGATAATTATTTAACAACTTCAGACGCGTATGAAAAGGCGTACACCGTGCTTGCTTCTCAATTAATCAACGCGCGGTTTGCGGCCAACGCTGGGTTGCCTCCAAGATTGACCGGTCTTGGCCACGCGTTTGAAATGGACCCGAAGATGGAAAACGGTTTTCTGTATGAACTGGCTCAGGCACGCATGGCGCGGGAGATATTTCCTGATTATCCGTTAAAATATATGCCTCCGACTAAATTTATGACAGGCAACATATTTAAATCATATGCGGTAAACTCAATGTTTAATTTCGCCTCAAAGGCGACAGGACAATCTATCCACTTGCTTGGAATATTCACCGAGGCAATACACACCCCGCACATGCAGGATAGATTTTTCGCAATCGACAACGCTAAATACGTGATGAACAATATGGCGGCGTTTTTTGACGAGATTGAATTTAAAAAGAACGGGATTATTGCCGGCCGAGCTAAAGATGTTCTTGATCAAACTATCGAGTTTTTAAAAACGGTTAAAGAAAAAGGGTTGTTTAACTCTATTGAAGATGGCCTGTTTGCTGATGTAAAAAGAGATAAGGCCGGAGGCAAAGGATTTGACGGTGTTATTAAAAAGGCTGACGATTACTGGAACCCGGTTGAGGATTTCCTGGAAAAAGAGCTGGATGTGTAGGTTGGGTAGAATGAAATGAAACCCAACATAAAAAAATTCCGCTTAAAAGCGATTTAAGAACAATAATTAACAATTTTGATTTTCAAAGTAAAGCGGTGGCAGGAAAGGCGTTAGCCATAGAACACTGCGGGTATGGGAGGCTTTAGCCTCCATTTTAAGGGGCCTATGATTGGAGAAAAACATGTTTATCAAACCATATGGCGACACATTAAATGACGGCGCTGTTCAGCTTTCATTCACATTGCCGGTCGGCGATTCTGAAAAGGCGAAGGAGGCGGCGCGCCTGTTTTGTTTAAAGCTAGGATTTAAATCCGCTGAAGTTGTCCACTCTGAATCGCTTGCCCAGGGATTTACAATGTTTGTTGTTTACGGATACACAAATTTGAAGATAGATTTTGACAAGGTTGAGATTGATGCCGGGTTTAATGATGATTGCATGAATTTTAACGAGATTAACGCGTTTATTAAAAAGAAGATAGGGCGCAAGATTGTAATAGCGGGAGCATGCACAGGATCCGACGCGCATACTGTTTGCCTGGACGCTATTATGAATATGAAAGGGGTAAACCACCACTTTGGGCTTGAAAGATACCCCATGATACAGACGTATAATCTGGGGTCGCAGGTTCCTAATGATGAGCTTATTGATTGCGCCGTTAAGGTTAAGGCCGACGCTATCCTTGTCTCGCAGGTTGTGACACAGAAAGATATTCACATAAAGAACATGAAAAACTTCATTAAGCTTTTAAAAAGCAGAGGAATCCGCAACGATTTTATACTGGTTGTCGGCGGGCCAAAGATAACCAACCGCCTGGCCCTGAAGCTGGATTTTGACGCAGGTTTCGGGCGCGGAACTTACGCGGAACATGTGGCTGATTTTATTGTTAAAATGTTCGTGGATTTGAATTTCGCTAAACATAAAAGATGAAAAGTGTCACAGGCCTCCTGCCTGTGATCAATTGAAACACAGGCAGGAGGCCTGTAACGCTTTTTTGCAAGGACAAATTTTAATGTATTTCAAATCAGGGTTAAGTTAAAATGTCGACCGGTATTTTATTAATATAAACTAAACCACACTATTCCATATCCAATGAACACAAACAACAAAGAGTTTCAGGTATTTGATCCAAATCCGTCAATAAAGTTCGCTTTAGAGTTTTTTAAAAAAGTGGGAATATCCGAGTTTGCTTTAATAGGCAAACTTGCAATGTGGGTCTATATTGACGATGAGAGCCGGCATGAGTTTACCAAGGATGTTGATTTTGCCGTGTTCCTGAAAGAGGCTGAAAAGATTGAGAACGAGGTTAAAAAGCAAAGCCTTAATTTCAGGCATTTGCAAATAGGCGGAATCGGCATTAGGGAAAAAGGATTAAATATTGATCTTATTGACAGGCGTTTGAACGGAATTGACGCCCTGTTTATAAAGGCGATTAATGAGGCGTCGGGCAAGGTGTATGTTGAAGAGGAAGCCGTTCCTGTTGTTTCGCTGGAATATTTGATTGCCATGAAAATTGTGTCCGGCGAGCCTAAAGACGATAAAGACCTTAAAACATTGCTGAGTTTAAAAGACTTTGACTATAAAAAAGCCAGGGCGATTGTTAATAGTCATTTGGGGGCCATAACGGCGGAACGGTTGGATGTGTTTGCAAGAGAAGCCGGCATATTGCCGAAACGCGGGCCGTATACCGAGGGTAGTTAAACCGGCGCTCGTTACAATGCTATGTCAAAAGCGTTACCTATAAATATTGTATATATTTATGGCAAGCCTGCTTGTTACAAGAGGCTCTGCCTCGCCTTAAACGTTGTTAATTAAATTGGCATTGGCATATTAAGTCGCCATTTGTTGATCATAGCGAAAAGAGGCAGAGCCTCTTAGCACACCCAGTTACAAGGCAGGAGCCTTGTAACTAGTATAAACGTAAATGATGAAAAGCCTTTTGAAATAGGAAAAACCATGTCAAATAAAGAGAAATTAAACATATCAAAAAGCGTTGAACTGTTTGACGCCGGCAAGAAGCTGATACCGGGAGGGGTGTTGGGCATACGGAGACCCTACAATTTTGTGGAAGGCGAGTACCCCGTGTTTGTGGAATCAGGCAAGGGCGGACGCGTTATTGATGTTGACGGCAATGAATATATTGATTTCCTTTGCGCATACGGCCCTATAATTCTTGGATACAGAGAGGATGAGGTAGACGATGCGGTAGTCGCTCAGATCAGGGATAAGGGGTTCTGTTTTTCGCTTACCCAAAAATATCAAAATCTACTTGCTGAAAAACTTAATGAGCTTGTGCCTTGCGCGGAGATGTCTATCTTTGTCAAGACCGGGTCGGACGCGACATCAACCGCTATCCGGCTGGCAAGAGGCTACACTGACAGAACGGCTGTGATGCGATGCGGTTATCACGGCTGGCACGACTGGTGTGTTGAGGTAAAAGGCGGCGTGCCTGAAAAACTTTATGAAGATGTTTACGAATTTAATTACAACGATATTGATTCGCTTAAGGTTTTGATGTCTAAACACGGGGATGAAACGGCGGCTATAATTATGACCCCATTCGGCCATCCCCTTGCGCATAAAATGGAGGAGCCGAAACCGGGCTTCCTGGAAGAGGCAAAGTCAATTGCCGAAAAACATGGCGCAGTTCTTATTTTTGACGAGATTCGAACCGGTTTCAGGATATCAATGGGCGGGGCGCAAAAATATTACGGCGTTACGCCGGACTTGGCCTGTTTCGGCAAAGCCATGGCCAACGGCTACTCAATCGGCGCGGTTACCGGCAAATCCGAGATTATGAAAAAGGGCGAAAAGGATGTGTTTATATCCTCCACATTTTTCCCAAACAGCCTTTCATATATTGCCGCATTAAAAACAATCGAAATACTTGAACGCGACAATGTTCTTGAAAAGATATGGCAAAAAGGCGCAGGTTTTATGGAAAGAGTTCAAAAGGTTATTGATAAATATGGCACCGGCGCGGAACTAAGCGGAATTCCGCCTATGTTTTTTGTCACTTTTAAAAAGGATGCCCAAAAAACTTACAAAAAAAGACGCATGGATTTTTACGCCCAACTTATAAGAAGAGGAGTCTTCATGCACCCGTACCACCACGGCTATATTGCCTATAGGCATACCGGTGAAGATATAGATAAAACAGTCAACGCTATTGATGATGCTCTTGAATATGTTCAGGTGGAATGGGGTGATTTGAAATTATGAAATTACTAAGAACGTGTTAAGTATATAACCCATAAAATATAACGGAATTTCCATATGAAGCGGATTTTGTCCGGCCATGGTTGTATCCTTGATAAATCGTGGAAAAACCATATCTTGCCTATTCGCCGCGTAAGTTGGCGTTCGTAAATATCATTGCTTTTTGCGTAACGGCTCAGCAAACGAGGCGGCTGTATATCATTAAACGTGATATTTTTGCGTATTAGACTATCTGGAAGTTTGTGGACTGTATGATATGGGCCGGTTAAAAGGTAGACTCCATGATCTTTAGCGGACATGGTTTGCAGTACTCGGAACCAGAAGTCTATGCCTTCAAAAACGTATGATGTTTCATCGTATGCTACGGATTTAATTAACGATCTCCGCGCAATTGCATTGCTGCCGGGGCCAAGGGTAAATGTGCGGTCAAATACAAACATTAATGGTTTATCCAACTTGTGAAGATCCCGTGAAACAGGTAGAAGCCATGGCCTGTGTGTTTCAGGCGCGGGCCTGATAACATTGTCCGGCATCATGCGGTATCCTAAAATAATCATATCCGCGTTCCATCCTTGGACAGCTTCATTAACACGCTTCAATAGCTCGGGGTGGTATTCATCATCCGCGTCCAGGAAAGAGACAAAATCTCCTGAAGCTTCCTTTAAACCTATATTTCTTGCATGGCCCGGACCGCGGTTAACTTCTGAAAAGATAATTAGTGAATGTATGCCGGTTGCGTCAGTGTTGTGTTTGTTGAAAAAATGGCGGGCAATGTCTGCGCCGCCGTCCGTGCTTGCGTCGTCAACCACAATGATTTCATATGGGGAGTGTGTTTGCCTGTAAAGAGCGTTTAAAGCCCGTTCAATATACTGCGCTTTGTTATATAGAGGTATAATGACGGAGACTTTTATTGACATTGCAAAATGCTTTCGCCCGGGCCGATCTTTATCATGTATTTAAGCAGCTCGTCTGTTGTTTTGGACATGATATCCTGTTTTAATATTTCATGAATAGAGTAAAAACCTCCGGGGCAACATGTGTTGACCTCGGATAGCACACGCTTGTCTTGTTTGCCGATCAGCGTGTCGAGTCCGTAAATAGCAATGCCTCTGGGCTCAAGTTTTTCGTTCATATATTCAACCATCTCATATTCCTCTGGTTCTATATCTGCGGTGTGTCTGGTTCCTCCGCTTGAGGTGTTGCACAACCAGCTTCCCTGAGCGGGCATCCTTAGCATCGCTCCGACTATTTTATTATTAACGACAAGTATGCGTTTGTCGCCCTCATAAACACGCGGCAAATACTCCATTGCAACAAACGGCCCTTGTTCCTCAATGATCTCTTTCAATTTATATAAAGCCTCAAAAAGATCATAATTTTCATCTCCTATCCAAAGCCGGTCTGCTCGAATCTGTAAATTAAATTGTCCTCCGTACCCTACGCAAGGTTTTAACACTATTGGAAAAAAGCTGTAAAATTCAATGACGTCCTTGATAGAGCGGCACAACTTCACTAACGGTGTAACTTTAGGCAGCCCAAGCATTAACATTTTTGATTCTGTATGCTTTATCCCGGCAGGGTTGTTGATAACGCGTTTGCCGTTAAAATATTTATCGATATAAAAAAGAAAATCCAGATCCATGGGCAATGTCCTGAGGAATAAAAAATGGAAATCGGATACGTTACGCGGCTCGGCGCTTTCAGTAAACATGGTCTCACGCTTTTCGTAGATAAAATCAGGGCTTGGCTTTACACACCAGATTCTGCTAAAATCCTCCCCTCCGGCAAACTGGGCGTTTTTGTAATAGCCTAAACTGGCGGTAAATACTTCAAGCTCAGGACAACTATCCAGCGCGCGGGACAATAGATAAACAGAGTCAAAATAAGCGTGCGTTGTATGGTCGGTAAGGAATAAAACTTTAATTGTATTCATTGCGCGTTAAGCTCTCAACTTCCTTGTGTATTAATCTTCATTATTGCAGCTAGCCGAATCTTGTTGGCGATGATTTTTCGGCTGCATAGGATTCGTGTCCCTGCGTTTAAACCACTCCGTGATAGACCGGTATGGCGCGTCTGTTGTCTTCGGCTTCCGCTTTTTGTATTGCAGGTCCTAATAGGACTGCGTCGCCTTCGCCCTGGCCGAGGTTGATTTTAAATGTTTTGGATGTGCGAAACATGCCGGGGCCAAACACTTTATCGTCAAAACAAGGCAATGTGCCCACCAGATACATCATTGCGCAAGCGGGATTGCCGTTGTTTTCATGGACTACCGGCAACTCCTTATATGGGATATATTCCTGGGCCATATATTCATCGCGGTTGTTTGTTAAAGTTGACGCCCATGTGTCCTCCGAGGTTTCAGGCCCGATTAGCATGCCTACGCCGCGGCCGCCGCTAATCTTTTTTATAACCCATTGTCCGGGGTTTTTAAGCGCCTCATCAAATGCAACGTCATTGTCCAGATTAACGCTTTTTGAAATAAAATGGTTTAACAGTGTTAAGTATGGCTCTTCAAGATAGCTGCTCATTATGTCCCGGTCGCGCAGGACGCCCAGCATGCGTTTGTCGTGCGCAAGAATCAGTGTGCGCAGGTCATTAAAATAATTTGAATAACCGGCCATTTGTTCCAATACCTCAGTCTTAAAATTCAATAATTCGGCGCGGTCTAGCTCCAGAATGAATTGGTTGACGCTCTCGCCGTTAAGCTCAATCCCGCCTCGTTTTAATTGCAACTCTTCAGGGGCTGCGATTATGGCGCGGCCTCCGGCTGCTCTAAACTGATCCAGGAAAAACCTGCTTTCGCTGCCGGCCTCTTTTTTGTTAATCAACGCCAATGGCTTGTCTATATCAAACCGGTTAAGCATGGCCGGTAAAAGGCGGTTCAGGGACTGCGGAGGCTCAATCCCGGCGTCGGCAAGATAGGGGACAGTGGCTATTGTTTGCCCCAGCCATTGGCTTAGCGCCATGCCGTTTATTGGAAACCGGGCGTTGATTTCACATACAAGCGGGCCGTGATCTCTGGAAAAGATAAGATCCGGCCGAAGCATTCCTATATGGTAAGGCTGCGGGTATGAGAAGCTCAATATCTCCTTAAATTGGCCGGTTAAAGGCATGCGGCTTTGCATTCGGGGATCGTCAAGATAATGGCCGGCAACGGCTTTAACGCCTTGTATTATTGCTTCGCCGAGTTCCGTCAACTCAATATACATTGAGCGCGGGATCACAATAGGGTATGGATTGTAGCATCTTTTATGATACGACAGATAATCCATAAACGGTTTCATTTGTGAAACAAACTCGGAATGGTGGCGATAAAATTTAGTCTCTGATAATTGCATGGAATACATGATGTAGTTGAATTAAACCTTCGCGGTTGCGGCGCGCGGTATAAAATTCCTGCGATATAAGTTAAACAGTATGGCGCAATGGGATATGGCAAATAACAATAGTAGTACATAATACTTGCATGAACTATTATGTCAACATAAAATTTAAAAAAAGTTGTTAAATAAAATATTGATATTCGCTATTGCTCTTTACAATGTTATTAAAGTTATTATAATATCTTTTTGTTACTGATTTAATTAAAGACAATTTTATAAAATTATATTTATATGGAAAAAACATACGCAATTGAAACAGGCGACGGCTGCTTAATTCATGGGGTTTTAAACAGCAAGTCGCAAACGGATAAGCTGGTTGTTTTTATACACGGCCTAACTGGGGAGAAGGAGAACCATCTATATTACAACGGGGCGCGGTACTTCCCTGAACATGGGTTTGACGCGTTTCGAGTTGACCTTTTTTCAAACGAGGCAAAGGGGCGGAAGTTGACTGATTGTTCTATTTCCACTTTTGTTTCAGACTTAAATCGGGTAACGGCTAATTTTTATGGGATCTATAAAGATATTTATCTGATAGGGCACAGCATAGGCGGTTGTGTTGTTATTAATTCAGATCAACAAAATATTGCCCGCATTGCTCTATGGGACACTGCTTTGTTTGATAAAACTAAAACAAGTTCGCCGTTTGTTTACAATAAAGCTCTGGACAAGTACATTGCAAATCTCAAGATTGGGTATTTGCTGTCAAAAGGGCTGATTACTGAGCGGTCAATGCAGGATGAACGGATTATTTCCAGTATTAAGAGGCCTGTAAAGCTGGTTTTTGCCGGAAATTCACATGCCAAAGATATATGGAAGGATAAGTTGCGCTTGATAAACAGTGAGTATGAAACTGCGGTTATTGAAAACGCCGGTCATGGTTTTAATGAAGATATGGCTGCTGAAAAACTATTTAAGGAAACTTTGGACTGGTTCTCATATGGATAATAAATTTAGCGTTATAATAACTCTATACAATAAGGAAGCGTACATTGGCCGGGCTATTCGCTCGATTTTGCGGCAAGGCAAAAAACCTTGCGAAATTGTGATAATAGACGATAAAAGCCATGATAACAGCCTGAAAACCGCAAAAAGAGTATTAGATGAGGAGATGAAAAATTGTGAATGCGCGCCGCGTGTCGTGATTATTGAACATGAGGAAAACAAAGGGCCCGGCGCGGCAAGGAATACGGGCCTTAAGGCCGCCTCCGGCGATTACATCTTTCTGCTTGACGCTGATGATGAATACAAGCCGGGTTTCTTTGAAAAGGCGGACTCTATTTTTACTAAATATGGCGCGGACTTGCTTTTTTTTGAGTTTGAGCGGGACCCGGGCGGCAGAAGGCTGCCTGATATCAACGGCCTGGCGCCTATAATTGAAAAGGCTGAAGATGATGTATATTTAATTCCAAAAGCTGTGCGCGCATTGTGGCATCCTTCATTTGGCATGAACGGCAGCAGCGTAGCGTGTAAAAGGGAGGCTTTGGCCGGCATATTCTATAATGAGGATTTAATTTGTTTCGAGGGCATTGACTTTTGGTATCGTGTAATCAAGCGTATGGATAGCGCTGGGGGCGGCGCGGCTTATCTCCTTGCCGGCATACAGGTCACCATACATCTTACCAAAGACAGCCTTTCAAGAAAGTTGACGCAAAACGCAGGTGGTATAACCGTTCCCGTACAGTTTTCAATGTTTAAAAGAAGCGGGGATATTGATAACCAGTTGCTCAGAAAGCGGGTATTTACAATCTGGATGCGAAACGCCATGTTGAGAAACGTTGATTTAATCGGGAAAGCAGCGTTTTTCTGGAAGTTTCGCAAAGAGATAATTGAAAACCTTATATTAAACTTGCTGTATAAATAGGGATCGTTCCATGCCCATAGGATGCAATGCCGCTTATTTATTCTATAGCGATGGATTATAGCGTTGCGTCTTCAACAAATAATTTCTTCATACCCTCATATGCTTCCCCTTGCCCGTTGTACCAGTTTTTGTAATACCCGCATTTGCCGAAACAATCCGCCATTTTTTTAACAAGCGGTTGATTGTAATTCAGTATATACTTCCGGTTATCAACAATATTCCAATCAGGCGAGACAGCATTGTCTTCAGGCAGGTTATAAAGAGGCATATCCAAAATCGGCTTTTTTACTAAATAGACATTGTTGTTGACGTTTAAATAACCTGCGCTAAACGAGAAAGTGCTGTGGCATGCGACAATGGCGTATGCGCGCGTTAAAATGTAAAAGCCTTCCCAATACGGCGCTTCAATAATGCTCGCGCCGTTGGTCTTAGCCAGGATAAACTCATTTACTACATTGGGACTATCGGTGACTATATAAATAGGCAATCCATGCGAATCCCTAAGTTTATTAATTATTTCGATATAATATTCAGGGGTGAACAAAATGTTCCGATGATAAACGCCCTTGTGGCTCGATTTAAAAAACGATCCGTCCATTAATGCCTGGCATAATTTATCACCGTATCTTATATGTATTGCAATGTGCCTGCCTCTTGACAGCTCCATCGTTGACGGCGATATCAGCTCGGGATTAACCTCAAGCGATAACCTATATGAATCGGGCAACAAGTTGAACATTCTGCAACAATCGCTGAACGGATTTGCGTAAAAAAGAACAGACCGGGTTAATTGGCCGGGTAGACCGTCCAGTGAAAAATCCTGCGTGTTAACCGGCTTTAAGCCGAGATCATTTTTAATGCGTATCATATCTTCATATGATATGACATTTATATGTTGTCTCAGGTTATTAAAGATATCCGTGAAATCCGGATGTTCCTGATGGGAATGGGCTGAATCCAGCATCGTCATATTAACCGTCTCGCCATATCTGTGGCTTAGATATAACGAAAATACGGCAAAAAATATCCGGTTTCCAAAACCTCCGGAGGCCCGGACAATAATAACGTTTTTTTGCATAGTTATAGCCTCGCGCAGCCCACTTAGGTCTATTATTCAGCGTTTTAACGACTATTAATTTTGATTTTGATAGATAGCTGTCAACGAGTCCATAACATTGCATTTCATTTCAAGATATTTATTGAATACACCCATAATATCAAAACTTTCAATGTTGATGTTAACAGCGTCGCAATAATATTCAACCGCCTGCAAACCATGGCGAAAATGTTTAACCTCCGTGGGATAGCAGTGCGCGGTAATCCAGAAAACTGTCTTCTTGCTCTCCTCCTCTGAATAGCCTTTAGAGTTGATTAACCACTCCTTAAATAAAGGCTCAATGTGTTCAACTTCTCCGTGGGTATAGATTTCGTGTATCAGCGTTGTGGCAAGACCGACAAGCATATCGTCTTCCTTAAGGGCGTTATGGTCGGCCCAGGTTTTAAATAGACGCGCGTCATTTGTGCAGTATTTTCCGAGTTGCCACTCGTCATTGCCGCAAATAGGGGTGGCCATTCTGTAGAACATGTCGTGGTGCAATTCTCCGCCGCCTACTCCAAGATCCGCGTCTGCTATTCTGTTAAGGCTTGCTATTGATTGAAAAAACTTCTCCTCATTATGAATATCTTGATTTTTGTGTTTTTGCAAACTAAGCCTGTTGCTTATGGCGGAAACACGCATGCAGCTATGATTGGTCATAGACCAGCTCTTAAAGAAATATTTCATGCAGTCTTCGTTGTCGGCTCCGTCTACGGCGGCCCTAAAACTGCCCTCTATTCTATTTAGCAGATCCTTATTTTCGCAAAAGCTTTTATTTAATGTGTCGCGCAGAAAGCCGCATTGCACTTTTTCAAGTTCCGGCAATACATTTGAAAGTATTGAATTATCAGTGGAAACCATAATCACTCCTCCTAAAAATT
Organism: Candidatus Anammoxibacter sp.; assembly: GCA_021777105.1. Lineage (GTDB taxonomy): Bacteria > Planctomycetota > Brocadiia > Brocadiales > Anammoxibacteraceae > Anammoxibacter_B. The sequence goes on from JAIQZQ010000062.1 coordinate 47,886, forward strand.
TGTAAATTAAAAAAACTATCTTTTAACTTGCCATGGAAGACCGCTTCCCAAGGGAACGGTTAAGGTCAATAGGCGTGTTTGTAATGCCTGCAAAATAATAGTGAATACAGGGATCAGCATCATAAAGCAAATATTCAAGATCTAAAACTTGCTAGACCTGAAATGTCCAATCAGACGGGTTTGGTCAAAATATGTGGCCGGCAAGCAATAATATTTAAAATTATCCCCCTTCGAGGATAACAATGAGTTAGGGCCGGCAATAACCAAGCCGTTAGCCTAAACCTTCTGCTTAACTCAAGTTTATTAACTATAAATTAGCCGTCGTATTACGTGGGTAGCTGAAGCAAGCTACAATAATAACAATACAACTATCATTGTCAAGACAAAAAACTGAATCAATAAAAACTGTGCGTAATATATAAATATTGCCGATGTAAATGAAATCTTTAATATGGGTTGACCTTTAATTAATACAAATAACAGTTGCGCAACTGTGGGTGGTGTAATTGGTGTAGAGAATGGAAAACTCCCGATATGGCGGGTAACCGGAAAAACTCCTAAATTAGAAAACAAGGCAAAAACAACCGCAGATTTCACCGATTTCACAGATAAAAGCGAAACAGGGTAAAAGCAACCGGTTCGCTCGTTATAATGCTTTGCGTTGGAATATCGACTTCGACGCCAATAACATGGACGGGTGATTCATTTTGTTTTGCGACCGTGTTTTAGCATGTGACAAGCGGAATAATGTCACTCGTGTTCCATCGCATTTTCTTTTGATTTCATGGCTTTCTATTATTGATATGTTTTATGTTGACTATAAAATGTGAAATTTTATAATAAACACCATATAAGGAGTTAAGGCTTTAGCCTTTTATATTGAAAAATAATATATGTTAGAAAATCAATAAAATGACTAATAACATACACGATAGCGGTTATAAAAAACTGTTTTCAAATAAGACGATATTTCGCCAGCTAATAGAGACGTTTGTAACTGAAAATTGGGTAAAAGAGCTTGATTTTGACAACTGCGAAACTATCGATAAAAGCTTTATATCTGCTCATTATAAAGAGACTGAAAGCGATTTAATATACAAACTCAAATTAAAGAATAGGGATGTTTATTTTTATATACTGATGGAATTCCAATCCGGCGTTGATTATTTTATGGCGTTAAGATTGTTGAATTACATAACAAATTTTTATATGGACTATGTCTTTTCCAATAAAAATGTAAAAATATTGCCACCGATTTTTCCAATTATGCTTTATAATGGAGACCGTAAATGGGATGCCCCTGTTAATATTGCAGATTTAATAGAAGGCAATGCATTACTTGGAAAATATGCAATAAATTTTGAATATTTCAAGATTTCCGAGAATGAATACGGCAAAGAGGCGTTGTTAAAGATAAGGAATATAGTCTCGACTCTGTTTTTAGCGGAATCGCATTATGACGTAGATGCTTTAAAAGAGGAATTGTTGAGCCTGTTTGAGAATGAAGAAGATAAACAAGCGGTGTCATTGTTTCTAAATTGGTTTAAACAGCTATCAGCCCATGGTAAAATCGACCCAGATGATTATAAATATCTAGAGAACGCTTATAAAAGCAAAGAGGAGGTAACAAATATGTTAATAACCGCGTTGGAAAGAGAAAAGAAAAAGACTTTTAAGAAGGGGAAACTTGAAGGAAAACTTGAAGACGCAAGGATAATGCTTTCTAAAGGAATGGAAAAATCATTGATATCAGAAATAACAGGTCTTTCAATTGAAGAGATTGATAAGTTGAAGTAGATTTGGAATGGGAAATAGGTAGTAATTTTTTGAAATTAAGAAATTCACTCGTCCTTCTTGTTCCAATGCCCCACGTTGGAATACAGGATTAGACGCCCACGCGTCGAAAAATGTAGTTGTAGTGTAGGCGCATCCTCGCGCTGTGGCAGGCAGGGACAATCATGCGCGTTGCAGCTGAGCTAATCATGCGTAAAAACTCCACTCTTTACAACCGGCAATCCCGGTATACCGCAGAATCAATTATCTTTAAATAGCGGTTCACCTACACGACGCAGAGCGTCGAAAATAGGTTCCAACGCGGAACGTTGGAACCAGTATCCAGTATCCAGTATCCAGTATCCAGTATCCAGTATCCAGTATCCAGTATCCAGTATCCAGTATCCAGTATCCAGTATCCAGTA
>JAIQZQ010000063.1 GCA_021777105.1 Candidatus Anammoxibacter sp.
ATCATCAACTGTCTCTTTATTGCTTTCACTCTCTAATATCTCAACTATTGTGATATCAGTAAAGAGCAGTTCACTGAGAAATCCTTCCAGAATGCCGAAGTTTGCTTTGCTTCGTAAAAGTTTCTTTATCGCCCAGTCAAAACTTATTAGTTTACGCGCCATAACTATCTCCATCTTGAAAGTTTAATCCTGCCCACATTGTTAATTGTAATGATAAACCAATAATTATGAAAATTCAAGTGTTTTAATGGCATTGGGTCGCTTGCCGGAGTAGTCTTGTAGACCGCTCTAAATGTTTTTCTGAAGGCGCGGATAGTATTCCTGACGATCTCATAATCAAGAAGCCCTTTAACCCCGGCGTCAGCGCTTTCACTCTGAAAGTCCAGTATTATTTCTTTAAGTATTTCTATTATGATATCTCTAAATCTTAAAAATTGGACAAATATAGAACCGCTCTAAACTAAAAGTGGTAAAAATTTGAACCACTTTATCTGTAAATCGACAAATTTATTTACCACTTTTATAGCAAAGCACAAATACAAACTGATTTCAGAGTAAAGCATGGAATATCAGAAATTATTTCTTTCCGAGCCCTTAAGGTTTAATAAATGCTTATTTTTAAGAATGCAGCCTCCATTGACTACTACTGACGCCGTATTTGCATTTGTATTATCCGCAGGTATTTGGTAAATTTAAATGAGAATTTCTATTGTTACAGTTTACGTTATTTTATTTAATATTTAGCTCCTCAAAAAAGAAATAAATTATGCCGGTAATAAGCAGATTTCTTGGAATCATAATCGCGATGTATTGGGATGATCATTCTCCTCCACATTTTCATGCAAAGTATGGAGAGTATGAAGTCACTGTTAATATACGCAATGGGGTCGTTGATGGAAAATTCCCTAAAAGAGCATTGAGACTCGTGCTTGAATGGTATGAGTTGCACAAGGAAGAGTTAATTGAAGATTGGGAGCTTTGCGGGAATAATGAAGCTCCGAAACCTATTGAGCCATTGGAGTAATTATTATGATTTTACATGTCACTAAAGCAGACTATATTGAAGATTATAAAATAGAGGTTTCCTTTAATAACGGCAGAAAAGGCATTGCTGATTTGTTTGATGCATTAAGAGGCCCGGTATTTACACCATTAAAAGACAAAGCTTTCTTTTCAAATTTTGAGGTCGATAATGAGTTGGCTACAATAGTGTGGCCAAATGGGGCGGACCTTGCCCCTGAGTATATTTACTTTAAGGCGTTTAGAGATGATCCGGAATTGCAGACACAGTTTAAGCAGTGGGGTTATATCAATTGAGGAGGCTCCTAATATAATCAAGATTCTTTAGATTTCCCTCGTTGGTAAATGAACACTGAGCAGCTTGTCTGCTCTAGTGAGAATTATGCCCCGGAAGGGCCAAAGAGGGGGTAAGGGAGATTCGAATAGAGTATACCGCTAGAAAAACGAGTAATTTGTTAAAAAGGTTAGAAAACACACAGAACAATTACACTTAACAAGGCAATTAAAATTTGAACACCACCACTAACCCATTTACCAACAGGTCAATGATTGTCAACGAATCAGATTTTGTTGGCAGAGAGGCTGAGATAGCCGAGCTCCTTTCCCGTGTACGCAATCTGGGGAGCGTCTCAATCGTTGGAGAACGGCGAATAGGTAAATCCTCGCTTTTAAATCATCTCTGTTTAACAGGAAACAAGCGCCTGGAGTGTGATGATTACAGGTTCATCTATATTGACCTTCAGGACGCCCGATACTCTACCCCATTGCGATTTTGCAAAAGTGTTATAAAAATGCTTAACATTACCCCTGATTCTCTACCAACTGATGAAGATTGTATGTGCAAGCTTTTGGACGCATTGGACGAATTTGGAAAAAACGGCAAGATATGCGTGCTGTTAATTGATGAATTTGAGATCGTTACAAACGTTGAGCATAAATTTAGCGAGGAATTTTTTGACTCTCTGCGGTCGGCTGCTAATCAACATAAACTGAGCATTGTCACATCATCACAACTCTCTTTAAAGGAATTAACAGATAAGGGCCGCATTGTTTCGCCGTTTTGGAATATATTTGCAAACCAAAATCTAGGTGGATTTGTTGTTTCAGACAACACAAATGAAATTCACGAATTTATTTCAAAACTATGGTTGAACAGATTGAAGCCGTCAGCTGATGAGTTAAATTTTTTGCTATCATATTGCAGTGTCCATCCTATAATCTCACAGATTGTTTCATATTGGGTGTTTGAAAACAGGCGTTTAAATCTAGATGAGGATAAACTTAAGAAAAAGATTGAGGACGAGACCACAAGCTATTTTAGGTCTAACAATGCAAAAATAATCAAATGGCTCAAAACCAATATGCCGCCATTTATAACTACAGTATCGGATTATTCCGAAAAGATAGGCAAAATCGGTAAACAGTTGTCGCCGTTATCAATCAATATAGGGGCAAAAGAGTAAAGGTTACTTAAAATGAAATTTATGACATTTAAACAATATTTAGAGCTTCTGTTTAAGGCGTTTTTTAAAAGCTTAACTTTAAAAGATGAGACCAGAGATTGGGATAAGAAAAAGGGTATTACAACAGTTTTGTGGGCCAACTTTTACACTTTATTGGTGATCTCCGGATTTATAGCGCTAACCAGACTTGGATTGGAATTTAATATTGCAAATGCATTGTTTAGAGTTGCATTGGGCGTTGCATTGGGCGTTGCATTGGGCGTTGCATTGGACGTTGCATTGGGCGTTGCATTGGGCGTTGCATTGGGCGTTGCATTGGGCGTTGCAGATGGCGTTGAAGTGAGCGTTGCAGTGTGCGTTGCAGCGAGTGCTGCATTGGGCGTTACATTGGGCGTTACATTGAGATTGACATTGGACGTTACATTTGGCGTTGCATTGGGCGTTGCAATGGGCGTTGCAATAGGCGTTGCATGGGGCGTTAAGGCTAGATTTGAACAAGGAATTGAATATGGCTTTATTATATGGGGAGCCAGCACTTTTTCATGTCTTATTTTTTATACGCGCTACTATTATTTGACGTTATATATATTTCAAATTATTTTTAAAACCATAAGCCTTCAACAGCTTCCCACACACTGGGATGAAAATGTTTGCGTTTCAATGCCGTTTTTAAAACGAACTTTGTTAATTTGCGCAAGGAAAAACACGCGCAATGCTGTAGATGAAGCTGTTTTTCTTGTTCGTAATCGTCCCGCGCAAAGGAGACCGGCTCAGGAAGTTTTGGTTGAAATTGCCGTTGATGAGATGGCCCGGTTTAAAGGGGTTAGGAATATTGGAGAGTTATCAAGTGAGCTTGATTTTATACCGCAAGATCAATCCATATTTCCCGAGTATTATGTTAAAGGTTATGAAAAGATCAGGGAAATTTCAGATGATGTTAATAAAGCGCTTAACGAAAACAACACTTCAAACCGCATAAGGATGTTGCAAAAACTAAACAACCGGATTGCAGGTTTTCAAAAAGAGACTGATTTCGCTGAACGAAAGTTTGGCGAAAGATTTGGACGGGTTGCCGGCAATTGGCGCAGTGTTATTGAGGATGAGATAAAAGAGCTTGAATCTATTGCAGGCAAGCCGTTAATAAATCCATTTGTGCCGGCTCGCCCTTTAGAGAATGGTGCGGAGCTTTATATTGGAAGAAGGGATATAATTGACCATATCCAGCGCGACGCGTTGACAGACGCCGAGCCTGCGGCAATTCTCTTTATTGGGCCAAGGCGCGCTGGCAAATCATCAACTTTGATAAACCTGAATCAATATTTAAGTTCCGACCTTAAACCAGTTTACATAGATTGTCAGGATCCGAGGGTGTCTACAAATTTATCATATCTTGCGTCATCTTTTGTAAAAGCTATAGATGCCGTTATAAATGAGGCTTCTGCGCCTAAATCCGATTGCAACAACCTTGCCGAGCTTACGGAATATTTGCAAACGGTTCAGGATGATTTGCGCGTTAAAAGCGAATATCTTTTGATATGTCTTGATGAATTCGCAACATTCGGGGAGAAGATTGTAAACGGAATTTTAGCCGGCGCGCATGACGCATTTAGACACTGGATACAGTTTATGCCGAATATAATATTTCTCTTCTCAGGTTCACATTTGCTTGAAGAGATAAAGGAGATTGACTGGACGGATTATCTTATTAACAGCAGATTTATCCCCATCGGTTTTCTTGAATTCCGTTACTCCATGCAACTCATAACAAAACCCATACCTGAGTTGGAGCTAGAATATCGACCTGATAACAATGTGGCTAAAAACCTTGCCCGTCAATTAGGGGGGCACCCATACCTTATTCAAGCGACAATGTGGGAGTTGATTAATCACCTTAACGCTTCAGATAAGAGATTTGCTGAGCAGGATGATGTGGATGTTGCAATAAACAAAATGTTTGGATCGTGCAAATCATACTTTGAACACCTCTGGAAATCAGAGATGTGTGAGGATGAGAGGGATTTATTAAACAAAATACCGCAAGACCATTCACTGGAAATAGAACCAAACGAAACCACAAAATCGTTGACGAGGAAAAAGATTATTATTAAAAACGAAAGTGGATATGATTTTGCCGTGCCTGTTTTCAGGAAGTGGATTGTGGAAAGATATAATTAAAGTTTCGCTGTTTCGCACATGCTGGTTTTATTCTACAATTTTATTAATTTCTTTTTCAATGGAGCGCATTTCTTCATGCATACGTTCTTTGATATGCATGCCGGCGTGAAAGATTGTAGCAATAATGAGTGAATCTTGTTTTACATCAAAGAAAATATAATGCCGACGGACTCGTGAATATGTGAAACGAGCGCTGAATTCCTGGTTCTTTTTTGCTCCGCCGCGCCTTCTTGCAGCGCGTTTTATCTCGGCTTCTATGTCAGCCATATATTTGCGCGCGACTTTTTCTCCCCATTTATCTAAAGAATATCTATATATTTCCTTGAGTTTTGCCCGGGCAGTTAATGTCCGCAAAACACTTAGAGGTTTTTCACTTTCTTTGCTTTGCCTGCTCTGAATGAACTTCATCCATTATTTCCCGCATATTGTGTGGTTCGGTTTCGTTATTGTCTATTTCAGAAGCCGCCTGGGTCAATTCATTATGCAATTCGCGTATGTAAAGACGATGCTCCAAATTTACCATTCGATGCATTCTCACCGCTTCTCTCATAAATTCACTAACAGAGCCATAAAGCCCGCTTGCAACCTGATCTTTGGCATATTCTTCAAGTTCCGGTGTTAATGATATATTTGTGCTCATATTATCACCCCAATATTAATTTATAGTATGTGTAACATATGGATTGTTTATAGTATAAAACCTCTACATTGGGATGTCAACCTTTGACATTTCAATGGGTAACAACTATACCGCCTCCCGGCGAAACATTGCTTAAACAACTCAACAAACCGGTTATGAGCCTAGCTAAAAGACGATCTGGAATTACAGACTCAGTTCAGGCTGTGGGGTTATATTAATTAAGGCTGCGAAAATATACTTTGAAATACAGGCAAGGATGCCTGTGTTACTATTTAACAAGGTTGTCAAAAATTTCCGTTTTTTGCCATAAACCTTTTTTAATCATATCTATATATATAAACGGGCGGCCAGGTCCTTGCCGTAATGAAGAGACACGAATGCCAATGACACTTCTTTTTCGTTAAAATTCGGTTTGGCGCGTTTGATGGTCCGTCTCGATAACAGGATTACGCTTTTTGAAAGTGAGCGCATTACTGATATCCTTTTAGCTATACTTGCTTTCCGAATCAATTCTATTTGCGCTTTTTTCGTTTTGGGATCAGTGTCGGTTAATTGTGTGGTCATTTATCCTTCCTTATATCAATATGAGGCGGAGCCTCATTGGACACTGCGTTACAAGGCAGGAGCCTTGTAACGAGTCATGGCTATTTATCGGGTTTCTATGTTTACCTACTTCTCAACCTTATTAATGTCCACCCGTTTTTCACTTGAGAGGTCGGCGGAATAGAAATCGGCATTGTTGGGTAGTGACATATATGAATCGCTGGTGTAATCGATCTCAACGTGGCCGTTGGTTATGTGGCACTCAAGAACATGACCGCCGGCTTTTTTGTCGTCGGTCAAAAAGTGGAAGTGGTAGCCGGGCACGTTAATGCCGTTGGCGTATTCCGGCGTTCTAAACCCGACCATAGTTCCTTTTGCGTTGTTAAACTCAAAAATTGGCTGGGTTTTTATTATTTCAGTAATGGCAGGATATGGTTTTTGCTGTTTTGGGACGCTTCTGGCCTTTAAATATTTAAATGAGCCCTGAATTTTTATGGCGTGAAAAATATTTTTAGTCGGCAGTAAATTATCAATATGTTTTTGTAATTCGTTAAGTGGCATTGGGTTTTTCAACTCAAAAGTTTTATCCGCCTCAAAAAACGTGACTACCGCAAAGGGTGTTTTTGTTGCGTCGTTAACAGGATATACTTTGCCGTCCTCTTTTATCTGGTAAAAAACGTTATCAAGGGCAATCATTTCGCCGTTTAGGCCGTTAAAAGTTCCGAGTCCAAAATTCCCGTGCTTTTTTAATTCGCCGAATGTTAAATTTCCGTCAAACACACGTTGAAGCAGGGCGTTAATGGTTGAAGTCTGGTAAAGGACGTCGTTGTTTGCCTTTGATTGATGCGATGCGCAAATAATAAGCGCAAATATTGTGGCAAAGGTTATAAAACGTATGAATTTCATTGTTTTTGCTCCTGTAAAATGTTTAAAAATCAGCGATAAAACCGCGCCAGCGAGTTTGGCGGGCATCCTATTGCGTAAAGCAAAAGGAGGGCGGCATTGCGCAGGCCGGTGCGCAGGGGGCCGTTCTTTTCATATCTTCTTGTTGAAGTTATTATGTTGTCGGGCAGGAGTTTGACATTTCCGATATTCTTAAACTGTTTAAAAAGGAGATACTCTTCCAGCAGGGGCACATCAGGATAACCGCCAATTTCAAAATATCGTTTTCTGGAAACCGCAATAGCCTGATCTCCATGAGGGACGCCTGTGCAAATGCTTCTTTTTTCAGCCGCCCAACGTATAAGGTTATACGGCCAGCCGGTTTTGTCGAATTGAAGCCGAAACGCGGTGGCGGCCGGCTGTTGTTTGTTGTTCCATGTTTCAAAAAGCGAGTCGAACCAGTTAGGGGGGAGGAGTGTGTCAATATGAAGAAACAGAAGCAGATCGCCTTTTGAGGCGGCAGCTCCTAAATGCATCTGATATGCGCGGTTTTTACGGGAGCTTTTTAAAATCTTGTCGGCTCCGGATTTAACCGGGTCTGTGTTTACATCGATTTGGCCGCCGTCAACAAGAATGATTTCAACTTGGGACCGGCGGCATGTCCTATTCAAATAGTTTAAATTTTTTTCAATTAAACCATTTTCATCGCAAACTGGTATTATTATGGATATGATCATTTTTCACGGCATCGCTTCGTCGATTAATCCGCAAATTTTTTCAAATACTTTATCAATGCCGCCTTCGCCGACTATGCTTTTAAGCTTGTTTTTTTGGGAATAGTAGTCAATTAACGGTTGAGTCTGCTCCTTGTACACCTCAAGACGGTCTTTAACCGTCTCTTCCTTATCGTCCGTTCTCTGGAAAAGCTCGTTTCCGCAAGCGTCGCATTTGCCGGCCTCTTTTGGGGGTTTAAACGTCACATGGTATCCCTTTTTACACTCTTTGCACGTTCTCCGGCCGGCAAGCCTCGCGATTACCTCCTGATCGTCAACCAGGATGCTTGCCACAAGGTCAATGTTTTCGCCGTTTTTATCCAGCATTGCGGAAAGGGCGTCCGCCTGAGCCGTATTTCTGGGAAAGCCGTCAAGGATGAAACCGTTTTCACAATCAGGTTTAACAATCCGCTCTTCAATTATCCCCACAACCACTTCATCAGGAACCAGCGAGCCTTTGTCCATAAACTCTTTCGCCTTGACGCCCATTGACGTCTTTTCCTTAACCGAAGCGCGTAAAATGTCGCCGGTGGAAATTTGTGGAATTTTGTATTTCTCTTCAAGCATGGCAGCCTGAGTGCCTTTGCCCGCCCCGGGCGCGCCCAGCAATATTAATTTCATTTATTTATCTCCGAGATTTATCTCTATTTTTCAGCCGCTATGGGCTTAGTCAAAATTAACGCTAAATATATAAAGCGAATATTTTATGTTTTTAATACCTCCAATTCAATAAAAACTTTGATGAAACAGTTTGCGGCACAGTAAACGCTTTTCGCAAGTTTAAACTATATTCAAACCAATTAAAGTGGCTAAAGTGATCTAAAGTTAAAAGTGAACTAAAGTTTAGGTAAAAATCAAAGATTTTTGATAATTATCCAGTATCCAGTAACCAATGACCTGTTGCCAATGACCGTCTATTTTGCCAAACGTTTCATATTTTGGTCTTTTTTCTGTTTTTCAAGATAAATGTCGCCTTTTTTCTTTTCGCGGCACTCTTCGCAATAACCATGGTCAATGCCCACATTTGCGTTTTTTAACAGGTAAGCGTCTATGTCGAGCCATTTACCCTTGCCCGGCTCGCCGTCGCGTATCTTTTTGCACATGCAACACAATGGGAGCACGTTTTCATATAACTCCACTTTCTTTTTAAGCTCCATTTTTTCAAGACAGTTAGTTATTCTCAACAAAATCTCATCTTTGTCATACGGTTTTAGCACATAATCCGAAGCCCCGAGCCGTAATGCGTCTATAGCTGTTGTCAACGAGCCGTATCCGGTCAAAATCAGCACTAAAAGCGCTGAATGTTCCTTTTTTCCCTCTTTCAGAACCTGAATACCGTCCAGGCCCTCCATCATGAGGTCGGTTATAACCATCTCAAATTTGCGTTCTTTTAATCTGGCGATTGCCTCCTCGCCTGATGCCGCCTGAGTGACTTCATAGCCGGCGTCTTTTAAATCAAGGCTAAGTGTTCGGCGTATAATCTCTTCGTCGTCAACTAATAAAATTGAATACGGCATAATACTCACCCTCCTTTAAACCTCTAAGTTTGCGCAAAAAATGTTTCTGTAAATTCTCAAAACTTGCTCCCGTATAAAATTATTATACTTCAAAATTGTAATTGGTAACTGGTCATTTGTTATTGGCGCTCTCTAGAGCGCCGCCCATCAATAATTTATGATAAACCAATTGGTTATTTGTCATTTGTTCTCAGCTCTACCGCGCCTTTATTCAGATTCGTCCGGATTAGCCTTTATTGGGAGTGATATTGTAAAGGTTGTACCCTGGCCGGGAAAGCTTTTAACCTCAATATTTCCTCCATGTTTTTTAATAATGCCGTAACTGACAAAAAGGCCGAGGCCTATTCCCTTAACTGAAGGTTTGGTGGTAAAAAAAGGCTCAAAAATTGTGTTTATAAATTGCGGAGGTATTCCGCTGCCGGTGTCCTTTATATTTATATCAACCGTTGTCTTTTTAAGTTCAGTGGTGATGGAAATAGTTCCGCCTTTATCAGGGATGGCCTCTTCCGCGTTTTGGATAATGTTAAGTATAACCTGCTTTATCTGGTCGGATACCGCGTAAATACCGGGTAGTTTATCTGAAAAATCGGTTACGAGCGAGATCTTTCGCTCCTTTAATTTCTTTTTGCTCATCATAATCATATCTTTTACCGCTTCATTAACATCCATGGGTTCGCTTATGCCGGACGAAGGCCGGTTGAAATCCTGGAGTTTTCTTATAAGTTCCGCCACTCTCTTGCACTCTTTAATAGCAAGCTCAACAAGCTCTTTATGCTCCTCATCAAAGAGGGTATCGGCAAATTTATTCCTTATCCTCTCAATTACATTGCGTATGCCGCAAATAGGATTGTTGAATTCATGGGCAATTGAGGCTGAAAGTTTGCCGACCGCCGAGAGTTTTTCAGAATGGAGCAATTTGTCCTGGGCCGCTTTAAGCTGTTCCGTGCGTTTATCAACAAGCTCTTTCAAATGGTCATGATACTGCTTTAATTCAGCCTCGGCGTTTTTGCGCTCGGTTGTTTGCGCTATAGTGTCGGCAATGGTTTGGAGAATAATATTTGTCGACGTCTCAAACGCGTGTTCCTGCGCGCTGCCTATGCACAAGGTGCCTATTACGCGTTTTTGCGCATTCATTGGGAAGCAGGCAAACGTTTTAATATTTCTTTTTGAAAGCATTCTGAATTTGTATTTGCACTGATTCTTTATGTCCGGCAAAATAATAGCCTTGCCGGTCTTTACAACATCCCCTGATACTGTGCCGTCTGTTTCTTCATGCGCATGGCCGCCGCCTTCTTCTGAAGGGAATCCAACGCTGCCCATAAAGACTATTTCATCATTCGTTTTGTCAAAAGTTTCAATAGCTATAGCGTCAAAGCCGAAAAAGTCCTTTATTAGTTTAGGCACTTCCGAGAAAATAGTATCCAGCGACTCAACCTGTATCAACAACCGCGATATGTTTGAAAGCGCCTCCTGCTCCATTGCGCGCAGTTGCAGTTTGTCTTCCGCCTGTTTGCGAACCTTAATCTCTTTTTGCAGTTCCGTATTTGCCCGCGCAAGATTATCCGAATGTCTTTTGATCTCATTATGATCGGCTTCCAGATTGGCGGCAAACTCTTTCAGCTTCTCATTGTATTTCTTGCGCTCAATAGCCTCGGAGAGGACGTTTGCCACCGCTATTATGAACGTAAAATCGTCCCTGTTAAATTTGCGTTGTTTAATGGTGTGCGCGCCGAAGACTCCAAAAGGTTTTTCCCTTCCCTCAATAACTATGCTTAAACTGCTTATGACATTGTGCTTTAACAACAGGCGGGACTTAATAAATCTGGTTTCCGTGTTCAGGTCGTCGACAATTACAGGAGTCTTTGTCATCAATGTATACCCGGCTTGAGAGTTCTTGAGGCTGCTTATCGTTGCTTCGCCCACAAGCCCTTTATTCCATCCTACGCCTGCCCGCAATATAAGATTCTCTCCGCTTGGTTGCAACTCAAAAGCTCCGGCAAATTCAACATCAAGAGTTTTTGCCACAACGTCAACCGCTTTGTCCATAAGATCTAAAACATCCATCCCTGCCAGAGCCGACTGACCAAGGTCGGCGACGGCTTCCTGTTGCCAGGCGCGAAGTTGTATTTGCGCCTCTCCGCGTTTTCGCTCTGAAATCTCATGAAGCAGTTGGGTGTTGAGTTTTTCGAGCCACTCCTTATTCTCAATAAGCTCTGATTTGTTGTTTTCATGAGCTATCATATTATCAAGCAATCGCCTTACGCGCCTGCCTGCTCCGGCGGTTTTTAATGAGCCGTCCGACGGCGAGTAATAGAAATTATCACAAACAACCTCCCGGTTAATTACAACCGGATGTGTTTTAACAATATCCAGTATAAACTCATTGTCGAACAGCGAGCTATCATACATGTCAAGGACAATAATATTGTTTTTTAAAGCAAAGCTGTTTACTTTTGACTCATACTCCAGCGTCTTCTCTATGTCCGGTTTGCTGCCTTGCGCCCAGTTCATCTCATAAACCATTCTAACGCCTGGATACCCGTCTGCTTTTGCCTCCTTGATTTCAGTTTTAAGATACCTTATCATTAAATCCGGGTCAAAACTCTCCTGCTCCAGGCAAGTATCGCGCCTGCCGGTTATAACCAATGCTTTGCTCTCCACATTGCCGTTTACATCAATACCATGCCGCGTCATAGCCGAAGAGATTGATGAAACCTCGCTATCGTCGGCAATATAGACGCATCTTTCCCCGTTTTCAAGCCCAATTTTTGTAAACGGCATTGCAACTGCCAACTGATCTCGGTGGCTTTTGTAGACCAGGCAAATATGGTCGCGCATTTTGCGCCGTTTTAACGCCGCAATAAGTTTTGATTTGGAAGCGCTTTGTTTCATGATTATATGTTTTTAGGCTTTATGATCTAAACCCGGACAATCCGGATAAGTAAAAAATAAAAAGGAAAAAGCGTATTAACCACTAATTTTCACAAATCCTCACTAATTTAAAAATAAAAAACAAAAGCGTGCCCACGAAAAATCACAAAAAGACACGAAATTAACATCATAGAATACAGCCGGCGCTGTTAACGGCAAAACAATATAAAAGCGTTTTGCTATTTGCAGAATGGTTATTGAAAATCAACCATGCTCTTTTAAAACTTCGCGCAAATCTTCAATCTCTAATGGTTTATTCAGAAATCCAATAACCCCAAGCGCAAGGCAAGCCTCTCTTGCCGCTTTTTGTAAATGCGCCGTCACCACAATAACAGGTATGTCCAGATCGCGGTTATGCAACTCCTGTATAACTTCCAGACCGTCCATATCAGGCATTATCAGGTCAAGCACAATAAAGTCAGGTCTGTTTTTAATAGCCATTTCAATGCCTTGCTTGCCGCTGGTCGCTTCAATCGACTCATGCCCGTCTGTTTTTAGTTTTTCATCAATCCATATCCGCTGAACCATTGAATCATCAATTATTAAAAATAACGACACTATTGTCTCCATAAATAAATGCAAAATATCTTTACGCCGCGCGATTTCCGATCGGCTAATTATACCAATGATTTAGACCAATATGAAGCAAAGAAATCACGCTCATTTGCCGATCAACGCCGCGCCTATCACCCCGGCTGAATCACCAAGCTTGTTTCTGACGATAGGGGCGCTGAAATTATCATTAAACACCATCTTTTTTGTCTCTTCAACGCCATTAGTGTAAAGTTCGTCAATATTTGAAACTCCGCCGCCAAGCGCAATTATGTCAGGATCAAGGACGTTAATCAGGTTTGCGGTTGCCCGGCCAAAGTTCCTGAAAAAAGCGCGCATGAACTCGCCCGCGCCCTTATCGCCTTTTCTGTGCAGCTCAACTATTTCAGGCAATCGCAAACGTTTGCCGCATTTTTTCTCATAAGCCCGTTCAAGTCCGCCGCCGCTAATAAACGTCTCCACGCACCCTTTTGAGCCGCAATAACAATCAGGCCCTTCAGGATCAATGGATGTGTGCCCCCATTCTCCGGCAATATCATGCCGCCCTCTGATAACTTCTCCTTTATATACAATGCCGCCTCCGCAACCGGTGCCCATGATTACGCCGAAAACCATATCACTGCCCGCGCCCGCCCCGAAGTTTGCCTCTGCCATGGCAAAGCAGTTCGCGTCATTTTCAATGCATATTTTATGGTTAAGCAGGCTTTCAAGGTCTGTTTTTAGCGGCATTTTATTCAAACATAATGTGTTTGAGTTTTTAATAGCGCCTGTTTGCCTGGATACGGAGCCCGGCGCGCCAACTCCAATAGTGTAATTGTTGTTATTGATTTTAGAGGCCAGGAAATCGCGCAAGCTTTTAATGTTGTCAAGAATATGTTCATACCCTTTTTCCTGTTCGGTTGGAATGCGATGCCTGATAAGCTCCAGATTGTTTTCATCAAGAACAATGCCCTCAATCTTTGTCCCGCCCAGATCAATTCCCATTTGGTATGTTTTATGATCGCTCATAAGGTAAAATTATAACCATACGTCCCTCAAAGAGCACGAAGAAAAACTTAAAAATATGGCAAAAAAGCCAATATTTATTTCAATTTCCACATGTGGCCTTATCTCTTTGACAGTTAACCGCTGCTTTGGTAGAATTCATGCGATTTTAATGCTGGATGCTGGTTTCTTGATACTAGATGCTGGATTTTAGATACTGGACGTTTGTAAAAATTGCGAAAGGGTTATTAGCAGTAGAACAGGCATCCTGCCTGTTTTAAACATGCAAAACAGGCGAACAGCCTGTTTACAATATTTTTGCGGGAATAAAACCGCTTAATTTAGGTTCAATTCACTGCGCGCTTTGCTTTATGCTTTTCTATCAAGTCTCAAGCATCCAGAAACTAACATCAAAAGGCTAATCTATACTATTTGCTTTTTTGCGCAGACTATTTGCCGTCATTTTATTTATATTAGTATGCGTGATATAGTATAGGCGCTCCTCGCGCCGTTGCGTTTGAGGCTAATATTTACATTTAAAGTTACTCCAAACAATTAAAATAAAGATATTCCATGTACCGTAAAGCAATAACAGACGATGTCGAGCAGATCCAAAAACTAATCAATAAATTTGCGGCTAAAGATATAATGCTGCCCAGATCGTTAAGCGAGATATATGAAAACCTGCGCGATTACTCAGTGCATGTTGACGACGGCAATGTTGTCGGCTGCGCCGCGTTGCATATTTACTGGAAAGATCTTGCCGAGATTCGCTCTGTGGCGGTTGCTGAGGAACGGCGCGAGAGCGGCATTGCGTCAAAGCTGACTGAAATATGCATTGAAGAAGCGCGATCTCTTGATATTAAAAAGATATTTGTGCTGACGTTTGTCCCTGAATTCTTTGAAGGACGCGGTTTTCAGAAAATTGATAAGGAGAAACTACCACACAAAATATGGACCGAATGCGTCCAGTGCCACAAATTCCCAAACTGCTCCGAAGTCGCGCTTTTAATGGAGCTATAATGCGGAGGGCGCTTAGTAATTACTCCGCATAAATGAAAACAGATCAGCTTGTCTGCTCTAGTGAGAATTATCCCCCAGAGGGGATAAACTCCGAGCGTAGCGAAAAAAAAAGAGCAGAGTGCAAAAGCGGGTAGGGGAGACTTTAGTCTCCCTTTTGAAATCATTAAAAGCGAATTAAGAACAAGGATTAACGATTTTTGATTTTAGAATATAATTTTAACGGGTAGGGGAGACTTTAGTCTCCCTTTTTATAATTCATTTTCAAAACAATTATGGCTGATAAGAGAAAATTAAAGAAGCGGGAAAACCAAAAACTATTAGATAAAATTAACGCAGTTTATAGTGATGCGCCGGACGCTGAAGAAAGAATGATTTTACAAGCAATGAAAAAGAAACAATTTGAAATCCTTAAAGACGAAAAATGGTAATTCTTGTTTTTTGCTGGAGCAGTCTTGTAGACTGCCTCCACACGTTTAAGCCAAAGCATTAGAACGCGCGCAAAACTCACAGTTATCAATAAACGCTAATAGTTCTAAGAAACATTATTCTGAGGTTCGATATTCGCTTTTTGCTCTTCGTCAAACAATATCCCTTATATCTCCCAAACCAATCTGTTCGCGGCTTGCAAACGGCTCGCCGTATTTTACATTGATAAGCGAGCCAAAGTATTGGCAGATTGATATAATCTTGTTTTCCGTTCGTTTCCACTGCTCATCATTGTATCTGAATTGTGATTGAAACTCATAGACCGCCGCAAGTTTATCATCAAACTCATTGCTTATGTCAATAATAAAAGCCGGAGATATATGAACATTCAGATGAGACCACAGGTAATAGAAAACATGTTTTGGATGCCACGGCTCATGGGGCATGTCGCTTTTCGTGAGCTTTGAGTAAAATCGCGCGGCCTCGGCTATCTGCGTGGCCTGAATATGGTCGGGATGAGCGTCTTCCCAGTAAGGCACAAACAGTATTTCAGGCCGAAGTTCCCTTATAACCGACGCCGTCTTTTTGCGCGCCTGAACTGTGTCGAAAAGATACCGGTTTGGAAGATCCAGAACTCTTCGCGACCTGAGCTTGAGTATTTTTGACGACGCTTCCCACTCATTTTGCCTGATTTCGGGCGAACCGTAAGGCGTTGGCTCGCCATTGGTCAAGTCAACCGCGTGTATCTCATGCCCGGCGTTGGACAGTTTTAAAATTGCGCCGCCCATACCCGCGTCAATATCATCCGGATGTGGACCAATTGTCAATATTTTTGTCATTGTTGTCGATCTATTGAAACACAGGCAAGGATGCCTGTGCCACTATTTATAAAAAATGAAAAATCTATGATTTTTACTTAAACTTTAGTTCATTTTAGTCACTAGCATTTAACGCTTCGCATCATCAAACAGCGTCTTCCCCTCGCCATAAACCTTAACCGGATAACTCGACATATCAAACGGATCACCGTTCCAGCAAATAAACGACGCCCATTTGCTCTTCTCAAGCGTGCCCAATGTCTTGTTTAGTCCAAGTATTTCAGCGTTTTTACGCGAAACAAGCTCTACTGCCTGCTGCTTGGAGAAGCCGGCCCTTAAAAACCACCGCGTCTGCATAAAGAGGTTTCCGGCGGGTATAACCGGATGATCCGTCATAAGCCCAAAGTTAACCCCGGAGTTTATTAAATGCATAATGTTGCGCCAGTTCTCATGCTTCAGCTCAACCTTGTATGGAAATGAGTCCATTGGGCCGTATGTTACAAAGATGTTGCTCTTTTTAAGTCTCTCAAATATATCAGCCTGGTGAACGTCCATTGCGTGCTCTACCGAAACCTTAAGTTTAAACTCTTCGGCCACGCGCAGGAGGGCGGCAATGTCATCAATCTTATGAGCGTGAACCCTTAAAATATCCTTGCCCTCAAGCAGATCTTTTAAAACCTCCTCGTCGGCTGAGAAAGTTATCTCTTTCTTCTCCTTGCCTTTCGCTGTTTTTAATTTGTCTATCTTTTGCTTTATTTCATCAAGTTTTGAGCGCAAAATCGACAAAGCGCCCATACGTGTGCATGGCCGCTGCCCTTTCCAGTCTTGTGTTGACATAGGGTTAAAACCAAACGCGCCCTTAATGCCGGCCCGCGCCATAAGCGCGTCGCTGCTGTTGGTTGCGTAATTCCTTATCACTGCTGCCTGACCGGCAATAATGTTGCCGCTGCCGGGCAGGACGCATGAGTACAAAACTCCCATTTCAACGGCCCCTTTAAAAGCGTCGTCATCCATCTGAATGGAATCCAGCGCGTCGGCGTTAGTGATTATCGACTCCATATTCTCGTTTGATTCCTCCTCAGACGACGGCTCGCCCGACCTCACCATGCCTATGTGGCTATGCGGATCAATAAACGCAGGTGTCAAAACGTCAAAACTGCCGGCAAGCGAGCCCTTCTTCGTCTTTGAAATCTTAACTATCTTGTTGTCCTTAAAAACCAGATGCGAATCTTTTACTATAGATTTGCCCGTGTATATAATCTTTGCGTAAACGCAATCCATAATCCCCTCCAAAATTTGTGTTACTGTTACCTTTATATATAAATCAATACTTGGCAGCTTGCCTGCCTTAGTAAAAATTATCCCCCGAGGGGATAAATGAAAACAGAGCAGCTTCTCTGCTCTAGTAAGAATTATCCCCCGAGGGGATAAACCCTAAAAAGCGGCGGCGCATTAAATGCGGTATGAAAAAGCCTGGACGCGAGTTTGCGATAAAAACCAAGGTTGTATATTCTACCTGAATGTTGAACCGGTTCAAGCAAGTTTTCCTGTTTTTTTTTAGCATTTCAGCTGCAAAGCTATGTTGTAACCTGTTGATAAATGGAAGTTATGTGTTGACTTTAAATAGCCGGCTTTTATAATAATCCATACGTGGGCTCAAATCTCCTGACATTTATATCATGTCAAAATTAACTTTAAGAATACTAAATTAAACGATTCTTATCACCTTCCCCTGCCACCTCCCATCAATGGATGGGAAATTAAAGGTATATATTTTATTTCAATATTCCGGCAATTTGCCGCAACCTTTTAATAGGTAGAATTAAAATTTTTATTATAAAAGGAGTTTGTAATGAGAAAGATGTTTTTGTTGTTATGTTCTGTTTTACTGTAGCATAAGTTAATTAATCATTGCCGCGCCGGGTATCTTTCTCTGCCATAAAAGCAGATTTAAACTAAATTTTAGAGGAGTGGTAAAAATGATTTTTGACGATATGAATATCGATGAAGAGCTAAACGCGGCTTTTGAAGAGGCTAAAAAACATACAAATATATTTACTGAATTTGGAATAAACCTTGAAGACTTAAAAAAAGTAGATATCAACAAAGACTCGGCAATCTCTGTTTTATGGGATCTGAAAAAAGTTATTACAATGCTGTCTATTATTGACAAAGATCTAAACATGGGATGGCATGCTATTGAAAATAGGGAAAACATTTTAAACAATGCTGAAAACGGTCTTTCAGATATCGCCGGTTTTTTTAGTGGCGTTAGCGGTATTGAGGCTATTATTAAGATTGAATTGGAACTTATTGAAGGGTTACGGAAAAGGTTGAAGTAATAAGACCCTAAGAGCTTTTAAGGGTTCCGACTGTCGTGAGTGTTGCGCATATTGCCTACGTTGGTTCATGTCTCCAGACTTGAACCTCATCTGGCATTAAAAATACTCTGTATTGATCAATAATATTTCCATTGGTTTTGTTGTTAATTTCAAAGCTGAGCGGTATTCTTTAATTTTTTCTTTACGGAGTAAAGACAATGTCAAAAAGGTTCAAGTCAGGAGACTTGAACCAACCGGTTACTATTGTTGCCAATTGTTTTGTTTATTATCAGTTTATTATGAAAGGAGTCTGTGATGAAGAAGATGTTTTTATTGTTATGTTCTGTTTTACTGCTTTTGGTTGGTGTATGTTTAATTTCACAACATGCTTTGATTGCCCAGGTGGTTGAGCCTCAATGCTCTGCAACCCCACCGGAACCGGAGCTCACAATTGACGCAAGCCCGAGATCCGGGGCGGCTCCCCTTGCCGTTCAATTTTCATTTGATTTTTCCGTGCCGGATTTTGATGAATTTGCAGGTTGTGACGACTTTGACGAGTTTGAGAGATTTTCAAGCAAAATTACACCCTTAGATGATGACGATTCGGAATCCTCTGAAAATGTATTCTGGGAATTCGGCGATGGAGGTTCATCAACAAAAGAGAGTCCTGAACATATATATTTTAAACCCGGGTTTTATACTGTAAGTTTAGATTACCTGGAGAGCGGCGTATCATTATCAAGGAGCAATTTTATTGAAGTAATTGAAGGCGTTGATATAATCGGAGGCGCAATTACCGTTGGCAATTCGCCGCATGGCATCGCGGTTAATGAGAAGACAAACGGCGTTTATGTGGCTAACAAGGATGACGACACTGTCAGTGTAATTGACTGGACTTCCAATGAGGTTGTTGAGACTATCGAGGTTGGGGACGCGCCGGAAAGCATTGATGTTAACACTGTTACCAATACTATCTATGTTGCGAATAAGATTGACAACACAATGAGCGTCATAAACGGCGCTGATAATGCCGTTGTTGACATTATTTCATTGGACAAGATTGGCAAGCTCCATGTGGATTCAGGTAAAAATATGGTATTTGTGAATACCGGTTTTAAGACTGATATTATTGACGGAGCAACAAACAAGGTTTCAGACTCGATATCGCACAATTTTAATGAAATTGACGCGGATAATAATCTTATGTTTTCAATAGAAACCCTCACTGTGATTGGGGATAATTTTGAAGAGGGCACATTTTTTATAGAGCTTTTCACCGAAATAAAAATTATAGATATTGAAACAGGGCAAGTGATCGACTCAACTTCTGAAGATAAATCATTCGCTATTAACATTGACGGCGAGGTTGATATAGAGACCGGCATAAACAGGTCGACAAATCACTTATACATATCATTTGATTATTCACACGGCTCTGCTGATGATTTTATCCTGGATATTGACTATAACAATCCGGATAGTTTAGTCAAAAATTCCATTAATTTCTGGGATCCCGGCGTGGTTGTGATTAACGAATCATTAAACAGGATATATGTTGCTAACAATTCAGATAATACCGTTAAGGTCATTGACGGGGTTAATACCTCAATAATTGGCACAATCAACGCCGAATCAAAACCAAACGGATTAGCGGTTAATTCAAAAACCGGTCTAATTTATTTGGTTAATAGCAAGTCAAATACCGTTACGGTAGTTGAAGATGTTAAATGCTTTGATATTGAAATCTGCGACAATGAAATAGACGACAATTGCAATGGACTGACCGACTGTGAAGACCTTGAATT
This sequence comes from Candidatus Anammoxibacter sp., assembly GCA_021777105.1. Taxonomy (GTDB): domain Bacteria; phylum Planctomycetota; class Brocadiia; order Brocadiales; family Anammoxibacteraceae; genus Anammoxibacter_B. The sequence continues at coordinate 19,874 of JAIQZQ010000063.1, forward strand.
TTGCGATCTTGATATTTCAGAGCATTGTCTTCGCAAGGAGCTTGATAAAAATTGTTTTAAAGCGGTGGAAGCTGATTTTACCTCGGACACAACTACAGGAAATGCTCCGTTAACGGTTAAATTTAACGATAAGTCCAATCCCGGTAGCTTTGTTTTAAATACATGGCGTTGGGATTTTGGAGACGGAGAGACCGGGACGGATCAGAATCCGGCGCACACATACAATCTTATAGGCATTTTTTCAGTTACGCTGCAAACTTCAGCCCCGGAGTTTTTCGATGTAGGCGCTTTTACGCTCTGTTCGACAAATGACCTGTTTGATTCGGTTACAAAAAACGATTTTATCACCGTAATCGAGCCGGCAATAAAGGTGGATATACTAACAGTAGAGCCGGCTTCTATCAAAAGTTCCATTTTGCCGCAAAATGTGACAATCACCGCTAAAGATCTATTCGGCAAACCATTGCCGGATGCGTTGATTACAGCTTCTACAAAAGGGGCAAAAGCTGTTGTCAAACCCAAATCAACAACAACAGACCAAAACGGCATTGCCAAATTTAAGGCCAGATTTGGTTTTAGGACAAATGACGGGGAGATCTTGTTTATAACCGGGAATGGAACAGTTACGGTTACTCAAAAACCGTTGAGGTGATTTGTACAGAAACGCAGGGTACTGGATGCTGGATCGCTCACACACTTGTCAGGTGTGCAACTGTTGGTGGCGCTTGATGCTTTAAATCTAAAATTTATAATTTAGCATTTAAAATTTCAACCTACGTTGGTTCAAGTCTCCTGACTTGAACCATATCCGGCGTTATCAATACTCTGTATTGATCAATAATGTTCTATTGACTTTGTTGTTACCTAATTAAATGATTTTAAAATCCATATTAATAGTGGCACAGGCATCCTTGCCTGTGTTTTAATTGATCACAGTCATGATGCCTGTGCCACTGTCAGGAGAATTTGTTATGAAAGATATGATTCATTACAAGGGGTATTACGGGTCCGTCCATTACTGCGATGATGATTAGGTTTTTTATGGAAAAATTGAGTATATAAGGAGTTTTGTAAATTATGAAGCCACGGATGTAAAGAGTTTAAAACAGGCTTTTATGGAAGCCGTGGATGACTACCTTGAACTTTGCAAGAGCGAGGGGATTGAACCGGACCAATCATTTCGTGGAAGTTTCAATGTGCGCACAGGGCATGAGCTTCATCGCAAAGCCGCTATTTATGCAAGGGAAAAAGGATTAAACCTTAACAAACTGGTAACGCAGGCGCTTGAAGAGTATCTATCAAACTCAAATTGAATACGCTATTCTTTATTACCAATTACCAATTACCAATCACACGCATGGTTTATTATAAATGATTGATGGGTACGCAATACTTTGCCAATCAATCATTTTCGATTACCGATTACTGATTTCCATCTTTCTCCCGCTTTAAAACAAAAAAGAAAGGTTGCGGGCTCCCTTTTAGATCCATAACGCCCAGCAATGTGTCTTCATCTATTTTTCTAAAGATGTCGAGTATCGGCAGACTGTCGTATATCATGGTTGCGCTAATCTTGCCTCGATATTCCATCATGCGTATCCTTGCTTTTGATTTGCGCGTTCTAAGAAGCGGGTTTATTAAAGTGAACAGCAATTTTGTTATAGCGTTTTTAGGCAGGGGGAAATTAACCGCAAATTTCATGGGAATTAATCCGGGATTTACTTTAAAACAGTAGCCGTTGCTGTCAGCGAATATTAGCGGGTGGACATTGTCCGCGTCTATAAACTCCTTCCCATGCCAATCAAAGAATTCAAGCATACCGTCCATTGGATGGTTTGTGTGAAAGCCGGAGCCTTGCCATTTGCCGATCATATAATCCAGATCAACCGCTTTGAGTTGGTCAAACAGACTAAACGCTTCTTCCGTTGTAGCTTGACCTTTTTTAATGATTTCATTGAATGTGTTCATACTGTAAACAGATGGAATGGCTTATAATTTTGAGGTCTTAAGATGCGGATTAATCAAACTGGATCCTAATGGAGGACGCCGTCTCTATATTCTTACAAAAATAGCCAATCTAAATTAGTAAATTACTCCGCCCTGTTCTCAACCGATAATCCATCTATGGGCGCAAAATCCTTGTAGTTGCATGTTGCCACTATAAGACCATGGACTTTAGCAGTTGCGGCTATTAAAAGATCCATGGTTGGTCTTTTTTTGCCTTTTTTATTCATCACGTTTGCTAAATCAGCGTATACTTCGGCAACCTTTGTGTCAATCGGCAAGATAACCAGCCGATTTTTTAGTATATCCCTATAAGCGCTCCATAACTTTTGAGAGTTTTTTGCTTTCAATCCTTGAAGTATTTCAGCTTCACAAATTACTGATATGCAGGCGGCCTGGTCTCCTATTTTTCTCCAATGTTCTTCCACTGAAAGCAAAGGTTTATTCTTAATAGGTTGGCAATATACAGACGTGTCTAAGAGGTGTGTTAAAAACATTGTTTATCCCCTCAGGGGATAATTCTCGCTAGAGCAGACAAGCTGCTCAGTGTTCATTTATCCTAAATGGTTTTTGTCAGCGTCAACGCTTCTTTCCGGCAATTCAAAATCAACATCCATATTTTTATTAGTTTTTCTGAATTTATTCGATAAATCCCAGACGGAGGAGCTCTCATTTTCCACGGGATCAATACGAACCAAAGGTTTGCCGCGCTTTGTTATCAAAACCGGTTCCTTGTTTTTCATAACCTGTTCACAAATCTCGGATAGTTTGGTTTTAGCTTCAAATAGTCCTATATTTTTCATATTAGTAATTGTACTAGTCTACTAGTTTATTGTCAATAAACATTGTAAAACAGGCTGTACGCCTGTTTTGAGTGTTTGAAACAGGCAAGATGCCTGTTGTACTATTACTCACCCAAAGGGTGAGTTTAATGGCACAGGCATCCTGCCTGTGTTTGGTGTAGGTAGAGCGGATGAATTGGAGTCTTCATCTATTTTAATTATAGAATCGCTCAATTTAGGTATTAATTTAATCTTTTCAGCGCAAAGATAATGCCGGCATGGTTCAAGTCCTGAGACATGAACAAACCGGCAAAGTTTCATAATAAGCCTTTTTCATATAAATATTTCAATGACTCCAGAACAAATGACTCTATAGATTTCAGATCATTAATAAACAGATGGTCGTCGGGGTTGTCAAAAGGGTGGAAGTGGTATTTGCCGCCTTCAAAATCATAACCGTACAATCTGCTGTTTTTGAAAACCAGGGTAAGGTTAAGCTTCTCTTTCTCGGCGTTGCCATAAATTTGGATAAAGAGCTCATTGTCTATTAACAGTCTCAGTTTAACGACGCTATCTGTTCTGTCAATCTCTACAAATTGCAGGTTATAAGCGACGGCAAGGTCATTGGCTTGCTCTATAATCCCGTTAATCTCCAAATTTGAGTTCCTTTAACTTCCTTTCAACAGTTTTAATACCGTCAATCGTTAATTCCCACTCCTGCGCGTCTGATTCCACCTCAAATGTGTAATTTTTATTTTTAACAACATTTGTTTTTTGGAAATTCTCAAAATCCATTCCGTATTTTTTTACATAATAATCGTCCGTCATTTTATATCGGGTGAGTTTTCTTAAATAGTCCCTTTGGAGAACATCTTTAAGCTCATTTTCCGTCATATCGTCGATTTGTTTTTGAAGAATACCGTTCATGTTTTTCCTATTCCTTTAAAACTTACTACTCTATTAATTAGCTTAAAATATAGCGCTACTATATTTTACCTTGCAAGATTACTAATGCAAGATTTAATAGAAGAGAACATGCTATTTCTCCCGCTTTAAAACAAAAAAAAAAGGTTGCGCGCAGCCTTTTAGATCCATTACACCCAGCAATGTGTCGTCGTCTACTTTTCTAATTATTTCATTGAATGTATTCATGCCGCTTCTCCGAACTTGTAACAGTATAAATACCAGATATTAATTGGTGGCTTGTAACTGCTTTAAATTTATTATACAACTCTCATAATTATTAGTCATCTCATAAATACGCTATAAATTAATATCATATATTCTTTACAACTTAAAGTTTTAAAATTATTTTAAATAGAGCGCGTATTTCCTTGTTATTTATAACCGTAATATCTCTTTTTTATACAAATATCAGTTGTTTTAACGCATAAATGATTAATTTACGCGAAACTCGCATAGCATAAATTGTAACCTCTGCTAATATTGCAATGTAGCGCTTTTACTGACGCTACTATAAATTTACCAACAAATTATTTGGGTTATTATATCTTTTTTTTTGTATCACCAAGCGTCATTGTCTGTCATTAAACGTTTTATGTGAAAATGAAGGCATAGTATGCTAAAAAAATATTGATATACCATATTAAGCGCATATAATTCATGACAAAATTGACGATTATTGATTGAAGATTGGCTTTTGATTGACGATTTTCGATTGAAGATTGACCTTGGATTGACTACTTGCGATATTCAATAGTCCTCCGACAATCGCAAATCGCCAATAGTTGATAATATACAATATTCGTCAATCTTCAATCGACAACCTTCAATCATTATATTTCCATAAATCGACAATAATCAATAATTATTCGATAATCGCAAATCGCCAATAGTTGATAATATACAATATTCGTCAATCTTCAATCGTAAATCGTAAATTGAATAATGAATAATGAATAAACAAAGATTTAACCTGATTTTGATAGCGGCATTGATTTCTCTTTTATGCCTGTCGTCATCTGTTTCTCGCGCATATGCCGATGATGGCGGCGCTCCGGATGACTCAGAGTTGGCGTATCCCGATGTGGCCCAGGTTTCCGGCGGGTATTATGACGTTTTTCATCTGTTGAGCGAAAGAAGGGTCTCTATTGCATCAAAGATGGAGGAGGATGTTAATAAAGCCCCCTCCATTGTTTCGGTGATCACGGCGGATGAGATTGAAAAGATGGGGGCAAGGACGTTGGTGGATGTAATTAGAACAGTTCCCGGTTTTGACATCCTTAAATCCGCTACTTTTGGGCCGTCAAATATTTCAGCCAGAGGAATGCGAACAATAGATGTCGAGAATGAAAAGATAAGGATTCTTATTGACGGCCATTACATAGCATGGCCTGTAAGCGGCAACAGTTCTCTTTTTTTTTGATGATATGCCTCTTAAAAATGTTGAAAAGATTGAAATTGTCAGAGGGCCGGGCTCTGCGTTATATGGAGCCAACGCATTTTTGGCGGTTATTAATATCATCACAAAGCGCGGCCATGATATAGACGGACTTGAAGTGTCAACCGGATTCGGCAGTTTTGACACGCAGGAATACAACCTTATGTACGGCGGCGATATATCCGGCGTAGAGGTTACTGGATTTGTGGATTACTATAATACCAACGGCTTAAGCGAAACCATAAAAAAAGACATATTTTCCGACGTTCCATTTTACAATAGGTTTTCTTTGGCTCCCGGCGATACTGACGATAGCAGGAATAAACTGGATCTGTATCTGAAAACTTCATATAAAAATTTGGAACTAAACGCAAAATATATGAATAAGGATTCAGAGCCTTTTGTGTCGCATAATTATGTTCTTACTAATGATTCAGATCAGCATCTCAATTATGTTTTCGTTGATTTAAAATATAAATGGGATATATCGGATAAATTTGCGTTTAAACCCAAGGCTTATTATGATCAACATGAACAAGATAGCGCCTTTGAATTTTTGCCTGATGGTTTTATCATGCCGTTTGATTTAGATGAAGATGGGGATATTGAAAGCTTTCCCGAGGGGCAATTTGCAGAATCGTTTGTTATTGATAGAAAGGCCGGGGCCGAGGCGCAATTTGATTACGAAATTTTTAAAGGCAACGTTCTAACTTTAGGCGCGGTTTATGAGTGGCAGAAACAGGAAAATGTGAGGATAAAAGCAAGTTTTAATCCTCAAACAGGCGCGGCTTTTGATACTGTTCAGGATGTGTCGGATATGGGAGTCGTGCCTGAGGCGACAAGACAGAGATGGGCGCTGTACCTTCAGGACAAATGGGATATAACTCATAATCTAGGTCTAACAGTTGGTGTAAGGCACGACCATTACAGCGATTTTGAAGGCACGACCAACCCCAGGATTGGTTTTGTTTGGGAGTTTATTGATAACGCAACGCTTAAAGCTCTATATGGACAGGCGTTTAGGGCCCCGAATTTTGCTGAACTGTTTACTAATAATACGACGCTAAAAGGAGACGCGGGGTTAAAGCCCGAGACAATAAGGACGTACGAAATTGGATTAGGTTATAAAGTTACAGATAGTGTCTCCACAAATGTGAACTATTTTTTTAACGTTATTAGAGATTTGATTGGCATTTCACCTCTGTCGGCGCCGGGGGAGACTCAATTGATTAAGAATCTGGGCGGCGCGAATGTTCAGGGGGTAGAGTTTGAAACAAGGGCCGACTTGTCCCGCTATTGGCGCGGCGCATACGCCTTTGCCAACTACACTTATCAGGACGCCGAATCAAAGGGCGATCCATTGCCTGACGTTCCAAAACACAAAGGCAATGTGGGCCTTAACGCCGGCATTACAAAATACCTTAACGCGAATCTTCACGCATTTATCAGCGGAAGCAGGATTAGGGAAGAGGCGGACACAAGGGACGACTCTCCTGGGTATGCGCTGCTTAATTTAACGTTATTAGAGATCTTATCGGCATATCCCCTTTATCAAATTCAGGGGAGACACAATTTTTTGACAATCTTGGCGGGGCGAATGTCCAGGGCGTTGAGTTTGAGGTCAAATCCGACTTGTCCCATTTTTGGCCCGGCGCATACGCTTATGCCAACTACACATATCAGGACGCCGAATCAAAGGGCGATCCATTGCCTGACGTTCCAAAACACAAAGGCAATGTGGGCCTTAACGCCGGCATTACAAAATACCTTAACGCGAATCTTCACGCATTTATCAGCGGCAGCAGGATTAGGGAAGAGGCGGACACAAGGGACGACTCTCCTGGGTATGCGCTGCTTAATTTAACTCTTATTGCAAAAAACTTCTTTAAAGATATGACAATAACCACGTCTTTGGACAACTTGCTGGACAAGGACTATAACGACCCAACGCCTATAAACACAATACCGACTGATCTTCCGAGACCGGGCAGGACTTTTTTTGTGGAGCTGGGGTACAGCTTCTAATTGATGATTTTCGAATGACGATTGACGAATGATGATTTACAGATTAAAGACTAAAGACCAGAGACCAAAGACCTAAAAGCGAATGACGATTGGCGAATGATTGGAATGTCGAATTTCGATTGAGGAATGAATATAGACCACAGACAATAAATAGACTAAAGACCGAAGACCATAGACCTAAAAGCGAATGACGATTGTCGATTGAAGAATTTCGATTGAAAAGCATTGGATTGTCGATTGTCGAGTGAAGATTGTTGATAGAAAATTGGCTTTGAATTGTCGATTTGCGATTGAAGACAAAAGACCTTTTACAGACTGAAGACAAGAGGCCATTGACGAAAGGCGGATAGACGATTTTCACATGGCAATATTCTCTATTTTTGAAAATATTTCTTCCATTGGCGGTTCATTGCATTGTACATGGGCTGATGGTTTATCAAATGGATGGACGTGCCAATATTTGTAATTATCATAACCAAAAATTCTCTTACTATGTGAAATCAATGCGTAGCTTTTTTTTTGATTAAGGGCATTATAATAGATTTCCACGAATACGTTTTCTTTTATATTTATCCTTGCTTCAATAATAATGCCCCTTTTCTCAACGGCATCAATAGTTTTTTGAGGGAAATATTTTTGCGTATTTTTTAAAAGGCTTTTTTTAAATTCTTTGATGTTCATTCACTAAGCGCCTCGATTTTTTTAATAAGTTTTAGCCAGTTCCATTTTTCGGCATTCAGGTCTTCCCACTTTATAATATCCTTTTCTGTTTCGTATGAAAATTCATCAGATATTTCTCCTGTTTCAATCTTATCCTTGAACTCTTTAAAAGAGCAATTGTGCTTTGTCTCATATTCAAGTATTTCAAGTTCGCACTCTTTTAAATAGTCTTTGACTCCCGTAATAAAGAGTTGCACGGCTGTTTCATCAGGGGAAGGGTAAATATCCTTAAGTATTTCCTTTATTGAAGGCGCCAACGTTATTATAGGCATTGTGATCTCCTTGAAAGTTAATTTTATAAAGCATTAACTAAAAGCCGGTAATTATTAATTCTTGAAATGGTTTTGCTTTAAGAAAAGTTGTTTAAAACCGCCGGTATTCATATATTGTAATAGCTATATGATTATACATATAATAGTTTTTATTACAAAAATAATCCTGTTTTTAGAAAAGAGTTATTCTTTCATGAATGCTCTTCAAACAACACCGCTTTGCCTGGGCCGGTACCCGGGTTCAATAACTCTAAAAAGTCTGGGTTTGACGGGATTTCCCTTAATTTATCTCCTCGTAAGCGCGCCGTGTTTACGTTATTTAAACACAAAACTTTCTTTTTCGCAGATCCATCTTTTTTGCGCAACACCAGTTTGCATGTTATTTTACCAAAGCTTGCGAGCCTTAAAAATTGTAATACATTTTATTATATAATGTGTAAAGTGTTTCCTTACAAACTGAAAAAAATCCGAACTTTTTCTTTCAATTATCGTATCAAATTCGACGTATACAGTGTGTAACTGACTGAAATTGAACATGTTACGCTAATATATAACTGAAACATACTAAAAAGAAATTGATATTTTTAAATAAGCGCTTATAATTCATGTCAAATTTGTAAGCAGTTGAATTTTCAATTTTCACATGAATAAACAAAAATATAAAATTATATTTATTGCGGCATTGATTTCATTTTTATGTATGGGATCATTTGTTTTGCGCGCAAATGCCGATACCGGCGTGAATGATGACTTTGATCAAACTGCCGATGCGCTTGTTGATGACATAGAACTTGCGTATCCTGATGTTGCTCAGGTTTCCGGCGGTTATTATGATGTTTTTCACATGTTGAGCGAAAGAAGGGTGTCGATTGCTTCAAAGATGGATGAAGATGTTAATAAAGCTCCATCGATTGTATCTGTTATTACTGCGGAAGAGATTGAAAAGATGGGGTTCAGGACGTTGGTGGATGCGCTGAGGATTGTGCCGGGTTTCGATATAATTAAAGCTGCCATGTTTGGTTTTGTAAATTTTTCAGCCAGGGGAATAAATACTTCGACAGATCTTAAAAATGAAAAGATAAGGGTAATGATTGACGGTCATTTTTTGGGTCTCCCTGCCGGTTCTGATAACGCATCGTGGTATTTTGATGATCTTCCGTTAAAAAATGTTAAACGTATAGAGATAATCAGGGGGCCTGGTTCTGCTTTATATGGAGCTAATGCGTTCTTAGCGGTTATTAATATAATCACAAAAGATTCTTCAGATATTGACGGTATTGAAGTGTCAAGCGGTTTTGGCAGCTATGATACTCAAGAGTACGGCATTATGTACGGCAAAGAATATAGAGGTCTAAACATTGCCGGATTTGTTGATTTTTATAATACAAATGGACTTAGTGATACTATAAAAAGAGATATTCTCTCTGGACAGCAGTTTTTTAATCAATTCTCCCTGGCTCCGGGAGATACGGATGACGGCAGAAAAAAATTTGATGTGTACCTTAAAGCTTCTTATAAAGATCTGGAATTAAACGCTAAATATTTAAACAAGGACTCAGAGCCGTTTGTTTCACACAATTTTATGTTAACAAACGATTCCGACCAGGAGATGGATTTCTTTATGGCTGACTTGAAATATAAGATTGAAATTGGCGATAAAACAACTATAAAACCTCGTCTATATTTTGATCAATATTACTATGAATTGTCGCCGGAGTTTTTGCCTGATGGATTTATAATCCCTAATGATCTTGATGGTGATGGCGATTTTGAAAGATTTGTTGATGGTCAAGAGGGCATAGCAAAGGTAATGGACAGAAGGGCGGGAGGCGATATACAGGTTGATTTTGATCTTTCAGAAAACAACACTTTTACTTTTGGGTTTAATTATGAATGGCAGAAACAGGGTGAAGTGAGGACTTACACTAACTGGGATCCGCAAACGGGAGCAGTTCTTGATGAATTGCAAAAAAATTCAGATGTTGCTTTTGTGCCGGAAGCAACCCGTCAGATATGGGCGCTTTATTTGCAGGACAAGTGGGATTTAGCGGATAACTTAGGGCTTACTATAGGAATAAGGCATGATCATTACAATGATTTTGAAGGGACTACAAATCCACGAATAGGGCTAGTCTGGAACTTTATTGACAATGCTAGTCTTAAACTATTATATGGGCAAGCGTTCAGGGCTCCTAGTTTTGTTGAACTATTTTCCAATGGTCCTGTTACATTTGGCAACTCTAATTTAGAGCCGGAAACAATCAGGACTTATGAAGTTGAATTGGGGTATAAAGTTTTTAAAGATATTAAAATAACCGCTAACTATTTCTTTAATGTTATAAGAGATTTAATTATAGAAAGTTCATTTACACCCCAAATCGAACTAGCGACGTTTGGCAATCAAAGTGGCGCTAACGTACAGGGGGTGGAGTTTGAGGTAAAGGCGGATTTTTCTGGTCTGCTTGCCGGCGCATACGCCTTTGCCAACTATACATATCAGGACGCTGAGTCAAGGGGCGATCCATTGCCCGACGTGCCAAAGCATAAAGGCAATGTCGGTATTAACGCGGGCATAACAAAATACCTTAACGCAAACCTTCACGCTTTTATCAGCGGTAGCAGGATTCGGGAAGAGGCGGACACAAGGGACGACTCTCCGGGTTATGCGTTGCTTAATTTAACCCTTATTGCAAAAAACTTTTTTAAGGATATGAAGATAACGGCGTCTTTGAATAATCTGCTGGATAAGAACTATAACGATCCGACGCCTATAAACACAATACCGACTGATCTTCCGAGGCCGGGCAGGACGTTTTTTGTTGAGTTGGGGTACAGCTTTTAATTGACGAATTTCGATTGACGAATGATTGGAATGACGATTGACGAATGTTTTGGAATGACGAATTTCGATTGACGAATGAATATAGACCATAGACTGAAGACCATTTACAGACAAAAAACAAAAGACCGGAGACCATAAATAGTGGCACAGGCATCCTTGCCTGTGTTTTAATTGACCACAGGCTGGATGCCTGTGCCACTTGTAGAGTATTTCGGATTTGATTTTGCGTTTGATTTTTCTGAACTATTTGATTATATTGTGTGTAGTGACAAATGCCATACAAATATAATTTCATAAATAATAAGAGGCAAAAGAATGTCTAAAACTACAACAATTCAAGCTCGTATTGATCCTGAGGTTAAAGCCAGGGCTCAAAAAATTTTAAATACTCTTCACATTTCAATGTCTGAGGCTATCTCTATTTATTTAACTCAAATAGCGCTCCACAAAGGCATACCATTCAATATTAAGATTCCAAATGAACTAACGGTTAAAACAATAGAAAAAGCTGAAAACGGCAAAGAACTCCATAAAGTTGATAGCGTTGATGAACTTTTCCAGGAGTTAGATGGTTGAATATCCATTACACTTCTCAGTTTAAAAGAGACTATAAAAAACTTAAAAAACAAAACAGAGCTCTTGACAAACTAAAAGCAGTTATAGAGACGTTGTTTTCAGACAAAGCCTTAGGATCGGAGTATAAGGACCATCCATTAATTGGAGGATGGAAAGGGTGTAGAGATTGCCATATTGAGCCGGATTGGATTTTAATTTACAAAATAGAGAAAAATACTTTAATTTTAGAAAGAACAGGCTCCCATTCAGAACTTTTTAAATAAAAGCAAATAGCAATTTACGATTTATTATTCACGAATTGCGATTTTTAGTCTGTAGTCTATATTCATTCGTCAATCTACAATCGCCATTCGTCATTTAAATGTCATGTTAAAAAAAACACATCTTTTCGCAATTATTTTCATCTGCCTGATAATAACCTGCGCCTGGTCCACGGCCGGCATTATCGTCATCAAGAGCAAAGGCGATGTGCCTACCTATGAGTTGGCGTTTGAGGGGTTTAGAAGCGTTGTTAAGGATGAAATTGTTGAGTTTGATATGGACGCCAACCCCAAAAAAGGGAAGAAGATTGCGAAAGAGATTAAAAAATTGCGCAGGAAAAAGGATTTCTCCGCAATACTGGCTATCGGCCATATGGCGGCCAAGCTTGCAAGAGACGAGATAACTGATATTCCCGTTATATTCTGCATGGTGGTAAACCCCGTAAAATCAAACCTTGCCGGGCGCGACAACTTTGGGGGCGTATCTTTTGACCTTTCAGCCGAATCTCAACTTGCAAGATTGCGCGAAGTTGTCCCGGACGCAAAAAACGTCGGCGTTTTATACGACCCTAAGAATTCCAGCATTCTAATAAAAAATGCAAAAGAAGTCGCGCCGGCGTGTTGTTAAAACAATTAAAAACAAAAATAGCTGAAATCACAACTTCAAAAGACGGCGCATTTTTTTTCCAGATAATGCCCGGCAACTATAATATCAATATTAAGCAGCCGAAATTTAAGGAAAGAAACGAGAAGTTTACAGTAGACGCTTTTGAAACAGTGACAAAGAATTATAGAATTGAACCTTCCGGAAGTTCTTCAGGCCCTGAACCTATGATAACCGAGACTCCAACCGAAACCTTAACGCCGACGCCAACTCCGGAGCCTGTCATTTCTTCAACGGAATGCGCGCAGGGAGGAGTTCCGGCAAGGATAAAGATAATGCCGCGCTCGGTTGTTATGTCGTCAGGCGGGGCAAAAAAAGTGATGGTTCAGGTTTTGAAAGAGGACGGTTCCGGCTGCGCAATTAAAGTTAACGCAAATTGTGTTAATGGCTGCTGGAAGATTAAAGAGATTGTGGGCAAAGTATCGACTAACAACCGAGGGTTGTGCAGTGTATTATTAAAAACCAAAAAACTTGCCAAAGGTTTCGCTAAAATGTCAATATCCGCCGGCGATATTGAACTGGAGGCTCCTGTTTTTATAAAGCGATTAACGTTGGAATGACGATTGACGAATGACGAATGACTATTGAATATAGACAAAAGGCGGATTGTTTATTGAAGATTGACTTTGGATTGACGAGTTTCTATATCAAAGTGACACAGGCATCCTGCTTGTGATTAATTAAAACACAGGCAAGGATGCCTGTGCCACTATATAAATGATTTGTTAAAAACACTTAATTTATTCAATCTTCAATCGAAAATCGTCATTTTCTTGTTAAAGCGTCGTGTTTGCAGTATTTGAATGCGAGGCCCTGTTTTTCGCATATCTTTTTGGCGCGGGTCATTATGGCTTTTTGATAGGCGTCGGGCAATCTGTATGAGCCGCCCTTGACTATGCTTTGTCCTGTAGGATTTGCGTCTCTGTAAAGCTTTACAAACCAATCTTTGGATTGTTGAGCTTTGTCTGAAATAGGGATCTTCAGGGGTTTTGATATGACGGTTTTGCCGTTGGCGTTTTTTACAAATCGGGCTAACTCGGCCAGGTCGTTGTCTGTTTGCGGTTCGGGGAGGCCGTAACTGTTTAAAGGATGGTGTCTTCTTAAAACCGGATCAATTTCATTACAGGGGAAGAGCGGATCCAGCCGCAACTCTGTTGTTATTCCATTTTCGCATAGAGTTTTAAACGCCTCTAATCGACTTTGAACAGTGGGCGCGTTGGGTTCATAATACTTTCGGGCTTCATCACGCCAAAACGCGCATGTTATCTGAACGGCAAGTGGTCGAATGGTTTCATTTTTCAGGATTAAGAGATACGCTTTATCGCAAAGGATGGCCGGGTTTTTTGTTAATATGGCAATAGGGCCAAACAGGTTTCTGTTTTCATTAATCTTTTGCAAAGCAAAAAGGGAGTGTCTATGTTCCGTCTCCAGATCATGTTGGCATATATCCGTGGAATTGCTTAGGTGCAGGGGGGCTTTGGGTAGTTGCAGGTTTTTAATATCGTTTAAATCTTTTGCCAGTTTCTCTTTAAATCCCGCCTTGACATGAGGGGAGAATCCCACGCCTTCTTTAGAGTAGCCGTTTACATAACAATATCCACATGAGTGCGCGCAGCCGGTATAGACATTGAGGCAGAAGCGGAGGCCGTCCGGGAACCGTTTTGTCCTGTCCGCTAGAGGGTCGTAAAGATTCAGGGTTCTGCTTTTTAAAGAGGGGGGAAGCTTCTTTGGCTTTTGTGAAAAGAAGTATCTGTAGATTGCGCGTTTTTGATCCGCCGTGTAGTTGCCTTTGGCAAAGATGGGTTTAAATTTGGTTGCGACGTTTTCAATTAGCGTGTCGGCGTCTGTGTTGTTTTGAGAGTTGAGTGAGAGCAAGTGACTAAAGTGAGCTAAAGTGTAAAAGGTAAAAATCAGAGATTTTTGAACAGATAAATGTTGGGTTTCGCTATGCTCTACCCAACCTACAAAACTAAAGTTGAGGTAAAAATCATAGATTTTTGAATTAATTTAAACACAGGCAAGGATGCCTGTGCCACTATTTCTGTTCGTTCCAAAGCGGAGTATTAGAACGCGCGAAGCCTCAAGCAGCCGCGCAGCCAGTATCCAGTATCCTGAAACCAGCGTCATTTAAGTATAACCAACCTTTCAAGCACTTTTTGGCGGACGGCGATGTAAGCCGGGTTTCCCTCGGTAAGTTCTATAAATGTTTCGTAAGCCATTTTTGCGGCATATTTATCGGCGCCTATTGTGTCAATTGAGTAGCCTATGTTGAGTTGAACTTCAGGCATGGCCGGGGCCAGTTTTTGGCACTCTTTTAATAATTGAAGGGCGGTTTCATGGTTGCCTTTTTGCTGCTCAACTATTGCGCGCTGCAGCCACAGTTGCGGTTGTTTGGAGTTAAGCGCAAGGCCTTTGTCGAAAGATTGTTCGGCGCGCTCAAGATTGCCGGCTCCCAGTCGCGCGGTGCCTAAGAGGAGATAGTTTTCCCATGTTTCGTTATCCGCTTCCTCTCCTCTCTTAGGTTCAAGCAGTTTTGCAGCCTCTTTGTATGCGCCGGATTGTATCAGCTTTTTGGCCTCTTTAATCCGTTCTTCCGGGGTTAACGGTGGTTTCTCTTTTTTAACCGGTTCATTCCCTATGGCAAGCGGCGTATCTTTAACAACTCCGTTTTTATTGTTAAGCATCCAGGCGATAACTTTCTCTTCAAGATTGCCTTTCAGGAATACGGACGGCAATCTATCGTGCCTGCTTGTGGACAGTATATCTATAATTTCATCCTGCGTTTGCCATAATTCTCCGCGCGGCGGGGATGAAATCAGGTAATAAGAGTCCTTTTCTCTATACGTTTTGCTGATTATAAAGGCTGAATGTTTATTGCCTATCTTATCAAGGATATATTTAGCGCTATCTTTGTCTTCAAAGACATTTATAACCAGAAGTATATGTGTGTCAGGCAAGGCTGTAAAACCATGGTCCCAAATCATTAAGGCTGAATCAATCCCTTCCACATTCATTACAGCGGCGCCGTCGCTTATCCATCCTATATCTAACCGGGCCGCTTTCTCAGCCATTGATTTGTTAACAATCGGTTTGCCGTTATCTTTTGCGGTTTTATCAGCATCAACGTTAATTGATGAAACGATATTGTTTACCTCAATATCATCCATCATAGAAGAGAGGCCGTTAAGATTGGATGCGTGTGATTTTGCCTTTTCATTGGAAGCCGGATTAATTGGCGGGACGGGTTCGCCGGTTTTCTTTTTCAGCAGGGCATCTCTTGTTGCCAGGCTTTTATCCTTTTTCAATGTCTCCTTCCCGGGAACAGGTTTGTCCCTATTGGTAATCAACGGGAAAGCGTTTTGTGCTGAATATACAGCCTGAGCTCTTTTCTCATTGCGATTTTTTATTACGCCGGACCATTTATGAATAGCAATTGCTATGCATACAAGGGCTATTGTTATTGTGATGAATACTCTAAGTCTGCTCTTTTTCTTGCCGCCGGTCTGAAAGTCATCAAATGAGTCATTTTCCTCCTTTATTTCCGGGGGGGCGTCGTCTGCTTTTGGCATTGGTCTCTTCTTTGGGGCGTTGTCTTTTTTCAACTTTTCTGTTTTGTCAGGTTTTGAGTCGTCGCTCTTAAACTTTAGATTCATTTTTGGCTTTGCGGACTCTTTCGGCTCATCCGTTTGCTCGGCCTTTACATCTTTCTCTTTGGCCTTGCCGCTCTCCTGATTCGTTTGCAGTTTTCGTAGGGTCTCTTCGATTATGCTCATATTTGCTTAAATGTCGTTTTTAAATTCATAAAAAATCTTCAATCTTACATCAAAATCTCTCTGGCAGCTTTGCGCAACATTCCTATTCCTATTTTTGATTTGCCTGCGTTAAATGACGCCAGCAATGCGCGGTCGCATATTTGGTTTATCCTGCGCGGCGCGCCTTTGCTGTATTTATAGACCAGATAAATTGCAAAATCGCTAAAATAGGGTGTTAATATGCTTTTGGCGCTGTTTGTCGCCAAGTATAATCTATGGTTAATATACTTCCTTGTGTCGGACAATCCAAGAGGTTTTAGATAGTGGCGCACGCTAATGCGTTGATCAAGCTGCCGCAAGCTGCTGCGCGCAAGCCGTTCGGCCAGCTCAGGTTGCCCCACCATAATGAACGAAAGCAGTTTCCTCTTCTCCGTTTCAAGGTTTGATAGCTGCCGCAAACCTTCAAGCACGTTTGGATTAAGGCTTTGCGCCTCGTCGATAACCACAACAACCTTTTCGCCGTTTTTTGCCGCTCTTATTAGAGATATGTTTATAGCGTTAAAGCATTTGCTGTAAGTATCGCTTTCAAGGGCAACGCCTGTAAGATCGTAATAAATTGCCTTTAAAAGATCAATAAGGTTAATGTAAGTATTGTATATATAAACCGTGCGCACGCCTTTGCCGGCCGTCTTTAGTAATTGGCGGCAAAGGATAGTCTTGCCCAATCCTATTTCGCCGATAAGCAATGTAAAGCCGTCTATCATTAACCCATACTGCAGATGGTTAAGCGCTTTCATGTGCTGCCTGCCGGTGTATAGAAAGTTGGTGTCCGGCGTTTGATTGAACGGGGATTCGGTAAAACCGAGTTGGTGATAAATGTGAGAAAGGTCATCCATATTACAACTCTTTAATTGTCCTGGGAGTTATAAAAATAACAAGTTCGGTTTTGTTCTTTGTTGTGGATACGCCTTTGAACGCGTTGCCTAAATATGGGATATCTCCCAACAGAGGCACTTTGCGAACCGTTTTTGCCTCTACATTTTGAATAAGCCCGCCGACCGTAACCATCTCGCCGTCGCGCAACCTGACAACGGTTGAGGACTGCTTTACCTCCATCATTGGCGCGGTTGAGCCGAAACTTGACTGAATGGTTTGCACAAGGCGTGTAATAATCGGCACAACGTCAATCATTATCCAGCCGTCTTCTGATATTTGAGGCGTAATTGAGAGCACCAGGCCTTCCGTAATAAAGCGCACCTCTTCGGTTGTCTGTGAAACGCCTTCGTCAACCGTGGTTGCGGTCTGAAAAAATGGCCTGTCAGTGCCGACCTTTATTAAAGCGGGCTGGTTATTCATAACGCGCAGTCTTGGATTTGAAACAACTTTAAGTTCGCCTTGTTGGCTAAGAGCCTCCAGCACCGCTGAGATATCGCCGCCAAAAAGGCCGTATTGCAGACTAAGGCTAGGCGCTCCGGCTCCGGCCGCGCCAAAAGGCGCGTTTATAATCGCGGAGCTGTTAACTCCAACGCCGTCCACCGACAGCGCGTCAATAACCTGGCTCCAGTCTACGCCGAGATTAAACTCGTCATTAAGAGACACTTCCATAATCCGCGCCTCTATCTCAACCTGGCGAAGCACGTTCTTTGTAATACTATTTATAAAATTTTCTACATGAGAGACATTTCTATGCAGATCAGTAACATGCACTATGCCTGACATGCGGTTTATTGTTATATGGCCTTCCTCCGATATTAGCTCTTTCAGTTGCTCTGAAAGATCCGCCCAAAACTGCACGGTGTCGGAGTTGTTGATTGAGACCTGGCCTGAATCGCCGCCGGCGCTTGCAATCGACGCCTGGCTGGAGCCTTGCGATTCGCGAATCAATCTTAGATAATCAATTGTGAACATCTTTGTTTCATATTTTAGCGCCCTGATCAACGAGCCGTCTTTTACCCAATAATAGCCGTTTGGCTCCAGAATCGCGCTCATTGCCTGTTCAAAAGTGAGGTTTTTAAAATCAATAGTCAGTACGCCTTCAACATCAGGATCGGCTACTATGTTCAGGTTGTTGCTTTTGGCAAAAATGGTCAGCGCTGTATTAATATTCATATTCTTTGCCTTAAATTTATACAAACGCTCAGGTTCTTTTTCAACAGGCTTCTCCGTTATATTTGCCATTCTCCTGGTTAGGTCCAGCTCAAGCGGTTTCGGGGCTATGGGAGCCGGTTTTGATTCTGCTTTGCCGGCGGTAAATGCCGCGTCATAGCTTTTTGCATCAAATGCTGAAGTTGCTTCATTATCATCCGCAAGTTTTCCGCGAATCGTTAAACAGCCGCTGTTCAAGGCGAGCGCCGCGACAATGCCTAATAGTAATAAATGTGTTTTTTTCATGTTTTTTTACCTTAATTGAACGATTATTATCACCCTCCCCTAACCCCTCCCATCAAGGGCAATGTCATTGACTTAAGGGTGGGCCGCTTGTAATTAAAGGCGCTATTTACATTTTTCAGCCCTGAAAGGGCAAATTATTACAGCCCAGGCTTGCAAAGCCTGGGTGCGCAGATAAACACGGTTTAGCCCTGAAAGGGCGACTTAATGTTCATATGCGTTACGTTAAATCGCCCTTTCAGGGCTAAAAACACAATGTTGAACGTACCCAGGGTTTACAACCCTGGGCTATAATAAATCAGCCTTTCAGGCTTTTTAAAGAAAATAATTTCGATACGGTTAAGGCCTCCCCTTAAGTCAATGACATTGCCCATCAAGGGAGGGGGAATAATCGGTATATATTTTTTACAATACAAGGCCAATCCAGTATTCTTTATCAACTATTTTTAAATTCAAATTTCTTTTTTGAGTTGGCATCTCTGCCGTCTTCAATTTCAGGATCAGGTCTTTTTCTAATCACAGGTTTAGCATTTTTTACGACTCTCTTATCCCCGACGGGTTTTGAAGCGGTGGCCTTGCGTTTTTGTTTTAGAATCGTTTTTAGCCGCGCTAATATTATATTGTCAATTTCTTTAACATCAAAAGTGGCGGTGAAATCAATATCGCCTTCAGTGATGGAGATATTTGTTTTTTTAGCGTTATTGCCTATCGGCTCCACAGGCTTCACGGATTGAGTCGGCGGTTGATTTTGTGGCGAGTTTTCAATCATCTCCTTTATAAATTGAGCCCCTTCCTCAAACTTCTTTTCAACCATATCTTTTATGGTTTTCATCTCGCTATCGAGCCTGTCATCCAGTTCCTTTCTTGAGTATCGCATCTCCTCCGCGATTTTTTTTGTGTTTTTGTAGTATGCGCTAAATATTCTGAAAAATACAAGAGCGATTATTATTTCAATGACTAAAAGTATATCGTTGCGGATGGCGGAAAATACGCTTTCCTCCTCAGGTTGGACGTTTTTAACATTGACAAAGTCAGGTTGCGCTGAATTTTGCGGTTTGCTTTCATAAAGGTCAAAGTCAAGGTCGGAATCGGAGGCTTGCGCAACGCCTAAAGAACCGGTGTTTATAAACATTGATATCAGGGCCGCGCATAGAACAGCAAATATGATTTGACGAAATTTCATGATATTCTCCATCCACAGGCAAGGATGCCTGTGTCACTATATTATATGAATACTATAATAACACATTCCAACATCCCGGCATCAAGCAATGCCGAGTTAAAAAAAACAAATACCCCCTCCTCTAACCACTCCCACTAAGGGGCTGCTCAAAAATAACTTGGTCTAGCCACACCCATCTTTAGGCTAACTTTGAACCATCTTCAATCACCGAATCCTCAACGCAGCTAAGGCTGCGCATCCGGTTCGGCTCAATCAGATTGTCCAAATTTAACCTAATTCTGAGCCCGTCTAGACCAAGTTATTTTTGCGCAGCCCCTAAGGGTATGGGAATTTGGCTTATTAAGCTCGTTTTAGTTTTAATGAACACTGAGCAGCTTGTCTGCTCTAGTGATAAATGAACACTTGGCTGCTTGGCAGCCTTAGTGAAAATTATCCCCTGAGGGGATAATTATGCCCAGGGGGGCGAATCGCAAACTTAACAAGTCCCACCTAAGTGGTGAAGTTTTAAAATAAATATATTCCGTTTATTCCCCCTCCATTGATGGGAGGGGTTAGGGGAGGGTGATAAGAATCCCACAATTTAAGTTTTAATAATATATTTTTCTTGTTCCGCCGATTCCATTTAATTCAACATAATCAGGCTCAATTTTGACAACCGTATAATTTTTATAGAGTTCTCCCTCGCTTACTACCTCGCCGTTTAAAACCGCAAATCTGCCGGCCGCCTCAATCATAATAGCGTCTACCGAGATCTCCTCTTCCATTATAACCGGTTTAGGTTTCACAGCTTCTATTGTCCGTTTTTCAATTATATCGTCAACCGTTATCTCTTGCTTTTTTTTTAATTTGGCTCTATTTGAATAAAGGATCGTGTTTAAAAACGGATCGCGCTTAAATTCAACAGGCCAATCAATAGCGGTTAAGTCGATAGGATTAACAACCTCTCTCTGTTTTGGCTTAATATCTTCCAGGTTAAATCCTATCTGTTCCATGATGTCACGCGGACCCTTTTTAAGCTTTAGAATGGGTAAAATAACATTTTTGGAAACAATTCCAAATGCGGCAACCACCAGAACACCAACAAACGCTTTGCTTTTGAATATTTTCATTTTTATTGGGCGAAAACATCGCCTTTAAAACCAACCCACATTACAAAATCCAGATCTATTTCGCTAATGCTATATCCTTCGCCCCTGGCCGTTATATCCCCCAAATCAAGATTGTCGTTCTTGTCCAGCACTGTTTTAATAGTGTCTATAAATATCTGCAACCATGAACGAAAAAATTCTTGATTCTCGACATACTTCTCCCTGACTTTCAGGCTCATTTTAATCGGCAGTCGCGCAAAACCGCTTTGGTTGGTTGCATGCGGTATCACTTCTTCCAAAGTGTAGCTCATATCAAACCCTCTGGAAGAGACAAATTTCTGAAAATCTTCCATCCAAAACAGCACATCCTCATAATTTGTGGGTATATTTTCTTTAGCGTTTTCCCAATCGCTCCTAATGCTTTTTTCCTTGCTATCCGACCATAAAAGCTTCATTTTTGTTATTTCATCCCTCTTCCTCAGATAGTTGCTCATTGTGGTTTTATCAAGGTCTGATTTCGGCATTCTGAAAAAGAGCGAAGTAATAAATATGGCTATAGGAACAGGAAGCAGAAAAAAAACAAAAAGATAGAACCTGAGCTTTGGTTTGTTGATCCAGTATAATTTAATGTCATTTATATTCATGTTCCGTAAAATACGCCGCTAATAGAAAATGTATTTTGCTCGTCGCTTCCTATGACGCCTTTCTTAAGTTGTTGGAGCCAGTTTTTGTACCACTCAATATTTACCTGCATATGAAACGGCCCATTTTGCAGCCTTTCGCTCAACAGCCTAAGCTCGTCGGCCATAGCCTTGTAACCGCTTATGGACATGCCGTCCATAACCACTTCCCATTTGTTTTCAACTCGCCTGATTTCCATTCTTTTTAAAATAAGGCCTTCAGGCATTTCGTTGCATAGATACCCTAAAAACCAGCCTGAGATCGGAGGCGTGCGGTTTTCATTCAACTCTTTTACTGCGCTTTGCAGCAGGTTTAATTCATGAGCGCGTATTTTCCATTTTTTTTCATCCCGGTCCTGTTGGGCCGAACGCTCTCTTATTGACGATAAAGAATCCAACTTGTTTTTAAGCGCATGCTCAATGCCGACCGCCGAGGCAATGGCGCAAATCCATAATGTGGCGGCTATGACAACCCCTAGTTTAGTGTGCTTCCGTATTGCCGTATCGTGGCGCAACTTTCGCATAAGGAGGTTTGCGTGATCGTTAAAATTAACCGATAAAACAATTTTAACCCAAAAAAAACGCTTAGACGCCGGCAGCCAGTCGACCGGTATATCAAGGTTGTTCTCTAACGTTTCAAAAAAACTCTCATTAAAACGTTTTGAGAATTTGACCATGGCGATATTCTGGTTAAACTGCTGTTTATTGAAAAGAATGGAGCGTTTGACCTCTCTTACAACTCTTTCAAGGTCTTCATCGTCTTCAACATCGGCCTTTAAACTTCGTTCGGAAAATATTGTGCCGTCTTTCTTGCCGATGATCAGCGATACTTTGTCAAACATCCTTACCACCATGGCCGCCATTTCATCGTCGTCGATTTCCATTTCCGCAAACTGTTGCGCCCTTATCATGGCAAACGGCATTATTTGTATAAGGTATAACCCTGCGTCAAGGCATGCCTGTTTAAGGTTAATAACAACTGATTCAGGCATGTAATAGACGGAGACGAACAGCCTCTTTTTTATAGCGCTTTTTGTGTAGCCATATGCCGCATTACCTTCAAACTGTTTAAATTGATCTACTTTGCGCTTTATAAATATATTAAGGTCGCGCTGTTTCATTGGGGGGATATTGATAGATTTCTGCAACAGCATTGTATGATCTATCACAAAGCTTGCGTAACACCCTTTTGATTTGGTGGCTTCAACGGCCTCTTTTAAAAGGCCGCCAATATCTGAAATGTGATCAACTCTTTCGTCCGCCGACCATCCCTCTTCCTTTCCGAACTTAACCGATCTAAAAGCGCGCATCCAGCCGTTAAGATAGTTTATGCCTAAAACGTTTTTCTTTACTTTTGCCATATTTGTTAAATGCTAAACAAACCGGATAAAAAATTTTAGACATTATAGCGCTATTGCTCATTGATGTTTAACAAAATTTTCATCTAAGTTCAAATAAAACAACGCTTTACACTTAAAAGTTAAAAGTGGCTAAAGTTAAAGGTGAACTAAAGTTTAGGTAAAAATCTAAGATTTTTTGCATTTATTCTTTTTGGAGTGAATTAACCGTGTTAATTCTATTATATATAGTAAAACAAATCAGATTTTTGAAAATTTATATTCGTATATGATCTCTCCAAATGCCATGAAATAAAACCCTAAAGGGTAAATTCCATCAAGTCCGCCTTTTTGGAGTTTAGGCTTTAGCCTTTTATTCATTTACAAATCTCGAAAACCTGGCGCTTTTGGGTCCGGCCCTGTATTGATCAATAATGTTTCCATTTCTACCTCCCCCATAAAGTAGGGGGGCCTGGTGAATATATAAAACTCTCATCTTCTTTAATTATGGTTGTAAGTAATAAATCACCTGCTCCGGTTGTCCAGGACTGATCGTATAGCTTAATTTCCGTGCCGTTGATCACATTAAAGCTCACAATTTCAGGAGTTCCCGGCGAAGGGACGTTGATAGTGGCCGGGGTACCCGCCTGCCCCTCAAGTTGATATTGAGGTTGGCCCTGATATTCAATTGCAACGTCTATGTATCCGGAATTGGCGTTTGTTACGCTATCGGCGTTGTCTATTGTTAGCTCCAGGCTTATGTTTATATCGCTGGTGGAGGTGTAACTGCCGGCAATTTGTGGCGAAGTTGTGCCTGCCGTGACATATTCGGTTGATATAAACTCGTTTCCGCCGGAAGTATAGCCCAAATCAACTGTTGCGGTGCCGCCGGTCACTGTTGTGGGCTCAAAACCGCCTGTGCTTATGGAAAAAGAGAACAATTGCGAGTGTTTTTCAATTGTGAATAGGGGAAAGTCAACTATAGCCGCGGAAGATGACGGGTTTGTGTATGTCTTTCTGGCAAAGTTTGTTACGCTGATTGATTGCAGTGTGACAATGCTAAAAAGTTTTAGTAGATTTATCCTTTGAATTTTCAGAAATGGGCCTTCAACTAAAGGATCGTTATCCGGATCCGCCTGATTCCATACTGCGGTAAAATTTGCGGTATTATCCGCCACGCTGCTAATGTTCGCACCGCATCCAGAGGTCATGTCAGATATTATCATTGCGCGCGGATTTGTAGGCGGGGATGCTTTTGAACCGCTAGTGTAACCGGCAAGACTTGCCATTGCAATCGTGTTTTGATCATACTCCAAAGTAAGGCTTGTTGACGGGTCAAACCAGTAACGCCGAGTGCATGTTAAAACATTATTAAGAACATTGTTTACAGGCAAGTCAACTTGGGTGGCCACATAGGCAGACCATGTGGACGTGCCGGACGCGGAAGCGGGTATTACCCTGTTATCAAGGATATAATTCTCCAATCCTTCGGCAATGCGGCTCAGGTTCTCCTCTTCCGCGTCTTGTTGAGCGTACTGCATCTCCTGTATTATTTTTGGAGCCACCATTGACGCCAATACCGCCATAATAGCCAGGACGCCTATTAATTCAATAAGCGTAAAACCTCTATTAATTACAAATCGTTTTTGTCCGCAAATAAACAACAATACCTCCAAACCGGTTAAGTAAAAAGGATAAATCAAAAGCCGGCTCAGTCTTGCAGCGGCTTCTAAATGCTTTAGTTTTGGGTCATAGATAAACCAATAATTATATACTGTTGAGAAAAATTCGCAACATATTTAAACCGTTTTTGATGTTTTAAATGCAATGGAATTTAATTGTTATAGAGCTTTAATAATGATATTATTTTGACGTGATTTCGAAATTTGTAGATGAATAAAAGGCTAAAGCCTTAACTCCAACAAGCTGAGTTTATTGGAATTTACCCTTTAGGGATTTATTTCATTCGAGAAACGCCAAGCAGGGGGATTGGGAGCCGGAAAAAAAATGAATATTTTAAGAAAATGCGCAAGGTTTATTGACAACATTAACGAAAAGGTTGGTTTTGCGGCTTCATGGCTTACAACAATATTGGTTGTGGTTGTATGTTATGACGTATTTACCAGATATCTTTTAAAGAAAAGCTCTGTTGCTGCGCAAGAGCTTGAGTGGCATATTTTTGCCGTTATATTTCTGGTCGGCGCGGCTTACACATTGAAGCATGACAAGCATGTGCGGGTAGATGTCCTTTACGCGCGGTTCTCTCCAAAGCGCAAGGCTATTATAAATATGATTGGCTGCGTGATATTCCTCATGCCGTTTATAATCATGATAATCTGGACTTCACGGAATTTTGTGGCAAACTCTTACATGTTCGGCGAAACATCGCCGGATCCGGGCGGTTTGCCGGCGCGATATGTTTTAAAGGGATTTATCCCTTTAGGCTTCTTTTTCCTTTTTATGCAGGCGCTTTCATTGTTGTTTAAGTCGATCATAACTGTTTTTGGGGGAGAAAAATAGATCCTTTCCGCCGTAGGCGTTAATTAAATAACAAAGGAATTTTCATTTTAAGTCTTGGGCGCATAAATGTTTATGTCAAAATGTCAGGTTTGTTGTTTGCTGTAAATTCGGCAAAGACGTTGCCTTTTACCCTGAAAGGGTTATATATATTAGCCTAGGGTCAGCGAAGCGCTACCCTGGGATATTGAATGTCAAAATATCATACCCTGAAAGGGTTACATAAAAATTGAGAGGGCTGCGCTTGCTGCGTTTTATGTAACCCTTACAGGGTAAAAATCATAATTCATCTTTCCCCAGGGTAGCTTCGCAAACCCTGGGCTAATATATGCAGCCCTTTCAGGGCAAAAAAGCCCGCCGTAGGCGTTAAATTAAAAAAATCGTAGATTTGTACCTAAACTTTAGTTCACTTTTAACTTTGGCTCACTTTAGTCACTTTTTCATATAAACACATGCCTTTAATATTTTTTTCCGTTGTATTTTTATTGCTGATCGCCGGGTTTCCCGTGGCTTTTACACTTGGGGGAGTTTCTCTCATTTTTGGGTATTTTACATGCGGTTTGCCTTTCTTTAACCTATTGCCGTTGCGCATTTGGGGCGTGATGTCAAATTACATTCTAATTGCGGTTCCGCTTTTTGTTTACATGGGGGTAATGCTTGAAAAGTCCGGGGTGGCTGAAAAGCTGCTTGAGACGATGGCCCTGATATTCGGCAGGATTCGCGGCGGGCTCGCAATCTCCGTAGTAATTGTGGGGGCGTTGCTTGCGGCCTCAACCGGCATTGTGGGCGCCACGGTTGTCACAATGGGTCTTTTAAGCCTGCCGACCATGTTGAAAAGGGGGTACAGCCCTGCGCTTTCATGCGGAACAATAGCGGCGTCGGGCACATTGGGGCAGATAATACCGCCAAGCATTGTGCTTGTGCTGCTGGGAAGCATCCTTAACGTGTCGGTTGGCGATATGTTTATGGGCGCGGTTGTTCCGGGGATGATACTCGTCTTTCTTTATATTGTATGGATTGTGATTGCTGCGTTTATAAAACCGTCATGCGCGCCGGCAATGCCGATAGAGGAGATTGAACGATTTAGAGGCAAGGCGATGGCGCGTGAATTGCTCGTTTCATTTACGCCGCCGGTGCTTTTAATAGGATTGGTTTTGGGCTCAATCTTTGCCGGTATAGCTTCGCCGACTGAAGCGGCCGCGGTAGGGGCGTTTGGGGCAACCGTTCTTACCATTATTAAAGGCAAATTCAGTTATGAATCATTTAAATCCGTAATGGCTGAGACGACTCATTTGACCTGTATGGTGTTTTTGATATTGATAGGCGCTACAACATTTGGACTTGTTTTCAGAGGAATGGGCGGCGACAGGTATTTGACGGACATGATCCTTGGCGCGGATCTAAGCCCTAACATGTTTCTTGCGCTGGTAATGGGGGTTGTGTTTATAGCCGGCTTCTTTATAGACTTCTTTGAGATCACATTTATCATCGTGCCTGTGGTGGCGCCGATCTTTGTAAGCCTGGGCGTTGACCTCGTATGGCTCGGCATACTGCTTGCCGTTAACTTCCAGACATCATTCTTAACCCCGCCATTGGGCTTTGCCCTCTTTTATCTGAAAGGCGTTGCCCCCAAAGAGATTAAGACTTCGCAAATATATAAAGGGGTAATCCCATACATAATTATTCAGTTAATAGGCCTGGCTCTGATTATATTCATTCCCGATATTATTAAATGGCTGCCTGATTTGATGGCTGGAAGTTAGCAGAATAAATCGCAGGGCTAAAATAAATTAGAGATTCCCTTAAGCAATTCTTAAACCGTAATCCCTTCAACCAATTTCTCTGTAGAGATTCCTTCAAGCAATACCGTGGAAAACGAAACAAACACTTTCTTTCACAGGCTCAAAAGAGCGACCGGAAGCTGTTCAGTAAATTTGTATGATTAGGGTTCGCCGGCGCAATATAATAGATTGCTTCTAAACGTTTAGGAGCCGTATTAGAGACATTAATTTAGATATATGCAGTATATTTTGATATAATCAAAACCGTATTTAATACCTCCATATTTTTATATATTAATAAAGCTCTAAAATATATGATGAAAGAACAATCCGCAAGTTTGGAAAAACGCACAGCTTCATTTAAAAAGGCCTCAAAAACCAACATAGTTGAGTCAATAAAAGATTCATTTAATCGGCATCTTGAATTTTCATTGGCTAAAGACAACTATTCCGCAAATAACCTTGACTATTATAAAAGCCTGGCATATTCAATCAGAGATAAACTCATTGAGAAATGGCTGAAATCACAACAATCGTACTATAATAACGGCGTTAAACGAATCTATTATCTTTCAATAGAATTCCTGGTTGGAAGAATGCTTGGAAATGCGTTGATTAATTTAGATTTATATGACGACGCGCATCATGCGCTTCGGGAGCTTGGACACAATCTTGAAGAGTTGCAGGAGATGGAGATAGAAGCGGGTTTAGGCAACGGCGGTTTAGGCCGGTTAGCAGCTTGCTTCCTGGACTCTATGGCGACTCTGGGATTGCCTGCTTATGGTTATGGGATGAGGTACGAATATGGAATATTCTATCAAAAAATCAAAGATGGCTACCAAGTTGAAACTTCCGACAATTGGGCTCGTCTTGGAAATCCGTGGGAAATAGAGAGACCGGAACATTTGTATCCCGTAAAATTTTATGGGCGGGTAAACAATGGAAACGGCGTTATTGAGAAGCGGGAATGGGTTGATACGCAAAATATAATGGCTTTAGCTTACGATATTCCTATCCCCGGTTACAAGAATGATACGGTTATAAATATGCGGCTTTGGTCGGCTAAATCATCCAGAGAACTTGATTTCGTTCACTTTCAAAGCGGCGATTATGAAAAAGCCGTGTCGGAAAAAGTAAAGTCTGAAACAATTTCTAAACTTCTTTATCCTTCCGATGACCTTATAGAAGGGAAAGAATTACGACTAAAACAGGAATATTTTTTTGTCGCCGCAACAATACAAGATATCGTAAGGCGTTTTAAGAAGACTTTTACCGGTCAACCGGTATTTAAAGATTTTCCTGACAAGGTTGCAATCCATTTGAATGATACTCACCCTTCTATTGCAATTGCTGAACTCATGAGAATCCTTATAGATATTGAAGGCGTTAAATGGGAAAACGCATGGGAAATAACTGTAAAAGTTTTTGGGTATACAAACCATACTATTCTGCCTGAAGCTATGGAAAAATGGCCTGTTTACCTGATTGATAGTCTCCTGCCAAGACATTTGCAAATCATTTATGAAATAAACCACAGGTTTTTAACGCATATAAAAGAAACAATACGTGATGACGGTGATTTGCTAAGAAGAGTTTCTATTATAGAAGAGGGTGATGAGAAAAAGGTCAGGATGGCTCATCTGGCTATAGTGGGAAGCCATTCTATTAATGGTGTTTCCGCTTTTCATACAGATATTTTAAAGAATAATGTCTTTAAGGATTTTTGCGACATTTGGCCGGATAGGTTCAATAATAAAACTAACGGCATAACACAGAGACGGTGGTTGAAGTTGTGCAACCCTGAACTCTCTGAATTAATTACAGAATATATTGGCGACGTATGGGCGACTAATTTGTATGACCTCAAAAAACTTGCGCCTCTTGCCGATCAAAACGCGTTTCATGAAAAGTGGAATGAGGTAAAACTGAACAACAAAAAACGTTTAGCAAAATATGTAAAAAGGCGCAACAATATAACTCTTAATGTTAACTCAATTTTTGATTGTCAAATTAAACGAATACACGAATATAAAAGACAGCTTTTAAACGCGATGCATGTTATAAATCTTTATAACCGGATTAAAGCAAACCCTGAGGGCGAGTTTGTTCCAAGAACAGTTATATTTGCGGGCAAAGCCGCTCCATCTTACCATATAGCAAAATTGATAATTAAGCTTGTCAACTCAATTGCGGATGTTGTTAATAATGATGAGGCTGTTGGCGATAAGTTGAAGGTTGTTTTTATGGCTAATTATTCTGTTTCATTAGCTGAATTATTAATTCCGGCAGTCGATTTGTCAGAGCAGATTTCTACCGCCGGAACAGAGGCTTCAGGCACCGGCAATATGAAAGCGTGTTTAAACGGCGCGATTATAATAGGGACACTTGACGGCGCCAATGTTGAGATAAAAGAGGAAATCGGCAACGATAATATTTTTACATTTGGTTTGACTGAGACTGAAATTGCCGATTTTAGACACTCTGCGTACAATCCATGGGATTATTACCATAATAATCAGGAACTTAGATTAGTTATAGACATGATTAAAGGCGGCTATTTCTCAAAATCAGAGCCTGACCTTTTTAAACCTATTGTTAATTCCCTGTTGGATTACGGTGATAATTATTTTGTTATGGCGGATTTTGAATCTTATGTGAAATGTCAGGAAAAAGTTGATGAAACGTATAAAGATTTAAGAAATTGGACAAAAATGTCCATTTTGAACACCGCAAATATGGGCAAATTTTCAAGCGATAAAACAATTATGGAGTATGCAAAAGATATTTGGGATGTTAAAGCTGTGTAGTTTTATCTATTGAGTGTATTTTGCTCCGATTATACACACCCCTAAATCCCCTCTTGTTAGAGGGGACTTTTGTGGAAAAAACAGTTTTAATCCAGCCTAAAAAGATGGGGGGCTGCGTAGCGGACTGGGTATGTAAATCACGCTGAAAAGTTACGTTTAGTTTAAATAAATAATGGTTTGAAGTAAAGGGGGGGGATAGATATGAAGCGTTATAATGCGCTTATTGTTGATGATGAGGAATCCATACTTATGCTTATAAAAGCAAAACTTAACTCTGAAGGTTATGAAGTGGATATTGCCTACAATGGAATTGAAGCAACTGACCGTATTGCAGACCGGCTTTATGATTTTGTTATCACAGACATTCATATACCGGGCAAAATTCATGGTTTTGATGTTTTGAAGGCCGCAAAGGAGAGGAGCAACCGCACCGATGTTATTATGATGACGGCATTTGGGACGGTTGAAAATGCTGTAAAAGCAGTGAAGAGAGGCGCGACGGACTTTGTGCAGAAACCTCTTAATTTTGACGAACTTATGGTAAGGCTAGACAAAATCAACAAAGCCAGAGAGCTTAATGAATATTCAGAAGACCTCAGGGAGTCAATGGATGTATCTGAAAAAGGCTCAGCTGAAACCATACGGGATCTTGAAATAATGATTTATGAATTACAGACCAAGTCATCTGAAATCAAGCATGTGCTGTCTGACGAGTCTGTTGATGCGCAAACACGCATACAAAAAGCCATTAATATGTTGTAACTAAATCCGACCGTTGGTTTTCCTATTAATTTTTAGCCTCATTTAATATCTCTTCGGAACACTCTGGACAATATCCGTGAGAAACGTCTATTTTTGCTTTTTTCCGCATGTAAACTTCCCAGGTTAACCATTCTCCCGCGCCATGTTCCTTGCCGTCGTCATCGCGAATCTTTTTGCAAACACTGCAAACAGGCAAAAAGGTTTCATATATTTTTATTTTTCTTTTAAAGTCTAATTGGTCTAAACAACGCGCAACCCTAAAACAAAAATCTTTCGATTTAGAAGGTTTTAGAATATAGTCGTCAACTTCTTCTCTTATGCTATCTATGGCGGTATCCAGGCTGCCGTACCCGGTTAAAATAATCACCATTATCTCGGGATTTATTTTTTTTGCCTCTTTTAGGACATCGATGCCGCTCATGCCTTCCATCATTAAATCGGTAATAACCAAATCAAATTGAGTTTCAGCGGTTCTTTCAGTCAGTAATTTTACAGCCTGCTCTCCGCTTTCAGCTAAAGCCACATGATAACCGATTTTTTTTAAATCATAACCTACGCTTTCACGAACAATTTGTTCGTCGTCTACAAGCAGTATTGAATGTTTTTCCACTAAAAGCTCCTTGTAAAATAATTAATTGTTGTTTTTAATATTAATTGGCAGCATTACTGAAAATGTAGTGTCTTTGCCTGGTTTACTTTCCACTTTAATTTCGCCTTCGTGTTGTTTCACAATGCCGTAACTGACGGATAATCCCATACCTGTGCCTTTTACGGCTTTAGTGGTAAAAAACGGCTCAAATATAAATTTTATATCTTTGTCGCGTATACCGGCTCCAGAATCGCGTATGTTTATTATGAGATATTTGTCCGAAACTTCAGTGTTAATACAAATTGTTCCGCCGCTTTCAGGGATAGCTTGCTCTGCATTGGTTAACAGATTTAAAATTACTTGTTTAATCTGGTCCGGCACAATAGATATGGCCGGTATATTTGCGGCGTAATCCTTCGTTAATCTTATTTTTCTTGATATTATCTTTTTTTGTGTCAGCATAAGAACATCTTCAATTAGATCGTGGATATTAATTTGAACCTTTTCACCTGAAGACGGCCTGTAAAAATCCTGCAGTTTTTTTATAAGATTGGTTATTCGGTCGCATTCACGAATAGCCAAATTAACAAAGTTTTTATTTGTCT
Organism: Candidatus Anammoxibacter sp.; assembly: GCA_021777105.1. Lineage (GTDB taxonomy): Bacteria > Planctomycetota > Brocadiia > Brocadiales > Anammoxibacteraceae > Anammoxibacter_B. Next base: position 51,909 of record JAIQZQ010000063.1, read on the forward strand.
CATCTAACTGAACTTCGTCATTAAGCCGCTCCAGAATGTTAAGTATGCCGAATATCGGATTATTAAACTCGTGCGCAATAGTAGCGGTTAATTTTCCTATCGCATTTAGTTTTTCAGAATGCACCAATTTTTCATATGTGCTCCTTAACTTTTCAGTGCGTTTTTCAACTAATTTTTCCAGGTGACGATGATGTTTTATTAGCTCGCCTTCCGCCTCTTTTCGCCTGGTAATGTCCTCTGATACTTTTACAAAATGTGTAATAACATTTTCCGGAGTTTTTATAGGAGAAATAGAGGCGTATTCCCAGTATAGTTCACCGTTTTTTTTCCGGTTGTGCAGTTCCCCATACCATTCGCCGTCTGAAGTGATGGAGCTCCATAATTCATGATAGACATCAGCTGAATGTTCGCCTGATTTTAAGATTTTTGGGTTTTTGCCGTTAACTTCTTTTGATGTAAACCCCGTCAATTTTTCAAACTTTGGATTCACATATTCAATCATTCCATTTGTGTCCGTTATCATAACTATACTCGGACTTTGCTCAACGGCTGTTGTTAATTTGCGAAGTTCATCCTCATATTTTTTTCTATCGCTAATATCCCTTATAACACCTGTTGTTCCATCCAGGCCGTCATGCTTATCTTTTATTACTCCATATGTGCCTTCAAATTCGGAATTCAATGTTTTTAAATTAAGCATGTGCGCGCCGGAGCTGTTTATCTCGGCGAAAATTATATTATCTTTGTCTTCAGATTTGGCTCTTATATCATTTTCCTTTTTTGTCACTAATCTGACTTGCAACCCTTTGGTTATTCGTTTTCCGGTTCTTCTTTCATCAAACAGTTTTGGCTGTTCATCATCAGCTGCTTTTTCGCCGATATATTTAGGCAAAACTTTTGAACGTGAAACAGCGTCGACATCATCAACATAAATTATTTTGCTGAAATGCTCGCCAATCAGTTCTTCAGGTTTATAACCAATTTTTTTAATGGCATTGTTTATAAATACAAAACAACCATCTTTATCTATTTTGTAGACTATATCAGGGATTGTATTAACAAGCAGCTTGAATCTCTCGTCTGATTCGATGCGTTCTTTTAACAATTTCTTAAGATGTTTTTGATTCGTTTCTAAATCAACTTCAATCTGTTTGCGTTCTGTAATGTCTCTAACATAAATTCGCACAACGCCAAATTTTGGAACTATATGTATCCTTTCTCCAAAGGTGCGCTCTTTTATAAATATCTCGCGTGTAAATTGTTTTTCCTTTTCCTGTTTTAACTCGTTAAGTATTTCATCCATGTCTTTTGGGAAAAACAAGCTTATGTCCATATTCGAGTCCAGCTCTTTTATAGTGTTGCCGGCAGCGTTGTTATAATATTTTATAGAGCCTGAACAATCCACTTCTAAAATAGGATTCATACTCATCTGAGGGAAAGAAGCAAGATATTCAATTTCCTGCTGCTCATGTTTTAACGCAATAGAATGCTTAACCAGGCCCCTAAGCTCATATACGTTAAACGGTTTTCTAATAAATGCGCCTACTCCAAGTTCAAAACATTTCTGTATATCATTGTCATTGCCGTGTCCTGTAATTACAATTATTGAATATGCGGCTAAAGACGAACATTTCATTTGTTCAAGGAACTCAATACCGTTCATTACCGGCATTTTTATATCCAATATAACTAAAATTGGGTTCTCTTTTTTCCAGATTTCCAATCCTTCTTTGCCATTACAGGCAAAGAAAAAATCATAATTTCCTTTTTTCAATGAATTGCAAATTGAATCTATTACTATACGTTCGTCTTCTATAATAAGAATTTTATCTTTAGACTGGATGCCGGCTACTTGATGCTTGATGCTTGATTCATTTTCCACTTTGAGGCTCTCTTTCCATTAACTGGATACTGGATTTATTTTTCATTTTGAGGCTCTCTTTTCCTTGCGCTCAATCAATTTCATTTTCCGCTTTTTCTAAACAATCAGGACAATAACAATGGGTAATCATAACGTCTCCTTTGTTGCTTATATAATCATGCCAGCCTATCCATTCACCTTTGCCTTTCTGCTTATCTTCTTTACCGTCTTTACTCTCTTTAATCTTATTGCATAAACTACATACTTTTAACATATCCTCATATAGTTTCACTTTTTTCTTTAACTCATACCTCTCAAAACAGCGTTTAATGCGAAATTGCAAGTCTTTTGATTTGCAGGGTTTTAATATGTAATCGTCTACATGCAATCTAATGCTGTCGATAACAGTTTCTATTCCTCCATAACCAGTCAGGAGAATTACCATTGCTTCGCTGCTATTATTTCTGACTTCTTTTAATACTTCCATTCCGTTAACGCCGGTCATCATGAGATTTGTTATAACCATATCAAATTGCATATAACCACTGTTTTTTTTTATTAACGCGATCGCCTCTTCTCCGCTTTTAGCCAGTTCAACTTTATATCCCATTTTGGCTAAATCAGCGCCTAAAGTTTCGCGAATAACCATTTCATCATCAACAAACAATATAGAGTATCTTTTCATTAAATAATTCCTCTTGTATTTAAATTCCATTCAACTTGAAGGTAACCGGTTACCGGCAATTGGTAATTAATGACAGGTTACTAATTACCAATGACCCATGCCTAATAACCAATAACCAATTACCAGCAGCCGGCATCTATCAATCTGTGAGCGGCAAGGTTAAAGTAAAAGTAGTTCCATCTCCCTCTTTACTTTCAACTTTGATGTTTCCGCCATGTTCTTTCATAATACCATAACTAATAGACAATCCCAATCCCGTGCCTTTTATCGATTTGGTGGTGAAAAAGGGCTCGAATATTGAATCTATATTGCCTTTTGCAATTCCGGCCCCTGTATCTTTAATAAATATTTCTATCTCTTCTTTTAAAATATTAGTTCCAACCTCAATAGCTCCCCCTTCTTCAGGTATTGCCTGTTCGGCATTATTTAAAAGGTTCAAAATAACCTGTTTTATTTGGTCCGGAACAATATTAATCAACTCTGTTTTTTCAGCAAAAGTTTTTTTTAGTTGGATTTTTCGTGTAGTCAACTTCTTTTTCATCAATGCAAGCACATCATCAATCAAAATATGAATATCAATTGAAACCTTATTTCCGGCAGAAGGGCGATGAAAATCCTGAAGTTTTTTAATAAGATTGGCAATTCGCTCACATTCACTAATCGCCATTACAACTAAACTTCTATTGTCATCATTTACCCCTTCCTTTTTAGTCCTTTCAAGCACGTTCATTATACCGAATATAGGGTTATTAAATTCGTGGGCAATTGATGCGGATAGTTTCCCGATTGCGCTAAGTTTCTCTGAATGCACCAGCATTTCATATGTTTTATGAAGTTCTTTAGTGCGTATCTCCACCATATCCTCTAGTTGAAGGTGATGTTTGCGCAAATCATCTTCAGCCTGTTTTTGTCTCGTTATATCTTCGGCGACTTTAATAAAATGAGTAATGGTATTTTCTGGATTTCTAAGAGGAGAAATAGACGCGGCTTCCCAATAGTAATCGCCGTTTTTTCTTCTGTTATGCAATTCTCCATGCCAATCACCGCCGGAGGCAATAGTTAACCACAGTTGTTGGTATATGTCGTTTGATTGGGCGCCTGATTTCAATATGTTAAGGTCTTTGCCGATGGTTTCATCAGAAGTATAACCTGTTAATTGGGAAAATTTTGGGTTAACATATTCAACTTTGCCGGTTACATCAGTAATCACAACTACGCTTGGGCTTTGCTCAACGGCAGTGGACAATTTAAGGATTTCCTCTTCCATTTGTTTGCGCTTTGTTATGTCAAAACCATATATGTTCACATAGTCTTCGTCTACTACCGGAGTGATTTTTAACGAGAATACGTTGCTTTCACAGACAGTCTCAATTTCCTGACTTGACCCTGAATCATAAACTTCTATAATTAGCCGCTGCAACGGCTCAGGCAAATATTGATATGGACGGCAATTCCACACTTTCAACAGTGACGAGCAGGCTTCATTGGCATAGATAATAGCGCCGTCTTTTGTTATTCGCAAGACCGGATTTGGATTTTCACTCGGAAATTTAGCCAAATTCTTTATTTGCAACTCCATCTGTTTTGATGAAATAGAGTGTTTAACCAAACCTCTAAGCTCGTATATGTTAAATGGCTTCCTGAGAAATACGCTGATACCTAATTTAAAGCACTCTTTTATTTCATGATCGTCTCCATGACCGGTAAGAATTATGACTGAATATGGATCGGAATTAGTTAACTTGATTTGTTTAAGGAATTCGATACCGTCCATTTCAGGCATTCGCAGATCCAGGATAATCAATTGAGGGCTTTCGTTTTTGCACTTTTCCAGCCCTTGTTTACCGTTTGCCGCAAAAATGATTTCATATGGCTCTTTTTCCAACGCTTCGCTTATGGACTCCGCTACCCTGGGCTCATCATCAACGATCAGGACTTTGCTTTTAAAAGGCCGGTTGTTAGGTTCCAAACCATTTTTCAAATTAATGCTCCTTTTTTACTATTTAGCGCTGCTAATATTTTCGGCGTCTTTAACAAAATGCGTTATTTCCCCCTGCGCGTTAATTACAGGTGAAATAAAGGCCTCCTCACAATATGGTTTTCCGTCTTTTCTCTTATTTTTGAATGCGCCATGCCATTTTTTACCGGATGTAATTGCGCTCCACAATTCATCGTAAACTCCGCGCGGCTGGTTGCCGGATTTAAGCAGTCGCGGATTTTTGCCTATAACCTCTTCTTCGTGATATCCTGTTATTTGAGAAAACCTGGGGTTGACATGTTCAATGTTGCCGTTAGCATCTGTAACCATAACAATGTTTGTGCTTTGTTCAACGGCAACTGATAATGTTTTGATTTTACCTTCTGTTTCTGCATGGTCCTCAATCTTTCTTGTTAGTTTTTTCTGCAGATTCTTGAAATCAATAGAGTGTTTAATCAACCCTCTGAGTTCGTATATATTGAATGGTTTTCTAAGGAAGATGTTTATCCCCAGTCGAAAGCATTTTTTTATGTCGCTCTCTTCTCCATGTCCGGTTAAAACAATTACTGAATATGGATCGGTGTCTGATAAATTAATATTGTCCAAAAACTCTACACCATCCATTATTGGCATTTTTAGGTCCAGAATGACAAGGATGGGTTTCTCTTTTTCTAATAGTGCCAGCCCATCTCTGCCGTTATTTGCTGAAATAATGTTATATGATTCCTTTTCCAGGGCATCACAGATAGATTCCACAACCTTAGGCTCGTCGTCAATAATCAATATTTTATTATCTGGCACACGCAAATTTGAGTCATTATCCACTTTAATATTCCTTTTTTCTGGTTTATTTCAAAATTATTGATCTTTGTTTTATTGAATTATACCTCATATTTAATTGGCAACCTAACCTCAAATGTTGTCCCTATGTTCAATTCCGAATCGCAGGTAATTGCGCCCTTATGTTCTTGAATAATGCCATAGACAATTGAAAGTCCCATCCCTGTGCCTTTGCCTACCTCCTTTGTGGTAAAAAACGGCTCAAATATTTTCTCTAATGTCTTTTTTTCAATACCTGCTCCATTATCCCGCACACTTATAATAATAAATTTTTTGTCGTGGGATAATGATGCTTTAAAACAAATTTCAGAATTATCTGATTTGACGTTAAATGCATCTATTGCATTTTGAAACAGATTGATAAAGACCTCTTCTAGTCTATTTGAATTGGCCAATACCATGGGCAGATCTTCTTCTATATCTTTTATAAGCGCAATATTACGCAAACGAATACGTTCGCCCATTAGCAATAGTGTATTATTAAAAACTGTTTCTATATTGACGTGACGCATGTTTGATTCAGACTGTCTGCCGAATGTTCGCAAATGCTGAACAATACTGTTAATCCTCTTTACTTCGGTGTAAGCAGACTTTAATTTCTTTCCTAATTTGATTTCATTTATTTTAACATTCTCTTCAATATCATCCTGAGCAGTTTGTATAAAAGCGCTGATATAGGTAAGGGGTTGATTTATTTCATGAGCCACACCGGCCGCTATCTCTCCCAGCGATGCCAGTTTTGACGCGGAGACCATCTTCATTTTCATTTTATCCTTCTCTTCTTCTAATCGTTTGCGTTCAGTAACATCTCGAATCACTATCACTATTCCTATTATTTCATTGTCTTGGCCAAATAGGGGGGCTGCGCTTTCTGATACTGTTTTTTCAGTCCCTTTATTGTTTTTTATTATTTTGTCATCCGAAAACGGCACAATTTTTCTGGTTTTTAAAACTATATCCACAAGGTTGTCCTCCGCTATACGGCTATTTATGTTTATGGAGCTAAAAACTTCAGACAATATTTTCCCTTTTGCATCGGATTGAGACCATCCTGTAAAATCTTCCGCTACTTTGTTAAGCAAAACGATCTTCCCTTTATTATCAGTTGTAATAACTCCGTCGCCTATCGAACGAAGAGTTACGCCGAGGTATTCTTTTTCAGAAATTAACGCATTTTCAAGTTGATTGTGCTCGCACGCCTCAGCCACAATGTTTGCGATAGCTTGCAAGAAATAGATATCATCATTATTAAACAGACGTTTTCTGGTTGAATGCGCTCCAAATACTCCAAAAGGCCTGTTTTTACCATGAATGACAACGCTCATTCCACTAACAACGCCATGCTCTAATAAAAAAGTGGGGACGTTGAACCTGGTTTCGGAATTCATATCTTCTACAATTACAGGCTTATCGGATATCAGAGTATAGCCTGCCTGAGAATCACTGCCTGCGCTTACAGTTGCGCGGCCGGCAACAATCTCACTATTCCAACCAAAGCCGGCTCGCAACAGAAAGGATTTGTTTCCAGGTAAAAGTTCAAGGATTTTGCAAAACTCGACATCCAGCGTTTTAGCGGCTAATGAAACGATTTCATCCATTAACGTTTTTATATCGGCTGTTGCTAACGCTTTAAGACCTATATCCGCTATTATCGCCTGCTGTTTTATACGCGCAACGAGATGTTTTTCGCTTAATTTCAAATCTGCGATTGTCTGTTCAATTCTGGATCTGGCATCAACTATACTTTCAGTCATTTTATTAAAACTTATTGCCAAAATACCTATTTCATCTTTTGATTCAACTTTAGCCCTTAATGTTAAATCGCCGTGGGCAATTTTGGCTGTAATATCAGATAATTCTTTTACAGGTCTGGTTAATGATTTTGCGTACAACAGTGATATTACAGTTGCAATGACAAAAAAGATAGATGTAGTGAGAAGAACCGTTATTTTTAAATGGTTAACCGGGGCGTAAGCCTCTGAAACGTCAATTTTTGCAACCAGGCCCCAATTAAAAGTTTCGATGTGCCGCCAGGCCGCTATAATATCTTTGCCACGGTAATCGATTGAGATATCGGCCCCATTCCTGCCCTGCACGGCTTCCATCATTGGGAATGCGCTTCTGACTCCAAATAGAGCCTTTCTTTTTAAAGCTGAATCTTTATCGTGGCGAAGAACATTTAAAAATAGCGCGCCGTCTGTTATTTTCTTGCCGATCAAAGTCTCGCCTGTCTTGCCCAAACCTGTTGTATCCTGGATATATTTAAAAATATAGTCCATATCAAGCTCAAGGGCAATAACTCCTGTAAAATATCCTTTAAAATTGTAGACCGGCGCGGTAATCAACATTCCATAAGTATAATCTTTCAATTCGCTTACATAAATATCAGAAAAAAAGACGCCTTTTTTGCCTTGTTCAAACGCTTTTTTTCCTTCAACTCCGGTAAGATAAGAGTCTAAATCAATTTTCTCATGCAGTTCATTCGCAGAATACACGACCTTTCCTTCAGGACTAACCAACATGAAATCCACATAACACCCATTAACGTTTGGAAATGTTTTTATCTGGTCATCAAGCATCTTCTTGGCTTTTATATAGGCAAGATTAGCTCTATCTGTTGCAAGCATGGTTATGATAGGGAAATTCGTCTTTACATTATAATAATCCTGAATTATTTTAATATCGCTGGATCGTTCGCGAAAAAATGTGTTTATCCAGTCTGCTTTTAGTATAGCAATATGAGTTAAACTTGTAATTTGGGAGCTTTTTATAGACTTTTCAGCTACATTAAATCCAATAAAACTTACAATTAAAGTAGACAGTGTTACTACAAAAACAAATATAATGCTAAGTTTTGTCCCTATTCTTAGGTTTTTAAACATGCAGTTATAATCTTTCAAAAATATTAGCAGTAAGCCGTATAAGGAAAAATATAATAATTAAAAGTTGGATCTGGATTTTATAAGCGCTAGTATAATTTAAAGTCTTTTATTTCTCCACTCAAAATAAAGCTCACAAAAAATATAATTAAACCATATAATTAAACCAATGAACGCTTATAAAATAAAGATATGTAAAAGAGAAAATGGTTGCCGAAATGCTGTTTATAAAGAATCTGAAATAGTTGATGATATTGTTTCCGTTTTTGAAGGTACGAACTACACTGATTTTATAAAAGGGGAGATTAAAGGCTCTATTAAAAGTCATCATCAGTTTAAAGTCACAATATCATGTTGCCCTAATAGTTGCCCAATGCCGCAAATTGTTGATTTAGGGATTGTGGCGGCAAGTACTGTAATGGTTTCTAATGAACGATGTTCTAATTGCAAATTGTGTATTGCAACATGCCTGGAACACGCAATTGTGGTTGATGAGATAAACGGGCCGGATATTATGCGTGACAGGTGTGTATATTGCGCAAAATGCGCTGATAAATGCCCGACAGGAACAATAACTGTAAAAGAGAATGGGTTTCGCGTTATGGTTGGAGGAAAACTTGGTCGGCATGCCCGCCTTGCATCAGAATTGCCGGGTATTTTTTCAAAACAAGAGGCGTTAAAAATTGTTGAAAATAGCGTGGAATATTTTAAAGAGCATTATTCCAGGGCAAAACGGTTTGCGGATCTTTTTTCCATTTATAGTGAAAATGAAATTTTTAAAAGGATAGTTCCTGTTAACCACAAATCTTCAATTTAGGATAAAAAGCGATTAAAACCGAAAAAATACGAGAACCAGTGGCAAAAAACAAAAGCGTATAAACCACAGATTACACCGATTTCACAGATTAAAAAGCGAAAAGATAGGAAAAGCAAGGGCAAGAGCATGCACCCACAGATTTCACAGATTAAAAAACACACTAAAGAAGAGCAAAAATCAATAGGATAGGAAAAGCAAGGGCATAGACCACATAGAACAATGATGATACCGATTTTTCCGCTGCAATAATGTTAAATTTTGTAGAGAGGGGAGTTGTAACCGGCATCAAACATTCAATTCCGGATAATTTTTTTTCGCGCATTCAGGGCAGAACGTATGTGTAAAATCAGTTTCTGAATGTTCATGCAAATAAGTTTCAACCTCGTCCCAATATCCTTTGTCATTGCGTATTTTTTTGCAAAAACAACAAATGGGGAGGAGGTTTTTTAATGTTTTTACATTTTCAAGGGCTTTTGTCAGTTCGCCTATAAGCTTTTCACGTTCAGTCAGCAATGCGTCTTTTTCTCTTAAAGATGATTTTAGTTCGCATGTGCGTTCTTCAACCGTTTCTTCCAACTTATCTCTGGCATTTAATAAGTCGCTCTCTGTCTGTTTAAGCCTGGTAATATCTTCCCCTACTTTGATGAAGTGGGTAATTTCGCCCGCAGCATTTGTTACCGCTGAAATTGAAGCTGATTCCCAGTACAGCTCCCCGTTCTTTTTCATGTTTTGCAATTCGCCGTGCCATTCTTTGCCGGACGTAACAGTCGTCCATAATTGCTTGTATACTTCATCTGTTTGTTTTCCTGATTTTAAGACGCGCGGAGTTTTGCCGGTAAGTTCCACAGGGGAATAACCTGTTAATTGAGCGAATTTTGGGTTGACATATTCAATAACTCCAGTGGTGTCGGTTATCATGACAACTCCTGGGCTCTGCTCAAGCGCTCTATGCAGCATACGAATATGTTCATCCTTGTGTTTAGCGGAGCTAATGTCGCGAATAATACCGCTAAAAAATCTCTCATCGCCTGTTTTCCATGTGCCAAGGGAGAGTTCTAACGGGAAATCATTGCCGCCTCGCTTCTTGCCGCATAACTCAACGGTTTTACCTATATTACCTGATTTTTCAGATAAAAATGACTGTTCAACGTTTTTGCCATAAGAATCTCTACAGCGCTCCGGCATTAAGGATGTGACGGGTTTGCCCAATATCGATTCTTCATCATGTCCAAATATCTTTTGAGCGCTGCTGTTCCACGAAACAATCTCGCCTTTGCTATTGGCGGCAATAATTGCGTCGGTGGCGGTCTGTGTTAAAGAACGGTATTTGATTTCCGATTCCCGCAGCTCCTGCTGCGTCTGTTTTAACTCAATAATATGCCTCACCATTCCCCTAAGCACATGAACATTGTAAGGTTTACTGAGAAAAGAGGAGACTCCTAAATTGAAACATTTTTGTATCTCTTGATCATAACCGTGCCCTGTTAATACAATTACCGAGTATGGATCGGCATATATCAGCTTTATATGCTCAAGGAATTCAATGCCGTCCATGCCCGGCATTTTTATATCAAGGATAATCAATATAGGACGTTCTTTCTTTAATATCTCTAATCCCTGTTTGCCGTTAGAGGCAGAAAATATTTTATAATTTTCATTATCCAGATCGGCCTGGATGGATTCAATTATTATGGATTCATCATCTATAACCAAAATTTTGTTGTTTGATTGTTGCTGACTTGATGTTTCTTCCACTTTATTATCCTTTCTATTTTGATTATAAAATCGATCGATTTAGCATTTTATAAATAATGGTTTAACAGATGTTGGCAAGCGATTTAAAGGTTTTTTTTAATAGTGAGGTTAATATTGAGAGTGTTAAGTTTAATTGTTATCTCAAGGCAAAAACATTTAGAAGCAGTCTGCAAGACTGCTCCAGATTTTAACTTTTTGCCTTGATCTTATTTTAGCTTTTGATCTTTTATTAGCGCTTATTAGTGAAAATTAGTGGTTAATTCGCTTTTGCTTTTTCGGTTTATCCGGCTTAGGGTTAGGAAATGAGGTGTTTAAAATAGCTCAATTTAGGAATTGCATAAATTCTCACATAAAGGGCCTTTTTGCCGTCGTGCGGAGATATCAGATATGATGCAATCTATGAAAATATAAGGTGTTATGAAGAATCTCCATGCCCCTCTCCGCTCATAACGCAAAAATTTAACAGGGGGTCAATTTTTCCTTGCCTCAATTGCCGCATATTTATACAATTCTTAATCTTTTCGTCTGTTTATCAGTATTTTTTGAGGTTTTTCGGCTAAAATTTAACAAATTAATTTAAAATGTTGTAGTTTTCATTTTCCGGTTGTAAAAAAAGGTTTAAGTTTTAATGAGAAAATATTTTGTCGTTGCTTATGTAATAATTGGATTGCTGGTTTTTTTAGTTATCGGCGCCAAATTTGATATAAAGGGGCTGGGGGCGTTAAAAGTTTTAAGGACGTCGTTGCGTATAGGTTCGGCTCCGGACCTGGATGACGGATTTGGATGGTTAAACACAAATCGGCCATTGCGGTTAGGGGATTTAAAGGGAAAGGTTGTATTGCTGGACTTCTGGACTTATTGTAGCGTCAACTGTATGCACACTTTGGAAGAGGTTAAAAAGCTTGAGGCTAAATATGCGGATCACCTTGTTGTTATAGGGGTGCACAGCGGTAAGTTTATTAATGAAAGCGACACGGAGAATATCAGGCAGGCAATATTAAAGCGGGGGATTAGGCACCCGGTTGTAAATGACGCGCGATTTTCCATTTGGCATAAATACAACGTCACTGCCTGGCCCACTCTTGTGCTGATAAATCCTGAAGGTTTTGTGGCGGGCTATTATAAAGGAGAGGGCAATTATGATGAGGTTGATAAAAAGGTCTCTGAATTAATAACTGAGTTTGAGGAAAAAGGCCTGTTGGAGGGCAAGAGGTTGTTGTTTGATTTGGAGTCAATTGAAAAGCCGGCCGGGCCGCTTCTGTTTCCAGGCAAAGCGCTTGCGGACGAGGAGTCAAACAGATTGTTTATTGCGGATACCAATCATAACAGGATAGTTATAACCGATCTGGAAGGAAAATTGATCTCTATTGCTGGCAGCGGGGCTAAGGGAAATAGCGACGGCAAATTTTCAGCCGCCGGCTTTAACAGCCCTCAAGGCATGGCGTATAAAGATAACGTCCTTTACGTTGCTGATTCCGGCAATCACCTTATCCGAAAGCTTGACCTTAATGGCCTGACCGTGGAGACTGTTGCCGGAAACGGCAAACAGGCCGATCACGACGCAAACGGGGGAGAAGGGGTTAACTGCGCCCTTAATTCCCCCTGGGATTTAACTATTGCGGGCAATAAACTATATATTGCGATGGCGGGATTTCACCAAATATGGGCTATGGATTTGGCAACCGGCGTGTTGGCGCCTTTTGCGGGCAACAAACAGCAGGCGATAGTTGATGGGCCTCTTCTTTCAAGCTCATTGGCGCAACCAAGCGGAATAGCAACTGACGGCAAGAAGCTGTACATTGCCGATAGCGAAGTAAGCTCAATTCGTTCGGCGGATTTAGACCCTAACGGCGTGGTTGAATCAATGATCGGCCAGGCATTGTTTATGTTTGGCGATGTAGACGGCAAAACAGGCCAGGCGCGGCTTCAACACCCAACCGGCATTGCCAGCAGCGGCGATCTTATCTACATTGCGGACACTTTTAACCATAAGATTAAGGTCTTAAATTTGCGCGATCAAACATGCAAAACCCTTTTAGGCACAGGCAAACCCGGAAATGCCGGCGGGAAAAATTCTGAGTTTTATGAACCCGGCGGCGTGACAATAGCAAAAGGCAAATTGTATATTGCCGACACTAACAACCACGTCATAAAGGTCGCTGACATTGAGACCGGTGAGGTTGCAATATTAAGTATTGCCGGTTTATAGTCAAACAAATCAGGTTTTCGAAAAATAATATTTATGTATCCCAGCTGGAGCAATCCAGCAGATTGCTCCAAAACGTTTTAAAACCATTTGCGCTTCCTGAAAACGTTGCGTTTTATGCGATCAAGAAACATTTGGAGCCGTCTACAAGACTAGTCCAGGAAAAGTTTAAAAAAACTCTTCAATTTTAAATTGATTAATAATAACTATTTCATATATGACTTCAATTATAGAAAATAAATTTTTTATACAAACTTTCGGTTGCCAGATGAACAAGCTTGATTCAGAACTTGCGGCCGGGCTTTTGATTGAGAACGGTTATAAACAGGCCGCCAACATCGGCGAGGCAAACATAATCTTATATTATACATGCAGCGTCCGCGAACACGCAGAGCATAAAGTTTATTCCCATATCGGAAGCCTTAAGGCCAGAAAATTAAAGGAGCCGGGACTGATCATAGGGGTTTTGGGCTGTATGGCGCAAAAAGACGGCAAAAAGATTTTTAAAATAACTCCGCATGTGAGCTTGGTATGCGGCACAAAGATGTTTCATAAATTGCCTGAAATTCTCAAATCAGTTATTGATGGGGAAGAGAAGGTCATTGCCGTTAATGAAGATGAGGAATTTAATATTACAAGGACGGATATGTCTCGTGGCGATAAGTTTCAGGCATTTGTTTCAATTATGCGAGGTTGTGACAACTATTGTTCATATTGCATTGTGCCTTATGTGCGCGGCAGGGAGATATCCAGGGATGTTGACGATATTGTGAATGAAGTCGCGATGTTGGCCAAAAACGGATGCAAAGAGGTCACGCTTTTGGGTCAAAACGTCAATTCGTACGGCAAAAGCATTGGGAAAGGTGTGGATTTTGCGGTTTTGTTGAACGCTTTGGGCGAAGTTGGCGCAATTGAACGCATTCGGTTTCTTACTTCGCATCCAAAAGATATGTCAAGGGGCATCTTAGAGGCTATGTTAAACAATTCCAAAATATGTAAATATTTACATTTGCCTGCGCAATCCGGCTCTGATAGAATATTAAAAAATATGAACCGGAAATATACAAGCGGCTATTACAGGGACCTGATAAAGCTTGCCCGCGATATTATGCCGGCGGTGGCGATTAGCAGCGATTTTATAGTTGGATTTCCAGGAGAAGGCAGCGACGATTTCCAAGAAACTGTAAAACTTGTTGAAGATGTCAGGTTCTTTAACTGTTTTATATTTAAGTATTCGCCGCGATCAGGCACACAAGCTTATAAATTAAATGACGATGTGCCTGAAAAAACAAAGAAGGAGAGAAATAAAATCCTGCTTGACCTGCAAGAAAACATAAGCAGAGATAATAACAGAACGCAAATCGGCAAATGTTTTAATGTGTTTGTTGAGAAGTTAAACAAAAAGAATTTTACACATAATCAGGAAAACGGGGCAGCAAGCTCCAATGCCGGCAATCTTTTCGGCAGAACTGAGTACAACCATATTATGGTATTTGACGGCAATGAAGACCAAATCGGGAAAATTGTCAAGGTTGAGGCTACCGGATCAACGGATTTAACGCTGTTCGGCAGGCAATTGGAAGCTGAGGCAAACTCAACATTAACGGCGGCCGGCGTTGATTTGTCCGGTTAAGATTGGAGTCGCAAATCAGGCAACAAGGCCGTGTAACACAATAAACGCAGGTAAAATAGAGCGAAATATTACAGGATGAACGGACAAATATGCTTGCCGAGTTTATTTGGCCGGGCCTGGCCGGAGAAAATTAAAAATATTATCAATTTAGTTGTTATCTGAAAGGTTCTAAAAATGAGGTATTTATTAAAACTGTTTTTAGCGATAGTGTTGGGCTATTTTGTCTTTTTCGGCATTATAGGCCCAAGCATTTATAGCAAGGCGATTAAAAGCCTTAAACAAGAAACAAGTAACCACCTTATAACAGTTAGAGAACTAAAAAAATTGGAGCTTGAGGAGTACTTTTTTGAACGCAGGGGGGACCTGATGGTTTTGTCTAAAGATCCCCTTGTGGTGGAAAGCTTGCCGCTATTTGTAAACGCGTTTAAAGAGAAGGGTTTAGGCAGCAAACAATATATTGACGCTGAAAAAGAGTTCGGCACTAAATTAACTTATTATACAAAGACATACGGGTATGAAGACCTTTTTCTTGTAGATATAGACGGGAATATTGTTTTTTCAGCGGTAGATGAATCGTATTTGGGCATTAATCTGCTTGAAGTTGATTTTATTGATCCGATGATACCTGATATCTTTATGCAAGGCAGGGAAAAAGTAGCTTTTTCAGATTATGTGTGGTTTGAGTTATTCAACGAACTTACATCGTTTGGAGCCGCGCCTATCAGGGATAGACGCGGCGACGTTATGGGCGTTTTAATCTTTCACCTTGCCTTTAGGCAAATAAACGACATGATGTCAAAACGCCCCGGCTTGGGGAAAACCGGCGAAACATATCTTGTAGGCGAGGACAAATTAATGAGGTCAAACTCGCGATTTGTCGAAGGCTCAACCGCTTATCAATTGCGTGTGGATACGGAAGGCGTCAGGGAAGCGATGAAAGGGCACGCCGGCGTTAGTATTATGAAAGATTATAGAGGGGCTTCGGTTATCAGCGCATACTCTCCGCTTAATGTCGAGCATTTTAATTGGGTAATACTTGCGGAAATTGACGTGGCTGAAGCTTTCAAAGCAATTTATAAGCTTAGACGATTTATGTACATAGTTTCAGGGTTAGTTTGCATTGGCGTAGGCCTATACGGTTACTTGGCGTATCGCAAAGAGATGAAACTCCAGGAGGAAGAGGAGTGGGAGGAAGAGGGGTTATCTCCAGAAGAAATTGAGGCCAGGCAAGCTGCTTACGCCGCCGCAGAAGAAGAAGAGAAAAAGAAGAAGAAAAAGAAAAAGCTTAAAGTGAAGGTGAAGAAAGGCGAGAAAAAGCTTAAAAAGCCTGAGCCTGGAAAAGACGCAAAAAAAGAAAAAACAGATAAAGTTGTCAAAACTGAAAAACCGGCTGAAATTAAAGAGAAAAAAGTAGACACTTCCGGTAAAACGGAAAACGTCGCAAAATCAGTGGAAAGCAAAGATAAAAAAAATAGAAACCTGGATAAACCTGATAAAGCAAAGAACGCTGAAAAACCAGCCGAAAGCAAAGATGAAAAAGCCGGCGGGCATGATAAGCCGCCTGGTGAGAAAAAATAATCGCCGCAATAGTTCCGCGTGTATAGAAACAACACGTTCTTTACACGCGGAATCTCAAACTTAGAATGCGGGCGACACAACCTGGGGTATGGAAATTTAGTAGCGTATAGTTATCTGCTCTCCAATACTCCACCACTCCAATTGATCAGCTGCCCGTTAGGTCGTTGCGCTGAAGAGTCGTTTACTTGGTTTATTGAATTATTGGGTTGAATAGACACAGATCATTTATCTTTAATTTTAATAAACATACCGCATGCCAAGCCTTTTTTATAAGCGTCTTTGCTAAAGTCAAATTCGCCTTTTTCATTAGCCAATGCCCAGGCAACCCATTCGGAGCCTTTCTTTTTAGTTGAAACATTAAACTTTATTCTGCCGTTGCCGTCGGTAACGCCATGATCCGGCGTGACAATTACGGTAATGCTGTTGGCCTTGCGCATGTTTGACTCCAATTTAATGCCTGCCGCGCTTGCCAGTCCTATAATCTTGTGATCAATCAATATGGAGCATGACGATTCTTCACCAACCATCATGTTAAGAGCTGCAACGCCATAAAATCCATCTTCAACAGGTTTGTCGCATTCAACTGTAAACGGTGTAACTTTCTCCTCTTTCGGCTCCGGCGCCGGCGGAGAAGCTATAGCTGCGGCTGATAATGAAAACAATCCTAATAAACAAATAATAATGCCTCTTTTTAAAACCAACATTTCAATCTCCTTAAAAATTTTAATAATGCGTTATAAATTTATAAATGAATCAGTGTATGTCCTTTTCCCAAACTTATGGAGCCGTTTATTGCGTTTGAGATAAACTTTTTTGCGGTTTTAACAGCGTTAAAAAGGTCGGTTCCTTTCGCCAGTTCCGTGGTAATTGCGGCGGTATACACACAGCCTGTGCCTCGCGCTGATTTGTCTATGTATTCGCTCTCAAAATAGTCGAAAGATGATCCGCTGCGTAAAACGTCAACCATCGGCTTTCCGGCTTTCCGGCAATTTTCAAGGTGGCCGCCCTTTATGAGAACATTTTTTGCCCCCAGTTTTTTAATAGCTATGGCCGCTTGCCTCATACTATTCAGATTAGTTATCTTGCGGCCGGTTATTATCTCGGCTTCGGGAATGTTAGGGGCGACTAAAAACGCGGCGGGAATAAGTTTTGACACAACACAATTAATAGCATCTTTTGAAAGCAAGTGGGCTCCGTTCTTAGACGCAATTAAAGGGTCTACTACTAATAAATTTAATCCATGTTTTTTGACCTTGTCCGCAACTTCAGCAACAATGCCTGCATTAAAAAGCATCCCAGTTTTGACGGCGTCTATTTTGAAATCGTCTACAAGCGAATCAATCTGGCGGCCAACAAATTCTGCCGGCGTTCCGAGTATATCCTGCACTCCCGTGGAATTTTGCGCCGTCAAAGCTGTAACTGCGCTAACCCCATATGCGCCTATAACCGATATAGTCTTAAGGTCTGCCTGAATGCCGGCTCCGCTACACGAGTCAGATCCCGCGATAGTTAATACGGTTTTTACCTTCATTGTATTCGGTTTGCTTATGGCTGCGCTGTGCCGGCAAAAAAAACAACAAAGTTGTCAATGCCGGCGAGTGATGGAAAAATAAAGCGGATATTTTGACCTGCAATGGCTAATGGTTAAAATAGCATCCTTTTTAAAAATCCTAATCCTATAAAGACGATTATCGGAGAGATGTCCATCCCCATTATAGGCGGTACTACCTTTCTGACGGGCATCAAAACCGGGTCGGTAACTCTGTAAAGAAATCTAGCCGCGGGATGGTAAGGGTTGTGTGGAACCCATGTTAAAACTATCCTGACAATCAGCACAATCTCATACAAATTAATAAGTTTTACTAATAAAATCTGCATTGAATTTCCTTGTTTAGTTAAATTTTCAGTCAAAAATGCTTAATTACGTTTAAATATTACATGTTTTGCTCTATTGAATCAAGAAGTTTTTAATTAACGGTTATGCAATAAAACCTTGTAGGACTCTGTTTGCGCGGGAAGCGTGAAATGCGCTGTGACGGCTCAAGAACGCGCGGTTAACACATATATTTTCTAATCATTTCGCGTGTTGTTTAATAATCATATTAACCGCTTCCTTGAATCTGTTCCCCCGGTCAATGTAATCTTTAAAACATCCAAAGCTTACACTTGCGGGACTTAAAAGCACAATTGACGGTTCGTCGGCAAGTCTGTAACTCTCTTTTACGGCTTCGTTCATGTTTGACACAAAGATGTTTTTTGGTAAAACAACGTCTTTGTTTTGCGCTTTTAAAACAAGCTCATCCGCTATTCGTTGCCCTGTTGGATGAAAAAGGATTACAGCTTTAACCTTGGTCTCAATGATTGTTTGAGCCAACGGTTCAAATTGTTGGCTTCTGTCAAAACCTCCGGCTATAAGGATAATATTTTTACCCGCAAATGTTTTTATGGCCTCTATTGTCGCTTCCGGCACTGTGGCCAGGCTGTCGTTGTAAAAAGATATCCCATTGCGCTCGCCCGCAAATTCAAGCCTATGTTCCAAAGGTTTAAATTGCCGGATGGCTTGCGCAATGGCCTTGTTCGGCATAGAAAACATTTTGCCTATAACAATCGAAGGCATT
Organism: Candidatus Anammoxibacter sp.; assembly: GCA_021777105.1. Taxonomy (GTDB): domain Bacteria; phylum Planctomycetota; class Brocadiia; order Brocadiales; family Anammoxibacteraceae; genus Anammoxibacter_B. The sequence goes on from JAIQZQ010000063.1 coordinate 70,759, forward strand.
ACGTTTTGTAAATTAAATTTGCCCGAAAGGGGAACTTCGCTTGTGGGTATGACTCTCTCGTTATTTCCTTCCATTTGGTAAACAAAATGGCCGTCTTCTATAAAGCAATTCATGTTTCCTGCTTTTTTTAACCCAAACAACGCCTTGCGCGCTCTACTTTCTTCCGCAATTCTGGTTGGAATAGGATATAAAGCATTATATATCAAAAAATCGTTCTCAGATTGATAATTAGTTATATTCTGTTTGGCTTTCACATAGCCGTCAAAAGATTGGTGATAATCAAAATGCTCAGGAACTATGTTTAACAGCACTGAGATATGCGGGCTTTTTTTCAGAGACATAAGCTGGTAACTGGACATTTCCGCAACAAATACAGTCTTTGTTGTTGATCCGTTTAGGGAGGATAACATTGGGGTTCCAAAATTGCCGATGAGCCGCGCGTCAAAACCTCCATTTTTTAGGGTGTCATATATCAGGGCGGAAGTTGTGCTTTTCCCTTTGGTTCCTGTGACGCCTATTATTTGTCCCGCGCATAGACTAAAAAACAGCTCTGTGTTGGAGCTGATTATTTTGCCGGATTTTTCTGCTTTAATCAACTCTGGATGGAAGGGCGAGATGCCGGGCGATTTTATAATAACGTCATGATGTTTTATGCTATTAAACCTTGCGTCTTCCAGGAAAAGTTTAATGTTTTTATTCGAATCAATTAAACTTGTTACATGCTCTCCAAGTTGATTTAATGAACTTTTATCAGCCAAGCCTAAAGTCTTGCCGGGAAAACGTTTTAGCATGAAATCTAACGAGCTTGCGCCCTCTTTTCCCAATCCCAGAATAAGGATGCTTTTATCTTTAAATTCTTTCATTTTGAAGGTTTATGGCAGGCTTTAATAGCTCTGCTATAGGGGCTTTTGCTCACTCTGCAAAGTTGTTTTATGGTATAGAATAACTTCTTTTTAGAGCGTTATCAACCTGAAAAATTGATTGCAAATATGGGGCGGTTATGGACGGCAGGAATACATGTATGTCAGTAAACTCTGAAACAGCTCTAAAAGACGCGTTAAATTTAAACCAAAGGTTTTCAATTTTGCGCTTTTAGAGCTGATTTTGTGTAAACAGTATACGCTATGGTAAACGTGTTAAGGCTGGTTAGTTTTAATATATCGGCGTTGCATATAAATCAGAAATGTTTTACGGTTGTGTTTTTGTTATAACGCATCTAAGGTTTAGTGATACATAACCGTTAAATTTCTGGAAATATAAGGGCTATATTAACTTTTATGTTTTTTGTTTTAATCTTTATACAATCTTTTATTGCTGTATAGGAAATTACGCGCTTTAACTTTCCACTTTTCCCAAGATTCTTCAACCAATTCTTCTATATTAGTTTTTGATTTGCAAGAGGCAACCCCCTCATAGTATTCGGTAGCCAGCATTTTAGAGAATTTTTCTATTTTTTCAGAGCTTTTCTCTTTGTGTGTATCTTGAAAAGCCATGCATATTAAACAAAAATTCTTTCTCCTCTTCATATTATGGAATTTTTCAGAAAATGTATGGCCTTTTTTGCATTCCCATTTTAGGATGGAAGCTTCCAGATTTCTAAAATCTTCTTGAGCAGAGAGGCACTTCCCGCCTTTGCTTTTAGCGTAAAGTTTTATTTCGTTGAATGGGGTTCGCAAAACTGAAAAAGAGCATTTCCTGCACCATTTTCCTTTCCTGATATCAATAGGAGTTTTATAAAACACGTGACCATCTTTGCATTTAAAACGCATTCTTCCATAAGCAACATATTTTTTATTTAAAACTGTCCCGCCATGGCCCTCTGCTATTTCTTTTATGATATCAAGTTTAGATTTTTTCATATTTTTCATCCCTTTTTATATTATATGTACGCGCAAAAAACGGCAATTTGTTGCCGCTTACTTTAAGTTCTATATAGATTACATAATTCTTATGAAAAGTCAAGTACTTACACATTTCAATTGTATAGGTTTTTGTTTGTTTATGTAGCGGCCTATACTATGCAATTGACCGCAAATTAAAAGGAACGTCTTACATATTTTATGACAAGTTTAATGATATACAAAATAACCGAGGTTTGCGCCGACAACGACATACCTTTGATTTGCATAGCAAATACGGTAAATTACAACGACCGCGCTTAGTGTTTGTTTGGCTTTTTAAATTGATTTAGTACTGACTGTTGCAACTTGACGGTAGTGGTAGTATGGAGTGGCGAACTTATAAGAAAAACAAAACGAAAACCAAGGATATTTTTTATAAAAAAATATTTCTGTCACAGATAATTTTGCGTAAAGGTCCATCCAAAAATAACTCGGCTTTTTTTCCGCATCTACATGTTGTTGTTGACATTTGCGTTACGCCGCCTGCTTAGGTTGGCCATTGCCGTCGCAAAACAAATCGGCTAAGAGTCACCAAGAATGTTAATAGTATATTCTCTGTTGCGGCCCCTATTATCGAAATCTATCAATATAATTTGTTGCCATTGACCAAGAAGCAACTCTTTGTTTTTAAAAGGAACCGTTATCGAAGGCCCCAGCAAGGCGGCGCGCACATGAGAAAAACCGTTTCCGTCTCCCCACCTTCTATCATGATTATACGGAATGCCTTGAGGCGCAACCCTTTCTATAGCGTCAACCAGATCATTTATTGCGCCTGATTCATACTCAATGGTCGTGACGCCGGCTGTTGAACCCGGCACAAAAACAGTCGCCAAACCTGACTCTATCCCGGAATCTTCAACCGCTTTCCGTGTTTCCGTAGTAATATCGAGGCAATCGCTAAACCCGTTTGTTTGCGTTCGTTTTGAGACTGAAACAAAAGCCATAAAGAAGCCTTTTAAAAAATTAATTAAACTAAATTAATTAAAAATCGTTTTAAAAATAATTTTAGAACAGTTATCATTGCAATTCCCGCTATGATTACTTCAACTTCCACAAGATTCCATCCATTCAGGACAAATCCCAATGCAATGCCGGCTGCCGGTGGGTGTTCGGTCTCGGTTATCGCCATCACAAACATAGCCGATCCAACCGCTATTGAGCCGAAGATTTGGTGTGAATACTGGTTGATAAAAGCAATATGAGTCAATAAATAATGGTTTGACAAAAAATGGCAACCGCTGCCCATTAACATGCCCACAATATATCCGCCTATAAGAAGCCTCGGCTGTGAAACCTCTTTATGAGGCATAGTAAACGCTATGAACGAGCTTGCGCCCAGGGCGGCGACAATAACCGTCTCCCCAAGCGTTCTTAGCGCAACCAGCACTCCCAGCACAATCACGGTGGCCAAACCGCACTGCAACACGTATTTTATCTTGTTGTCTTTAAAATGTTCATCAAAAAATTTCATATCACTTTTTCTTTTTTTTAAGTGTGGATTATTTAAATCCCCCCGGCAATTAAAGCCGTTTTGGGGAAGCTCTCATTTTAGATTTGCAAATAGAGCCGGGCTACAACAATTGCGGGAGTTTTGTTTATGCAGCGTTTATATCAATGTATATGATTTTGCGCCTTCGTTTGGCGGTAAACTCCTCTGCTATTTATATCGCCGATTTAGATAGGTTATGACGAAACATGGATATTGTTAACAATTTGCCGGCTAATCATCTTCCAGAGTTGATGTGTCGCCTTCCGGCAGGCCAAGTTCGCGCGCTTTTAATAGACGCCGCATAATCTTGCCGCTTCGGGTTTTAGGAAGCGAATCGACAAACTCAATCTCTCTTGGGCGCGCAAAAGCGGAAAGTTTCTTTCTTGCAAACTGCGCAATTTCTCTATTTAATTTTTCCGACATTTCATATCCGTCTTTAAGCGCCACAAACGCTTTAACAATTTCAGTCGCTATTTTATCCGGCTTTCCAATAGCTGCGGCCTCGGCAACAGCCGGATGCTCAATCAACACGCTCTCAACTTCAAACGGCCCGATCAAGTGCCCGGACGAGATGATTACATCATCCGCCCGACCGATAAATGTGTAACGCCCATCAACATCTCTCTTTGCCCTGTCGCCGGTAATGTACCATCCGTTTTTAAACCGGGAGTTATAAAGATCCTCATTTTTCCAGTATGTTTTAAACATTGACGGCCATCCAGGTTTTATCGCAAGGTTTCCCTCAACTCCGTCCTCAACATCTTTTCCATCGTCATCAATAATGCCTGCGTTGATCCCTGGAAACGGTTTGCCCATAGACCCCGGTTTAACATCCATTGAAGGGTAATTCGCTATCATCATGCAACCTGTTTCAGTTTGCCACCAAGTGTCATGGAAAGGCATGCCGAAAACCTTGTTGCTCCATACCACCGCCTCGGGGTTTAACGGTTCGCCAACGCTATATATCTCCCTCAGGCTGCTCATGTCATAGTTTTTAATTATAGCGTCGCCCGCCTTCATTAACATCCTTATTGCCGTCGGGGCTGTGTACCATATTGTCGCCTTGTATTTCTCTATAACGCCATACCAGTTTTTGGCTGTAAATCCGCCTTCAAAGATGACTTGGGTAATGCCGTTGGACCAAGGGCCAAACATGCCGTATGATGTTCCCGTCACCCAGCCCGGGTCGGCTGTGCACCAATAAATGTCGTCTTGTTTAAAGTCTAAAATATATTTTGCCGTCGCGTATTGTCCTATTATGGCCCTGTGAGCATGCGTGGCTCCTTTAGGTTTGCCGGTTGTCCCTGAAGTGTAATGCATAATTGAGAGGTCTTCTTCGTCGGTTTTAACAATGTCAAACTCTTCGGATGCATTTTCCATTACTGAATAGTAACAGGTCTCTCCGTCTCCAGGTTTAAAATCGTCTCTGTTATTCTTATTAATAACGATAGTGTGTTTTAATTCCGGCAGGTCGCCTTTGATGTTGTCTACGACCTTTTTTAGTTTAGGGTTGGTTATTATAACTTTTGCCCCGCTGTCAAACATCCTGTCTTTTACCGCGTCATTGCCGAACGCTGAAAAAAGCGGCCCTGCTATCGCCCCGATCTTTAATATTCCAAACAAACTTACATAAAGTTCCGGTATCCTGTCAAGAAATATAAAGGCTCTATCGCCCTTTTTAATTCCCATGCCGCAAAGCGCGTTGGCAAATTTGTTTGAAAGCGCTTTAAGCTCAGAGAATGTATAGCTCTCCTCCTCCCCTCCTTTGCCTTCCCATAACAAAGCGGGCTTGTCCTTTAACGCAGAGTTGGCGTGCCTGTCTATTGACTCGTGCGCCATGTTTAACCATCCGTTTTCAAACCCGTCTAGCTCGCGTCGAACCGAGTCCCAGGAAAATTCGCTTCTCATTTTTTCATAATCCGGCAAATTTGGTTTTACATCAGATTCATCAACTCTTGATTTTCTAATGATTTCGTATTCCATAAAAGACTCCGGTTAAGTAAAATAGTTAAAATATGCAATATTGGCAAATATGCATGGTCGGTGAATAGTTTAGTCCATCTGGCTTGCCGTAAACACAACAATGCCCGCGCCGATAGCGTCCCAAACTAGGTCTCTGTTTGACCAGAACTTGCCGGCCTTCAAATCCTTATACTCTTTTAACAAACCAAGGCTGAAAGGGATTGAAAACCCGGCTATAATAGCGTCGGATTCCTTGCGCAGATTTGTGTCGGCAGCAGCGTACGCCATGCCTGCCAACAACATTGACCCCGCAAGATGTTTGAACTTGTCTTTAGCAAACCAGGGATCGTCAATATTGCGCGCGTTTTTGGCTTCGCCTGTTTTTGCGGGCTCCCCGCCGCAAACAGGCGATAAAAATAGCGGCAACAACAGAATAACTGAAATAGCGGCGCTTAAAAAAATGTTTCGCGCTCTTTTATCTGAATTGTTTTTCAAAATGGTCGGCGCCGAAAAGGCGAATAATGGCAGTGGTTTAAAACAGTTTATTTCATCTTAGACAAATTAAATTTAAACTCAATTACATCGCCGTCAAACGGCTTTAGAATAAGGGTTACCTTGTCGTCCTTGCCAATATCTCTGGTTGAAAATTTGAAAACGCATCCCGCCACATGATCAGGCATATTAGGCCAATATTCGCTTGTCTCCGACTCTTCAGGCACATACTCAAAAACTGGAGCTATAATCTTTTTGCCGTGTTGAAGCATGCCGTGGTATTCTTGCGCGAATGTCATATTATTGCCTAAAACAGAGACGGTAAATGTAAGCACTTCGCCTATTTCCAGGGCTTTATTTATCTGTTTAGATGTCAACTCCTTGTTCTCTATAGTCGCTTTTCTTGCTTTAAAGGCAATATTATGGAAGCTTGTGTAAATAGTCGCCCAACCTACATCGTCGCCAAGTTTAACCGTCCAAGGTTTAGTAAAATCGCCAAGCAGAACCCTTCTGCTCTTTTTGCCGTATTCAACAGCTTCGGCAATATCATCCTGCTCAAGTTTCAGGATTATGGCGTTTGCCTGTGACATAAACAAACAAGACATAAAAATTACGACCGCAAAAGCGCCTATTATTTTTTTCTTCAACTTTAACACCTCCATATTAACATTGCATCTAAATTAAAATTATTAGAAAGCTCTATCACCCTTGCGGCTGTATTCATCACCCGCCTATGCCGTGATTAAACAATAAAGTAATTAGACCAGAAAAGAGACCAAATAAAGTATCAACGAGAAAACCGTTCCGATTCCAACGATAACCAAATGGCCCTTGTTTGAAATGCTTTGCTCCTGCTCGCCGTTGTCATACAGAAACTCTTCCGTCGTCCGGAGTGTGTCTCTATTGGAAGACGGCGGCTCATATTTCTGAAAAACAGGAACATCTTTTTCAACATTGTCAATCGTCTTTATATTCGCGTCGGTTTTGCTCTCTTCCTTAATAAACAGAGTTGACGGAGCCATTTCATTTGAAACAGGCGCTGCCGGCTCCTCATTTATTCTTAAATCAATATTTTTTGCTGTTTTTTTCTGTCTCTTTTGCTTTTTAGCCATCACTATTTTCTTTAATTTAAGTTTCCGGCGAAAAGACCGGCGCAACTTGTAATTTAAAGCCTAAATTAAATCAAAATTAAAGGTTAAAGTCAAACAATAAGGGGGGCACGGCATCAATCACATACGTATTTTTGGCATCCGGGCCGCCGACTTCAATAAATTAATATAAATAAGCCAGCGCGCCGGCGCCGTCAAGCGCCGGATACCAGCTATCCGGTTCATTATCACTTTTGGTGAATCAGGCTCATAAACTCCATTCTGGTGCCCCTGTCTTTCATAAATGAGCCCAAAAGCGTGCTGGTCGTCGCAAATGCGTTCTGTTTCTCTATTCCCCGCATTGCCATGCACAAATGAATGGCCTCAACAACAACAGCCACACCGTTTGGCTTAAGTATTTTTTGCAAACTCTCGGCAATCTGCACCGTCATACGCTCCTGTACCTGCAACCGCCTGCTAAACACCTCGACCAGCCTGGGGATCTTGCTCAGCCCAATCAGCCTGCCGTCAGGGATATAAGCCACATGGCACTTGCCGTAAAACGGCAGCATGTGGTGCTCGCACATGCTGTAAAAGTCAATATCTTTTACAACTACCATCTCATCATAACTTTCATTGAATATCGCCCCGTTCAACACCTCGTTTACATCCTTATCGTATCCGCTGGTTAAAAAACGCAACGACTTATTCACCCGTTTAGGCGTGTCCTTAAGCCCCTCTCTTTCTACATCCTCGCCCAGTTCCGTCAGCATGTTTTTAATTATATTTTCGAGATTAGATTCCGTTTCAATCTTTCCCTTTTCTTTGTTAGAACCGCCCTTCTCTTTTTTCACAATTTCCCCTCCGCTGATTTAACTATCTTCCTCTATAAGTGACAAAATTATCATTAGTCTCAAACAGTTTAATTTCAAACAGTTTGCCCTTCTCTATCTTTAAGTCCAGCGCGTCCCATATCTTTACCGCGATATTTTCAACAGTAGGCATTGTGTCCTTTAAAATCTCAACATCCGTATTTAGATTTTTGTGATCAAGCTTGCTTATAATCTCTTTTTCAACAATGCCCTTCAATACCTTAACGTCAATTATCATGCCGGTTTTTTCATCTATCTCGCCGCTAACAGTCACCTCCAGCTTATAATTGTGCCCATGCCCGCCCTTGTACGAGCATTTCCCAAATACTTCCAAATTTTCATCATCGCTCAATTCAGGGTCAAACAACCTGTGCGCTGATGAAAAACCCAACCGTTTTGTTATTAACAGCATATTAGTTATATTATAAAAAAATGTGAACAAAAATAAGCGTCGCCGGTTAATCTACGCTGTTGACGGAGCTTGCTAAAATACGTTTAAACAACCATATTCTGTAAACTATTAGCCACAACATATACAAATTTCCAATTACCACTACAACCCAAAGGTAAAGATGCAATTGGTTAAAAATCGCCATTATTGAAAATAGGAACAATTGTGTTCCCAACCCCAACACGCTCCCCAATTTTAAAAGATGTTTGATATTATACCATTCCAAAAGAGTTTTATCATCAACTTTGCCGGCGCCCCTATCCCTAAAGAGGCTCAAACAGGCCAGATCAATCGCCTTTATCAATTTGTCCTGCCAACCATACATAATAATAAACATTGATTGCAGACAAACCAATATGCGCTGTTTATATTTCTCGTTATACGCATCCCTGTCGCTATCTATAAACGTCTCCTCGGTTCTGGACGTAGTCTTGCGGTTAACAGCGTTTAAATATTGTATATTATAGTACACATAATACGAGCATTGTATCATGGAGCACAAAAATGCGGCAATAACCAAAGGCAAGCCCGGCGCATTCGCCGATTCGTTGCGCAAACATGCGTAAATAGCCGCAAATGCGCAAAAACCAACGATAAAATCCGCAATTGAGTCAAAAAAACGGCCTATTCTGGACGGCGTGTTCCTTGCCCTGGCAAGGCTGCCGTCAACAGCGTCCAAAATATTCTTCACCTGCATCAAAACCGCAGCCACCGCCAGGTTTTGCCACCCGCCTTTATAAACAAAATAGGAAGACAACATGCCCACAACCAGAAAAACAGCGGTAATATGAATAGGCGTAAGAAATGTATTATAAATGGCCCTGACAATAAACAAAGCCGCCGCGTTCCCAAATATCGAACTCACATCCAGAAATCCCTCTTTAGAATCAACCTTTATAGCCGCCTTGCTCGAAAATTCTTTATAACGCCTTTTTTGCATCTCAAAAACCGGACTCTTTTCAATTAAAAAACAGAGATTTTACCGGAAAATTGGAAAGAAGGCAAAGCATTCCTTAAAAGCAAAAGCAAAGAAAACGGATAAAAAGGTATCTGTTCAGCGTGATTTACACACCCTGTCTACTATTGAGCAGCCCCTTTCCTTTTTAGATTAGGGGATACAAACGAAATCCAAAACAAAAAGTCTCCTCTAATAATAGGTAATTTAAGGGGAGGGATAAGTTTGCCAAATAACTTTTGCATTTATAAATAAACATGACAAATTCTTAAGCGGATAAATGCAAGAGCAACCCCGTTACTTTTTTCGGTTTTTTTAGGCTTGCCGGCTCCAAAATGACTCGTCTCATATTTTTTCAGTAAATTTAACAACAGCGCTTCCCTTCTTAAACAACTATATCATCTAGTCTTGAGTTTTCCATTCAGATATAATGTCCTATTTTAAAAGGGCTCTATATTTCAGTAAAGCAATAGCTCCAAGGGGTTGAAATGTTGGTCGTCTATAGCTTCCGAGATCTGATTCGAGACAAGTCAATTATTAAAATTTTCGATGTTTTTTATTTGATCATAAGCGTTAAAATTGCTAGTGTTTTGCATGCGTTTTATATCGCAATAGGGCGATGCTATTTTTTGTAAATTACAAGTATGTCTATTATAGAGTTTAACAATTCAACAATTTTTTCAGACGAAATCCTGAACAGGGTCGCTTTGTCTAATGTATGCGAGGTTCTAACAGGGGCTGGGGTTTCGGCGGAGAGCGGGGTTCCTACGTTTCGGGATGCTCTGACGGGGATGTGGTCGAATTTTAGCGTTGAGGATTTTGCAACGCCGGAGGCGTTCAGGAGGGATCCTAAAAAGGTGTGGGATTGGTATGAGCACAGGCGGGCAATGGCGGGCAATGTTAAACCTAATCCGGGGCATTACGCGTTTGCGGGACTGGAAGAGATTATTGACGATTTCTGGCTGGTTACTCAAAATGTTGACGGACTGCACTCCAAGGCGGGAAGCAAAAACCTGCTTGAATTGCATGGAAACATACACAAAAACAAGTGTTTTGATGAGGACACATATATTGACGAGTTGCCTGAAAGCGATGAGACTCCGCCGAAATGCCAAAGGTGCGAAGGCTATATCCGCCCGGCGGTTGTGTGGTTTCATGAATCGTTGCCTGAATATGAGATAAGTAAAGCCATGGAAATGGCGGAAAAATGCGACCTGTTTATTGTGGCCGGAACATCAGCGGCGGTCTTTCCGGCGGCGCAACTGCCGATTATCGCAAAACAGAACGGCGCGTTTGTGATTGAGGCCAATCTGGAAAAGACGCCCATCACGGGCAAGGCGGATGTTACAATCCTGGGCAAAACCGGCGAGGTTATGCCCGCTCTGGTTGAGCAGAGCGCGACGCGCGTAGGGCAAAGGTGAAATAAATAGAAAATCAGAAACTGGAAATTAAAAATCCATAAAAAAGGTGGCACAGGCATCATTGCCTGTGTTTTAATTAATCACAGGCGGGATGCCTGTGTTACCGGCAAGAGCCTTTGGGTGAATTTAAATATTTTATCGTTATGTTATTCAATAAATTAAGATTTTTAATACAAAAAAATGGAACAATTAATTTGTAACCAAATTTTGAATGAATTAAAATATAGCAATGGACAATATAATTTCGCAAACATGTAAATAGGTTTTATATTGTTATGAATTCGGCATTGATAAGGAGGTAAATCATATGGGTAAAGCATTGGCGGATAAAGAGAAAGACGTATTTGCTCTTCCAGACCGTGATCGGGCAAAGCCGGCCCCCGACCTGATTGAAACACTAAATAAAAAAGAGGACGAAAATGTTGAAAAGATATGGTTAGATGAAGCGGAAAAAAGATACGAGGAATACAAAAAAGGGAAAATTAAAGCAATTCCGGCAAAAGAAGCATTTCAGGAAGCAAGAAACAGGTTATTATGAAGATTATGAGAATTGTCTAGACCTTTATAAAATGCTTTCCCCGTGAAGTATTGCTAATTTACACACCCCTCGTTTCCCTCTTTTTAGAGGGGAGGTTCGGCGGTTGTGTCTTTTACGGTTTTTGTAAGCGGTTAGTTTATTCGACGCATGAGCGGCAACGCATAGCATAAAAAAAGCACAGGCATCCATGCCTGCGTTTTAATTAATCACAGGCAGGATGCCTGTGCCACTATAAATTAGTCAGCATCAAGTCTCCAATATCTAGAAACCAGCATCCAGAGCTCTTCGCGCTTACCCCACCGCTAGTTCGTAGGTTTTCTTTTTGCCTTTTTCAAGGTCTTCTGCGTAGTATTTGTTTACGCCTTTGAGGGAGCATAAATTCCCGCACATTGTGCAGGTGTCTTCTGCCGTCTCAGGTCTTTCCGGTCGTATTTCCATGGCTCTTTCCTTGGTTATTGCGGTTTCATATTGAGTCTTCCAGTCAAGGTCGCGTCGGGCAATGCCCATTTTGAGGTCTTGGTTTTTGGCTTTGTCTTTCAACTTTATCATGTCGCCTACGTGGGCGGCTACTTTTGCCGCCATAACGCCTTCCTTTACATCTTCCGGTTTTGGAAGGCCAAGGTGCTCAGGCGGGGTAACATAACATATGAAGTCGGCTCCGTGGCTAGATGAAATGGCGGCTCCGATGGCTGATGATATGTGGTCGTAGCCTGGGGTGACGTCGGTTGTAATTGGGCCGAGCATATAGAACGGGGCGTTGTTGCTCAACCGTTTCTGCAATATGACATTTGTCTCTATTTCGTCAATTGGTATATGGCCCGGGCCTTCAACTATAATTTGGACACCCTTGCTTTGAGCGTATTCGGCAACCTCTGAGTTCATTATAAGTTCCTGAATCTGCGCCCTGTCGGTGCTGTCGTGTATCGCGCCGGCTCTTAAGCCGTTGCCCAGGCTAAGGATGACGTCATGTTTTTTCATTATGGCGATTAATCTGTCGATCTCTTCGTAAAGAGGATTCTCCCTTTTATTATGGTTCATCCATGCGGTGAGGAACGAGCCGCCGCGGCTAACTAGTCCGCCGTACCTGTAACCCTGTTTTTTCAGCCTTTCAAGTGTGGTTAGGTTTATGCCGCAGTGAATGGCCATGAAGCCTATGCCCTCTTCAGCCTGCTCTTCAATAACGTCAAAAAGAAAGTTGGAATCCATATTCACAACGGACCCGTCTTTCTTAATATATTCGGTCGCGGCCTGATAAAGCGGCACCGTGCCTACTGTAAGGCTAATGGCGTCGAGCACGTTTTTTCTGATCTTTTTAAGATCGCCGCCTGTTGAAAGCTCCATTAGGGTGTCGGCTCCGGCTTTTTCAGCGGTTTTTGCCTTTTTCACTTCCATGTCAATATCAATGATGTCCGGCGAGGTTCCAATGCTGGCGTTGATCTTTGTTTTGAGGCCTCCGCCGATACCGATTACTCTGGATTTGCGATTTGGGTTGCCGTAGATTACAATTGTGCCGTTTGCTATGCCGTCTCTAATAAATTCAGGGGTTACGTCGTCGTATATTGCAGCCTCTTTCATATTCTCTGTAATAACTCCTTCGCGCGCCAGATCTAACTGGGTCTTCATACCGCCTACTCCTTTCGTTTAACTTTTGAGCGAACCCTTAAGGTTCTGATGATGGTTAATTATTGAATATTATTAAATGTAAAAACTATATAACTTAACAAAATATTAGAGTAAAGGCATGTAAAATCGGATTTTTTTGAAAATTTATTATTATTTAGGCTGGTTTTGGCAGAGAATAGGGGTAAAAATTGCCTTTGGGGCTTGGATATTTACCACCCCCCCTCTTTCCACTCTTTTTAGAGGGGATGCCTTGCGTTGTTATTTGTTCCGGATCCCAAGTTATTTAGGCGTTAATTACTTGAGCCGCAACAGTCAATTATTGCTTTGCAAATGGAATCCTGCAAATTTTTTATGTGTCTGTTGCTTATTTTGAAATCGTTGACCAGTATTGAAAACGCTATTAGTTCGCCGTTTGGTGGCTCTGCGTAACCTGAAAGGCCGCTTGCGCCGAGGATGTAACCTGTCTTTGCTTTAATTCTTGATTTGTATGGGGCTTGTTTCATCCTCTTTCTTAACGACCCTTGCTGTTCGCCTGATTTGGGCAGTGAATCTATAAACATCTTGTTGTTTCTGCTTTTGCTCATAAAGCAGAGCAGATCGGTAAATATGCGGGTTGTGAGTCTGTTCTTTTTTGACAATCCGGAGCCGTCGGATATTATGTATTTGCCGGGTTCATATCCTAAATCCGCAAGCATATCGCTTATTGCGGCTAATCCGGATTTAAACGAGCCTTTGCCTTTTGTTTTATATCCCAGGGTCTTTAGCAGCTGTTCGGCGTAGAAATTTTGGCTTCGTTTGTTGGTCACATTTATTGTCTGTTCGATTGTTGAGGTGGTGGATGTTATTTTTTTAGCTTTTTTTAATCTTTTAATATCATCGTCCGCGGCAAAACGCGCGGCGCCTGTGACTTCAATACCGCGTTTTTCAAGCAACTCTTTAAAAACCGTGGCTAAGTATAGGGAGGGGTTGTCTATTGTGACCCAACTACTTCCGGATTTTGCGTTTTTCCAACATTTGCCTTTAACATGCACGATATTTGTCCCGATTTTTCTGAAAATGGAAATGGCGTGTTTAGATTTCTTGCCGGTTACCTTGCAGGAGTTTACTATCTTTACATAGCCGGTTTCAGGGTTGGTTGCTACAATGGCGGGCTTGCCGATGTTTGCCTGCGGTTTGACTGTGACATCAATGCAGTTGTCATTAAACGACAAGGCCGAGATCTGAGCGCAGTACCAGTTGGAGAGTTGGTCTTGTGGCCAGGCAGTGTTGATGTATTCACGGTCGAACATGGTGTCGTCAACAACGATATCGCCTTCAACACTTTTGATTCCAGCTTCGGCAACTTTATCCGCCCACATTTCCGGTACGGCAGTGATGTTGTCGTTGTAAAATCTGCCAGAAATGTTTGGGTCGCCGCCGGCTTTTATTATTATGTTGCCCGGCAGTTTGCCTTTTGAAACCTTGTGGCTGATATATATGCCTGTTTCAAATTCAAAGCCTCCGCCCAGATAAAGCAACGCCGCGGCGGTTGTAAGCAACTTCATATTGGAAGCTGGTTTTAACGGGGTGTATGTGTTATGGCTGAACAGCACTCTGTTATCCTTAGCCGTTACTATGCGCACGCTGATGGTCGCTTTTTTAAGATGCTGGTGTTTGAGTATCTTTTCAACGCGTTTTTCAAGCTCAAGTTGGCCGGGGGCCGGAACATTTAGAGCGTAAACGGCAAAAAAGGATGAGAACAGAAAGCAGGTTACGGTAAAAAAACATGGGAAGTGACAAACTTTAAATATTTTGCGCATTATGAATATCTTGGGAGTGTGTCTAAGTCAACCGGACGATTTGCGGCTGATTATTTTGTTTTCGGTTTTTTCTTTTTTTCAACAACTTTCTTTTCAAGGCCCAACATATCTTTAATATCAATCAACAGCTCTTCTTTCTCAAACGGGCTGGGGATATGTTTCTGAGCTCCGGCTTTTAACACCTTGTTTTCAAGTTTTTTTGACTTCTCGCCGCCTATGGCGACTATTGGGATTGTTTGGTTCTCTTCGCGAATGCTCTCAATATACTCGGCTCCGTCGTTCTTGCTTTCATTGATGCCGATAATCAAAAGGGCCATTTTTCGTTCGTTAATTATGCTAATGGCGGTTTTGGTGCTTAAAGCTATTTCCGCCTCAAAGCCGTTGGATTCAAAGTATTCAAGCAGTTCGTCTACGATCTGTTTGTCATCGGCTATTATAAGGAAACGCGCTTGTATTATTTCCATTTTATTAAGAGTTCCGGGTTAATCAGGGGGTTCGGTTAAAATAAAAACGTTGCTTATATTATGGAGGCGGCGGGAATTGAACCCGCGTCCCGTAACATTTCAACAAAGGCTTCTACGCATGTAGTCTATCTTTTGATCTCATTGTTTAAACCCCGATAGACAGGGTTTTAAACAACCAGTCCAAACTAATGTTTCGCCTGGCTTCCGTCGGACAAAAAAGCCGGGCTATCCTGTTGTTATACGTTTCCCCAGCTCCACAGGCGAGAACTGAAAATACGGGCGTGCTTACGCAGCCATTGCTAATTCATTATCAGCATTTATTATTGTTGTCAGGTGTTTTATTCCGCAAGCGGAATCCCTGCATAAAGCAGGAACGAGGGTTCCCAACAACCTCGATACGCAACCTTCATATCTACCTGCCCGGTCGATGCCGTTCGCCCCCCCTTTTTCAAAGAGAATTAATGTTTATTGTTTTGCTAATATTTACTGGAAAACTTGTCTCGCCTTTGCGTGGCGTATATTTATTGCGTTTTTGCGCTAGTTTCTGTTTAACATCTCTCGCCTGATATCTCGCTCTACTGTCTTTTTCTTTAATTTGTCCCGCTTATCCGCTCTGCTTTTGCCTTTGCAGAGGCGCAGTTCAAGTTTGGCGATGCCTCGTTTGTTAAAATACATCATGGTCGGGATTAGTGTAAGTCCCTTTGTTTGTATCTTGGTAAAGATCCTTTTGATCTCTCTTTTATGAAGTAGCAGCTTTCTATCCCGCGCCGGATCGTGATTAGCGCGGTTGCCTTGCTCGTATGGGCTGATATTGACGCCGGTGACATAAAGCTCGTTATCGCGGAACCTTACGTAGCCGTCGTTAATATTGACCTTTTTGTTGCGCAGCGACTTTACTTCAGTGCCTTTTAAAACTATCCCTGCTTCAAACTTTTCCAGGAATTCGTATAAAAATGAGGCTTTTTTATTTTTAGCGGCTATATCCATTCTACTTATTGCGCAGAGAGAATTATGCGTGATCCTAACACAGTTATAAGGTTATTGCAAGCAATTTGTTAAAATTTGTAAGTTTTTACTTTGACGTTTCCATGTTATGTTTTGTCTTTTACATGCGTTCAGGGGTTTTTATTCCCGCGATGAGCAGACCGTTTCCAATAACTTGTCTTGAGCAATTGATCAGGGCGATTCTGGCTTCGGTTAGTTGCGCGTCGTCAGAGATTATTCTGTGATTATTATAATAACGGTTTTGCGCGCTGCAAACGTCAAGAAGATAGTTAATAAGAATTGACGGCTCAAACGACTCGGCGGCCCTTTTAATGGCTACGGGAAACTGCTCAAGCGTTTTAGCAAGAATGAACTCTTCATCTTCCTTTAACAATGAGAAATCAGCGTTTGGGTTTGGCTTGTTGCCGTGTTTTTCAATAACGCTGTTGAGCCTGGCGCGGGTGTATTGAACATAAGGGCCTGTCTCGCCGTCAAAGTTCAGTATGTCTTCCCACGCAAAGTTTACGTCTTTTATTCTTCTGTTCTTCAGATCTGAAAATATTATAGCGCCTATGCCCACGAAATCCGCTATTTCGTCTTTTGATTCAAGGTTGGGATTTTTCTCTTCAATTATTTTCCCGGCCCGCCGAATTGATTCGTTTAACAGGTCTTCAAGAAGCACTACTTTTCCTTGCCTGGTGGACATCTTTTCGTCCTTAAACTTGACAAGGCCGAAATCTACGTGGTGGCAATCTTTGACCCAATCGTTTCCCATAAGCTCCAGCGCTTTAAAAAATTGGCGAAAGTGGAGTTTCTGTTCCGAGCCGACGACATAAATCATTTTTGTAAAATTAAACTCTTTTTTCCTGTATTCAGCGGCGCAAATGTCTCTAGTGGCGTAAAGGCTCGCGTCATCTTTTTTCCTTAAAAGGCAGGGAGGCATGTCGTATTTATCCAGATTAATAACCTGAGCGTTATCGCTTAATTCGAGCAGGCCGGTTTTTTTAATCTTCTCCACGGTATCGTCAAGCATATCATTGTAAAAGCTTTCGCCTGTGTAATAGTCGAATTTTAAATCAAGCATTTTATAAATCTTTTCAAATTCATTCATGCTTATATCTTTAAACAGCTTCCACAACCGCGCGGCCTCCTCATCGCCGTTTTCAAGCTTTTTAAACCACTCTCTTGCTTCGTCTTCCATTGAAGCTGCGTTTTCCTCGTCTTTATGAAACCTGACGTATAATTTATTGAGAGTTGCAATGTCGTTTGGAGTATGCTCTTCATCTTCGCCCCACTTTTTGTACGCGACAATCAGTTTGCCGAATTGTGTGCCCCAATCTCCTAAATGGTTTATTCCCACGCATTTATAACCTAACGCCGCGTGCAAATTATATATAGCATTGCCTATCAAAGCCGAACGCATATGGTGAACGGCAAGGTGTTTTGCAATGTTTGGGGATGAGTAATCTATAACCACTGTTTTGCCTTTGCCGGTTTCAGATTTGCCGAAGTTGGCGCCTTTTTGCATTACTTCGTTTAAAACCGTCTCTATGAACTTGCCCGGCAACACAAAAAAGTTTAAATAGGGGCCTTGCGAGACGACATCTTTAATATATTCAGTTGGTTGAAACTTTCCGGCAAGAGTCTCTGATATAATTTTTGGCGATTTTTTCAGCTGTTTGGCAAACACAAAACATGGCATGGCGTAATCGCCCATTTTTGAATCAGGGGGGACTTCAAGAAGCCCGGCCACTTCGTCTGTTGACAGTTCCGTTTGAAACTCTGATTTAACGCTTTCAATCACAAATCCGGTTATATTTTTTACAAAATCATTCATTTTCGCTTTTCCTTTTAGATCCGATACGGTTTTCACAACCTTCAATGATCCTTTTTATATTAGACCTGTGAAGGATTACAATTGCTATGCTCATTACAATAGAAAATATGGTTAAAAATATTCCCTCTTTAAACGGCCCGGCGGTTGTATAAATTACAGACACCGCAAACACTATAGAGGCCAGCATGGTGCCTAATGAGATATATTTGGAGATAAATACGGTTAGCGCCCATATTGCAAAGGCAATGCCCAATGCGGTTGGGGCAAGAAACAGGAAAACGCCGCAACTGGTGGCGGCGGCTTTGCCGCCCTTAAATTTTAAATAAACCGGGAAAACATGGCCCAGAATGGCCGCAATGCCGCAAACCATTGCAAGCGCGCTTCTGCCGGCCTCCATTTCGGCTCCTGTTGTTTGGCAGAAATTGTCGTAAACGTAATAAACCGTAGCCACGGGGATAAACCCTTTAAGCATATCAAGTACAAAAGCTGTTATGCCGAAAGCTTTGCCCGCGACGCGCCCGGCGTTTGTGGCGCCTATGTTTTTGCTGCCATGCTCCCTGATATCAACGCCTTTGATTAATTTAACCAGCACAAAGCCGAAAGCTATGCTGCCTATCAGGTACGAAATTATGGGAGGTATTATTGTAAATACTAAGGGCATGTGTTTGAAAAGTTGTAAAGTGATGATATATAACAAAGTTTAAATGCTTGATTGGTTTAGTTTTTTTTTGTAAAACTCCAAAAAAATTTATGCGTTTTATAGTTTGACGATGCGGGTTTAATGAACTCTTTCCATCCGCCATCCGATTCATTATAACCATTAAAGTATTCTTTGAAAAACCTTATTCTATCGATTTTGGTTATCGGCAATGTTTCGCTTTCAGGCGCGACTCGCCTTTTTGAAAAAATTGCCAGTTTTTCTACCGAACGGTCAAGTCTAAACAAATTTTGCAATCGTTTCTTAATGCCGAGGTTTTGCGAATATGTTGATTTGTCTAAATCTATTATATACGGCTCCAGTTCGCCGTTGCCGGCCCTTTTGATCAATATATTCTTTAAATGGAGGTCTCCGTGACAAATTCCAATATCGTGCATTTTCCTAACCTCGCGCGCTATTTTCAGTATAATTCCGCGTTTCTCACGCAAAATGTCAAAATCGCATGATTTATAGTCCGTAACCGCGTTTATTAGATCAATTGCGTTCGTTATCTCTTTTGTCAACAAAGCGGCTTTGAAAAAAGAGAAGAACATTTCCTGTTTTATCACTGCAAGGGCTTCGGGCGCGCGCAACCCCATTGAAACCGCTTTAGCGCTTAGCGCAAGTTCGTTGTTCGGCCTTGCCTGATCCCTGAATAGCGAACCGGCCAGGCGGCCTATTAATCCTCCATGTCGGTACAACCTGGCAACAACCTTGCCCTCAATGCCTTCGCATGCGAAAGTCAAACAGCTTCCCCTGCCTGTGAATTTGCCGGCTTTCGGCAAATACTCTTTATCAAAGGCTTTAAAAATGTTGCCGGCAAGTTTTAACATGGTTTCCTTGTGGATCTCTCTGGTAAATATTGATATATTTTCCCGCCGGTATAGAGTAAAATCATCAGGGATATTTACGTCGCATGCCATTTATCATTTGAGCAAAAAATTTTTGCAAATAGTAAATAGAGTGATTATACAGGAAATATCAGGATTTTAAAGTTAAATTAACGCGCGGTTTTTAAACGATTAAAAACTACGAGAGCTGAAAAATATGAGTGAAGGGCTCTCGGAAAGAAGGAGAATCAGGGCCGCTCATTAGAAAGCCATTGTCAAACGCAAAAGAGCTCATCCGGCAAAAAATAATATAAAACCGCTGCCATTTTCTGAAATTATTATGCTCTCTTATAGCAATACCTTGCTTAACAAGGATCAGATTTAATTTATCATTAATTCCGTAATGAATGTCCAAAACAGAAATCGCTTGAGTAAAGGGTATGAAAAGTTTACAATTTTCATCTTCCTTATAAAATCCCACAGAAAGTTGTTATAAGGAAGATTTTAACTGTTTTGAGTCAAAAAGATAAGATTTTGTAAAATTAGGATAGGTAATTTTAAAGCTCTAGAGAAACTTTTAATCTCCTTGTTAGACTAAAGAGACATAATGAAACTAAGCGATATAGAATCATCTATACTGGAAGAGAAAACGGATATTTTAAAAATAGTTCGATCTGAGGTAGATAGACTTGAACGTCACATCACCCCTGTGTTCAGCTATTCAGAAAAAGGAGAGATATTTCCCGCTGGTAGTGGTGTTTTTGCTAGGCTTGGAGATAGATTTTATCTTATAAGCGTAGCACATGTATTTGATCACTGCACATATGGTGTGCACTGCCCTCGGTCTAAAGGCATTATCGAACCCCTTAAAAATAATATTATTGTTTCAGGGAAACCAGTTGGAGGAACCAGAAAAGATGATCGTGTAGACATAGGCTTCGTTCGCTTAACAAAAGAAGAAACCGTTGATTTTGGGATGGAAAGAATGTTAAATTTGAATGAAATAGGTGGGCTATCCCTTCGAATAGATACCACCCTTTTTGTCGCTATAGGATATCCTCTTAGAGATTGTACAATTGACAAACCTGAAAATTCTATTCAATCTGCTATAACTAGCTTCACAACAGGTATTGCTGATGAAAGAGCGCATCATTTGGCAAAAATGGATAAAAACTCACATTTCCTATTGAGACTTGATCATCGATGTATTGTTACGAATAAATCTTATGGATCTCAGCCTAGAATGAATGGTATGAGTGGAGGCGGTGTTTGGCCTGTGAGAATAGATGTCGAATCAGTTGAAAAGCGTGTGCCGTTTTTTGGCGGTCTTATTATTGAGAAACCAAAAGGGTTTGAATCCGCTATATCCGTTGCTCGTGGTCTACTTGTAAAATATTTTATTGAACGGTTTGACGAAGAATAAAATTAACTAAACTTTTAGGGGTGAGCCAAGGTAACGTTTAAGTATTATTTATCGACAATAAAAAAAGGATTTCTAACTATTTCATTCAGCCTACCGCAAAAAGCGCGGAGGCTGATTATTTCGTTAATTTGGAGATCATAATGCATGATACTATCTACGAATCAGGAAATGTCCCTAATGAGTTTCGCCCTATATTCGAAGAACTTGTGAAAGAGTTTGGAGCGCAGTACGAGATATGGAGAGGTGACGAAAATTTCGGTATCTTTTTTAGAGCCGGAATTAAAAATACAAAAACTAATGTTGTAGTCTCGATAACTTTATCTGGACCACAAGGAAAAAGAAAGTCTCTATTGAACCCTGCCGAAATACAGAAAATACACAACCACTTTGATACCGGTATCCAGAAAAATTTGAATCTGTGAGCGCCAGCAAACCGCTAAAGCCGGTCCTCGAGTTTTGCCGTTTTTTTTCGTTTTTTAAATATTCGTAATTATTTACTCAGTCGCTTTGAGGAGCTTTTAACATTACGTTAGTTAACTTTTGCAATAAAATATATAATGAAGTCTACTGTATATATTGAAACCAGCATAATTAGTTATTACACTGCGCGTCCAAGTCGTAATCTTGTAATGGCAGGACATCAGCAAATTACGCGTGACTGGTGGGAAAAATATCAAACTCTGTTTAATATAACTATTTCTGTGCTGGTTTTAGAAGATGCAAAAGGTGGCGACCCAAGCGCAGCAAAGAAACGATTAGAGGCGGTAAAAGAATTTCCGGTGTTAAACATTAGTGAACCTGCGGAATATTTGGCAAGTGGTTTGATAAAATCAGGCGCTGTCCCCGCAAAATGCCCTGAAGATGCTTTACACATTGCGTTGGCGGCAGTAAATGGCATTGATTTTTTGTTAACATGGAATTTTAAACATATAAATAATGCTCAAATGAAATTTAAAATAAGGAAAATAATAGAAGAGTACGGGTATGAATGTCCGGTTATCTGTACACCAGAGGGATTTTAGGGGGAAAAATAATGGAAAAAGATTATTTAGTTGAAGAAATCAGGGAAATACGCAAAACTCATGCCGCAAAATTTGATTATAATTTGCATGAAATTTGTTTAGATTTAAAGGAAAAGGAAAAAGAGTGTGGTCATAAAATTGTTTCTCTTCCTCCTAAAAAGAGATTGAAAGCAACAGGAACATAACAAAAAAACTCATTGGACAGGCGAGGGTTGCCTTGTTAGCATGGAATGTTGGGTTTCGCGTCTCTACCCAACCCCATGTCATTAAGTTAAGCAATAAATCAAAAGCGCACATAAAAGAGCACAAAGGGGGTTAGGGGGATTTGAAGCGATATTTTTTACGTTAAGCGATTCCGTAAAGCCTTAACTTAATGACATTGCTACCTAACCTACAGCCTTGAACCTACGAGATTGTTGAATCTGCGGTTTGTCAGTATTGCCGGCCCACGGCGCGAGGACGCGCCTACACTACATAAAAGCGGTAAGTTCAGGGAGCGTCTCTGGCAGATATACAAAATTAGGGTGTTTTACGCCTATAACCAGATTAACTGTTACTGACTGAAAGCGTATTATACACAACTCGTTTAGGCTGTTAATGTTACCGCTACGACAGTTTCCCCCTGCGCTACAATTATTTATGGTTATTCCCCGAAATAATGGACAATAAATTCCAAAAAATACTAATCTTAAGGCTCAGCGCCGTTGGCGACGTTGTTAACGTGTTGCCGGCTCTTCGGGCGTTGCGGGCCGCTTATCCGTCCGCGCGCATAGCGTGGTTGGTGGAGGATAGGGCAAAGGATATACTGACGGATAATCCAGATCTGGATGAAATATTTGTGTTTCCGCGAAAAAAATGGCAAAAGGGGATTAAAAACCCTATTCGTCTGC
The DNA here is from genome assembly GCA_021777105.1 of Candidatus Anammoxibacter sp. Taxonomy (GTDB): domain Bacteria; phylum Planctomycetota; class Brocadiia; order Brocadiales; family Anammoxibacteraceae; genus Anammoxibacter_B. The sequence continues at coordinate 93,497 of JAIQZQ010000063.1, forward strand.
CGTCGACTCTGTTTGAAGCGTTTCGGTTTTTCAGAAACTTAAGAAGAGGAAGGTTTGACTTGGCCCTGGACTTTCAGGGCAACCTTAAAAGCGGTTTAATGGTTATGTTCAGCGGAGGGCGCGTTAAGCTTGGTTTTGACGCGGGGGCTTCAAAAGAGTGGAATCACCTTTTTACGAACATGCATGCAGGCTTGGCAAAGACGCGCATTCATAGAGTAGACAAGTTTTTGAGCCTTATTAGGAAGTTGGGGATAAGCTCTGGGTACGAAAAGCCGCATTTGGTTGTAACTCAAGACGACCAGGAGTTTATTTCAGATTTTTTAAAAAAGAGAATAAACCCCGCAAAACGGCTGGTTGCCATACATCCGGGCACTAGCGATTTCGGCAAATATAAACGCTGGCCGGAAAAGAACTACGCTGAACTGGCTGACACGCTCATTGAAAGGCTGGGCGTTGAGGTTGTTTTCACCTGGGGGCCTTCAGAGTTGGAGATGGTTGAGGAGATTGTCTCTCTGATGCGGCAAACAGCTTTTATCGCGCCTGAAACACGTTCAATTAAACAGCTGGCGGAGTTGATCAGGCAATCCGGCCTGTTTATAAGTTGCGATACCGGGCCCATGCACATTGCGTCAATAATGGGGATACCTCAAGTGGCGATTTTTGGGCCTAAAGATCCGGTTATTTACGGGCCATACGCAGGCAGGCGCGCAGGCAGGAGTATAGCGAGCGTTGTCAGAAAGGATATGCCGTGCAGTCCATGCAAGAAAAGAAAGTGCGATCACAATTCCTGCATCAAGGCTGTGCAGCCGGAAGATGTGTTTCAGGCCGCGTCTAATCTACTTTTATAAATTTATAGAATTTGAGCGCTTGCGCATGGGTTATAGCTTGAAAAAAGCGGGCAAATTGCGTTTTTTCACGACGCTATAATATTAGAGAAGGTATTTGACTTTTCGGCTATATCCTGATATTATTTTAAGTTCAAAATTGAAGAAAGAGTGGTATTTTTTGAATAATCAGATTAGATTTGTCATTTTTATAAGTTTTTAAGAGAAATATGGATAGCTCACAAATTTTAGCTCCTATAGAGGATTTATTAGAGCAATTTGAGGAACGTTTTTATAAAGAATTGGCTTCGGAACATGTTGAAGTCTCCAAACTGGTTTCACATGTTAGCAAATTTAAGGGCAAAAGGTTGCGTCCGTCTATGTTGCTGCTGACAGGCAAATGTCTTGACAATTATAGGCCGCAACATATGGATCTTGCCATTGTGGTTGAGATGATTCACACTGCAACGCTTGTGCATGACGACATTATTGACGAGGCTACCGTTAGAAGGTATGTGCCGAGCATGAATTCGGAGTGGGGCAGGGAGATGTCTATTTTGTTCGGCGATTACCTGTTTTCCCGCAGTTTCACTATTTTAGCCGAGCTTGACTCGCAACTGGCCACCATGCTTATGTCGCAAACGGTTAATGTCTTATGCGAGGGCGAGATGATTCAGTTGCATAAACGGTATAATATGAACACTTCTGAAGCGGATTATATGAAGATTATAGAGAAGAAGACCGCTTCGCTTTGCGCCGCCAGCAGTAAATTAGGGGCGCATTTTGCAGGGGCAAACAAGGCGGCGACTGAAGCGTTTACGAGTTTCGGCCTTAAACTGGGGTGCGCGTTTCAGATAATTGACGATTGCCTTGACCTTATTGGCGCTGAAGACGAAGTGGGCAAGACTTTGAATACGGATATGAAAAAAGGAAAGTTGACCTTGCCGTTAATCAAACTTGTTAACTCGTTGCCGCAGAATCGCAAGGACGACGCTTACGAACTCATCAACCATGAACGCCCTGAAGAGGCAAAAGCGGCAGTGATGGAGTTGTTAACGGAGCATGACGCGATTGAGTACTCTTATAATGTTGCCCAGAATCTTGTGGAAGAGGCGTTAAACGATATATCATTTGTGCCTGATTCAGTGTATAAATCATCTATTGTTAGTCTTGCAAATTACGTTATTGCGAGAAAAAAATAACAAAACCAATCCCTTCGGGCGGCATTTAATCAAAACCTTTTCTGCTTATCTCAGACTTGAACCCCGGCATTTTATCCTATACAAACTTGCGGTTATGTTGTAGTATTAGCAACAAAATCGCAAGAGCGCAAATCTTGATTTCTGCTCTCATTGCGTGACTAATAATCATTTTTTTTCTAAACGTCAAAAACTGTTAAAAACAGACGGCGCAATTTGCGCGCCCATTTTCGTATGGAAAACAAGCTTAACATATCCCGATTTCCCAACCTTAAGAACCTGATAGACTCTTTGGTCGCCAGGCTTAACCTGGATTGGTCGAAGAAGCTTGATCTTAATATAAATCTTGAGGTCAAAGATATTGAATGCATTCATTCCGGGCAGATCATGCCAATGATGGAAAAAAGCATGGTTGTTGTTGATTTCAACATGGATTATTGCGGAAAGTACGCAAAAAAATTTAACGCCATGTTTTCTTACAATAACGCGGTGACTATTAGCGGCGCAAGATTAAAAGAAGAGCCGGCGACCATCAGGGAGAGGTTTGATTTTGCAAACATGGGGACGGAATATTCAGCGTCTTTTCTCAAATTTTGCACGGAAACGGCTAAAAGCCTTGACAATGTGTTCAACTCCAACCTGCCTGAACAGACAACCACCACGTTTGAGGGGCATTTAATATCCCCTAAAGACAACAATAAATTGGAAGAGATGTTCCCTTTAACCGGCGATAATCAAATTTTTTGTTTAAAACTGGAGGCCGGGCTGCTTGATTTTGACGATATTGCCTTGGATCTGTTTTTCCCTATTGAGCTTGTAGAGGCATTTTTCGGCGAAACAGTATATTCCTCAACGGAAAACGTAAAGGGCAGAATCCTTGTAGTGGATGATTCAAAAGCTGATGTCGCTATTATCAGGAAATTTATGCGCAACAGCAATTATGTAATAGTTGAAAGCAATGATGAGCAGTCAACATTGCGTCAATTGTTTACGGAAAAGGTCAGGCTTGTCCTGCTTGACATCTACCTTGCAAATGAAAATGGGCTCTCTATTTGCCGAAGGATAAGGAGGAATATGTTGTGCGACAGGGTGCCTATAGTTATGTACTCATGCGGAGCCACGAGGGATAACATTGTTAAATCGTTAAGGGTCGGGGCGCAGGATTTTATTGCAAAGCCGTTTACAAAAGAGCTGTTGCTGAAAAAGTTGCATAATCACCTGGAAAATGATAGGAATTTATAGGCATCGCAGGCGAATAAATCTAACCAAAGATATTTGAAATTTGGTGATGAATAAAAGGCTAAAGCCTTAACTCCAACAGGCAGAGGATGTTGGAATTTACCCTTTAGGATTTTATCACACTGCACTATTTGTTTAAACAGAATTAACATTTAACACATTTTGAGCGATAAATTCGCGCAATGAATGTGTAAGAGTCGAGCCCGGGCAAGCCTGGTTAAAGGTTTGACAAGGCCAGTGTTTTTTTAGGAGTTCTAAAGGGCCAAGATTGTTGTAAACTCAAGTTTTAACCGGTCGATCTCCGTTTCAAGTTCTTTTAACCCTTCATTCGCCATTTCAATGTTGCCGCTAAATCCAATTTTTTCAAGTTTTAAAGCGGCGTCAAACGCCGGCCCCGCGTATAAATTCCCCAAAGTCCCCTTGATTGCGTGGACAGCGTGAGTCAGGGCCTTTGCGTCTTTGTTTCCAATAGAATTTTTGATCTTGTCCATCTTTACTGGGTTGTCGTCAATAAATTGTTTAATTAGTTTTCTGAGGAAATCCAGGTCGTTATCCGCGTGTTTCAGCGCTGCCTCCATGTTAAACACATTTTCAGCCGTCATTTCCGGGACGTCCGGCATGTTTACATCAAACTCGGCATCATCATCAATCCATTTGTTTATGATATTTATTAGGTCTTTATTTTCAAAAGGTTTAAATAAATAGTCATCCATGCCGGTTTTAATATACTTGTCGCGTGTTTCAGGGTTGTCAATTTCCGCTGTAAGGGCAATGATCGGCGCGTGCTTAGCGTATCCGTCAAGTTTGCGTATCTCCACCGTGGTTTCAAAACCGTCCATTTCCGGCATTTGGCAATCCATTAGAACCGTGTCATAAAATTGAGATTGCAAAGATGTTATAGCTTCCTTGCCGTTATTTGACACGTCAACATGGAAGCCGGCGTTTTCCAATATGTTTACAACAAGCATCTGGTTTACAACGTCGTCCTCCACCAGCAAAATCCGGGCGCGGTTACGCTCGGTCCGCTCGGTTAGAGAGTGGCGGGTTATAAGGACGCCTTTTCCATTTTCGCTTATTTTGTGAAAACCCATTACCGCGGCTATGCAGTCAAAAAGCAGGTCTTTGCCTATGGGTTTGGTCAAAAATGCTTCAAATCCGGCGTCTTCCATTCTTTTTGCGTCGCCTCGTTTGGCTGTTGCCGTCATTAAAATAAGCCGAAGTTTTTGCGTTAGCGGATCGCTCTTTATATTTTTAGCCAGCGTTTCAACGCTATCGTCCGGCGATGAAACATCTACCAACAGCAAATGGTATTCGGCTGAAGTTTGCGCTGCTTGACGCAACTTCTCAAGCAAATCGTCCATGTTCATAACACAATCATGGTTGCACCCCCATGTATTAAAATAGTGGGTCAGCGCTTTGCTGTTTACCTCTTTATCCACGAAAGCCATAACGTTTAACTTCTTAACCTGATCAAGTGATAGAGGAATCATCGGGCTTGTGTCTTCGCTTTTTTCCAGACTAACTTCAAACCAGAATGTCGAGCCTTCCCCCTCTTTGCTTTTAACGCCGATCTCTCCGCCCATTAATTCGCAAAGGTCTTTAGAGATTGCCAGGCCCAGGCCGGTGCCTCCCTTATTTTGAAATTCAGCATTATGCGTCTGTGAATATGGCTTGAACAGTAAATCTATCAGATCCGCGGGTATGCCTTTCCCTGTGTCACTTACCTCAAACCTGACTTTTGTGTGCGACCCGCTACTGCCCGCAAGAGAAGCGACAATTAAAATCTTGCCCTCTTCAGTAAAGTTTATGGCATTGCTGGTTAAGTTGATCAATATCTGCCGAATCCTCCAGGGGTCGCCGCGCACAACGGACGGCAGGTTGGAATGTATAATGCAGGCAAGTTTTACACCCTTTTCCTTGGCGGATTGGTTCAGTAAAATTTTAATTCCCTCAATTGCGGGACGAAGGTCAAAATCCATGCTTTCCAATCTAAGTTTGCCCGCCCCGATTTTTGAGTAATCAAGGAAGTCGTTTGCCATTGTGGAAAGCCATGTCGCGGATTTTTGAACAGCCTCGACATATTCCCTATAATCACTGTCAAGGTCTCCCGTCTCAAGCAGAAGGTTTGTCATGCCGGTTACAGTGTTCATATGGGTGCGTATTTCGTGGCTCATCCTGGCAAGGTAATCCGCCTTGACATCCGCCGCACGTTCAGCGTTTTGCTTGATATGGCTAATGTCATAAATCGAGCATATTATCGCGGCGCAGGATTCGCTTTTATCCGTCAACCTTGACGCGGAAAACTGAATGGTGATACTGGGGCCGTCTTTTGGCTTTAACTTCTTTTCCGCGTTAAAAACAGTTCCGAGCTTTATTAAATCTGCTAACCATTGCTCTTCTTTAAGCTGCTCATTATCCGCAAATATGATATTTAGCGGTTCGCCGTCAAGCTTTGATTCGCTATAACCCGCAAGCGTCAAAGCCGCCTGATTCGCCGATAATATTGTTAGATTTGCGTCTACAATCAGTTGCGCGTTAGGAGCAAATTGAAAAACGCTTTTAAAATAGTCTGATGAGAAATCCGGTTTATCCATATTTTTGTATAGTCAAACAAATCAGGTTTTCTAAAAATAATATTTACGCAATGTTATATTCAAACGCAATGAAATAAAACCCTAAAGGGTAAATTCCAACAATACCATGCTGCCGGAGTTAAGGCTTTAGCCTTTTATTCATTGACTAATTTCAAAAACCTAATGCTTTTGAGTATATTATTGAATTAATAAAAAAATAAATATTTGCCGCTGCCGGTTTGGGCAAACAAATCACTTATGCTTTAAATGAAGCGCGTCCAGTTCCGGTTTTACATGTTTCTCATAACAGTCAGGGCATATGGAATGACTAAAGTCCGTCGGCGCGCGTTCAGAGACGTATTGCTCTATCTCTTCCCAAAAATCTTTTTCTTGCCTGATTTTTTTGCAATAGCTGCAAATTGGAATGAGCCCTTCAAGCCTGATAATTTTCTTTTGAATATTAATAATGCGCTCCGCCACTCGCAAGCGCACCTGCAATTCAACCCTGTCTAAAGGTTTGTTAATGTAGTCGTCCGCGCCTGCTTCCATCCCTTTTAAAAGGTTTTCCCTGCCGCTTTGCGATGTTAACAGTATTATGTATACATAATGTTCAATTCTTTTTTTGTCGTTCCTGATCTTGTGGCAAAGCTCTATCCCGTTTACAATCGGCATCACCCAGTCGGTAATAACAACTTCAAAATCGTTGGATGTAAATAGCTCCCACGCGGCCTGGCCGTTCTCAGCTGAGCTGACATCATGCCCCCACTTTAAAAGCACAACTTCAAGCAATCTTCGTGAATTTATATCGTCTTCCGCAATTAGTATTTTCATATGAATTTAAACCAAACGCAAATTTTTATCATTTTATTTCAAAAAATTAATTCTATTTGTTCGTTTCGCTCTTAGCTTTTTCCATTAGCGCCTTAACGGCTTTTTCCATTATATCGTTGTGCTTTTCCGAAGTTAAGGCTTTGTCATAAGCGTCCCTTAATGCCTTCCAGTCTTCATCTTTGTAATGTTTATGGCACGCAATGCACAACCCTTCTCTTTCAACCAGGTCTCTTTCTTCGGCGTTAAGAGGTCTATCCTCCGGGAGCGGCATATTTTGAGTCTGTTTGCCGCTTCTGGTTACGAGTTGATCCAGAGCGTATGGAAAGTCCTCTATCTTTGGAACCTGCGGGCTCCCGTTTTTAGCGTTTGGCATATCTCCAAACGAGCCTTTTGACAAATCCTGAAAAAGCGGAGAATCGCCAATAATTTTGCCGGCGCTTTTTGAATTGCCGGTTCCATAGCCAAGCGCTTTTGGGTTAGTGTGGCAATCCTCGCATGTTCGCGACACAAGACTGACGGAATGCGGAAACAAAGGCGCAAGCGTCGGCGAGTTATGGCCGCTTGAGGTTTCGTAAAACTTGTTTCTCGTCTTGATCTCTCCGTCTTTATCAATAAAAGTATAAAACACCTGGCATCCGGGCGCAAGGGGCGATATTTTCCCTCTCAGATTTACGCCTAGAATTGGAGATTCCCATCTCAGGAACGATCTGTTTTCAATCGCAACTTCTCCTTTTTCATTTGTAATAGTTTGCCGTCCGGTTACAGGGTCAAGGTTCTTTGATGACTTTATCCAATCCGTCCCTTCTTTTCTCATATCGTATTTGATATGGCAGCCAAAACATTGCGGCGCCCATGTGGAATGGCATGCGTAACATTCCATCTTATCCATATGTTGCGACACTGTTGACATCGCCACCTTTCCCTGCTCGGTTTTAAAACTGTCGGTTGCCTTTATCTTTTTAAGCAGTGGGATCTCGTGCTTCTTGTTTGTGTAACGGCTAAGGACATAAGCGGTGTCGCCCTCTCTAAACCAGTTTGATTTTGGGTTCCCCCTTCTTGTCAAAAGAAACTCGCTTTTTACTTTTTTAACTTTTCCCTTATAAACGCCTCTTGCGCCGTCTAAAACCACCGGGGTTCCATACCCAACCGGCAATTCCCAGGGGTATTTATCAGGCGTGCCGTGGCAATCCTGACAACTTACCTCAACCTGATAGTATGTCACTGGGTATATGTTGCCGTCGCCATGCACATCAATAGAGGTGTGACAATCAGCGCATTGCAAACCGCGCTCAAAATGAACGTCGCTTCTAACATGCATATACTCTTTTGTGTACAAAGGCGTTTGTGGGTTGCCGTGTTCGTTGAAAGGAGGAGCTTTGCCGTCTTTTGCGTAATCGTACTCCAGCATTCCGGCAAATGTCGTGCCTATTCTTTTGCCCCTTGTGTGGCAATGTGAGCATTGAGCCGCCGGGATTGCGGTTGTGATTTCGTGTTTTAACGGATGCGGCCTGTTGCCGGCGTTGTTTATGATAGTTTGGTCGTTTCCCTCATATTTGCCGTCGTTTCCATAAAGCATATGACATGAAGCGCAGCCTGAGCCTCGTAAATCGCCGCGTTTCCCGCGGCCTTCGCCCCAGACATGGCATCTTGCGCACTGTTTGCGGTGCAGGTCGGCAAAACCCGCCTTCTCTTCCGATCCAAATACTTCAATCCCTTTATTGAAATCCGGAATCTCCTTTACACTCTCAAGCCGTTTAATATATCCGGCGTCAATCGCCTTTTGCATCCACTCTTTGTATTTAGCTGATCCCACAATTGGAATTGGGCCGTCAGGATCGTCCATATTAAAATCCGCGTATGGAAACGTCCCCTTTTCAATAACCCCGTTGGATGAAAGCGTTTTATTCGCCTTGCCTGTTTCCAGAGATATTAACGATCTGGCCATTCTATACACATAGTTTGTTCCTGTAAATGATGAAGGGTGGGTATCGGTATAAGTTGTAGACATCAATTCGCCGCCGACCGGTTCTTTCAAAGGCTCGCCCATTAACGATGCTATGCCGCCTTCTTTTTCGTGGCATTTTGCGCATCCCTTGCCCTGATGCATAACCCACATGCTTGACGGGTTGTAAATAAGCCCTTTATGCGCTCCCTCTTTTTCAGTCGCAAATGGGTCGCCTTCATGACAAATCGCGCATTCAAAACCCTTTCCCTCGTCATACTCGTCCCGCGCGGCGGCAATTAAATAGGGTTGCATACTTTTGCTGATAACCGCAATACCGTCATGGCATTTAAGGCAGCCTGCCGGTCTTTTGTCCCTAGTTTTTGTGGCGGCGGGTTTTTCTTCGTCGGCAAAAGCAGTTCTTGTTTTTAGCAAATAGAGTGGCGCGCAAACATCTAAGCTTTCTCCAATTAAAAAAGCTATTTGCAAACCGGCTACGATCAAAAGAAACTGCAATATTTTACAGCCCAATATAAATCCCCTTTTTTTTAGTTTAGGCGTTAGAAAGAATCAAAAAATCCTCAGGATTATACTATTTCCGCAGTTTTTATACCACCACTTTTAAGTGTGTGTAAGGTTGGGCTGGAATGGAAAGTTTCCCGGAAATGTATATGGGATGGAAAAAAGAGGTTGTTGATGTGGGAATGTGAAATAATTGTTCTTCCGAGCCTTAGCCGTTTCTATCAATGTCCAGCGTTTCTCTCACTTTTAACGCAATAAATTCAGGCTCAAACGGTTTTGTCATATATTCATTCGCGCCGGCATCCATGCCTTTAAAAGCCTCCTGCCTTGCCGTCAGCATGATAATATACGCGTCTTTAGCCTCTGAAGTCTCCCTTATTTTGCGGCACACTTCATATCCGTCTATTATAGGCAGCATAATATCCAGAAAGATTAAGTCGGGTTTTTCCAACGTTGCGGTGTGAAGCCCCTCGTCTCCATTAGTCGCTTCAAAAACAGTAAGCTCTCCGCTATTAATTGCGGAGCTATACGCCTCTTTAATACTGCCAAGGATTAACCTTCTAATTTGCGGCTCATCTTCTATCACCAATATCTTTTTGACCATTGATTCCCCAATTCTTCAATCAATCCTTTTAAAGCCCAGCCGCTCTTCAACTTTTGACACTATCAAATCAGGGCCAAATGGTTTTGTTATATATTCATCGCATCCGGAATCCGTTCCTTCTGTTTTGTCAAACTCCTGCCCTTTTGCCGTAAGCAGCACAATGTAAGCGTTCACAAGCTCAGGATCTTTTTTGATTACACGGCACACTTCAAATCCGTCAATTTTCGGCATCATAACATCTGAAAATATTAAATCAGGTTTCTCTTCCCGCGCAAGTTGTAGGCCTTGCTCTCCGTTTAACGCCTCCAGTATTACAAGCTCCTCTTTGTCAATATAGTCTTCAAACGCCTCCTCCAATATTTGCAAAAGAAGCGCCCGGATATTGCGCTCGTCTTCAATAATTAACAACTTTCTCTGCATATAATTAACGGTAAACTCAAATAAATATTGCAGTGAGATAAAACCCTAAAGGGTAAATTCCAACATCATCTGCCTGTTGGAGTTAAGGCTTGAGGCTTTAGCCTTTAGCCTTTTATTCTTAGACTAGATAGATACTTTGCTTCTATAATTTATTGCAACTTTTCCGCGCATTTTCATAACATTCCGGACAATAACTGTGTGAAACCTTCACTTTTGTCTTATTCATAATATACGCTTCCATTTTATGCCATTGCCCTGAACCGTGAGCTTTGCCGGAATCGTCGCGTATCTTATTGCATACACAACATACAGGCAAAATATTTTCATATAATTTTATCTTCCTGTTAAGCTTTAGTTTCTCAAGGCATCGCTTTACGCTGAAATGGAACTTTTCAGAATTGTACGGTTTTACAATATAATCGTCGGCTCCGAGCCGGAGCGCGTCAATCGCCGAATCAAGGTCTCCGTAACCGGTCAGTATAATCACCATAGTCTCAGGGTGCAGCCTTTTAACCTCTTTTAAAACGCCTATTCCATCAAGATCCTTCATCATTAGATCGGTAATTACAAGATCATAAGCAAACTCTTTAGCCTCATCTTTTAATAAATCAAGAGCGGTTTTGCTGTTGTCAACAAGGGTGATATTATGATTTTCTTCCAGCTCCTGATTTAATAGCCGCAGAACATTTATATTATCATCAATAATCAGCACGTTCGGCATGCCGTTTCTTATCTTATTTGCGGTTATTCCGGCAATTGATTCCCCGCCTTCTAATTCTACGGCGCTGTTGCCGGCCGCGCTGTGTTCTTCCGCTGAACAATATATTAAGGTAAAACATATACGGCTTCCTTTGCCAAGGGTGGAATTGATCGTGATTGATCCACCCAGTTTTTCAATAATCTCCTTGCATTTGGGAATGCCGAGGCCTTTCATTAAGAAGTCGTCTACCGCCACGTTGTTTGAGTCCGCGAATTTGTCAAATATTGTGGACAAAACATCCTTTTCCATTCCGCGACCGGTGTCAATAACGCTGATTTTTACATTTTCATCCGTTTTCTCCACATTTAAATCAACGCTTCCCTGTTCTGTAAATTTCAGCGCGTTTTTAATAAGGTTTACAATTACTAAAACCAAAAGGTCCGGGTCGCCATTTACGGAGGGAACTATATCCGGCGCTTTAAAATTAATCTCTACCTCTTTTTTTCTTGGATAGCCAACCAGCGCGGAAAGCGCGCGTTTGCAAACCGATATTATATTTACTTCCTGTATATTCCACTCCAAATTATCAACTTCCATGCGGGCAACGCCAAGTATATCGTTAATTAAACAGATCAGCCGTTCCCCCTCTGAAATTACAATAGAGAGGTTTTCCCTGATTCTGCCGGATCTTCTTTTAACCTTTTCAGCGGATTCCGGAATGGCGGGCAGTATATCGTTTTCAAAATATTTCTTGCTTGTTATGGCAAAACCCAGCACAGAGGTAAGAGGGTTCCTAAGTTCGTGGGATACGGCTGAAGCAAAGTATTGGCGAGTTTTTTCTAAATCAGCGATTTTTTTATACGCCTCTTCCAACTCTTTTGTCTTAAACTCCAGCATCTCTTCAGCTGAAAGATTTGCAGGCTCTTTAACACGCAAACCCGTTGCGTTTTTATTCGCGCTGTTCATTTGTTATTTGCCGCCGCATTTAAAACCCGGCGCTCAGATTTAATGTTAAATTTAAATTCGTTTATTAACAAAATAATTAATTTTAATCAATGTAAAATAGTATCATATTCGCCATATGTTAGTAAATATTTTATTGCGGAATAATAGGATATTATTTGGGCCGTTGCCACTCTGATTTCCAAGCCCCTGCCTGGTTATAGGAAATTCAAGAAGCCCCGGCATCGCGTTTTGTTTTTAGATAGAAACATTATATATTCCGGGCTTTAGCTCCATGCATAATCATGCAATTCAAGAAGCTTGTTTATCTCCATAATACTCAAAACAGCACAAATCATATCATCTAACGAGGATAGGGGACGGCTTTAGCCTCCCTTTTTATGATTCATTTTAAAAACAAAATATTTGCCAACTATCTGAAGCTGGAAAAGACGCAAACTATGTTGATTATTGAAGTTAGGGATTTATTTTCGCCTATTTTCGCAAGTAATGGTTTTGGGCGGACGATAATGGCTTAGAGCCAATATATTGAGGTTTTACTGTGTGAAATGGGTATATTTGCAGGTTTATGCGTTTGATTTTATTTTCGCCTATTTTCGCATGGGAATAGGCATAGATATCGAATCTAAATTTAAAGTTTCCAAAATTCATATTAATAGTGACACAGGCATCCTTGCCTGTGATCAATTGAAACACAGGCAGGATGCCTGTGCCACTATATTTTTGAAGATTTTCCGGATAAAGTAAACACACGACACGCAACTGGAGTTGCGTTAATGTCAGATGTGGTTCAAATCTGGAGATTTGAACCAACAAACGCCTTTTTACTTGTCCGGTTTCTCAGGGTTAGGTTGAAGAAAAAATTAAAGAAAGGCGCAGTTTTAAAAACATGCTTTTGGCAGCAACAACTATCCAACATCAAAATATGTTCAATCGCTTAGCACAATAACTTTTGCGCCCTGAACAAGGTCTTCATGGCCGGCGGTTATAACCATGTCGTTGTCGGTTATGCCTGAGACGGCTTCTACCTCGTCGCCTTTTGAAAAGCCGGGTTTGATCTCTTTTTTATGGGCAACCGTTTCTATTTTTAACTCAATATTATCAAGCCTCAAATATTTTTCGCCGGTTTGATTTGTTAGTTCTATCTTTGCGATTGATTCTTCAATACTATTTGCCGGGGCATTGGTTAATTCTACAACGGCTTCGGCGGGCTCCGAAGCTTGCCCGCTGTTTGATGCAGGCGTTACGTTTGTAACCACGCCGGTTAGGGCCTCGCTTTTTTTCGCGTTTTCGGGAATCTTGATTTCAACTGTATCGCCATTTGAAACCATGCCTGCTGAGTCTTTAGGCAATGTTAACCTTGCCAGATTTTTAATAATAAAGACTTCGTCCGTAATGCTGTCCTTAATCAAGGCCTTTTTAGGGATAACCAGCGCGTTGGCGCGTTCTTCCACTACTATGAAAACGGACGCAAACATTCCCGGTCGAAGTTTTTCTTTATTTGGGTCTGTAATTTCAATCGTAACCTTGACCGTGCCGCTTTTTGATTCAATTACAGGATTGATAAGGGTTACTTTTCCCTCAAATTGCATATCAGGAATTGATTCCACTGAAACACGGGCGGTCTGGCCCGGTCTGATTCGGGCAAGCTCTTTTTCCGGCGCGTAAATCTTTGCGAACGTGCGGTCGAATTTGGCGATTGTAAAAAGCTTTTGCCCCGCATTTACATTGTCGCCCACTTCAATATGCCGTTCAACAACCGCGCCTTCCAAAGGAGATTTTATTGTGTAGTAGTCAAGCTCAAGCCGGCTCTTTTCAAACGCCACCTCAGCCATTTGGTAATTTAGCCTTGCCGTTTCAAACTCTTCTTTGCTCATTATATTGTTTTCGTAATTATTGTTTGACCTTTCATAAACCAGTTTGGCGTTTTCAAGCTTTATGCCTGCCTCTTTCAGGGCAAGCTCGGCCTCTTGTTGGTCAAGTTGAGCAAGCAGATCGTCTGCTATGACGGGCCGGCCCTCTTCAACGGATATTAATTTTACTTCGCCGCTTGTTTTTGAAAAAACGTCTATGCTCTTTTCCGCTTCAATGTTGCAATTAGAGGTTAGGAATACCTCCATGCTTTTTCTGAAGCCTCTAATCGCTTCAACAGGCGCGGGGGGGAGCGAGGTCGCGCCGCCTCCTCCTTTATGTGAGCCTTTGCCCGGTTTGCCGGACTTCATGGCTTTATGGTTATTGTGCCCGGCAAATTTGCTTTTAGCTCTGTTTGATTTGGAAACCGCAAAAAAGAGTGCGACAGCAAGCGCCACTATAACTACTGATTCCGCAATAATAAGGATTTGGAGCTTTTTTGACATTATGTTAGATATGCGATACGAAGCGAACTGTTAAAGGGAATGGGTGAAAATAAAAAACATTTACATTCCCGAAAGTTCATTAAAGAAGGGAATCTATGAATTGCGTTAAAACCGCAAAAGCGCAAATTCGGTAAACATATAAGTGTGACCAAACATATTTTGGGGAATCTGCGCTATTGCGTATAAATTTTGTAATCAGAAAATTTCGGAATAGCGAACTTTAAAATCCAAAGACTTTCTGCTCTTCAGTAATTAGCTGGTTATGCGCCGGGTGATCTCTCCATCCCCAAATTCTGCGCGGCCTGGTAATTATCTGCAAATCGCCGTCTTTTGCGATTGTGCATTGGCACGCAAGCCTGTACTGATCGCCTTCATACGCCACCGAAGCTTCCTCTCTTTCCGTAGGGGCCGATAAATTCTCGGGTTTATCAACTTTAATGCGGCACAGCTGGCAAAATCCCTTGCCGCGGCAATTTACAATATTTTCAGGAAACAGGTATAATTTCAGATTGTTCGCAAGACAAAACTCTTTCAGATTAGCATGCACCGGCACGTCAATCTCCACGTCCTCTTTCAAAAACTTTACTTTAGCCATAATAAGCGTCCTTAAAAAATCTCAATATTTAAAAAATGTTTACCAAAATAGCATTAGAAACGCGGAAGAAATAAAACATCCCATCTCTCATCCATATTCAGGCCACCTTTGCCCGTTCTTCAATCGCCGAATCCTCAACGCAGCTTAGGCTGCGCATCCGGTTCTGCTCAATCAGACCGATCAAATTTTGCCTAAATCTGAATGCGATTTGGGACATTTTATTTCTTCCACGTTCCTTAAAACACTTTATTTTAATGTCAACCGCTTATTTGTCAATGAATTTCCTTCTGTTTTTGACTATTTTTAAATTAGCGCTTTCCAACTTATAGGCTTCACTTGCCTACCACGGCGCGTGAACGCGCCTACACTACATTAGTTGGTTTCAATGCCTCCAGACTTGACCCACATCATGGGTGATGTGTTTTAATAAAAATATACCGCTTATTCTCCATTCCTTTATTAATAAATAAAAAATTTGGGATGGTAAATTATGGGCCAAATGCCTTCAGTTGAAGAATTTAAGGAAAAGTACAAAGATGTATGGGGATTGAAGGGATAACTGTTATATCCCAGTGGAGAGAACCTAATAATGAGAAACCATTTGACGAAGAGACTTATTTAGATGGTTTAGAAGATTACGTTAAAGAATTTAGCGCTAAAACAGAAGACGCATTAAACGAGTTAAAATAAAACGACCCATCGCACATCCGTTTTCACGAAGACAAGCTTTGCCCAATCTTCAATCGCCGAATCCTTCACGCCGCTATGGCTGCGTCCCCGATTCAGTTCAATTCGGTTCGACTCAATCAGTTTGATCAAATTCAACCTAATGAACGCGGAAGAAATAAAACGTCCAAGTTATTTCTTTCCGAACCATTATGTCAGGAAGCGGACTCATTGATTTGGATATCTTTCAGCTTTTTTTTCAGTATATTAACTTCTTTTTCTAAATTAGTGATATAACTTTGGTAAAGTTCGTCGTTGATATTTCCATGTCCATTCAATTCTTTTAAAAACTCCATCTTTTCTAATTTCCCTTTTATTTCCCCTTCTATCTCTCCTTCCAGCTTTCCTTCCAGCTTTCCTTCTGAATGAATGTCTTTATAGAATTGAGTCTCTTTAAACGGAGCCATTTGAGGTAACATTGATAAAATCTCCTTTTTGCTTTTTTGTGTAAAACGAGCGGTTAGCCACTCGACAAAGACTTCAATATATCTTTCTTTGCTTTGTTCCGGTAATTGAGAATTTATAATTTGATTATAAAATGTTGAGGCGTTTTTTTCAAGTTTTTCTAAATCATCTTCTACAAAAGGATAAAAAATTGCAACTATGGGATGGTTCGGCTTCTCTTTAGATAACTTTTTTAGCAAATCCAACAAATAGAAAACTTGAAATTTTCCACCGGCTACTTGCGTAAACGAAGCCCATGGCTCACGTTTAGGATCATAGCTTGCGTCTCCAAAAATAATTATACCATAAAAAGTTTTTTGACTGTTATCACGACTAAGGGACGCCATCTCCAGGATAGTCCTTTCGTAAATAGAATCTTCTCTTTGATTCTGAAATTCAACCACAAAATAAGGTAGTTTCGGATCCTCCGGTTCCAACAATCCATCCATCTCACGGGAAAACTCCTTAATTACCACAGATTTAAATGTATAGTTGCCTTGGTATGGAGCCCCTATGAGGTCAAAAAGAAAAGTAGGTTCGGTTGAAAATATCTTATATAGTTCGATATCAGATTTCATAATATTTATTTAGTAAAGTTTGAATATACAAAAAATGGCGTGGCGTCATATTCTATAATAAATGATACAGGCTGGATGGTTATAGTTTTTTGATTTACTTCTTTGCCGTATAGATTGTAATACATTTATTGTTTAAATCAAGCTGTAATTGGCGTATTAAACAAAAATGTTGACTAAAAATGTGCCGTTTATTTTCCCTCCATTGATGGGAGTGGTTAGGGGTGGGTGGTAAGAAGCTCTCAATTTATGAATCACGTTGAAAAACGTAAAATGCAGGTATTTTTTTTATTTACCCTCTCCGGGGATAATTCTTACTAAAGCAGGCAAACGGCTCAGTGTTCCTTGTTCTTTGCGTGGTAGAGATAATGCCGGCAAGGTTCAAGGGGCAAGTTTGACAGCTTAAACAAACAACGATAATAGATTAATTAATACATATGCGCTTAATCACATTATTAATTAGCAAATTTGTTGAGGGTGTTGTTCTTTACTAAAATGGTTTTCTTTTTCAATGAATCTATATTTTCCTGATTTTTTTAATTCGTTTTCAATTCGGCGATAATAGCTGGCTATAGCATGAATCTCATTTCCATGTTCAGATGAAATTTGGCTGCGGATACGCCTGATTTCCTGTATTTCAAAATCCTTCATATCAGTTCTCCTCATTTAAACGAGCCCTTAACCCGCCTTGTTCATATCAGGGTTTATAACTTGTCATATTCTTCCGGTTCAACATCCGGTATATGTGATAAAGCATCTTCAAATTTTTTTCTATTTGCTCGTTTTGCCCGTTCATCAAGATAATCGCGTGTGTCAAACGCTGTTAGCTTTTCGGCCACAGCGCTTGCAATAAATTGATTAATAGATATTTCATCTTTTTTTGCAATCTCATTAATTTTTCAAATAACGAGCCGGGAAGTTGCAAGCTGATCGCATTCATCTCTCTAATTCTCCTATTCTTATCAAGAACGGTTTGAGCGCAATGACGATATTAAAACATTAGTATCTATCGCAAGTTTGAATTTATGCATAGCCATGTTTTAACATATGCAACGTATGTTCAATATCTCCAGACTTGAACCAACCGGCCTTTTAATTCTGGAACAGCTTGTTCCTGAATGTCCTTATTTCCGTTTCGGGCATATGCCCTGTACTGCCAAAAAGCATAAAAACAAATAAAAACAGATGGGGGGTAGAACTGGGGCGTGGCAGTTTAAGTGTGTGTTGGCGGTTATTCCGCCAAACTGGTGATTTGCGCTTTTGTTAAGCCTGAGATCTCGGCAATGTCATCTATCTTTATTCCCTTTAAAAGCATTCCTTGTGCCATTGCAATGGCTTTGTTAAATTCCCCTATCTCAATCCCTTGCTCTTTGCCGTTTTCAATGCCTTTTTCAAAATATATTTTGCGTAACCGGTCAATTTCGGTATATTTTGGCTTGAATTTCTCGCTATGCAGCAGTGTTTCAAAAAGGCCGGTGACAACAAAGCTATAATAGTCAGTGGGCGAAATTATCAAATGGTCAAGCACCTGGGTCCTTAAGATAAATGCGGATTGTATCAGCCTGTCCGTTATCTCGATATCGCTATCCGACGGCTCAAGATTCTCCCCGGAATGATTATGCACAAGTATAACGCCTGCGGTGATTTTATTGGTGGCGAGCCAAAAGACATCATTAGGGTCAACCGTTGCCGCAGTAAAATTGCCAAGGCTTATAAGCTCAATAAAGATAATCCTGTTATCCTTATCAAGCCCCACCACCCAGAAATGTTCCTTCTCCTGATTGTACTTGTTTTCACGCAACAATATCTTCCTCATAATGCCGTAAACATCTTTTGAATCCTTAACCTGTATTTTCTGCTCTTTTGTGAGTTTAATTTTCATAATATGTCTTTTATTAATAAGGGCCGGTTGGTATATATTTTATAAACCGCTTATTATTCCTTTTAATCATTTACCCGTCAATTGAATTCCGAGTGACAATGCAGGTTCAAGTCGGTATGCCGGTCATTTAAAGAATGGAGCATAAACATTAGCAATCATCCAACGTAGTGTAGGCGCGTCCCCAATGTCATTGAAATAAGAATTTGCTTCTCATATTTTATGACAGAGCGATAGTTTTTTTTGGAGCGCTGTAACCGTGTTACTGCTATTATATACCTTTAGATCACAGCCTTATCATGGCTGGTTTATAGAAAAAAAGTATAACAATATCGCATTAGTTCCTTGTATTGTCAAAAATTAAAAAATGTATAGTTTTTAGCATTAACACGGTTAATGCACTCCAAAAAAGCGCGGAAAATCTTATTTCAATGACATTGGCGCGTCCCCGCGCCGTGGCGTTTGAGGTAGAAGTTTTCAATATTGCGCGCCCTCAAACGGTAGTAGAAAGCCTTGCAAGTTGGGCCGAGGCTGCGCCTCGCATCGTTCCGGCATATTGAATCAACAAATGGTAGATATTTCCAATTTTAATAAATATGGAGTACATTAACCGTGTTAATATTAAATTACGAAACCATATTAAAGCAGCAACACGGTTACAGCGCTCCAAAAAAAGCAAAAAGTAACCATAACAAAGATAATCTATTTCTTAATTCAATAGCATTGATGCCGCGCCTGCGCTACATTTTATTTCATCCTCCTCCTCGCATTTTCTAATTTGTCGTGGACGGACTTAGTGTAAGGATGATCATCTCCAAGTTTTGCCCGGAACACTTTTAAAGACATTTCGTAAAACTCAATAGCCTTTTTATACTTTCCTAATGCTTTCCATGCCATTCCGAGGTTATTCCACCTAATAGCGATTTTTGGGTGATCCTTGCCGAAAGTGTGAATATCGCTTTTTAGAGCTAAGTCGTAAAATTCAATAGCCTTTTTATACTCTCCCAATGAATCCCATGCGCCACCGATGTTATTCCACCTGGTAGCGACTTTTGGGTGATCTTTTCCGAAAGTATTAATATCGCTTTTGATGGCCAAGTCGAAAAATTCAATAGCCTTTTTATGCTCTCCCAATGCTTCCCATGCCATTCCGATGTTATTCCAATAAACAGCGACGTTTGGATGATTTTTTCCGAAAGTGTGAATATCGCTTTTTAGAGCCAGGTCGAAAAATTCAATAGCCTTTTTATACTCGGCTAATGCTTGCCATGCAGTTCCTATGTTATTCCATCTAATAGCAACTTTTGGATGATCCTTGCCGAAAGAGTTAATATTGCTTTTTAGAGCCAAGTCGAAAAATTCAATAGCCTTTTTATACTCGGCTAATGATTGCCATACCATTCCGATGTTATTCCATCCAATAGCGACGTTTGGATGATTTTTTCCGAAAGTGCGAATATCGCTTTTGATGGCCAAGTCGAAAAATTCAATAGCCTTTTTATACTCGCCCAATGCTTGCCATGCTGCCCCGATGTTATTCCAATCAATTGCAACATCTGGATGATCTTTGCCGAAAGTGTTAATATCGCTTTTCAATGCCATCTCGTAATATTCTATTGCCTTTTTATACTCGCCTAAATCGTGAAGGATACTGCCGTATTGATTTAGGTAAATGGCGTTGTTTGTGGCAAGTTGTGCAGCCTTAAAATAGTATTTTTCAGCTTCTTTATACTCTATCTTAAGCTCTTTAATGGAACCTAATTCATAAGCGTCTGCGGCGGCTTTTTTGTTTTGCTCCTCGGCGATTTTTAAATTTTGCTCAAGGGAGCGTTGCAATAACTCTTCGGCTTTGTCAAGATTGCCGTTTGCCAACTCCTCCCTTGCCTGAAGCGCCAGTTTTTCATCCGGCGCGCGTTGGGATAAGCGTTGTTCCAACTCTTTGTATTTTTTAGTCCACTCCTTAATGAGTTTGTCGCGGTTCTCAATGGCTACATCTTTGTTGTCAAGTTGCTCCAAAAGTCTATTAACAAGCTTTTGGTTTTTAATTTGTTCTAAAAGCTCGTCTATAACTTTTTGTTGAAACCCGTATGTTATGTTTACATCGCCTTGGACGTCGCGCACTATGGGGCTTTTGTCGCCATCTGTTGATAATTGCGCAAACACGATTGGCGTAGCGGGCATACTCAACAGCGCGGATAACAATATGGTTTTCAACCTCTTGCTTGAAATTAAAACAAATTTTGAAGTGTTTTTAATAGTCAATTTTAACGTCTCCTTTAACATCCTCAATAATCGGGCTTTTGTTGCCCGATGTTCTATTGCCACCATTTTCCAGATTATTGGAGCCTGCAAATATAGCGAAAATTGCAGCTATTGCGCCAATAGAGGCTACAATAACTCCCCATAAAGCTATTTTGTTTGATGTGGTGAGTTTGCGGTATCTTTTAAAGATGCCTGATTTGGGTTTATGATTTTTCATAAGGTTTTCCTTAAATCAAAACTTAAAAAAATCAAACATGATTCCGTCGCAATAGTTTACTTCAAAACTTGGAAATTACTTGAAAATTTTTTGCCTTACAGTGATAATAATAAAAGATTTTCTTCTTGTGATTTAGATTCTTTAGTAGGTAAACGCCGGCTCCATGCCGTGTGTTCAAGAAATTGAACCTAGCCTGCTAAAGAATCTTTTATTTTTTCCACGGATAGTTCGTTCCTCAAGTCATAGTAAACCCCGTAGTTTTTAAATCTTTTATCATCAAGGTCGATTATTCTTGCAAATTTTTCATTAGGCAGTGTCCATAAATTAATTGGATTTTTACACCCCTAATTGTCTCAACTTTGAAGCAATCTTCAATCGGCGCATCCTCAACGCGGCTTAGGCCGCGCTTCCGGTGAGCCTCAATCAGCTTGTCCAAATTTGAACCAATTTGAAGCGTAAAGAATGCCAATTAATTTATGGACACTGCCTTAACGTAATTAAAATACCGGTCTTCATGCTTTTCTATTTAAAGCCTCTGCGGAACTATGTATTCTTTGCGGCCTCTGCGTTTATATAGGCGCAATGGCGAGGGATGTTATCCTTGTTATGCGCACTTCCACCTATTTAAACCCTATCTTCCCCTTTGGTTTTACCGGCGTAGCAATTAATTGTTTTATTGCGTCAAACACGATTTTAAACTGTTGATCATATTTGCGTTCCATAGTTTCAACCTTGCTTTGCAAATCTTTGTGAGTTGAAATGATTTCACGGAGTTTTGTAAAAGTCCTGATAATTTGAATATTGACCAATATCGCTCTTTCGCTATTAAGCACGCTTGAAAGCATAGCTACCCCTTGCTCAGTAAAAGCAAAAGGTTGTCTTCTCAATCCCATTTTCTCTTTATTGGTTATCACAATTTGTGACTTCCAATTTTCTGTTTCCTCTTTTGTTAGTTGAAACATAAAATCCATTGTAAAACGCTTAATATTTCTTTTTGTAGCCTGATTTAAAGTCCTTGCCTCTACGCCGTAAATAGTTGCTAAATCTCGGTCAATTATTACTTTTTTGCCCCTTATAAGCAATATTCTGTTTTCAATTGCTTCATTGGGAATTAGATTTTCTTCCGTGTTTTCCATGAAAATGGCATCTTGATTGATCAAAACCAAAATTCATAGCAAAGCGTTTATGGAGTGTTGGTCTTGATCGTGGACATTAAACCATTGCAGGCGTAAATGTCAATTAAAAAACAAGCCGTCTAGGCGTTTAAAACAGCAGTTTTTAGAAGGCAACATTCTTATGGGAGAGACAAATAGTTTGGCTATGCTATTTATTTGTAAATGGCATTTGAGAACCATAAATTTATTGAGAACACGGGCAATATAGATTTTTTTATCGTTCTAAAGATAAAAGGGATTCAGCCGTTCAAACCTTCAGTATATGCGTCTTTTGTATATAAAATATCCAAAATGCCAGACGCTGTCTGGCAAATTGAGTTGGTCGCATTATTCTGAATTGCTTTCCGTATCCGATGATCTGGCGCGTTCATTTTACGAAAAACAATGTATTAATGAAAATTGGTCGGTGCGTGAACTTAAACGGCAACGGGAAACCGGACTATTTGAAAGGATAGCCCTGAGCAAAGACAAGTCAGGCGTGTTGGAACTTGCCCAAAAGGGCCAGATTATTGAAGATGTGTTGGATATCGTTAAAGATCCCTATGTTTTTGAATTTTTGCAAATGCCGGAAAAGCTGCGATATTCAGAGAAGGAGCTTGAAAAAAGGCTTATTGATAACCTGGGCCGTTTTCTGCTTGAACTTGGCAAGGGCTTTGCCTATATCGCCAATCAATACCGGATAACCATTAATAATACCCACTACCATACCGACTTGGTGTTTTATCACAGGATTCTTAAATGTTTTGTGCTGATAGATTTAAAACTTGGCAAGGTAAACCACCAGGATATCGGGCAGATGAATCTTTATCTCAATTATTTTAAAGAGGAAGAGAACGCTGAAGATGATAATGCTCCGGTAGGTATTGTGTTAGGCGCGGACAAGGACGAGATACTGGTTAATTATGCAACCGGTTCCATCTCTAATAAATTGTTTGTTTCAAAATACCAGCTATATATACCGGATAAAAAGATGCTTGAAGACGAGTTGCGGTTTTTGCTGGAGCAGGAAGGCGAGGAGAGCCCCTGAGGTCTGAATATCTAAATGTTGCAAAACCTTTTTTGTAAAAATTGCGCTAAATCAGCCGGCTAATCATTGACCACGAAGCCGGGGCCATACTTCAGGGGCGGGCTAGACACCTCTTGCCCGCATTGAATTGTGCCCAAACTCTGGTTTTGGAACGGGCCGGCGTAAAATATGCCAACGAACGGCGGCTTTATTCCAACGCACAGGCTCGCTTGCCCTCCACGGCGCAAGGACGCACCTGCGCTACATTTTATTTCATCATCACCTTTGCGTATTCCAGATTGCCCTGCACAGATTTAGTGTATGGATGATCATCTCCAAGTTTTGCCCTGAACACTTTTAAAGACATTTCGTAATACTCAATAGCTTTTTTATACTCGCCCAATGCTCTCCATGCCATTCCGATGTTATTCCAATCAATTGCAACATCTGGATGATCTTTTCCAAAAGTCTTAATATCGCTTTTTAGAGCCAAGTCGTAAAATTCAATAGCCTTTTTATACTCGCCTAATGAATCCCATGCCGCCCCGATGTTATTCCAATCAATTGCAACATCTGGATGATCTTTTCCGAAAGTCTTAATATCGCTTTTTAGAGCCAAGTCGTAAAATTCAATAGCCTTTTTATACTCGCCCAATGCTTTCCATGCCATTCCGAGGTTATTCCACCTTAATGCTACCTTTGGGTGATCTTTTCCAAAAGTGTTAATACCGCTATTGAGAGCCAAGTCGAAAAATTTAATAGCCTTTTTATGCTCGCCCAATGCTTGCCATGCCGCCCCGATGTTATTCCCTCTGATAGCGACTTTTGGATGATCTTTTCCGAAAGTGTGAATATCACTTTTCAGAGCCATCTCATAAAATTCAATAGCCTTTTTATACTCCCCTAATGAATTCCATGCCATTCCGATGTTATTCCAATAAACAGCGACGTTTGGATGCTCCTTGCCGAAAGTATTGATATCGCTTTTCAGGGCCAAGTCGTAAAATTCAATAGCCTTTTTATACTTTCCCAATGCTTTCCATGCCGCCCCGATGTTATTCCATCTGATAGCGACGTTTGGATGATCTTTTCCGAAAGTGTTAATATCGCTTTTGAGGGCCAAGTCGTAAAATTCAATAGCCTTTTTATACTCGCCCAATGCTTGCCATGCAGCCCCGATGTTATTCCAATCAATTGCAACATCTGGATGATCTTTGCCGAAAGTGTTAATATCGCTTTTGAGAGCCATTTCGAAAAATTCAATAGCCTTTTTATACTCGCCTAAATCGTGAAGGATACGGCCATATTGATTAAGGTAAATGGTGTTGTCCGGAGCAAGTTGTGTTGCTTTTAAATAGTATTTTTGGGCTTCTCTATACTCTATCTTAAGCTCTTTAATGGAGCCTAACTCATAAGCGTCTGCGGCGGCTTTTCTGTTTTGCTCCTCGTCTATCTTTAAATTTTGCTCAAGGGAGCGTTGCAACAACGCTTCAGCTTTATCAAGATTGCCGTTTGCCAACTCCTCCCTTGCCTGAAGCGCCAGTTTTTCGTCCGGCGCGCGTTGTGATAAACGTTGTTCCAACGCTTTGTATTTTTTAATCCACTCTTCGATAATTTTGTCGCGTTCGCTAATGTCAATATCTTTGCGGTCAAGTTGTTCCAAAAGCCTGTCAACGACCTTTTGTTTAACCCCTTCGTATTTTATATTTACATTACCCTGAACGTCTTTCACAATTGGGCTTTTATCGCCATTTGTTGATAATTGCGCAAACACGATTGGCGTAGCTGGCAGACTCAACAGCGCAATGATTAAAAGCGCTGATAAAAATATTGTTTTAAAGCCCTTGCTTGAAATTGATACAAATTTTAAAGTGTTTTTAATAGTCAATTTTAACGTCTCCTTTAACGTTTTCTATAATCGGGCTATTGTTGCCCGATGTTCTATTGCCTCCATTTTCCAGATTATTGGAGCCTGCAAATATAGCGAAAATTGTAGCTATTGCGCCAATAGAGGCTACAATAACTCCCCATAAGGCTATTTTGTTTGATGTGGTGAGTTTGCGGTATCTTTTAAAGATGCCTGATTTGGGTTTATGATTTTTCATAATGTTCTTGCGGTATTTAAAAGCTAATGCGGATTTGAAAAATAGAGACAGTCACACGGATTGTTAACATTAAACCATCACGGATGTAAATGTCAATTAAAAAAGAGGGCGGACGAACCATTAAGAAAACATAGGATTAGGATCCAATTGGGGGTTTACTACACAGGTCAAAACGAATGATACTATTCATAACTTGCGCGATGCTTATCACCCTCCCCTAACCCCTCCCATCAATGGAGGGGGAATTAAAGGAAATATTTAAATTCAATATAGTGGCTTTATTATTGTCCTCGGTAATAATGTGGATTTTGGTCTTGAAGGAGGATTGTAATGGTAAAACAGGCAGGATGCCTGTTTTACTATTGCAATACGAGGCGCAGCCTCGTTAATTTGATTCGCGCCAAGGTGCAACCTCGGCTCAACTTGTAAGCGCTATAACAGAAGATGCTCTAAACGGGTTAAAGTAATTCGCCGTTATTCTTAATCCTCATACGGGGTAAAAAGTGGCAAATGGAGATTCGAATAGAGTATACCTTTTTTAGAAGCATAGCAGCCTCGTTAATCGTTGCCAACTGCTTGTGAAAATTCGTCAATATTCTGCGCGGTTGCCGCAACAACAAGCAAATTGCACATCTTGTCGAGATCATGAATCTCATGCATTCCGCTCAATACCTTTTCCGGTATTGAACCAAACCGTTTTTCCAAAATAGTTTTTATTGCCTTCAGTTCCTTCTTAATGCCTTCTTCCCTTTCCTCTTCTCTTCCTTTTTTTTCAGCTTCTGCAATCATTTCCGTTATCATTTTGTTTCTCCTTAATAGTGAGCGATTTACAAACGCGTCCGTCCAATCTGGAGTTTCCCATTGTAAATCCGCCATTGCAATCGTCATTGCCAATAATTCATCGCGGGTTTCTCCCGCGCTGGTTTTATTTATCTTGTTAACACACGCTTCAAATACGTCCTTACGCACATCCTCCGGCACATCCATTAACAATACCAGCGGAGTTAACGCAACATTCTTTTCGAGATATTTTTTGTAATCATATGTTGAAAGATATATAGCGTAATATTTGAAATTTGCCACACATATGTCGCCTAGATTTAATTCATAATTTCTCCATCCATCCTTTTCTTTCCCTTCAAGAAACATTACTACCGTTAACGATACTTTTCCGTATTTTATATAAGTTAGCGCAAAATATTCAAAAGCCCTTTTGCTCATTTCGGCTTGGCTTTTTTCAAACTCGGAATGAAACAGGGCCTTTTCAGGGTTATCAATACATATCACCCTGTCCATGGTGCGTTCGCTAATAGACAGGCTCTCGGAAAATAACGAGACTTCTTCTCCATGATACATTGGGCAAAACTCTTGCGCAAACTCTTTTGGAAAAAGAGCGGTTAAATGTTTCAATATAGTATCATACTTGTTTTTATCGTCAGGTATCAATTTTATTTCCCATAGATATTAATATGCTGTAACTGCTCATCATCCGCAAAATAAAACTTTATAGAATAGTTTTGACGGAAGCAGATCAAAAGATTTGTAACTTCATTTGCATAGCTTGATGCCTACATTAAGACCAACTTAATTAAAATTTTCAAGGAAAAACAATTTGTTTTATATACTAGCCACAGCGCGAAGACGCGCTTACACTACACTACATTTTATTTCATTTCATCTCCATCCTTACCAATTCCAGATTATCCATCACAGTCTTAGTGGAAGGATGGCCATCTCCAAGTCTTGCCCGGAACACTTTTAAAGACATCTCGTAAAACTCAATAGCCTTTTTATACTCGCCCAATGCTCTCCATGCCATTCCGATGTTCTTCCACCTGATAGCGACTTTTGGATGATCTTTGCTGAAAGTATTAATATCGCTATTAAGAGCCAAGTCAAAAAATTTAATAGCCTTTTTATGCTCTCCCAATGCTTTCCATGCAGCCCCGATGTTATTCCACCTGATAGCGACTTTTGGATGATCCTTGCCGAAAGTGTTAATATTGTTTTTTAGAGCTAAGTCGAAAAATTCAATAGCCTTTTTATACTCTCCTAATGCTTGCCACGCAGCCCCGATGTTATTCCATCTGATAGCGACTTTTGGATGATCTTTTCCAAAAGTATTAATATTGCTTTTGAGGGCCTTTTCGTAAAATTCAATAGCTTTTTTATACTCGCCTAAATCATGAAGGATGCTGCCGTAATCATTTAAGTAAAGTGTGTTGTTTGGGGCAAGTTGTGTTGCCTTTAAATAGTATTTTTGGGCTTCTCTGTACTCTATCTTAAGCTCTTTGATTGAGCCTAATTCATAAGCGTCTGCGGCGGCTTTTTTGTTTTGCTCATAGGCGATCTTTAAATTTTGCTCAAGGGAGCGTTGCAACAGCTCCTCGGCTTTGTCAAGATTGCCGTTTGCCAACTGCTCCCTTGCCTGAAGCGCCAGTTTTTCATCCGGCGCGCGTTGGGATAAGCGTTGTTCCAACTCCTTGTATTTTTTAATCCACTCTTCGATAATTTTGTCGCGTTCGCTAATGTCTACATCTTTGCGGTCAAGTTGTTCCAAAAGCCTGTTAAGAAGTTTTTGTGAAGGTTTGGATGTTTGGTTTAAATTTTCATTGGCGACTTTGTGGTTATTGCCGGGAGCAGGAGAATCTAAAACAGAAATTATTGCTGTTATTGCGCAAATAGAGGCGGCAAACACACCCCATACTGCTATTTTGTTTGAAGTGGTGAGTTCGCGGTATCTTTTAAAGATGCCTGATTTGGGTTCATGGTTTTCCATAATGTTTTTGCGGTATTTAAAAGCTAATGCGGATTAGAAAAACAGAGACAGTCACACGGATTGTTAACATTAAACCATCACGGATGTAAATGTCAATTAAAAAAGAGGGCGGGCGAACCATTAAGAAAACAGAGGATTAGGATACAATTGGGGTGTTACTACTCAGGTCAAAACGAATGATACTATTCATAACTTGCGCGATTCTTATCACCCTCCCCTGACCCCTCCCATCAATGGAGGGGGAATTAAAGGAAATATTTAAATTCAATATAGTGGCTTTATTATTGTCCTCGGTAATAATTGTGGGTTGTGGTCTTGAAGGAGGATTGTAATGGTAAAACAGGCTA
The DNA here is from genome assembly GCA_021777105.1 of Candidatus Anammoxibacter sp. Lineage (GTDB taxonomy): Bacteria > Planctomycetota > Brocadiia > Brocadiales > Anammoxibacteraceae > Anammoxibacter_B. The sequence continues at coordinate 121,781 of JAIQZQ010000063.1, forward strand.
ACCGCCTGTTTTGAGTGTTTGAAACAGGCAGGATGCCTGTTTTACTATTGCAATACGAGGCGCTGCCTCGTTAATTTGATTCGAGCCAAGGTACAGCCTCGGCTCAACTTGTAAGCGCTAAAACAGAAGAAGCCCTAAACGGGTTAAAGTCATTCGCTGTTATTCTTAAGCCTCATACGGGGTAAAGAGTGGCAAATCGATATTCGAATAGAGTATACCTTTTTTAGAAGCATAGCAGCCTCGTTAATAGTTGCTAACTGCTTGTGAAAATTCATCAATATTCTGCGCGGTTGCCGCAAGAACAAGCAAACTGTCCAGCTTTTCCAGATTATTTATGTTTTTCATCCTGATCAGTACATCTTCCGGTATTGCGTCAAACCGTTTCCCTAATATTGTTTTTATGGAATTTAGTTCTCTTTTAATTGCTTTCTTTTCAGCTTTCTCTTCAGCTTCTGCAATCATTTCCGTTATCATCTTATTTCTCCTTAATAATGAGCGATTTACAAACGCGTCCGTCCATTCAGGAGTTTCCCATTGTAAATCCGCCATTGCAATCGTCATTGCCAATAATTCATCGCTGGTTTCTCCCGCGCTGGTTTTATTTATTTTGTTAACACACGCTTCAAATACGTCCTTGCGCACATCCTCCGGCACATTCATTAACAATACCAATAGAATAGTTTTGACGGAAGCAGATCAAAAGCTTTGTAACTTCAGTTGCATAGCTTGATGCCTACATTAAGACCAACTTAATTAAAATTTTCAAGTAAAAACAATTTGTTTTATATGTCAGCCACGGCGCGAGGACGCGCCTCATATGTGTTAGGTTAAGATTTAATATTCACCACCGGAACAAAATGTAAATGCTTAAATCGCCCTTTCAGGGCTAAGATTGGAGCTATATTCAAACCCAGGGCGTTGCCCTGGGCTATATTAACTCCGCCCTTTCAGGGCTGTTTACGCATTAACGTTTTAATAATAAAATATACAATTCAAGCCCCAACGGGGCGGTTTTAATATAGCCTGGGGCAACGCCCCAGGGCTTAAGATAAAAAAGAGATCAGCCCTGAAAGGGCGATTTAAGCGCTGACGTATCGCTTTTG
>JAIQZQ010000064.1 GCA_021777105.1 Candidatus Anammoxibacter sp.
AGCTGGAGCAGTCTTGCAGACTGCTTCAAAACGTTTTTGTTTTGCGATTAAAGTTTCCCTCAAAATATACCATATTAATCCTATGATTTTATGACGCATTTAAATTTTCTGTCAAAATTTGTCACAATTTAACTCATAAGATACTAACCCTTAATTTCTCAAGGCATCTGTATACCCTGTCCACTCCGGGGAAGTCGTTAAAGAGGAAGCCGTTTTTGGTAAACCATTGGCTTTTATTTAGCTCGTCATTAATCTCGGGCCTTTTGTATAGGCAACGGTCAACACCTGCTAACAATGGGGCGTCCGGGTTGGCGTCGCCATATTTCAGCCGCGCCAGAAGTTGTGTGGAGTGCCAGCGATGGAAAAGTTCCAGGTGGATCAGTTTGCCGTCGTTGTTTTTGAAACTCAGGTCGGGGAAGATCAGCTCCTGATTGCCGGAAGGGAGAAACGGCGTCTCTTCAGTAATAGACCAATCATTCACCTTTGACTCAAATTCAGACTGAAACACCTTGATCTCCTCGGGCGTATAACTTCCAAAATTGTTGTAATGCCCGGCAAGGCCGCTCTTTTGATCCAGCTTTATAACAGCGTTCCTGTTGCGGAATTTTACCTCCGCCTCCAATTCCCAGTTTTCAAGATGGCAAACCGTGGGGAAAAAGAGGGCCAGCTGTAAACCGTATTTTTGAATATTCTCAAAAAGGCTCAAAGGTCCGTCAATCACCACCCGAAGGCGCGAGACCTTCCCGCTCTTGCCTTTGGTTTTAGAGCCTCCGTCATCTTCCCGCGTTATCATGCCTAATAAACGAAAGAATTTTAGATACTTAAACATTTGGCGTATCTTTGCCGCCTTTTTTTCGCCGATTATTAAAGTGATGGATTTTGAGTTTATAAGCAGTGATTGAACCAGCGAGCAATTGTAACGCTCCAACAGTTTTTTCGCGGACAAATCCTTAAATTTAATCAACTTCTCATTTTCAGGAAGGTCAGGGTATAATCCATTTTCCAGAAAACCGTTGTCAACTTCCGGGTTTGCAAATATCTTATCCTTGTATTCCGCGTAGACCACATCCTTTTTTTGTTTCAGGGCTTTGCCCGACGCCATAAACACGCTCTTTCTCAGCTCGCAATAATTCAGCTCCTCCTCATGGCTAAATTCAGATCGGTCGAGAAGCAGTTTATTTAAACCTTTTACAAGCAACACATCGCGGGCTGTGTTTATAACAGGGGCCGCATACTCCTCTATTTCGCTTCTGACCGGGCGGCTGGTTTGCCTATAGATGGATATAAGCCGATCCGCTATTTGAGTCAACTCATCGCTCTCCACATCTATAAACTGCGGATGCGCCTTGCCTTTAACAATTCTACACCTTATTAAATCTTTTGTAAGCACGGTGATTTCTCCTTCTATTGCTTATATAAACTTCCGATGTCCCTTTGCTTAAAAGCTCGTAAAGTTGCGCCTGTTTATCATTCGCCGGCCTTAAAATGCGGCCCAAACGCTGCACATGCTCCCGTATGCTTCCGCTGCCCGACACTATAATGCCCACGCTAGCCTCCGGCACATCAATCCCCTCATTTAAAACCTTGCTTGTGACCAACACAGGGTATGCCCCTTGGCGGAACATCTCCAGAAACTCCTTCCTCTCCTTCAATTTGGTGTTGTGCGTTAACACCGGCAGGAAGAAACGGCGCCCGATATCATACGCCGTCTGATTGTCGGCTGTAAAGACCAGTATCCTCTCCCCCGCGTGTTTTCTTATCAACATCCATATCGTCTCAAATTTAGCCCGGCATGTTCGCGCAATCCTTTTTTGCGCAAGATACCCGGCAAAGGCCTCTTTCCCTCCCGGTTCACGATACGACAGGGCAATAAACCTGCCCCAGCCGTACTTTGAGCTAAAATCAATATCCTGCGACCGCACAAAATCCAGATACAACTGCCTGTTCTTCTCATACTCCTCGGATTCATCCTCATCAAGGTCAAGCTGTAGCGTATGTGTTACATAAGGCGCAAGGATCTTGCCCTCCATCTCGTCAATATGTTCGCGGTAACACAAATCGCCGATCAATTCGCGCAATATCTTTTCGCCCCCGTCCTCCCTCTCAGGCGTGGCTGACAGGCCGAGCCTGTAAGGCGCCAGGCACATAGCGGCCGCCGTCCGGTTGGCCGGCCCGGGCAAATGGTGGCATTCATCGAATATCGCCAAACCAAACTTGTCGCCGATAAACTCCATCATAAGCACAGCCGAAGCGTATGTGCTTACCGTAACGTCGCAGACATCTTTTGACCCGCCCCCAAGCATCCCGACCTTTTGTTTAAAAAAACGCTCTAAAAGGCTTGCCCATTGCTGGACAAGGTCAATCGTCGGGGCAATTACAAGCGTCGAACGTTGCGCATTGACCATAGCCGTCACCGCCAGAAACGATTTGCCCGACCCGGTCGGCAGCGCCACAAAACCTTGCCGCCCGTGTTTCACCCAAGCCTCAAGCGCGTTTTTCTGATGTTTGCGTGGTTGCATTGTGTCGGGCTCCGGCAAATTCAGTGTGGCGTATTTTCTGGCCCTATCCTGGTACTCAACGCTGTTTTTCCTCAGCTCTTTTATAATAGGCGCGTATTTATACGCCTGAGCCCTGTAACAATTTATGCGTTTGTCAAACCTCGCATACTTTGCCGCAGTCTCAATCTCGTCCTTTTCGCCCTTTATAATCAGGGCGCCGTTGTCAAAGTCAATAGTAACCATAGTTGGTTCTCATATAAATTAATCAAATATTAGCGCGCGATAAAGCAATAATCTGTTAATATTAATAGGTAAATATAAAAAAACAAGCAAAATGTTGTCGCGTTAGCGCCAAAATAAACCATTTTTTCGAATTCCGCAAATTTTTTTAAATCTGCTGTTACAATTAAATGTATTAAAATAGAAAATTAAGATATTTTTAGTATAATTGAAGCAATGGAGGCTCAAAATTATTAATACTGATAAGTCTATCAGGGTAATTACGAATAATGAGCTCTGAAAGCGAAAAAAACGAAGTTAATAATTAAATATACATTTTATATAATTTAATTAAAGGTAGATTATAATGGGAACTGTAATTATAAATGTGCCGCAGGATATCAACGAAAAATATGATATTAAAAGCATTGAAGCGTCAATCGAGTTGCTTGAGAAATTAAAAAACAGCAAACCGGAAACAGAAGTAAATTCAAACGATTCATTGTTGGGGCTGTTTGAAAATGAAAGTGAAATAATCGACGGCATTACTGAATCAGCGATGCAATCGCGGGAAAAAGATTCATTGAGGCTTAACAATGGATAAAACACTGCTTGACACTGACATATTTTCAGAAATCCTCAAAAGGAAAAATGAAAACGTGATAAGATTTGCGCAAAACTATTTTAGTAAATTTAACAGATACACAATTTCTACAATAACAATAATAGAGGTAGTAAAAGGGTTTCATAAAGTCAAACGCGAAGAACAGATCCAAACGTTTTTAAAAGAAATTTCAAAAGCGGAAATATTGACTTTAAATTTAAAAAACTCTGAATTAGCCGGCAGGATTTATTCCGACCTTGAACGGCGCGGGCAACCTGTAGGCCGCGCTGATCCAATTGTTGCCGCAATTGCTTTAGAAAGAAATCTTGTTTTATCAACTGGAAATATGAAACATTATAATCGTATTAAAGACTTGGGATACCAATTAAAATTACATAATTGGAAGGATACTGAATTGTAAATACACGACTCATCATTCACCACTTTCAGCGCCAGTCGCCCTTTGTTACTGCCCTACGTCATCAGTCTTCAGTCCTCAGTTCTAAGCCCTCAATCCTCTGTTATTCGCCATAACCCGTTAGTAAATCTTTTTATTTGCGCAAAATAGGCGGGTTTGCTATACTTTCAAACTTATGTTTTGCGTAAATGTCCGCCTGCTGTTCAGATTGTGCTTATCCTGTAGATTGATCTTAAACGTTTCCTCGGATTAGGTTTAGGTTGCATTTTTTAGTTCCGTGTTAGCGCAAAGTTAAACGGATGACTGTGGTCATTAAAATATGTCTTTTCATGTTTTTTACGGCGGCGTGATTGCGCTCAGACTGATAAATTATTGGCGGATTTTGTATGATTGCAAACAACCTTAAATTAAAACCTTATGGATGGTATGGTCTTTGCCTTATCTGTTTTGCCGAGGCAGCAATTGTTTTGCATCAAATGGGCTCTGAAATTGCTCACGCAATATGTATATGGGCCATACCATTGTGCATGGCCGGTTATCTGATGTTTATGGACAGCCTCGTTTACAAGATAAAGGGGCATTCGCTTATTTATAACAGGCGCAAAGAGTTTTGCCTTCAGTTGCTTCTCTCTTTAATCTTTTCCATTATCCTTGAAATATATAATTTCCAATTAAAAGATTGGCAATACATAGGTCTGCCGGATAGCCGTATGATGTTGTTCATAGGCATAAGCGTCACATTTGCCGCGACAATGACGTTCATGATGTTGACTTTTGAGTTTCTTGAAGCTTTGCGCCTGTTTGACAGGTTTAAGGTTCCAAAACTGAAAGTAGACAGACGCATTCTTTACGCCGCAATTGTGTCCGGCGCCTTTCTCCTGGCGCTTCCCTTTTTTATCGGCAAAGATGTGGTTATTGACGGGTTTTTGTATATGTTTGCGGGCTCTTTTCTGTTTTTTGAGCCTATTGTATACTTGCGCAATGGCGATTCACTGTTAAAAGACCTTGAAAAGGGCAAACCCGGCAGGTTATATAACCTTTTTATTGCTAGTTTGATCTGGGGCTTTTTATGCGAGTTTTGGAACTACTGGGCAACCGTGAAATGGATATATCCCGCTTCTTTTTCGCCGGAGATAAAACTATTTGAGATTTCGCTCTTTGGATTCTTCGGGTATGCTCCTTTGGCGTTGGGATATTTTTCGCTCTATAATTTTTGCAAACTCTTTATAAAAAATAAAGAAATGGACGTGGTTTAATTATGCGCGATCTGAAAAATTTTATCTTTCCTTTTTTAATATTTACATTGTGCCTTGCCCAAAATACTCCATGTCAATCCGCCAATTGGGTTGAAGCTCCTGAACTCCCTAAGCTGTACGCCGGCCTTGACAAAAGTCTTGAAGATGAATTTGCGTTTATTCTTGCGGAACAAACCGTTTCAATCGCGTCAAAGATGGAAGAGGATGTTAGCAAAGCCCCATCAATTATTACCGTTGTCACGGCTGAAGAGATAGATAATCTGGGAGCAAGAACATTAACGGATATACTGTTGACGGTTCCTGGGTTTGATATAAAGAAGGACGCATTTGTCGGCGTAATAGAGTATGGCGCCAGGGGCATGCGCGCGTCGGTTGAAAAGATCAGGGTTTACGTAGACGGTCACTCGTTAAATATGCCTCTTGACGGCAGCGCTTCAGGTTTTTTCGACGACCTTTCACTGAAAAATGTAAAAAAGATTGAGATTATTAGAGGGCCGGGTTCAGCCATTCATGGGGCAAATGCCTTTCTTGCGGTAATTAACATTGTAACAAAGGACGGCTCTGATATTGCCGGCTATGAGGCCTCCGCCGGGTTTGGAAGCCATGATACACAGGAGTACAGCGTTTCATACGGCAAGGATATTTATGGCGTGGATGTTGCCGGATTTGTCGATTTTTACAACTCAAACGGCCTGAGCGATACTATTAAACAGGACGCCCTATCCGGGCCGGGGTTTTTTGACCAGTTTTCAATAACCCCGGGCGACACTGACGACAGCAGGAATAAACTGGACCTTAACCTTAAGCTGACATATAAAGACCTGAAATTTAACGCTAAATATATGAATAAGGACACAGAACCTTTTGTTGGTCCACAGTTCATTTTAACAGATGACTCAGAGCAGCAATACAACTATGCAATGGTTGACCTGAGTTATAAATTGGAGCTGGGCGATAGGTTAACATTTAAGCCTAAAGTTTATTATGATCAATATGATATAGAATTCTCAGAAGAGTTGTTCCCTGACGGCTTTACTATTCCTTTTGATCTGGATGGCGATGGCGATGTTGAGAGTTTTCCCTCAGGATCTTCTTTTGATAACTTATTTACTAACAGAAGAATTGGCGGAGAGGCACAGGTCGACTATGAGTTGTTTGATAACAACACATTTACACTCGGTTTTAATTATGAGTGGGAAAGGCAGGATAATGTTGAATTTTACACGAATACCGATACCTTTTCAGGCGCTTCACTTGGATCAAATCAAAAATTATCTGAATTATCAGCTGCTCCGGAGGCTCTCAGACAAATATGGGCAATCTATATTCAGGATAAATGGGATATTGCAGACGATTTAGGTTTTACTTTTGGCGTAAGACATGACCATTACAGCGATTTTGAAGGCACAACCAACCCAAGATTAGGCCTTGTATGGGAATTTATGGATAATGCAGTCCTAAAGGCTCTATATGGCCAGGCATTTCGCGCGCCGACTTTTCTGGAGCTTTATACGGCAAACAACTCCGTTTTATTGGGCGATCCTGATTTAAAGCCTGAAACAATAAGGACATATGAGTTGGGCTTGTCGTATAAATTTAACAGGAAGATAGATGTGGGCGTTAATTATTTCTATAACGTTGTCAGGGATGAGATCGTTGAAGGTCCGAAACAGAGTCCTTTGGACCCGCAAGTCTTTACCAATCTGGCGGGTTCAAATATTCAGGGGATTGAATGTGAGTTAAAAGCGGATATAGCCCACAATATGTACGCTTATGCCAACTATACATATCTGGATTCCGAGACAAAAGGCGATTCTCAGCCGGATGTTCCGAAACATAAAGCCAATATTGGTTTTAATATTGGCTTGTGGGACATCTTTAACGCAAACATCCATAGTTTTATAAGCGATAAAAGACCGCGCGACCACAAAGATACCAGGGACGACTCGCCGGGTTACGCTATTTTCAATTTTACACTGAGCGCGAAAGATCTCTTTAAAGGCTTAGGATTTAAGGCGTCGTTATTTAATCTGCTTGATAAAGAGTACAACGATCCTTCGTTGATAAACACAGTGCCTACAGACCTTCCAAGGCCAGGCAGAACATTTTTCTTAGAGATGAATTATAAATTATAGATATTTGTTTAGCGAAATTTCTACTGCTTGTTCTAATGCCTTGCGTTGGAATATTTTTTTGCGCTCTGCGTCAAACAATAGGACGCAGGGGCGTTCAGAATGCATTCCTATGCAGAACATCGGAACGAGTTGAATGGATTTTTTCTGGAAAGTTGAGCCTAAAAAAACAATTATGTTAATTGTGATTTTCTTGAAGATGTCAGCTTAAATAGTGTTATTTCCGGAGGAATGCATAACCGTTGAGGCGATCCGAAATAACCGGTTCCACGGTTTACATAAAGCCATGTCTTGTTATGTTTGTATAAACCTGAGATATAATGAGGTGGTTCAAGCCAAAAAATATATTGCCACGGTAAAGATTGCCCCCCATGCGTATGGCCTGAAATTTGCAAATCATACCCACTCTTGGCGCACGCAAAGATACTCATTGGCTGATGGGCCAATACGATCTTTATATTGCAAGGCTGGGCTCCTGCCAATGCCAGCATTGGATTTGAGGATGAGCGTTTATTAAATGAACCGGCGCTGTAATCTGTTACGCCTGCAAGAAGGATGCGTCCTGAGCCATAGTGGATAACTCTGTGCTCATTCATAAGCGTTGTAAATCCCAATTGTTCAATTTTGTCTACCCACTCTGCTACGCCGGATAGATAATCATGGTTTCCCGTGACAAAATATGACCCATAAACGGAAGATAAGTCCGCTAATGGGGCTACATCGTTTTTAAGATACGCCACTGAGCCGTCAGCTATGTCGCCTGTAAATACTATAATATCTGGATTCACGCTGTTAACTTGTTCCACTATCTTTTCCACGTAATCGCGTTTTAATGTAGGCCCTGCATGGATATCGGAAATCTGAACAATACGCAGGTTTTCAAAATCTTCAGGTAGAGCTCGAAACGGAATAGTGATGTTGACTATTTCCGGTCGACGGCGCGCCTCATATAATCCGTAACCGGTTAATACGCCGGCAACTCCAAGAATGCCCATATTTAATGATTTTCTAAAAAAAACACGGCGCTCGGCCCTGTTTGGTTTTCTGCTTTTCATGTTGTGGCTGAAAAATCTTTTTGTTCCGAAAAAGATTTTTTGAAAACAAATTGCTATGAAGGCGAATATGTCTGCAAGGGTTAACAGATATAATGCCAATGTCAGGAATGACATACTCAAGTATCCAACCCAGGATAATCTGTCAATCCATAAATTTTCAATTTGGCAAAGGAACAGGAAGTATGGAATTGACGGTAAAGACGCGAAAAACAGAAGCAGAACTATAAGGGAAAATTTACGTTTATTGCTCATGGATGACCGGATTATCAAACGCCACCCAATATAGCAATACACAACAGCTAATATGAAAAATCCCATAATTAATATGTTCATAAGACTCCACAAATTTAAGACTAAAACGTGAAACAGATAAATTATTGTAAGTTCTTATAATAGTTTATCTTTCATCAGTTTTTCCAATTTTTTTTGAAAATAAATAACCGGCAATACCCCATTTAGTATCTTGTCAGTTACGTTTTGACAAGATTTGTCGAGATATTTTTGAATTATTTAGAGATCTGGTTAGCAAGCCCCGCTTAATAACCGGCAATTCAAGAAGCCCCAGCGTTCGCGTGTAAATGAACACTGAGCTGCTTGTCTGCTCTAATGATAAATGAACACTTGGCAGCTTGGCTGCCTTAGTGAGAATTATCCCCCGAGGGGAGAATTATGCCCGGGGGGCGAAAATTAAGTCAAATATACTCTCAAACGCGAAGCTGGGGCTTCTCGCATTGTTTCGCCCCAAACTGGGATTTTGGAGCGAGGTGAATTTCAAAAATTGTAAATTTTTACCAAAACTTTAGCTCACTTTAGTCACTTTTCCTGTTTAACCGGGTTAGGTTCTTTAGATACTATTTGTTAAATTAATAACATCGCTTTTTTTAGAAACACCCCCTTAGGCGACTCTACGAATATGACTCATGTCATATCTTGCAAATCTATCGCAAATCTACAACCGATAGAACCGAACTTATTGCTGGACGAACGCTTATTACAAATTTGATTATGCCTACAATTATGAAGGTTTGTCATAACTTGTTTGTTAAAGGGAGGTTATGCTGATGTTCCGGTTGGTGTTCGGCGCCTTGAATACAAAGAATTAGAATATTGGCTTACAATTGTTTAGAGGTGTCAATGCACAATGCATTGACACTATTGGGCTTAAGGGCCATCTGTGGTATGTATTGAGATTTGTATAAATAAGTATTGTGCGGCAAGTCGTATTATGGTAATATAATTATCAAAAATCCAGCGCTTAACAATTTTATTAAATAGTAAATGAAACAAAAGTCGTGGAGCGGATCCTGTAAACTACGGTTTTTAACGGATTTCGCCTGCTATTTCCTGTCGAGCTTTAACTAAGATGCCGGTCAAAAATGTTTTGGCGTTTGTGCTCTTATCTTTATGGCAACTTTTGACGCTGGGTCATTTCCCCCTTTTATAATTATGGAATTGGTATAACTATGCGCAGCTTGAAAAAATTTATATTTCCTTTTTTTATATTTGCATTGTGGCTTCTGCCATACACTCCATACCATTCCGCCAATTGCGTTGAAGCATCTGAGCAAATTCAACTAGAACCCGGCTTTGAAAAAACTATTAAAGATGAAATTGCGCTTCTTAATGCTGAGCAAACCGTTTCAATAGCGTCAAAAATGGAAGAGGATGCCGACAAAGCTCCTTCAATTATTACCGTTGTTACAGCTAATGAGATAGAGAATCTTGGAGCTAGGACATTAACAGATGTGCTGGCAACCGTCCCTGGTTTTGATATAAAGAAGGACGCGCTTATCGGCGTAATGGAGTATGGCGTCAGGGGGATGCGCGCGTCGGTTGAAAAGATAAGGGTTTACGTAGACGGGCACTCGCTGAATATGCCTCTTGACGGCAGCGCGTCACTTTTTTTTGATGACCTTTCAATGAAAAACGTTAAAAAGATAGAGATTGTCAGAGGGCCCGGCTCTGCGATGTATGGGGCCAACGCCTTTCTTGCGGTAATTAACATTATAACTAAGGACGGCGCTGATATTGCCGGCTATGAGGCCTCCGCAGGATTTGGAAGCCATGACACACAGGAGTATAGCGTTTCATACGGGGATAACATTTATGGCGTGGATGTTGCCGGCTTTGTCGATTTTTACAACTCAAACGGCCTGAGCGACACAATAAAACAGGACGCTCTATCAGGTTTGCCGCTTTTTGGCCAATTTTCTGTAACCCCGGGTGACACTGACGACAGCAGGAATAAACTGGACCTTAACCTTAAGATAACATATAAAGACCTGAAATTTAACGCTAAGTATATGAATAAGGATACTGAGCCGTTTGTCGGCTCTCAGTTTGTTTTAACTGACGACTCAGAGCAGAAATACAACTATGCAATGGTTGACATTAGTTATAAGTTGAAGCTGGGCGAGAGGTTAACCATTAAGCCTAAAGTTTATTATGACCAGTATGATATAGAATTTTCAGAAGAGCTATTTCCAGATGGTTTTACCATTCCATTTGACCTTGATAGGGACGGCGATATCGAGATGTTTCCAGACGGCTCTTCGTTTGACAACTTATTTACTAACAGGAGAATTGGCGGAGAGGCGCAGGTCGATTATGAGTTGTTTGATAACAACACATTTACACTCGGTTTTAATTATGAGTGGGAAAGACAGGACAATGTTGAATTTTACACAAATACCGATACATTTTCAGGAGCTTCACTTGGGTCAGACCAAAAACTATCCGAGTTATCCGCCGCCCCTGAAGCCCTTAGGCAAATATGGGCAATCTATATTCAGGATAAATGGGATATAACTCGTGATTTAGGCCTGACTTTTGGCATAAGGCATGACCATTACAGTGATTTTGAAGGCACAACCAATCCCAGAATAGGCCTGGTATGGGATTTTATGGATAATGCCGCTCTGAAATTGTTGTATGGACAAGCATTCCGCGCACCGACTTTTCTGGAGCTTTATACGGCAAACAACTCCGTCTTATTGGGCGACTCTGATTTAAGGCCTGAAACAGTAAGGACATATGAATTAGGTGTGTCGTATAAATTTAACAGCAAGATAAATGCCGGCGTTAACTATTTCTTTAACGTTGTGAGGGATGAGATTGTTGAAGGGCCAAAACAGAGTTCTTTGGAGCCGCAAGTCTTTACTAATCTGGCGGGTTCAAACATTCAGGGGATTGAATTTGAGCTAAAGGTGGATATAGCCAAAAATATGTACGCTTTTGCCAACTATACATATCTGGATTCTGAAACTAAAGGCGATTCCCAGCCTGATGTGCCTAAACATAAAGCGAATATTGGTTTTAATGTTGGCTTGTGGGAACATTTTAACGCCAACATCCATACCTTTATAAGCGATAAACGACCGCGTGAACAGGATGATGAAAGGGACGACTCGCCGGGATACGCTATTTTCAATTTTACACTAGGCGCGAAAGAGCTCTTTAAAGGGCTGGGATTCAAGGCTTCGTTATTTAATCTGCTTGATAAAGAGTACAACGATCCTTCGCTGATAAACACGGTGCCGACTGATCTTCCAAAACCGGGCAGGACGTTTTTCTTAGAGATGAACTATAAATTTTAGATACCTATAGAGCTTCCGCATAAACTTTAATTTATAGAATCAAAAGCAATTTTAGCCACAAAGACGCAAAGGCACGAAGAAAAGCAAAAACTTTGTGATTATTTAAAAATTTTGAAATTTGTAAAATGAAGATGTAATGTGAATGTTTGACCGCTTTGACACAGGTAAATCCTTATTTTTGTAATTAACGTCTTATTTTATAATAACTTATGTAGTTTATGCGCCGGCTCTATAGTCAAACTGCTGGCGTTTTCGAAATTTGTTGATGAATAAAAGGCTAAAGCCTTAACTTCAACAGGCAGAGTTTGTTGGAATTTACCATTTAGTATCTTATCAGTTAAATTTTGAGAGATTTTAACAATTCATATTAATAGTGCCGCAGGCGTCCTTGACTGTGTTTTATAGTTCCAGCCACATGAATTGATTCTGTGTTGTCGTACTACATTTAGCCTTAAAGCTTAGAGGCTGTAACAAATATTGTATAACATAAACGTGTTAATGGTATCAATTCATATGACTGGAACTATAATTGATCTCCGCTTCTCAAATTTACTCGCTTCTGATAATAGGGTATTTGCCTAAAAGATTTTGGGACATAATAAATGAGTTGTCTATGAATCTCCACAAAAAACCGGAAGAATTCCATTTTAGCGAATTGCTGCAAATCCTTTTCAATGTTTTAGAAACCGAATGGGTGTCCCGCCACATTTCTAAAAAAGCAATGTTAAGCTCTTCCGCGCTCATGTTTTTTGGGCGATAAACAGCGGTAAAGGTGTTGTATCGCGACCAATCTTCAGAAATAATACGGTTTTCCTGTGAGAACTGTGTGTAAAGTTCTGTTCCATAATTAGGAGTTAGAATGACAACGAACGGCAAATCTATGCCCAATTCCAAAACAATTTCAGGGATTTTCCTGATGGAATCTTTTGTGTCTTCATCGAACCCGACAATAACGCCTGCCGTAACATAGATCCCATAATCATGAAAGGCCTTAATCGCTTTTTTATAATCCGCAATTTTGTTATGGTGTTTTTTTACACTTTTTAGACTCTCCTGAGAAAAAGACTCAATGCCTATAAAAACAGAAACGCAACCGCTTTTTGCAGCCAACATCATCAGCTCTTTGTCGTAGGCCATGTCTAATGAAAGCTGGCTTGTCCACCACTTCTTTAAAGGCGTAATTTTCTGAAAAAGTTCTTTTGCGTATTTCTTGTTGCCTATAAGATTGTTGTCGGTGAAAGATAATACTTTGTTTTGGATATAATTGCGCCCTTCAAAGCTCGTAATATCGCGAACTACATCGTCGATAGGGCGAACCCTGAATCCATCATTAAAGGTTATGATGGAACAGAAAGAGCACCTATATGGACAACCCCTGGTCGCCTGGATAGTATGCGGCAGCACAAATTCTTTTTCTATTAAATCGTATCTGGGAGTTGGAAGTCCCTTAAGGTCGTGTTGTATTGTTGATTTATATATTTTTTTTAAAGATTTGCGTTTGAAATCGTCCACTAATTCCTGGATAACATATTCCGCTTCTCCAACTACTACAGCGTCAGCATGTAGAAGCGCCTCTTCTGGAAAAGCCGAGGCGTGGAAGCCTCCCATTACAACAGGCGTTTTTCTTAAGCGAAATTGATCCGCTATTTCATATGCGCGGCAAGCGCTTAAAGTTAAATATGTTATTGCCACTAAATCGGCGTCAATATTGTAGTCAACAGGCCTGATCTGCTCGTTATGTATTGAGACCTCAACGTCCGGTGGAAATAGGGCGGCAAGATGATGTGGCGTAAGAGGGGCAAGTGTCCAGTTTTTTTTTACATTAATATATTGGCTTTTCCAAACACAAATAATTTTAACTTTCATAAATAAGTTTTCCTGTTAATATTGTAAACAAATGTTATTTTGTTAGTTGTCATAATACCACGCCAAAATAGCCGTCACTGCGCCCATATTTATAGCCCATGGCACTAAACATTTTGATAATAAGGTAGATTTCTTGCGCAAAAATATTAAAGAGATCGCAATTATACCGCCTGATACAATGCAATATGATAATATCAATTTAATGGAGAAGAATCCCGTCCAGCATTCATAAGCCAACAAACATCCCATTGTAAACATGATGCATCCAACAACCCAATACGCCTTTTTCTTGCCTATTGTAGTAACCGATGTTTTGATTTTAATAATCAGATCATCTTCATAGTCGTACAGCTGATGCACTATTAATGATAAGGCCGTGCCCAGAAAGAATACTGCGCAGACTGAAAAGAGATGTATTTCAAATATAATGCCTTTAGGAGATGACCAGGCTGAAGACAGAAACATTAAACCGCCTGCAACTCCATTTGAAAACACATCCCAAAACGGCATGGTTTTTATTCTGAACGGCCTCCAGGAGTATAAAAACCCAATTGCAAGTATTGCCAGAATAAGCAGGAAAACTATATTGCCGGCAAAAAAGGAGAGTGATATGCTGACAACGGCGGCTATTGCGGCAATTAAACAGCCTAAACGTTTTGAAACTTTGCCTAAAGCTATAAAATTCTTATGAGAAGGGGCGTGTATATCCTCAACAATATCTTCAACATTATTAAATGTGAATGTGGCCACAAGGGCAAATGTGTTTGCCAGTCCTATAATAAAGAGGGATGACAAATTATGCGCGCCTCCCGCAATATCAAGGCCTACAATTGTGCTGAAAAAACAGATGGGCGCGTACGCCTGGACCCTGGCTAATGAAAATATCGCGGAAGCATTAACTCTTCCCTGAAAACCTGCATTAATTATTTCCATATTTTTCAAGTATAAGAACTTGTAAGTGTTGGGCCGAGGCGCAACCTCGCTTTAACATGCGATTTTTTACTTTTTTTGCTGGAGCAGCCTTGGAGACTGCCTCCACACGTTTAAACCAAAGCCGTTAGATTCACGCAAACCGCATGTTTACCAACAAACGGCAATGGTTCCTGAAAACATTTGGATCAATCTGCAAGATTGATCCAGCCTGCGTAAATTTCAAAAACCTCAAACTTTTGAGTATAAAACCGTTATTTGGTTGTTTTACTTTCACTTGTCCCAATCATAGTGTGGTTCCGCAAACGGCATTGAAGCATATAATAACCGGAGAAAAGGTTATAGCCACCAAATCAACGTCTATATCATAATTAACAGATTTAATCTGTTCATGATGAATTGTCACATCAATATCGGAGGGAACAAGGCCGCTAAATAAGGGGCTGTTAGAGGAGGAACAAACCTGCTCTGCGGCATTCCTTCATATTGGCTCTTCCAAACATTTATAATTAGCGCTTTTATAAATTATGAATGGCAAGAAAATTAATTTAACAAGGACGTAATAATAGTTTAATAACAAACTAAATTCAAGTAATTTACTGAAATTATATTTTAGATAAAAATATTTTCAGTTCCAGGCTTTCCGGCCCTGGTTTAACGGGTAAAATCTAAAATATGGCCTGGTTTTTTGCAAAAAAAGCCTGGGTCGGCGTTGTTCGTATTTTAAACAATGTTTTGTCACAAATATGGTATTGGTTCTCGGCAGGAAGTTCCTTTATTGAAATAAAACCCGGTATTTCACGAAATAAAACAAATAATTTATTGAAATAATACTTTGTATTCTATGGAATTAAACAAATAAATTTTTTAATTAATTATGTGGAAGATTGCCGAAAGAGTGGGTTAAAATATAGCAATTTGAAATTGTCAAGGATGTTTATTAACCATAAAATTGCGCCTAAAATTCAGGATGGAGCGGGTATTGGATGTTAAGTGAAAAGATTATGACAATTGCTTCTAATAAAGTGGAAGCGGATAATATACAAAACATGTTGGAGCAATTGGGGTATAGCGTATACACCTTCGATACTTTTTCGGGAGACGATATTGAAAGAGCTGAAAAGGTCAAGCCTGATCTTGCGCTGATTGACATAACAATAGAAGGCGACTTAAACGGTGTAAAGACCGCAAACATGATAATAGAGCTCTTTGATATTCCCGTGGTTTTATTAATTGCGGCTTCCGGGGACGTGACGTTAAAAAGGTCGTCGCTTGAAGATTTATATGATTACCTTGCAAAACCTTTTAAACCCAGGGATTTGCACGCTTCAATTCAGATCGCTCTTTACAAAAAGAAGATGATCAACAAGTTGTATGAAAATGAGCAGTGGCATTCAACTATCCTTAAGAGCATTGATGAGGCAGTGGTGATTACGGATAAGAACAGAAAGATAAAATTCATGAACGCCTCGGGCGAGGCTTTGACGGGCTGGAAGATGAAGGAGGCGCACAAGAAAGACCTGGCGGATGTTTTTGATTTTGCGCATGAATCCGGGGCGATATTTTCAGACCAGCCGGTGATAAAGGTGATTTGGGACGGCGCTTCCAAAGGCGTGAACGCCGGGATTGCAAATAATTTGATACTAAAGGCAAAGGACGGCGCTGAAACCGTTATTGAGTATAGCGCGTCTCAAATTCGCGGCAGCAAGGGGAATATGATCGGCATAGTTTTTATTTTTCGCGATATTACGGAGAAAAGGCAGATTGCGCAATTAAGGGAGCAAATGTACGAGCAGCAGCTAATACAGGCCGACAAGCTGATATCGCTGGGCACTCTCGTATCCGGTGTTGCGCACGAAATTAATAATCCCAACAATTTTATTATGCTCAACACTCCAATGTTGCAGGAGATATGGGATGATGTTATGCCTATACTTGAAAAACATTATAATGAGAATGACGACTTTGATATAGGGGGGTTAAAATTTACCGAAATGCGCAATTACGTCCCACAACTCTTCTCCGGCATTAATGAAGGCGCAAATAGAATTAAACGCATAGTTTCGGATCTAAAGGACTTTGCCCGCCAGGACCCGGCTGATATGGGGCAATTAATTGACGTCAACTTTGTTGTAAAGTCCGCTATAACGCTGGTTTCGCACCAAATAAGGAAGTCAACTAATAACTTTATGGTTAATTACGACAACGGCCTCCCTGAAATTAGAGGCAACAGCCAACGGCTTGAACAGGTCGTTATAAATCTGGTATTAAACGCTTGCCAATCACTGGAAAACAAGCAAAAAGGCCTTTTTGTCTCAACAAAACCGGATTTGGACAATAATCTGATTTTAGTTGAGATTAAAGACGAGGGGATCGGCATACCCGCTGATGCGATATCAAGGATATTGGACCCGTTTTTTACAACTAAGCGAGACACCGGCGGAACGGGCCTTGGCTTGTCGGTATCGTCAGGCATCGTGAAAGATCATGGCGGGGAGTTGCATTTTAATTCATTAACCGGCAAAGGGACAACCGTCACAATCAGATTGCCCGCTTTAAATATGAAATAAGGCAACAGTTTAGTTGTTTGCAAAATATGCCGGCAAATAATCAACGCAAAGACACAAATAGTATAGAAATGCCTTTAGATGCCGGATACTTGATACTTGATGGAAGAGCGTAAAGAAGAGCTCTGCTTTGGATGGCAAGTAAAGCCATTATGATTCAAGATCTATAATTTGAATCATATTAAAAACATACCAACATCCAGTATCTAATAACCAGTATCCAGTATCAGCGCTTTCTGTCATTTTGCGGCATTGTGAATCTTTTAGCCTATATAATTTTCAAAAGGCTAAATTGTTATAAAATAAGGAAATTGAAAATGGAAGACCTGAAATACCCATCTTTTAAAATACTTCTGGTGGATGATGAGATTTACGCCTTGCAAAGCTGCGAAATTGCTTTGCGTTCGGAAGGTATGGATAATATCATTACCTGCCAGGACAGCAGGGAGGTTATGACAGTGTTGTCTGAGCATGATGTCGGGCTTGTGCTGCTTGACCTGACAATGCCCAATGTCTCGGGGGAAGAGTTGCTCTCAATGATACCGCCGAAATATCCTGATATTCTGGTGGTGGTTGTCACCGCTGTTAATGAACTGGAAACTGCTGTAAATTGCATGAGGTCCGGGGCGTTTGATTATCTTCTCAAACCGTTGAAAAAGAACGCGCTTGTTGCGGTTGTAAAACGGGCGATTAATATTCTGGAGTTGAAGAAAGAGAATCAATTGTTAAAAAGCCACGTTCTTTCAGGCAAGCTGGAAAATCCTGATATGTTTGCCGGAATTATTACGGCAAATAAAAACATGCTCTCCATTTTTCATTATATTGAGTCCATAGCCCCAACCTCTCAACCGGTCCTGATTACGGGCGAGACCGGGGCCGGCAAGGAGCTGGTTGCCAGGGCCGTGCATAATCTCAGCAAACGGGAAGGACAGTTTGTGGCTGTAAACGCCGGCGGGCTGGATGATGAAGTTTTCTCCGACACCCTTTTCGGCCATGTAAAGGGGTCGTTTACAGGGGCTCTTGAAAGCCGCAAAGGGCTTATTGAAACTGCGTTCGGCGGCACGCTATTTCTTGATGAGATTGGCGACCTTAATAACGCGTCGCAGGTTAAGTTGCTGCGCCTTTTGCAGGAGAATGAATATTTCCAGATAGGCTCAGACACTACAAGAAGATCGCGCGCGCGCATAATTGTGGCCACAAACATGGATGTTGAATCGTTGAAAAATTCAGACCGGTTTCGCAAGGATTTGTATTACAGGCTGCGGTCGCATCATGTTAATTTGCCTCCTCTTCGCGAACGGCTTGATGATTTGCCGGCTCTTTTAGACTATTTTCTGGAAAAAGCCGCTGAAAAACTCGGCAAAAAGAAGCCGACTGCGCCAAGCGAGCTGTTAACCCTTCTTTCAACCTATGATTTTCAAGGCAACATTAGAGAACTGGAGGCTATGGTTTTTGACGCTGTAAGCAATCACAAATCTAAAAAACTATCTATGGATGTTTTCAGCGCGTGGATATTTAAAGATAATCAATCCGGGCAAAAAAATAATGGGGCGCAAAACGGCGCTAATGAAGCCGACGAAAGCGATGGAAACGCGCCGATTATATTCCCGGCCAAACTGCCTACGCTAAAAGAGACCGCGCTTATGCTTGTTAACGAGGCTTTGGCCCGGGCCGGCGGCAACCAAAACATTGCCGCAAAACAGTTGGGCATATCTCGCCAGGCGTTAAATAAAAGGCTCCAACCTGATAAAAGCGAATAAATCCCGCAAAACCGCATTTAGAATATCGCCCTGTATGATTGATATGCTTAATGAAACGGTCTAAACGTTACAAAGATTCTATGGCCTGCAAGCGTTCTTTGAGCCCTCTCAAAGTTTTAAAGCTATTTTAAAGCTTAACCGCTTTTCATTTTCATCTTCAACCCATATTTTGCCGCCCATGGTTTCTATTGCAAGTTTACAAAACGCTAAGCCAATGCCGGCGCCGAATCTTTTTAATTTGTTGTTTTCAATTTGAAAATACTTCTCAAAGATTCTGGTTTTATATTCATCAGGAATTAGGGAACCTTCATTACTTATCGAAATTATTGCGTCTTCTCCGATTTGGTTAACATAAATTCCTATTTCAGTCTCTTTTGATCCGTATTTTAACGCATTTGAGAAGATGTTTTGCATGACCCGAAATAAAAGTTCGCTATCGGCAGGCGCTTGTATATTATTCCATTTGCAATCTAACAAAAGTCTTCTGTTTGACGCTTTAGCTTGTAATTTAGATTGGTCATAGAACTCTTTAGCAAACTCCGCTACATTAATCGTTTTAATGGAAACCGGCATTTCGTTAGCTTCTAAACGGGAAATATCAAGAATGCCTTCAATTAAGGACAACATTGTTACAATTGATTTGCGCATGCTTTTATTTAGCTTTGTTGAAAACTCTTTGTCCTCTGATGCGCTGTTATCATCTAATAGCATTATCGCGCTCAATAAGTTTGATAATGGACCTTTTAAATCGTGAACTATCATATGAAAAAATGTTTCACGAGCTTTTCCTGTAATCTTTGAATTGTCATAACTTTCAACTAACTCTTTGTGTAATCTTTGTTCCCTTCTGTGAAGATCAAGTTTCTTTAAACAATTCTCTACTCTTAAAAACATTTCTGTTTTGTCATAAGGTTTAAGCATATAATCAGCGGCTCCCAACCTTAAAGCTTCAATAGCTGATTTTACAGCGCCGTGCCCTGTTATAATCAATACAACCGCGTCTTTATTTAACTCCCTGGCTTTTTTTAAAACTTCTAAGCCGTCCATTATAGGCATTATAATATCTGTGATTATCAGGTCATAGTCGCTGTTTTTTAAAATTTCAACAGCTTCCTCTCCATTTAAAGCCAGCGTTGCCTTGTAACCAACGCTTTCTAAATTCTCTTTTAAATCGTTGCCTATAATCCATTCATCATCTACAACTAAAATAGAGTAGTTTTTCATCAAATAGTCCGTTGCAATGTAATTGCGTCTTATAAGTTAAGTTTTTACAAATGTAGGCAAGATATTTTTAGGTTGCCCCTAAATTGAGGGATTTTAACTATTCATATAAATAGTGGCACAGGCATCCTTGCCTGTGTTTCAATTAATAACAGGTTGCCAAATTTAGTTTTTGGAGCGAGGTGGGATACGGCTGCTCAAGCTTTTAATTGCCAACTGCAAATGACAAATGACAAATTCCAGGTTTATCCGTCTTATTTTCCTAATTCAGGATAATACTCTTTCATACAACTCGGGCACATGCCGTGTGTAAATTCAGCCTCGGAATGCGACCCAATATAATCCTCTATCTGATTCCAATATCCTTTATCATCTCTAATTTTTTTACACGCGGCGCAAATAGGCAGGAAACCTTTTAACACTTTTACTTCGGCAATGGCTTTTTCCCGCTCATTAATAAGCCTTTCCCTCTCCTCTTCAATTCTTTTTCGCTCGCTAATATCGCTAAACACAAAAACGACGCCTAAAATATTGCCGTCTCCATTTATGATAGGGGCAACACTATCGCTAATGGGCGCTTTCTTGCCTTCTTTGTTAACAAGAATATGATCAATAAAGTTAATAATTTTTTTTTGCCTAATTACAGTTGTCACAGGGCATTCAACTTCTTTATTAGTTTGGCTGTCAAATATTTGCATGATCTTGCTAAAATGTATTCCTATAGCATCCTCTGATTTTAAGTCCAACAGGGATAGCGAAACTGAATTTAAAAATGTTATTTTGCCGTTAATGTCGGTAGTTATTACAGCGTCGCCGATGCTTGATAATGTTGTGGAAAACCACTCCTCGCTCTCTTTTAACTTCCTTTCCGCTTCGTGTTTAGAGATGGACATCTCAATAACAATCTGCGCTTCTCTAATTCTAACAGGTTTAATTAAATATCCAAACGGAGCGGTTGTTTTAGCTTTATTTAATGTGTCGGTGTCGGAATGCGCGGTAAGAAATATAACAGGAGTCTTGCCTTTTTTTTGTATTTTATCAGCAGCGGCAATGCCGTCCATTTTTCCATGCAACATAATATCCATTAACACAATATCCGGTTTGTTTTCCTCCACACTTTGAATAGCGTCTTCGCCGGAAGTAGCAATGCCAACCACTTCATAACCCACCGTTTCAAGATTGTCTTTTAAATCGTTGCCGATAATCCACTCATCTTCAACTATCAATATTTTTGATTTTTTCACGGCTTTGCTCCGTATAATTTATATGTTCATTTATTTAAATATGCTTTTTAAATATAATACAAAATTCTGTTCCATTCTGAGTGTTCATTTTTAATTTGCCCCTAAGTTGTTTAGTCACTATGCCGTTTACAAGCCTTAATCCTAAAGTTTCAATGTTTTCGAAATTAATATTTGGCGGAGCTCCGATTCCGTTATCCCTGAAAATTAGTTCCAGCTCGTCCTCATTCGTTAATCTGATTTTAATGCTAATCTCGCCATTCATGCCGTTGGGAAATGCGTGCTTAAAAGTGTTTGAAACCAGTTCGTTTATTATCAAACCGCACGGAATAGCGTCGTCAATTCCAAGCGAAATATTATCAACATCAAAACTGAATTTAACTCTATTTTGGCTTATTCCAAAAAACAGAATGAGTTCCTCCGAAATGTCCTTAACATATTTAGCTAGGTTGATTTTTGCGAAATCGTTGGATTTATAAAGATTTTCATGGATTAAAGCCATTGATTTTATTCTATTCACACAATCCTCAAAGATCTCAATACACTCTTTATCCTTTAAATATTTAGAGCGAAGGTTAATCAGGCTGCATATCATTTGCATGTTGTTCTTAACCCGATGGTGAACCTCCTGTAAAAGAGCCTCTTTTTCCTTTAATGAATCCTTAAGTTGCTCATTAATTGTCACGCGTTCGGTTATATCTCTTACATACGCGCAAACATATTCATTGCCGGCAAAAGTTAAATAATTTGTTAATATTTCAACCGGAAAGATATGGCCTGCTTTAGTTTTGTGAAGAGCTTCAAATGTTTTTGACCCGGCATTCTTAAGTTCCTGAAAATGAGAAGGCCAATTATTTTCCGGGAGATCAGACGCAATGTCAGTGACCGACATTGAGTTAAGTTCCTCGCGCGAGTATCCCATAATTGCGCAGGCCGCATGGTTTGCGTATGTAATACGGCCATCGGACCGCACCCAGTAAATAATGTCTGAATTGTTGTCTACTGTAAATTGAGTAAACTGTAATTTGTCGTCGGCGCGTTTATGTTTTATTATCTCCTGTTGAAGCAGTTCATTTGCCTTTGATAACTCTTCCGTGCGTTCAGCAACGCGATTTTCCAGTTCACACTGGGATTTAATCAATTCCTCCTCGGCTATTTTATGAGATGTTATATCCTCTGCGACCTTAACGTAGTTAGTGATTAAACCATCTTCATTTCTAAGCGGTGAAATTGTCGCCGATTCCCAATAATATTCATCATCCTTCTTTTTGTTATAAAATTCGCCATGCCATTCCTTGCCTGATTGCAACCTGTCCCACATTTGTCTATATTCATCTGTTGTGTGGTGTTTAGATATTAAAACACTCGGTTTTTTGCCTATAACTTCCGCCGGCGTATAACCTGTTACTTTTGCAAACTTAGGGTTAACATATTCAATGTTTCCTTTGATGTCGGTTATCAATACCATTGCCGGGCTTTGAACCACCGCTAAATTCAACTTTCGTAGACGGCCTTCAAGTTCTTTCCTTTCAACGATTTCATTCGTCAGTTTGGTGTTGGATTCTTCTAATTCCAGCGTTCGATCCTTAACCATTCTTTCTAAATCGTTTTGATACCTTTGTAATCGTTTTTCGGCTGATATTTTTTTAGTGACATCTCTGAAAACCAGCGCAAATCCTATTAAATTTGTTTTGTCGTCTTTTATAGGCTCAAAACTGTATTCAACAGTTATTTTATTTCGTTTTACGTTTGCTAAGATATTTGAGCTAATTTTAGTAGATATTCCTTTATCAATTATTTTTTGAATCGGAATTTCTATTTT
This sequence comes from Candidatus Anammoxibacter sp., assembly GCA_021777105.1. Taxonomy (GTDB): domain Bacteria; phylum Planctomycetota; class Brocadiia; order Brocadiales; family Anammoxibacteraceae; genus Anammoxibacter_B. The sequence goes on from JAIQZQ010000064.1 coordinate 23,186, forward strand.
TGCGCCTGTTTGCTCATCCATCATTGTAAAAACATCTTCTAACGGCTTGCCTATTGCATAGTCTGATTCAGCCTTTATTAGTGAAATTGCCACCTTATTAATAAAAATTACATGTCCGCTTAAATTTATTGTGATTACGCCATCCCCAATGCTGTTTAGAGTCGTGTTTAACCACATTTGACTCTCTTTTAGTTTTTTTTCCGACCTGTGCTTATAAATAGCGGATTCTATGGTTGCGCGCAATTCCTTAGATTCAAATGGTTTAACAAGGTAACCATAAGGTTCCGTCATTGTTGCCCGCTTTAGTTTGGTTGTGTCCGCATAAGCGGTAAGGAAAACAACAGGAATATCGAAGGTTGCCTGTATCTGTTCGGAAGCGTCAATGCCGTCCATTTTACCTTCCAGTATAATGTCCATTAACACTAAATCAGGCCTGTTTTTCTCTATACTTTCAATTACTTCTTCGCCGGTAGACGCTATTGACGTAATTGTATAGCCCATCTTGAGCAAGTCTTTTTCTATCTTTTTAGCAGTTGTTTTTTGATCTTCAACTATCAATATTTTTGCGTTTTCCATTTGTCTGCTTTGTCAGTTTAGGGTTCGGAAAGAAATAACTTGGGCTTTTTTGCCTGTAGATTTAGGTTGGATTTGTTCAACCTGATTGAGTCGAACCGGATGCGCAGCCATAGCTGCGTTGAGGATTCGACGATTGAAGGTTGGGCAAAGTCGGCCTGAAGATGCTGGTAAAAAAGCCCAAGTTATTTCTTTCCGAGCCCTTAGTTCAAAATAAAATTATAAATGGTTTTAGAATATGTATAATCAATTCAAGAAAGTAATTAAATCTATTATGCGTTTATAGTATTAATTTTATTATTGTTTTTAAAGCTTATTTTAAATTGTGCCCCTTCGGTTTTGTCCGGTTCCATAGTTCCTGCAATCTTATCTTCCACTATGCCTTTAATCAGCGTTAATTCTAACGAGTTGGTTTTTCGGCAATCAATGTTTGCGGATATGCCAATACCGTTATCACAGACTATCAATTCTAACCTATTCTCATCAATAGCGCAAAGTGATATCATATTGTATAGAAATACCTTTTACGTTATTTATTTTTGCCCTAAAAACCGTATTCCAATCCAACAAAGAACGTCCTTCCCGGCCTCGGAAGGTCTGTTGGTATGGTGTTTATTACCGCAGGATCATTGTAATCCTTATCAAGCAAGTTAAACACTGATGCCTTGATCTTCATATCCTTATAGAACTCCTTTGCTATCATGGTAAGATTTACAATCGCATATCCAGGCGAATCGTCTCTTGTATCAGCTTCCTCCCGAACCCTGTTTCCTGTTATGAATGAATGGATATTTGCGTTGAAATATTTGCTCAGACCAACATTAATGCCTACATTTCCCTTATGTTTTGGAACATCGGGTTGAGGATCTCCTTTTGATTCTGAGTCTTGGTATGTATAGTTGGCCCATGCATAAGAGCCGTTCAACAGATGATCCAGATTGGCCTTTACCTCAAACTCAATCCCCTGTATGTTTGACCCACCCAGATTAGAGTATATTTGTGGAGAGAAAGGATCATGTTTCGGCGCCTCAACAATCTCATCTCTGACAACGTTAAAAAAGTAATTGAAATTTGCTCGCAGCTTTTCAGTAAATTTATAATCCAAGCCGGCTTCATATGTTCTTATTGTTTCAGGTTTGAGATCAGGGTTTCCTAGTAAAGCAGGGTTGTTTATTGAATAAAGTTCTAAAAAACTTGGAGCACGAAATGCCTGACCATAGAGCAGCTTAAGGGTTGCATTCTCCATAAAGTTCCACACAAGGCCAATCCTTGGATTAGTTGTCCCTTCAAAATCACTGTAATGATCATGTCTTATACCTATGGTAAGGCCGAGATCGTCTGTCAAATTCCATTTATCCTGAATGTAAATGGCCCATATCTGTCGATTCACTTCTTTAATCCAATTATCTGTGTCGGATAAATTCTGTTGCGCTCCAAGGGCTGCGCCGGTTATCGGATCAAAATTCGCGGATGAGTTAACATTATCCTGTTTCTCCCATTCATAATTAAACCCCATGGTAAGCGTATTATTATCGAACAGATCATAATCCAGTTGAATCTCGCCTCCAAGTCTTCTATTAGTCGCTTTTGCAATGCCTGATGCTCCATCAGGAAAGCTCTCAACATCTCCGTCGCCATCCAAATCAAATGGTATAAAAAAACCATCAGGAAAGAGTTCACTATCGAATTCCATATCATATTGATCATAATAAGCCCTGGGCTTAAATCTTAACCGTTCGCCGATATTCAATTTATAACTCAACTCGCCCATTACATAGTTGTAGCGATTTTCCGAATCATTTGTTAATACAAAATTTGGGCCAACAAAGGATTCCGTGTCCTTATTCATATATTTGGTATTTAATTGCAGGTCTTTATAGGACAGATTGAGATTCAGATCCAACATGTTTCTGCTATCATCCGTGTCGCCCGGCGCAGTGGAAAAGCGATTAAAGAACGGCAGCCCGGAAAGGGCGTCTTCCTTTATCGTATCACTGAGGCCGTTTGTATTATAAAAATCTATAAAACCGACAATATCAATGCCGCGCAACTGCTTGCCATACAGGATACCGTATTCCTGAGTATCAAAGCTTCCAAACCCGCTTGCAATTTTAAGGCCGGATATATCAGAAGCTTTTTTTGTTATGATATTAATAACAGCATGAAATGCGTTAGCTCCGTAAAGGGCCGAACCCGGCCCCCTGATTATCTCGATCCTTTTGACAATTTTCAGGGAAAAGTCGTCAAAGAAGGTTGCCGCGTCGCCGGTAAAAGGCATATTTAATGAGTGGCCGTCAACCATGATCTTTATCTTTTCTACCGTCCTCCGTATGCCCCTGCTTCCAAATTCTACTATGCCGAATGCCGGCTCCTTTATCACATCCATACCGGGAACGATCATAAGTATATCCGTCAATGTCCTTGCCCCGATGTTCTCAATCTCTTTTTCCGTAATAACAGTAACAATGGAAGGGGCCTCCGCGGCATCTTCTTCCATCTTTGACGCAATTGTTACTGTTATATCCATAAGTTCCTCTATGCTGAGTTCTGTCAGGTTAACAGTGATTTGCTCGCCGTGGTTGCTTAGTGTATGGCTAGTTTCCGCAATCGTATATTTTGACCATATGATCTCAATGGATATTAAAAATGCCAAGAATGGGATTACCGATATGAAAAGAATCTTTTTCATTTAACTCCCTTTTTTTTAGTTATCTTAAATTGTAGAATCTACAGATTAAAGAGGATAGAGGATAGAAGACGGAATAAATCTGTCTTCTATCCGCTTTAACTTGTTGGAGCAATCTTGTAGATTGCCTCTAAACGTTTAAAACTAATCACTTCTTTAGCTCGGGATACTCCCGTGGTTGTATTAAAAAACAATTTAGGCGCAGCCGGCAAAACTGCTTCGAGCTGATGCGGGGTGGCGCTGATCATAGGAGGGTTTTGTTCTATGTTTTTTAGACGAATCCGTATTCTATTTAATTATGTCTAATTAAATAGAATAAACATTATCCAATATTTTCGAAGACAATCTTTATTTGAGTCCCATTGTTTCCTGAAAACTCGATTTTGCCTCTAAGCTGATTTTCTACAATACCTGCAACCAGCTCTAATCCAAGTGATTTGTTTTTTCTATATTCCAGGTCCTCAGGTAGACCAACGCCATTATCGTTAATTATTAATTCAAGTTTTTCCTCTTCAATTATGCGCAAGCTAATTGTGATTTCGCCATTCCGATTGCCTGGAAAAGCGTATTTTAAACAGTTGGTAATTAATTCGTTGATAACTAATCCACAGGGAAGCGCCGTGTCAATGCCTATCAAAACGTTTTCAATATCAAGTTTCAAATCGATAATATGTCTTTTGTCATCATAAGACTGCAATATGTAGGTAGCAAGGTCTCTGATATAGTCCACGGCGTTAATATTTGTAAAATTATTAAATACAAAAAGCTTTTCATGAACAAGGGCAATCGAATTTATCCTGTTCTGGCAGACGCGAAACATCTCTCTATATTTATCGTCGTCAATATTCTTTGATTGAAGACTCATTAAGCTGGTAATAATCTGTAAATTGTTTTTTACGCGATGGTGTATCTCTTTTAGCAATATTTCTTTTTCATTTAAAGATTCCGTAAGTTCAAATGTGCGTTGTTCAACTATTTTTTCAAGGTTGTGCCTGTTTGCATGCAACTCCTGCTGTGTAATTTTCAAAAGGATAGAGTGTTTTACCAATCCAATTAGCTCAAACACGGAATAAGGTTTTCTAATAAATGAGCACACTCCCAACTCAAAACATTTTTCTATATCTTCATCGCCGCCATGGCCGCTAATAACAATGACGGAATAAGGATCATTAACCGAAGGTTTCAAATGTTTAAGGAATTCTATGCCGTCCATCACGGGCATTCTTATGTCAAGGATAATAAGAATAGGCTGTTCTTTGTTAAAAACATCTAAACCCTCTTTGCCGTTTAACGCTGAAACGATTTCATAGTTCTCCTCTTCCAGCGTGTCGGAAACACAATCTATTAGAAATTGTTCGTCATCTATAATTAATATTTTGTTATTATTCATTGTCTTTTTTTATTGGTAATTTAATAATAAAAGAAGTCCCTTTATTAACTGTCGACTTGCAAATAATAGAGCCTTTATGTTCCTGGATAATTCCATAAACAATAGAAAGGCCGACTCCGGTGCCTTCGCCTACCTCTTTGGTTGTGAAAAACGGATCAAAAATCTTATTTAGATTCTCTTTAGCTATTCCCTTGCCGTTGTCGGTAATCTTAATTATAACGGAGTCTTTGTTATTATCTAGTAAAATATCAACAAATAACTCCCCAATGCTATTTTTATTAGCCAAGGCATATATGCTGTTTTGAAACAGATTTATAAACACCTCTTCAATTCTATTTGCATTCCCGAATACTTTAGGAAGGCTGGGCTCTATGTTTATTTTTAAATCAATATTGCCTAAACGAATTCGTTCGCCCATTAACAACAATGTATTGTTTAAAGCATTTTCAATATTAATTAGGCTAAATTCTATATCGTCGCGTCTCCCAAATGTGCGTAAATGCAGTATGATCTTATTAATTCTATTTGCCTGTAAATTCGCAATCTTAATTTTTTCTTTTAACTTTTCTTCATCAGTAATATAACTTTTCAAATTTCTTTGTAAATTTTGCATAAAAGCGTTTATATATGTAAGCGGTTGATTAATTTCATGCGCAATCCCTGTGGCAACTTCGCCTAATGACGCCAATTTCGAACTTTGCACTATTGTCATATGCATTGCCTCTTTCTCGCGTTCAAGGCGTTTGCGGTCAATGATTTCAGATTCAAGCCTTGTTCTTTCCGTCTCCAGATCTTCCATAATATTTAATGACGCTATCTGCGCTTTTTCTAATTTGTTAAATGCAACCTCTAATTCCGAGGCTTTTTTTCGTTCCATATTTGCTGTATTTACTTTTCCTTCCTCCACTCTCTTTCGGTCGGTAATATCGTGCAGCAGTATTAAATTGGCGTCTATTTCCCCCCATTCGGTTTTAATGACGTGCATTTCAAGGGTGCGTAAAAATCCTGCGCGGAAATCAATATTGATTTCACTTCGGCCAATAGGCATACCTATCATCATGTCAATTAGTTCGGCTTCTTTTTTTGCTATCAAATTTTGCGCGGCTGGATTAGCAAAACAAATAATGCCTTTTCTATCAATAACCAAAATTCCGTCAATATTATTAATTAGTATAGCGCGAAGTTTTTTGTCGCTACTTTCAAGGCTTTCTATAGCTTCTTCCAGTTCTCCTTTAGCGGCGATGATGCTATCAGTCATTTTGTTAAAGCTGTCGGCCAATATTCCGATTTCGTCATTTGAGTCAATATCCGCGCGTAATTTTAAGTTTCCCTGGCTAATCTTTTGGGCGACATTAGAAAGCGCTTCCAAAGGTTTTGTTATAGATTTTGCAAATAGAAATGAGATCACAAATGATATCATAAGTATACTCAATGCAATAAAAAACACTTTCTTTTTTAATTCAAAAACAAGAGCAAAGGCCTCTGCCGTATCTATCTTTGTCACTAAACCCCAATCCAGCATTGGGATGTATTGCCACGCTGCTATGACATTTTCACCGCGGTAATCTATTGATAATCCTTTGCCGTTTTCATGCCTTAATGCTTCCTGCATTGGTAAAGAAGTTTTATCGCCAAAGATGACATTTCTATTTAAAGCGGCGTTTTCTTCATGGCGAAGAGGGCTTAAGAATAATGCTTTATCTCCTATTTGCTTAGCAATAAAAGTTTCGCCGGTCTTGCCTAGCCCAGTCCTGTCTTGAATAAAATCATATATATGGCGCATATTAAGTTCAAGAGCCACAACACCCACAAACGCGCCTTTAAGATCATTTATCGGGGCTGTAATCAACATTTTATAATTAGGCGAACCGAAACGGGTATAAAAAATATCGCTAAAGTAAACGCCTGTTTTGCCTTCTATAAAAGCTATGTGTTCCGGGTCTGAAAGTGGCGGGTCTAATAATGCTGCATCATTTAATTCATTTGTAGTGTACAGAACCGTTCCATCCGGGCTTACTAACTTGAAGTCATTATAATATCCATATGCATCTATAAATGTTTTTATCTGGCCGTCCAACATTTGCTTGGCTTCAAGATAACCGGGGTTTGCTCTGTCATGCCTGAATCTCGCTAATGTGGAGAAATTAAATTTAATATTATAATAATCCTGGACAACTTTGATGTCGCATTTTCGCTCAAAAAAAAATGACTCAATCTTATTCCTTTTAAGATGCGCAATCTCCTCTAACGTGACAATACGCGAGTTTTTTAATATCTTTTCCGCTGTGTTAAAACCAATATAGCATACTATCAGCAAAGAGATAACAACTAGAAAAACAAAGATTGCGACAAGCTTTGTTCTGATTTTAAGGTTTTTAAACATAATATGCGTTCCGTTTTTATTTTATGGCTGATCTTTTTTTAGTTTTTTTATTTCATCCATAATCTTATACTTCTTTGGCTGGCCGATTCTTTGCAAAAGCGCGTTAACCTCTTCTTTTAACTTAATCATATCAAACTCTCTGCCTATAGTTAAATTGTGGAAACGTTCAAGATGTTCCGTTTTTGTTTCTAATTTACCATAGGCATTTCTTAATTCTATGTTAAGATGCTCTAATTCCAGGGCCTTTTTACGTTGCGCTTCAGCTGTTTCCTTTATCGCGTTTTCCGCGCGTTTTATTTCTGAGATGTCCTTTGCAATGCATACTAAGCCTTCAATCTCGCCTTGTTTGTTGCGCAGCGCAGCGCCGGAGAAAATCACGGGAATCTTTTTGCCGTCTTTTGTCAAATAAGTCCTTTCCGTGCCGCTAATAAAGCCCTTTTGGATCAGATCGTCAATACCTTCAGTTTTGAACAGTCTGTTTTGTTCAAATATCATGTTAATCGGCTTTCCAATTAACTCGCTCTCCTTATACCCTAAAAGGCTGAGTGTAGCCAGATTGACCTTTTGGATAATAGCTTCCGGCGTGACTATAACTAAGGCGTCAAGCATAGAGAGCACGATGTTTTCGGCGTACTCTTTTGCCGAAATTAATTCGTTCCTTGAATTCTGTAAATCTTTGGCCATCTTGTTAAATGATACGGATAGTTGGCCTATTTCATCCTTTGTGCCGATTTCTATAGTTGCGTCAATCTTGCCTTGCCCAAATTCAACAATAATGTCTGTAAGCTTTTTTAAGGGCGCCAATATATGCCGGTTTACAAAAACGCTTAGAAAAATAAAGATCAAAAAACTTATAGATGAAATTACAATTATAATGTTTCTAAGGATGGTAACTGATTCAAACAGCTCTTGCGCGTCATAATCAACTATTAACGACCATCCAATGCCTTTGAAATCTTTAAAACCTTTTGAATGGACAAAACAAGATAACAAATCTTTTCCATTCTCTTTGACTATTGAATAACCGTCTATTCCCTTAATTGCCTGCGCAACTGATTTTCGGGATGAAATATCTTCCCCAAACTCTTCAAGCCTTATGTTTATTTTTAATTTCTTATGCTTTGGGTCTATGCCGCTAAAGATTGTATACCCATTTTTATTAACCAGATGCGGCGACATACTTTTGTATTGTGAATCAGCTTGCAATAAATTAATTGTGTTTTTTACGTCTTCTATATTTAAAACGGCCTTAATAGCTCCGATAAAGTTATTTAAGTCATCATATATTTTAACCACTATACACATTGAAATAGTGGATGAACTTTCGTCAAATTGAATGCCGCCAACCCAGAAGTTTGTTTCCTCCAATGTTTTTTGGTGCCATTCCTCGTCATCCTGCCGATAATCCGTTGTCCTGCCTGTTGATCCAACAACACCGCCATATCTATTAGTCACAAAGATTTCGCTGAAAACCGGATATTTATATTTCTCGTTGTACAATTTAACGATTTCCGAAAGTTCTTTGGATAGCTCATTGTTAAGTATGTTATTGATAAATAAGGTCTCTTTTCCATTAATCCAATCCATGTCAATCGCATTAATATAGTTTTGAACATTATCAATCTTATCAAATTCGTTATTTGAGGCAATTAGCGCATTTGCCATCAAAATATCTCCTGTATAAGCCTGGATTTGTTCAAGTCTATAATAAATTCCTTTATCAATATCACGGATAGTTTTATTTGATAATCTTAAAGCTGATTCCGCTATCTCCTTTTGCAATGTCTTTTTAGTTACAAGTGTAAAGATAACGGCAACCACAAGTATTATAAAAACAGGAATACCAAAACCTAAACCAATTTTTTGTTTTATTTTCATTTTAATCTTCTCTTAAAAGATGTGGTCTCCTAAGTTGAGCTATTTAAATACCCCCTCCCCTAACCCCTCCCACTAAGGGGAGGGGAATTTGGCGTCTTAAACGCGTTTTGGCTTAAATCATAATTTTAAAAAGTTTCATCCAATGGGGGGAATATTGAATTTAAATATTTACATTTAATTCCCCCTCCCTTGATGGGAGGGGTTAGGGGAGGGTGATAAGAATCGCTCAATTTAGGTGTAAAGTTATTTCTTTCCAAACCCTTAGAATGTTCTTGTATAAATCAATATGCGGTTATAATAACTTTTTCATCTATTCGTGTAAACACCGGATTGTGCCGTTTACGTAATTTTGTTGATATTTTACAGATGATTTGATTACGCGGGTATATAGATTGCCGGTTAAAGAGAAATATGCGAAGAACATTGAATTGGAGGCTGGTAAAATGAACTACGGCGCTGGAGGATTTATCGGAAATATTGTTTTAAGTTCTTTACAAATATCGTAAAATCAGCGATAAAGGTTTTATGAAGAGAAGAAGAAATAGTTCAAGACTACTTGTGTAAATTGTGACTAGATACGGTTGGTTAAGCGGTTTGCATACAAAATCGGGAGAAATAAACCATCTGTTTCAATTATTAAAAACGAATGTGACGGGTTAATTATCATAATCATTCTTTGCCGTTATTCTTTGAAAATATCTCATATTCTTCTCTCTTTAAAGAAGCTTTGATAGAGTCAATTACATCCGACTCTTCGTCTATTATTAAAATCTTATTATTTAACATTGAATATCTGTAACTATTCAGCGTGTTTCCACTTGGCGACGATACACACCCCTAAATCCCCTCTTATTAGAGGGGACTTTGTGGAAATAAATCCGATTTAATATCCCCTCTAAAAAGAGGGGTGGCCGCTTGGCGGACGGGGTGTGTAAATCACGCTGAACAGATACGAATATCTTTCAATTAAAAAGGCAAATTTAGAAATTAAGCTTTAACGCTTGCCGGCAGAGTTATCAAGAACTTTGTCCCTTTATTAACTTCCGACTCGCATGAAATAGATCCGTTATGTTTTTTTATTATGCCGTATACAATTGAAAGACCGAGCCCTGTGCCTTTCCCCACCTCTTTAGTTGTAAAAAACGGCTCAAATATCCTATCCAGCTCTTCCTTTGCTATGCCTGTTCCGTTGTCTGTAATGTTAATGGCGACGGCGTCTCCGGCTTCCGTTGATAACATATCAACACTGATCTCCGGTTTCTTAGCGTTTTGTGGAAAGGCATGCATTGCATTCTGGAAAAGATTTATAAATATTTGTTCAAGCTGATTCGGGTTGCCTAAGACCATGGGGAGATTTTGTTCAATGTTTTTTACTATTTCAATATTGCTCAACCGTATCCGTTCGCCCATAATAATCAATGTATTATCTAAAACGGTTTCAATGCTGACTTGCCGCATATCCACATCATCACGCCTACCGAATGTCCTTAAATGTTGAATTATGTCAATAATGCGGTTCACTTGTTTATGTGATGTTGTAAGATCTTGCAGCAATTCATTCTTGTCAATGAAATCTTCTTTGAGGTCTATTTTAAGGTTCTGGATAAAGCTGCTTATATAGGTTAATGGTTGATTGATTTCATGGGCAACACCGGTGGCTATCTCTCCCAACGGCGCTAATTTTGAGGTTTCAATCATTTTTAATTCCATGTCCCGCCGCTCATCATCTAACTGTTTACGCTCGGTAATGTCGCTAAATACCAGAACAACCCCTATAATATTGCAGTCGTTGCTTCTCATAGGAGCTGCGCTGTACGCAATAACCCTTTCAGTTCCGTCCCTGGCAATCAACGCTCTTTGATTTGCATGCTCAACAATTTCTCCCTTTTCCAGAACCCTGTAAACCGGATTTTTAGCAATTTCGCGTGTCTTTTCATTAATAATATGAAAGACTTCAGGCAAGGGCTTGCCAAAGGCTTCTTCCTGTGGCCAGCCTGTAAGTATTTGAGATATCTTATTAAGCATCGTTATGCCGCCTTTATCATCCGTGGCAATAACTCCATCTCCAATTGAATTCAGGGTTACCGAAAGTTGTTCTTTTTCGGAAACCAATTCAAACTTAAGTTGCTTTTGCTCTGTGATATCTTGCGCAACGCATACAATTCCCTGGATATTTCCTTCGTCATCCAGCATAACGGAACTGGAAAAAAGAACCGGGATTTCTCTGCCGTCTTTTGACACATAGGTCTTTTCAGCGCTACGAATGCCCCCTTTTTTGATCAGGTTTTCAATCCCTGACCTTTCAAACGCTTCTTCTTCCGCAAAGATCATCCGTGATGGTTTTCCGATCAACTCATTTTCCCTGTATCCTAAAAGGTTGAATGTTGCCTGATTGACTCTTTTGATCGTGGCGTCCGGGTTAACAACTATTAATGTGTCTGTCATACTTTTAAAAATATTTTCAGCGTAATCTCTGGAAATAGTTGTTTTTTGCAACTTCTCGGTCATATTGTTAAGTGACGCGGCAAGTTGCCCCATTTCATCCTTTGATTTAATTGCCACTCTGGTTTCCAGTTTGCCGTCGCCAATTTTAACTATAGTATCCCGCAGTTTTATTATTGGTTTTAAAATAGAGTAAGAAATGTAAAGTCCCAACCCTATTGCAAAAATAAAACTAACTGTGGATATTATTATTGAATATACAACCGACTTGCCTGCTATATCATCAGCAAACTCATCACCGGCTATTAATTTATTCCTTTCATATTCAATTGCTTTGTCAATCGCTAGTTCAAATTCTTCTTCTGTTTTTTCTAGATCTTCTTTTATTTCAAGTATTTCTTCACCTTGTTTCCCTTGTCTTTTTGCGCTTATTAATTTTAATGCATTCTTAAATAAAGCGGTTTCATTTTTCTTTATAATAGTTGTATATCTTTTTTCCACATCATCTTCAGTCAGTTTATCAAATTCGTTTATCCAATATCCTAATTGCTCTTTAGCCTTGCGCATTTCATCTTCTTCTTCCACTTCTTCTTCATCATCATCTTCTTCTTCCACTTCTTCTTCGATTTGTGAATTTTCTGATATTATTAAGGCTAAACTAACGGCTTCTGTTTGTATCTTGTTTACCAAAGATTCTATCTTGCCAAGAGCCACGAGCGCAGGGGCTGTTTTATCCGCGACCTCATCAAATGCTTCGAAGATTCTCTTAGCCCCATTTGTGCCGACGAATCCGGCTGCGGCAATAAATGCTATAATAATTAGAAATACGGTGATTAATCTGGTTTTTACTCTCATTTTAATTTCTTCACGCCGTGGCTTTTAAAAACGTTTTTTTGTAAATATTCAAAGTGTTTGGATATATTGTTTTAAAATAAGACGTTATCAACCCCGCAAGCCTGGAGTATTGGAATAACGGAGTAATAAAAATTTAGAAGCGAAAATTCAATTTACGGAACTTTTTAAAACATCCTAAATTATAGTTTTCAGAAGTTCCGTAAAAAATTAACTGATTGAAGCTCGCTCTTAAATCCGAAGTTCAAATCGCAAAATCCGAAACAAATTCAAACTACAAAAATGAGAAATAACTAAAATGTATAAGCATAAAGCTTATTTCTCCCTCCAATTGCAGCCGCGTTTACAGCTCTATTGAGCATTGGAATCTCTGATTGTTATTGTTTCGTATTTCGATCTTTAAACAAAATGTTGCCGGCACTCCTTAAAAGAACCGCCGACCGGTTAATTAAGAGTTTTAAATGGTGGTATTTTTTACTTTTATTGTAAGCTATAAACTTACGGTTCTGTAAGACAGGCACGTATTATACATAAATACTTTGCTATAACAATACATTTTTGCCTAGTCCTGTTATTTCCGGGTAATTTCACGTATTTGTTATTGCTTTATCATAAGTTACGCGCAAAAACAGTTGTGTGACGCCTGATTTGTTATTAAAATATAAACTTTGTCACAAAAATCGACGTTTTTTGTCTCAATATCTTAAACGCTGAAAATTGAAAGTTTTACTGATATGCAAAATTTATTTAAAAAGAGTATAAGGGCCAGATTAATAATATTTTTCCTGCTGGTTTCACTTATACCAATTGCGGTAGTGGGCTATCTAAGTTTCAACAGGGCCAAAAAGGCGATGATTGACACCCGCATAGATGAGCTTGAAAATATAGCTGAACTGAAAACCGACAAGATTGAGATGTTTTTCAGAGATCGCACAAATGATATAGCTATTGCGCAGGAATACGACTCTGTAAAAAGGTATCTGCCGTTATTAAGCGAATTTGCGGCCGGCGATATAAGCATCAATCATATTGACCCGAACTTTCCATCAAATCCAAGGACTCTTAAGAGCAGAACAAGCCCGGAGTATATAAATGCAAAAAGGATTCTCGATTCCCAATTAAACCTTCTTCAGCGCATCCATGGATATATTGATGTTATGCTTTTAACCACGGATGGAAGGGTTGTATATTGCGCAAACGATATGCATGAAGAAGTGGAGCTGGACACAATCCTTTCCGATCCGGGCAACAAATCATTTATAGAAGGGCAAAAAGGCATATATTTTTCAGATGTGTTTTATGATATAAGCGATACGAATCAGCACGCAATGTATGTTTCCGCGCCGGTTCATGATTTTGAAGGTCAATACGCGGGTATGATCTTCCTTGAAATAGATATGGACAATATTTTAGAGTTTATCATGGATACCACCGGGCTTAGCACAACCGGCGAAGCGTTTCTAGCAAAGAAGGACGGCTATAAAGCTGAATTTATAACTCCGCTTCGTTACGACAAGGACGCAGCATTAAAGAAATATATAGAAATTGGCGGCGATTTAGCTATTCCCACGCAGAAAGCCGTTAACGGTGAAATAGGGTCGGGCATTTCAATTGATTACCGGGGCAAACAGGTAATAGCGGTTTGGCGAAATATTTTCTCTCAGGATTGGGGGTTTGTTGCAAAGATAGATTTATCCGATGCGCTCCTTCCTGTAAAAAATCTTGGCGCGCAGATCATAGGCATAACAATTCTTCTGTTTTTTATTGTATGCCTGTTGGCCTATTTTGTGGCCGGACGAATATCAAATCCTATTCTAGAGATAACAAGGTCGGCAAACATGATCTCCGAAGGCAAATCATTTAATAAAATTGAGACCGGCGCCGGGGATGAGATTGGTCTGCTTGTCAAGGCGTTTAACAAGATGGTTCAGGATTTGCGGTTTCAAGAAAACGAATTGAAAGAGAAAAATATGGAGCTTGAGAAGCAACATGAAGAGCTCCAGATTGCCACTGATAAACAAGGTGAACATGGGCGCCAACTTTACCAGGCAAACGCGCAACTTACAATAGAGGTCTCCGAACGAAGGAGGAGGGAGCAGGACTTAAAAAAGCACCAAAAAAGTCTTGCAATACTTGCGGGTTATAGATTCTCCCATGAGAAGTCTTTGATGGATTTTACAAAGATATCATCGCTTGCCCTCAATGTTCAATGCGTGAGCATATGGATATTGCAGGATAACGACACAAAACTGGAGTGCCTGGATTACTATGACAAGGGCCAGAGCCGGCATCAAAGCGGGATGGAAATATCCGCGTCTGATTATCCTTCATATTTTGCCGCGTTAAAAGAGAACGAAATAATAGCGGCGGATAATGCTTTGACGGACCCACGCACCTCTGAAATGGGTGATGCATACTTAAAACCAAAAGGCATCAGCTCAATGCTTGACGTTCCGTTTATAATCCCTGAAGGCAGAAAAGGGGTTATTTGCCATGAGCATTACGGCGCGTTTAGAAAATGGCAGGACCATGAGAAAAACTTTGCCATGTCCGTCGCAGAGATGTTGACGCTTATGTTTGAGCAAATTCGCCGCGCAAAAGTTGAAACGGAGTTGTTAATGCTGAACAACGCCATTGAACAATCCGCCGATATGATAATTATAACCGACAAAGACGGCGTTATTGAATATGTAAACCCCGCGACGCTAAAAGGCTCGTTGTACGCTTCGGGGGAAATGATAGGGCGCAAAATAAGCATCTTGCGCTCAGGCAAACACTCGGTTGATTTTTATAAGGAGATGTGGTCAACGATAAAACAGGGCAAGATATGGCATGGCCGGTTAATAAACAGAAAGAAGACCGGAGAGCTGTATGATGAAGAGATGACTATTTCGCCCGTAAAAGATAAACATGGAACGGTTGCCCGCTTTGTCGCGATAAAAAGGGATATCTCCGAGCATATTAAGAAAGAACAAAAACTGAAAAGCGCTCAGGAGTTGGCTGAAAAGGCAAAGGTGGAGGCCTTGAAATACGCGAATGCCGCGTTTGAAGCAAGCAAGGCAAAGAGCGAATTTCTGGCAAACATGAGCCACGAGCTTCGCACTCCTCTAAACGGCATTATCGGGCTGACGGAGATAATGATCAATAAACCCGATTCATCTGAAAATAGAAAACATATGGAGATGGTTCTGTTTTCAGCCGAGTCTCTTTTGCGCCTTGTTAACGACATCCTTGACCTTTCCAAAATAGAGGAAGGCAAGCTTGAGCTTGAAATGACAAAGTTTAATTTATGGGAAACGGTTGAGAATATAGCCGAGCAACACGCCGTGCCCGCAAGCAAGAAGGGAGTGGAGCTTTTGGTCTCCATTGAAAAGGACGCGCCGGTTTATGTTGTCGGCGATCCGGCAAGGCTTGGCGAGGTGATTACTAATCTTATTGGAAACGCTGTAAAATTTACGGAAAAAGGAGAGATATTTCTTAACGTTTCGCTTGAATCATGCAAAATAGACTCTGTTGTTTTGCATTTTATGGTGCGCGACTCCGGCATCGGTATTTCAAAAGAGGCTAAGGATAAGATATTTGAGAGGTTTACCCAGGCCGACGGCTCAACGCTAAGAAAATATGGAGGCGCGGGCCTCGGCACAACTATTTCAAAAGAGCTTGTGACTTTGATGGGCGGCAGAATATGGCTAAACAGTGAATTGGGCAAGGGTAGCGAGTTCCATTTTACCGTCAACATGGAATTGCCGAAAGATAATATATCTCAGGAAGACGAGCCTTTTAACGACGTTAAAGGATTAAAAGTTTTAATAGCTGAAGACAATACAACCAACGGTTTGATTCTTAATAATCTGGTTTCATCATGGGGTTGCAAGGTAGATATTGTTAATGACGAACGTTTTATAATGGGTAAACTTCGCGGCGGCCGCAGGCAGGGCGAACCTTTTCATCTTATGATCCTTGATTCGCATATGGGCACGGTTAAAAACGTGGATATTATTAAGAAGATAAGGGAGTCGGATGATCTAAAAGATATCAAGATCATATTAATGGAGAATATCGGAAAAGGCGGGACCGGCGGCAACCGGGAAGGCGGGATTGAAGAGGTTATACATAAACCTGTTAAACAGTCCAGATTGTTTAACAAGATAATTACCAATTTTAATAAAGGCAACGCGCGTCATGGTTCATTAAAATCTGATTTAAAACAGGCGGATGAGAACGCAAGTGGATTTAACATCCTCGTGGTTGAAGACAATGTTGTTAACCAGGAGGTGGCAAAGCACGCGTTAAGAGGCCTTGGCCATAAAGGGCATACAGCCGAAAATGGAAAGGAAGCTCTATCTAAATTGAAAAGCGGGCATTACGATCTTATTCTTATGGACGTGCATATGCCCATAATGGACGGCTTTGAAACAACAAAGGCAATACGGGAGATGGAACGCGAAAAATTAATAACAACCGGAGAACACGGCATCCCTATTGTAGCCATGACGGCAATGGCTATGGAGGGAGACAGGGATAAATGCCTCGCCTCGGGCATGAATGACTATGTTTCAAAACCAATTAATCTAAAAGACCTTGGCGCGGCTATCGATAGATGCATAGGGGATAACGCCGTATTGGAAACGTTGACGGCAAGCGCTCCTTTAAATGGTGAAACCGGCGTCGCCGCCAATGAGCCGCTTTATGATTTAAGCAACCTCAGGGAGCTTTTAAATAACAAAACTGATTTGGTAAGGAATCTTGTTAATAAATTTATTGAATCTACAGATGAATATGTGGAAGAGCTTAACAATGCCGTTAAAACTAAAGACTCAGATAAAATAGAGCGCATGGCCCACACAATCAAAAGCGCGGCCGGGCAAGTAGGCTCGGACAAGTTAACAAATATTGCCGCCGAACTTGAAACCAACGGGAGAGATAAAAACCTTAATGATGTGGATGGCAAATTTGAAGAGTTGTCAGTGGTGTACAACATGTTGAGAAAGGCTATTGCCGCTGAAACGCAATGAAAAAAGTATATCCCTGATAGACAAATTATACTCAAATTTATCAGGTTTTCGAAATTAGTTGAGGAATAAAAGGCTAAAGCCTTAACTCCAAAATGCGGAGGTTGTTGTTGGAATTTACCCTTTAGGGTTTTATGTCATTATGTCTTAATATAACAATACGTAAATATTATTTTTTTGCAAAACTGATTTGTTTGCTATATTTCGTATTAGGTATGTAGTGTAGGCGCGTCCTCGCGCCGTGGCGTTTGAGGGAGATGTTTAAATTTAAAGTTTCACTAGACAATTCCGGAAAGAGCCTTGTAACCAGCTTTGTTTTATAGCAGAATAACCATATTAAATTAATAGCCCATTATATCAAAGGAAACACACATGGATGAAAATCAGGCAAACAACGACCGGAATGTTATAAAAGTCCTCCTGGTGGAGGACAGCGCTTTTGACGCCGAACTTGTAAACTCAGTCTTATCGCTGGCAGTTGCCGTAAAGTTCGAAAACACACACGTCGATAGTTTGGGCGCCGCCGTGGATATCCTTAATCAACAGCGGTTTGACGCTGTGCTTCTGGACATGTTCTTGCCCGACTCAAAAGGCATCGACACAATTAAGAGCGTTAAAAAACTCTCCGGCGATAGCCCGGTTGTTATCCTGAGCGCCGCTAAAGACACTGAACTTGCCGTGCAGGCTTTAAAGGAGGGGGCTGACGATTTTCTTGTAAAAGGGCAGACTAAATTAAGCAACCTGCCCAGGGTAATCAGGTATGCCATTGAGAGGATGCGCATTAAACTGGAGCTGGCCGAAGCCAGAAAAGAGGCTGAAGAGGCGACAAAACTTAAGGACAAATTTGTCTCGTTAGTCGCTCACGATCTCAAATCGCCCTTTGCGGCCATACTGGGTCTTTTGTCTATTATAGATGAAGATAAAGAGAATCCCGTGCACCCATATCATAAAGAATTGATCGGCAACATTCTGGAAAGCGCCAGGCGGCAGACAGGCATGATTAATGAATTGTTAAATATCAGCAGACTTCAGACCGGGCAGATGACTCTTGAGAAAAGGTTTATGGACGCGCAAATCATAGCGCACTCCGCAATATCAGGCGCGCAATATCTGGCGGATAAAAAAGGCGTTGTTTTGCGCAACGATGTAAAGCCCGGTTCCAGGATATACGCAGACTTAGACCTTTATCTGGAAGTGTTAAAAAATTTGATAACCAACTCCGTCAAATTTACAAACAGAGGCGATGAGGTTAGGCTCTATACCCCGGATGCTGATAAAACATCTATTATTGTTGAAGACACGGGGGTCGGCATTCCGGAAAAGATATTGCCTAAATTATTTAAACATGAGGTTAAGACGTCAACTCCCGGAACTAACGGGGAGAAAGGCACAGGCCTGGGGCTTCCATTTTGCCATGAGATAATGGCTGCGCACGGCGGCTCAATCAGCGTTGAATCAGTGGAGGGCAAAGGGGCCGTTTTTTGCGTTAAACTGCCTGATGTGAAACCGAAAGTGTTGCTTGTTGACGATGATGTGAGCATCCAAAGATTGATTAAATCGTTTTTAAAAGGAATTGATATCGACATTGTTGTGCTTGACAACGGCCGGAAGGCCATAGATTTTCTTGAAAACAACACCTGCCACCTGGTTTTGCTGGATTTGATTATGCCTGAGCTGGACGGCTTTCAGACGCTGGAGCATATGCGGAGCGTTTATGCCACTAAAAACATCCCAGTGATTATAATCTCGGTTGATAAAAACATTGAAACAAGGGACAAAGTCTTTCAATTGGGAGCCAACGATTTTGTTAATAAACCAATTCTTAAAGAGGATTTCATTCCACGAATGCGACGGTTTATCTGTTAGTTCATATGGCGATTGTTAGTGGCACAGGCATACTTGCCTGTTGTCAATTAAAACACAGGCAAGGATGCCTGTGCCACTTATAAGAAGTTTAAAAATAGAGCCACGTTGGTTCCAGTTTCACGACTTGGATCATTAAGCAACTCTGTTGCAAGTAAACCATCAATCCCTTGCCACAACAACACGCCTTTTCGCAAATTGCGCAATATCGTCGAGTAGAGAATAAAAGGCGGGCAAGATTACCAATGTCAAAATTGTTGAAGTCGTCAATCCCGCAACCACAACTAGTCCTAAAGGCGCCCACATTCTCGCCCTTCCCTCAAGTTGGCCGAACACCGCGGGAAGCAACATAGGCAATACCATGGGCATAAGCCCAAGTATGGTTGTCAGAGTCGTCATAAGTATGGGCCTGAATCGGTCTGAAACACCTTTTAATACCGCCTCGCTTTTTTCCATTCCCTTTTTCCGCAACTGATTAATATAATCAATCAACACAATCGCGTTGTTTACAACAATGCCGCAAAGCAGAAACATCCCAATCTGCGCAAAATCATCCAGCGGAATGCCCAAAGCGTAAAAAATAAACGCCACCCCTGTAAACGCAAACGGGATTGACAGCATGATGGTAAACGGGTACACAAAAGACTCAAAAAGCGAAGCCATTATCAGGTATATAATAATAATCGCAAGCATGATGCCGAAAAACAGCTCCTTTTCCTCCTTGCCGTGGCGGCGAAACTGCCTTCCCATGCTCCACGAGTAATCCGGCGGCAGCTTTAACTTGTTCATTACTTTTGCCACGTCTTTTCTCAGCTTCTTCATGCCTTCGTCCTTATAGTTTACACTAAGGGTTAATGTTGGTCTTCGCTCTTCCCGCTGTATCACCCTTGCCCCGGGTTTTTGCTCTAACGTCCCCACTGTGTTGACGGAAACATGGCTATCATTCGGCGCGCGAAAAGTCATGTTTTTTAGTTTGCCCAGCGTGTCGCGGTCCTCTTCCTTTATCTGCATTAAAATATCCACCTCCCCGGCGTCCGTCTTCAGCGTGTTCACCGCCCTTGAGCTTAAAGCTCCCCTAAGGCCAAACGCCACCCGTTGCGGAAAAACGCCGAACTTGCTCGCCTTCTCCCTTTGAACCCCGACCTGTATCTCATCCGTTCCGGTCTGTAAATTTGTGTCCGCCTCCAGAATGTAAGGATATTTTTCAAGATCTTTTTTTGCCCGCTCCCCAAGCCACACAAGCGTTTCAATGTTTTTGCCGCGCATTTCAATTGAGAAGCTGTTTGACTGCGGCGCGTTGCCGTACCTCCTGGCCGCGCTGTACTTAACGCCCGGAATGGCCGGCAGCGCAGACTTAATCTTCTCCTTTGCCTCGCTTAACGATAGCCTTGCCTCCTCTTTGGGTTTAAGGCTCACTTCCAGAATACCGCCGCCTCTTCTGAAATCGCTTGAAACGGTTGTGGCCTCAAGCTCTCCCTTTTTATCAATTATCGCCTTTTCAAGTTTCTCAAACATGGCGGTCGTGTTTTTAATATCATAATCTTTCGGCGCGTCAACCCATATCCTGGCCGTCCTGTAAGGCGACGTCCAAACAACCTTTTTGTCAAGATGGGTAAAAGCGTAAACCGACGACGCCACTATCAGCGTTGCAATGCCCATAGCCGCCCATTTGTGATTAAGCGTTAGCCGCACAAAACGTATATACATGTTGAAAAATAAACCGTGTTCTTGAATGCCTCCGGTTTTTTCAGTTGCGGCGCCGGCAAACCGGTGTGAGTTTTTTCCTCTACGCATAAAATATGACGAAGCCAGCGGCACAACCGTCAAGGCAATAAACAACGAAGCCACGACCGTAATGCAAACCGTAACCCCGAAATCCCGAAGAAATATGCCCATCCTGCTCTTTGTCAAAAACAAGAGCGGCGCAAATACGGAAATAGTGGTCGCAGTTGACGCAATTATCGCCGTCCCAACCTCCGACGCGCCGGCTATCGCCACCTGCCTGGCCGGCAGGTCTGACTGATTGCGATGGCGAAAGATGTTTTCAAGCACAACAATAGCCGGATCAACCAATATCCCAATAGCCAGCATCATTCCCGAAAGCGACACAACATTGAGAGTTATCTCGGGATAGATTGTTTTCCGCAATATAAACATCAAACAAAACCCGCTTAATATAGACAAAGGTATGGCCCCCACCACAATTAAAGTGCTTCGGACATTTCTTAGAAAAACGAAAAGTATGGCAATCACAAGGCAACCCCCAATAAGCCCCGCGTTTTTCAGTTTTGAAAGACTGTCGATTACCGGCTCGCCCCTGTCGCGGTATATAACCAAATCAAATCCGCTTAACCGCCTGTCGGTTTTTAACTCCTCAATAGCCATCTTCACATTTTTAGCCACCGCAATAGTGTTCGCGTTGGAAGCCTTCAACACCCTCACCGTTATAGCGTCCTTGCCGTCAATCCGCTCATACCTCGTTTTTTTGGGGAAAGCGTACCGCACATCCGAAAGGTCGCTTAACCTTATTATTTTAACCGGCGCATTGGAAGCCGGCAGGGCCGGGTTTGATCCGCCGGCATTCATTGAAACAGATTCAACACCGGCATTGTTGACCCCTTGCCCGTCCGCATTATTTAAGATAACAGGAAGCTCTGATATCTGATTAACTGATTCAAAGCCGGCAAGAGCCCTTACCGAATACAGCATCCCATGATCATTTATCACGCCCGCCGGCATGTCCGGATTTCCCGTTCGCATCATATTCCACAACGCGTAAGCGTCAAGGTTGTGCGACCTCATGCGCTCCTGATCCAGCTCAATAAAGACCCGCTTTTCATTAATGCCCCTGGTTTCAACAGAGGCCACACCGTCAATCCTTTGCAATCGCCTCTTAATCACAGTCTCAGTCATTTCAAATAGTCGTTCCCGGTTCATGTCGCCCGCGACCTGAAACTCAATAACCGGCAAATCCCCTGACTGAAAACGATGCGCATTTATCTTGTCAATATCATCCGGCAAATCAGGCCTTATCTCATCAATCTTATCCATAACCCGCGTTGACGCTAGCCTCATATCCGTCCCAATTTTAAAGCGAATATTAACGCTGGAACTGGAGGCCGATGACGAAGAGCTCATGGACTCAATATTCTCAATCACGCTAATCGCGTCCTCAATAGGAATAGTTATCAACCGCTCCACCTCTTGCGGCGACGAAGACGTGTACGGAATATCCATCCACAACGAATGCCCTGAAAACTCCGGCAGGTACAAAAGCGGAATCATTTTTAAAGATATAAGCCCGATAACAACAACGCTAATGACAATCATCATCGTTGTTATCGGCCTGTTAACTGAATACGAAGCAATTTTCATAACACACAATCCGGATAAACCGGATAAGTAAAAAATAAAAACAAATTAACCACCAACCACCAACCTCCCCTCTAAAAAGAGGGGAATGAGGGGTGTGTAAAAAATAAAAAAAGATTTCACAGATTAAAAAGCAAAAGCGTAACCACAGATTTCACAGATTTCACAGATTAAAAAGCAAAAGCGTAACCACAGATTTCACAGATTAAAAAGCTAAAGCGTTAAACCAGAGATTACACAGATTAAAACAAATTAAACCTACATTGAGCGATTCTTATCACCCTCCCCTAACCCCTCCCATCAAGGGAGGGGGAATTAAAGGTAAATACTTAAATTCAATATTCCACCCATCGGATGAAACTTTTTAAAATTATGATTTAAGCCAAAACGCGTTTAAGACGCCAAATTCCCCTCCCCTTAGTGGGATGTGTTAGGGGAGGGGGTATTATAAAGTCGCTCAATTTAGGTTAAAACATAAAGCAAAAGCGTCAAACCATTAT
>JAIQZQ010000065.1 GCA_021777105.1 Candidatus Anammoxibacter sp.
AGCTGGAGCAGTCTTGCAGACTGCTTCAAAACGTTTTTGTTTTGCGATTAAAGTTTCCCTCAAAATATACCATATTAATCCTATGATTTTATGACGCATTTAAATTTTCTGTCAAAATTTGTCACAATTTAACTCATAAGACCCTAAATTGAGAGCTTTTAATAATTCATAGAAATAGTGTCACAGGCGCCCTTATTTTTACAAAAAAACAAATCCCCTTAATCCCGTCTCTATTTAGAGCGGGATTAAGGGGATTTTATTTTTTAATCAATTTAAGGTTCTAAATTATTCGCCTCCAAGGCATAATTCTCCCCTCAGGGGATAATTCTCACTAAGGCCGCCAAGCAGCCAAGTGTTTATTTATCACTAGAGCAGACAAGCTGCTCAGTTTTCATTAAAATGACAAGCGTTTAGTTATTTCATTTTTACGCTTGAAATCTTTGCGGGCGCGCATATGCGAGCCTTCACTGTTGAAACATTTCCGCAAGACTTGCATGTGTACATAGCCCTCTCTTTTTTACCGCTTTTCTTTTTATCCATGATTTTGCTCCTCAGGAGCCGTTCACAAATAAGTTGAACATTTTACGCTCATCTTCAGGATATCTTTGCTCAGGATGCAATTTGCAAATCCTCAACATAGTTAAAGGCTTTGCTTCTGTTTTGGCTCAATCATGTTAAGCAAATCAATCATAAATCTAAAACCTAAAATTGTTCAAGTTATTTGCTTGCGACCCCTTTTTTAAATATTACTAAAATACTCATATATATAATATTATACCTCTCTTTATTCATTTTGCAGGAAAATTTTTTAAGAATTGGAGCCCAAACCACCGTTTCAATTACCAATCAACTGCGTAACCATATGCCTGCGCGGCGGTTAGCGCCGCGCGGTATGTTTGAGTTTAAAGAAGTGAAAACTCGCGCTTTTCAACTCAAAAAGCATTGCGCATTAACCATGTTCCTGTTCTTTTATCTTTTTCATTAACTCAACAGTAATAACCGTTTCACCGATTTTTACAGCCTCTTTTTCAATCGTCGCTTTAGCCATTTTTCTAACAAAAAATGGAATAGCCTTTAAACGTTCCAAAGCCTCGTCCGTCCATGTTAATTCATCCGCCATATTCTATAACTCTCCTTTCAATTGTTTTAGTTTAGTAAGGTCTCAATATTGCAAAAATACGGTAAAAAAAGCTATTGATCTAATTTAAATCAGGCATATAAATGCAGTAAATATACACAATTTAAATACTCAATAATCAATGCAAAACACATTATACATAGAAAAATTTGGAAATCTACCGGAAAAATGTGGCATGTTTACGATCCTTCAAGTTAGGTATTTTCAAGTTTTGGTGATTGTTTGAATGGAGATCATTCTAAATAAGCCTGGCTGTTCAGTGTTTATTTATCAGGCAATTGCGTAACTAAACAGGGATTTTGTTAAGATTTAATAAAATTTTTTCCTTTTTCATTGTCCTGTTTTATACTGGTTAGGATCTTATGAGTTAAATTGTGACAATTTTTGACAGGATATTTTTAAAAAGATAATTCCGACCTTTTTACTTTTTACTTATCCGGCTAATCCGGGTTAGATAAATTGTGTGTTCATTTAAGGCAGAACACCACTTAGCTTAGCAAAGATTGCGCTTGTTGCTCAATTTCCGGTTCAATATCAGAGCGTTCCCGGCAAACATTGAGAGCCATATTCATCTTGGCTAATTCAACTAATGAATCTTCAACTCTATATTGCCCATTTTCCGTGAACCAATTTAACACACTTGCCAAATGCCAAATAGATGTTTTACCCTCATGTATCGGCGCCGGAAAAAGGGGGCCGCTTTTTAGCATTAACTTTCGCATGTTTTGCCTTGAGAATCCCAGAATGTCGGCAATATCTGTAAGGCCTACAAGGTCAGGCGTTGCCTCAATTAAACGAGCCCCCGGGATTGCGCGTTTAACATTTTCAATTGCGCTAAAGACCGCATTTCCGGCTGAATCCGAAGCGCGAATAAAGTTCAATGCTATGCGCCCGGTTTTCCCCACACCTATAAGGGCGTCACCACAACCCTCATGCATTAGTTTGCCTATATAAGTTTCAGCATCCATTCCGTTATGCGGCAGACAAAATTTTAAAGTAAAATCATATTCATTCATAACTTACACCTTTTCAATTGCACTCTTTTTGTCATTATTCATTATACAATTATCCACAACACGCTTTATTTGTTTTGCATGGTTTCCTGGGTTTTTAGGGGTGCTCCAAATACTGGAAACACAGAATTCTCCACACCTGCACTCTTTATTGTTATGAGGACAGTACATTTTTTCCCAGGCATGAGAGCCTCCAACTTCTATTCGCCATCCATGTTCTTCTGCGTATTTAAGCGTTTTTTCAACTTCAGGTTTTGGATGAAGTTTTCTTTTAGTCATATTCATACAAGTAATAATTGGATAATAACCGCAAAACTTCCGGTTGTCAAGTGACAACTATGGTTAAAGGTCAACTTTTAGCTTTTCAGGCAATAAATAAACGAAACGTATCAATCCGGAGTGAGATTCCTTAAAACCTTCACAGTCTATTTAAATTTTACCATTTGATAAATGAACACTGAGCAACTTGCCTGCTTTAGTGAGAATTATCCCCCGAGGGGACAAAAATCGCGTAAAAATAATGGTATCATATGCTTCGGCATAGGTAGTATATTATTGCGGCGAAGCCTTGTTCAGGTTGGCAAATATGGTACGGTAAAACTATATTAATCTATTGATCGAAATTTTGAACAATTTTGATAATTTTTTTGCGGTTTCCTTGCTTATTAATCTTCTATTGTTTTCAATATCAGAAATATATTTTGCCGAAAAACCATCTAGTTTTATACCCAGCTCTTTTTGTGTTAACCCAGCATTTTGCCGATAAATTCTAACTGTATTCCCCGGCGACCTTTTTTGTTTAATATTTCCATACCAGTCAGTATCGTAAATATCAACATATTCGTCTCCATCAGCGCTTTCCTCATATTTTTTTAATAAAGCAGAAAATCTCTGCTTTAAAAGTTTAACATCGGTTTTAGGTATTGGCCCTTTAACTTTCACTTCAATATGAGGCATTTTCATGACTACCTGCATAATAAACTCCTATAGTAATGTTGTCATCTCTCTTTTCCCAACACGCCACCCATCATTTACTATTATCAAGATGGCAGTGATATTTGTTTCCGAGCCATTAGGATCTTATTAATAATATTCTGACATTTTTTGACAAGATATTTAAATGTGTCATCAAATTCAAGAATTAATACATAATGTTTTAAGGTCAACTATAATCGCAAAGCAAAAACGTTATGGAGCAGTCTACAAGACTGCTCCAGCTTTTAATTGCCAACTGCAAATTGCAAATTGCCAACTTCCGGTTTATCCGGGTTAGGTTGACATACTTCTGTTTCCTCCAAATCTT
>JAIQZQ010000066.1 GCA_021777105.1 Candidatus Anammoxibacter sp.
GCAATCGGCTTCGTTCAACAAAATTGTATACGTACTTGAGCGTACACAAAACGAAGAACCGCATCACTTTAAGAAATTAGTTATTGTGATGCATTTGCGCTACTTGTTTGCACTCAACTACGTATACAATCCTAAATGTTAAGCGCCGGAGATAAGGTATGAAGTTACTGAGCTTTGACATAGAGATCTCGGATGTCTTCGAAATGCGCAAAAACGAGGACATGGAGAAGTATGCGCCGTTTCATATTTCGGTGGCGACAACAGCCATTCATAACGGGGAGGAACGGATGTGGTATTCCGAGGACGATGAAGGTCGCCCGGCGTTGAACTTGACAAAGCAACGAGCGCATGAACTTCTGGAGTATCTCGACGAAATGCAGCAAAAGGAATTCATTGTTTGCGCATGGAACGGTTTGAACTTCGACTTGAAATGGATCGGACATCAGGCCGATGACATGGCCCTTGCAGCTCGTATCGCTTTGAAGAGTTACGACCCCATGTTCCAATTCTTCAACCAGGCCGGTTTCCCAGTTAGCCTGGGAAAGGTGGCCGAAGGAATGGGCATCCCTCAAAAGAAACTTATGGACGGCGAAGACGCGCCAAAGGAATGGCGCGCCGGAAATTACCAGAAAGTTATGGACTACTGCCTTGGTGATTGCCAAATGACTAATCTCATTGTTCTCGCCATCCAAAAGGCCCGAGAGGTTCGATGGGTGACGGGAAGAGGCCGGATCAGTTCAAAGCCAATGCCGCGCATCAAGACAGTTGAGGAAGTGATCCGCGACCCAGAGCCCGACCAATCTTGGATGGATACACCAATACCAAAAAGCAAGTTCTATAAATGGATTCAGGAAGTTATAGGGACTGAAATATGAGTAACGATCTAACACCATTCCCATCACCCGAAATCAAGGATGCAGTTCAAGACATGCGTGAGTTACTCTCTGGCGTTCCTGCTTGGGGCTGGCGGCATCAAGAACACAGGACTTCCGTTGATGCCGCAACTCACGAATGAAGTCTTGGGACATGACAAGATCGGCAAGAAAATTAAGAAGTTGTTCTCCGGCGCATAATGCGCCACGATTGAGGCCTATATGAGCGAACTCGTTGATCTTCTCTCCATCGCAAAAAGAAGAAAAAGGTATAAAATTTAACGAAAATATTATTAAATTTGTAAGAATCCTGGTATTGAATACCCATAAAGGCAATCGGCTTCGTTCAACAAAATTTTATACGTACTTGAGCGTACACAAAACGAATAAGCGCATCACTTT
Organism: Candidatus Anammoxibacter sp.; assembly: GCA_021777105.1. Classification (GTDB taxonomy): domain Bacteria; phylum Planctomycetota; class Brocadiia; order Brocadiales; family Anammoxibacteraceae; genus Anammoxibacter_B. The sequence goes on from JAIQZQ010000066.1 coordinate 1,275, forward strand.
AAGAAATTGGCTATTGTGAAGCAGTTGCGCTACTTGTTTGCACTCAACTACGTATAAAATCCTAAATGTTAGGCATTGAACATAAATACTGCCGGATTATATCGGAATAAAGAAGGGCTTAAGGCTAATGAAGCGACTAATTGAACTTTCAAACGAAGAGGCAAAAAAACATTTCCTGAAGGCCAGTAGCTACTTTAACGAAGATATGCCGAGCTATATCAGTTTTGAGCCGATTCTTGCTGACGTTGCGACTGTTCTCAACGGTAGGAATTACGCCGAATTTAAGTCTGCAAATCCAAGCAACTATTCGAGTGTCAACTACAGCTTAATTACAAATAAAGATGGTAAATTTGCATGGCGGCCCTTTGAGCTTATGCATCCTGCAATTTATGTATCTCTGATCAACGTAATATGTGACACTGATAATTGGAAATTTATCACAGAGAGACTGTCTGAGTTTGATGGTGGCGTTGTTGAGTGTTGTAGTGCCCCCGTGATGTCACTTGACGATCAGACAGATATAGCAAAGCAAATTATTAGTTGGTGGCAGCGTGTCGAGCAACGTTCCCTGGCATACTCACTGGAATTTAATCAAGTCCTTCATACTGATGTAACCGACTGCTACGGCTCCCTGTACACACACAGCATCTCCTGGGCATTGCACGGCATTGATGAAGCTAAAGGAAAAAATGGAAAAAATTCTCTTATAGGAAACAAGATCGACTCTCATATCCAAGCGAGCCGATACGGTCAAACCAACGGAATTTCGCAAGGCTCTGTACTAATGGATTTCGTTGCAGAAATTATTCTCGGATATGTAGATGAACTGATTAATTTAGAGCTAAAAACAGAGCTAAAAAATCAGGTAGATTTCCGAATCCTTCGGTATCGTGACGACTATCGAATATACGCCAATAGTGATGATCGGGCATATGGCATTCTGAAGATTGTTAGTGACAAATTGAGAATTGTCGGTATGAAGCTTGGCGTATCAAAAACTTTTTCTTGTAGGAACGTTATTGAAGGCTCGATAAAACCTGACAAATTGGCAGGGATTGAGCTGCAAGACCTTGGGAAGGTGAATGCAAAAACTATTCAGAAGCAGCTTTTGAGGTTACATTCATTCGGCCAGCGTTTTCCCAATAGCGGAGCACTTCGGCGACTTGTAGGTGAATTTCATACTGATGTTTCAAAACAGACCGAAGCACCGGATGATCTTGAAGTGCAAGTTGCCATCGCAACAGATATTGCATTTGTTTCCCCTGCGACATTCCCTGCTGTGGCCGGGATTTTGAGTCATCTCATTTCTCTTGCTCCGAGTGAAGAGAAATTACCACTTTGGACAAAGGTGCGCGATAAGATGTCTCGAATTCCCTACAACGGGTATCTCGAAATATGGTTACAGCGAGTAACGCAACCAAATGCTGTCGTTGAGTTCGTTAGTGACGAACCGATTTGCCAAATTGTAAACGGAAAAGATGCTATGTTGTGGGAAAACAGTTGGATATCAAGTAGTGCCCTGAAAGGTGCGTTAAAAGTATCAAAGATTGTCGTAGCACCTATGGACAAAATTAGCGAGGTTATGCAGCCTGAAGAAGTCGAGCTGTTCAAGCAGAATGCTTGGTCGTATTAATATTGGGTTGCGGATTTTATTTTGTGAAGGGGGTCTGTGAAGGGGGTCATGAAGGGGGTCAAATCTCCCCTTGACTGCATAAGAGAAGGAAGTACTTAAGCCACAAGAGTGTGCAAATTTTTATTATTGACGATAGTATAATCACAAGTGATAATATCCTTTCTAACCAGCAAATACAGCCGACCGCAAAAAGTGCGGCGGCTGATCATATCATTCTGCGAAATTATGGAATTTGGTATAGATAAATTTATAGGTATCTGGGAATCAAAATCCGGGTATCGTTTAGATATAGAAAAAGTGTGTGCCGAAACAGCATTAGTTTCTATCTTTGATACATTAGGAAACCCAGTAGTAAGGACATATTTTAACTCTGCGCTGTCGACAAAGTTGCTAGCCACTTATGACGACTATGAGGGTAGGTTTGAAGTTGAACTATGGGAAAAAGGAAAAGGATTTTGTATGGACATAATTCATGATTTTGAGTATGAACTAGATGATTATAATCGCGAATCATTAGTGCCAGCCCTTATTAGAAATTGTGAAGATGAATTTCTTGATGATTATTATGAAATATTTGGCCCTTTAGAACACTATACGAGGGCAAATGCAGAACAAGTCACTAAAGCCGACCCTCAAGTCTGCCCGTTTTGATAAGCGTTTTTAGATAAACGTTTTTATTTTATTTAGTCGCTTCGGGCGGCTTACCACAACGTTAGTGGCGAGAGGCAGCAAAAGGAGAATAATTTTGGAACCAAAAATTAGAACTATTCCACTCACAATATTCGATATTTTTGTGATTATCATCCCTGGTTCGTTATGGTTGCTTTTACTTGTCACTGCCTATGGTATTTTAGTTGACCTTAAAGGAAGTAACATCCCTCATCAATTAGCTCCATTCTCTACTACCGTTTCTTTCCTAAAATATCTTTCGGGGTTTGGCACTGGATTTGGATCAATTATATTTTTTATTGGAAGTCTAATTATTGGCTATTCCCTAAAACCATTTTCAATGCAAATTGCTGAACTAATTATTATACCAATTACAAAGCTAAAATCAGCTAATCGTAAGGCCTATTTTAAATCACTTGAATTTCCTTTTCCACATCGGTTCACTGGGGGTAATTTCATTTCGTCAATATTTGAAATTGTTGAACATGCGACAGGATATAACATTACCGAAGACGCCACAGGTAAAATAAAGAGTGACCTCCCTGGTCGACAACCATTCTCAACCGTTAAACGTTTACTTCGCCTTACTAGTCCTGAACTCTGGGAAGATGGTGAACGTATGGAGATAGAGGCCCGTATGACAGGAACACTGTTTTCAGCTTTTGTATTCAGTTTTGTTCTTAGCCTTTTCTGCATTACGGTGAGCATAAAAGACAGTGTTGTAACTAATACTTTGGTATGGGTTTGGTTTTTACTGTCTTTAATCTTCACTATAATTCTTGCGCAAGGCTTTTTAAAACTCAGAAAACGAGAAGTTGATTATACATACCTAAATATACTTCTTGCTACAAAACATGAATCTAAACAAGAAAATGATTAAAAGCAAGTTTTAAATTAAATATAGACAATCTTAGAAATAAGTTTTCTAACAGCAAACGGAAAGCTATAGGGACAGACCTTTATATGGCAGTAAGCCGCACCTGATCGCAACGTTGGTGGCGACAACTAAAAAATCATGAACGAAATGATTAATTATTCAACTTCAAAAGTTCGAAATATAATTATTGACATATATAAAGGACAATGTCAATACTGCAAAAGATACCTTCCCAAGAATGTTTTACAGGTTGATCATATCGACCCAGTATCTAAAGGAGGAAATAATATAGTAGAAAACTATACATTATCTTGTCAAGACTGCAATATAAAGAAAAGTGGAAGTGTTTTAGAAGAACCTGGCAGGTCTTTCCTTTTAACTATTGCAAAAAATAGAGCTGAAAGCATTAAAAAACAGATTGAGATGCGGTTAAGAAAACAAAAAGAATCTAGAGATAAAGAGCATACCATTAAACAGACCGTCAAAAAAATTAAAACTGAAAAACATATTTTCAGTTGTTACAAAAGAATAGAAACTACCTGTTTTAACTTCATTTTTCCATTCGGTTTTTACCTTAACGCTTATGATTTATTAAATAATATGCTAAAAATAAAGCAATGTAATAACAATCATTACCCTTACATTGAATTTAAAACACAAGATATAATAAACTTTCTAAATAAACTAGACCTCAGTCAAGACCTGTTTCTTGAACAAATTGAATGGCTCTTACATATTCATTATGAAGTTAAAAGCAATAAAATTTCAGGAGAAGGGCATGTGGGCATTGAAAGTGTGAATGTTGATTTTGATAAAAATAATACCATTAAAACCGCTACATTTTACTTTGCCTCGTTTAATAAAAACGCTGTGAATACGTTTTTATCTTTAAATACATCTAATTATATAGAAACAGATGTAACGGATAAAAAGTTAACTCATCCTAAATATTTTAGATATTTAGGTAAAATACATAGTAGCAATTTTAGAAGAACCAGAGATTAGAAAACATTAGGTCTTGATTATTAAGTATTAGGAAAACAATCTGGGCTACATTAATAAAATAAAGTATTAATAGGTTGAAAAGCAAAAACATTATTTTTCTGATCGTCAAAGTTTCTTGAGTATCTCGTTTCCAACAAGCCGCTAAAGCCGACCCTCAAGTTTTGCCGGTTTTTTATTTGTTTTTAAGTATTCGCAATTATTTTATTAACAGCTTCGGGAGGCTTAGCGCAACGCTGGAAGTAAAAGCAGCCGTTTACATAAATAATAATTTAATAAATGTAAAAAAAGTGACTTGTTGTTAAATGGTAAAAATTATTACATCTCCTTTGACTATAAACAATATACAAAATGGTAGTTCCTTTTAAAAAAATACGATCTAACCTCCTCATTCACGGTAAGCAAAAAACTCGCGGTGATTCATGCTTTAGTTGTGTTGACCAACCGTTATGAATGTAGGAGGAAATATGACTCATGAAATATTTAAGGAAAGCTCCAAATAGAGTAAATAGCAGACGTAGTAGTAAGTTATAACCATATATCCAGCCCCCCTTTCGTCAAATCTGATGTTCAGTCTTTTCAAATGCGGCATTCCAATTAAACTGGCAAATTTCATTTGACGGTAATAGAACCAAAAGTGATAATAACCTTACATGGCTAACAAAGCTGTAAACTGCTTCTATTACTCAATTAATATTGCTATTGTAGGACGCGATATATCTATATCTTGCATAGAAAACTAAAACTTAAACTATTTAAAGGCGTCCACATGTTAATAACTAACAATTGAGGATTGAATATAAAACAATGAAAATACGAAGACTCACTTCTGAAAATTATGCGAAGGCTGATGCTTTGTTGCGGCAAGCATTTCCCAACAGCGCTTTTGAGGCGCAATTAGTTGAAAAGTTCCATAATAACGGCAAAGCTGTGCATGAATGGGTGTGTATTCATGCCAATAGAATAATTGCCTATATTGCTTTTTCAAATGCCTATAATGGGCCTGATGTGTGTGGTTTGCATTTGGCGCCGTTGGCTGTGAAACCGGAGTTCCAAAAGCGGGGTGTAGGCGAGGAATTACTTCGCTTTAGCTTGAGGCAGGATGTTATTAAAGAAAGCTCTATTTTCGTTTTAGGCGCTCCAGGTTTTTATAAAAAGTTTGGATTTGAGCCTTGTGCCATGCCTATTTGTCCATTTGATAAAAATAATTCCCATTTCTTAAGTATCCGCAATAACACATCAAAACAATTCACGGTGGGGTATGAACCGGAGTTTAACTGTGATGAATAGGTTTGCATATTGTTTCGCTCCCAAACCGGGGTTTTGGTTCGAGACGGAAAAATCCAGATCTAAGACACTAAATTGAGCGATTTTTATCATCCTCCTCTAACCCCTCCCTTCAATGGCAATTTCATTGACTTAAGGAATAAATTCTATTTTTACACACCCATCGTTCCCCTCTTTTTAGGGCTAAGGTTTATACACATCTTTTTGCGCTTTCGCAAGCTAACGCAGAACCGGTACTGAAGGTTACTAAGGGGCTGCTCAGAAATAAATGAGGGATTGAAGCAAATCGGTTGGATGCAGCTATATTTTTACAAAAAAAGGAATTTTGGGTCAATGTCTCCGTGCTTGAACATGCAGACATTAAGACAACTCTGCGCGGGAGCTCGTTAAAAGCAGAGTTTTGTTTACATCAGTATGGTTGAAGCATTAGGAGACATTAAGCCAACAAATAGTTTAATAAAATGGTTTGTAAATAAATATTCCGGTAAAGTTTAAATAACCAGGCATTCCTGAATAACGTTTTCCAGTTCTTCAAGGAGATTTACAGCGTCTTGATTGTCTGGATTTAAAGATAATACAAAATGGAGTCGTCGAGTTATATCGTCTTTATCAGGATGGGAATTGTTTTGAATAAAATTTAACCTGGCCAGGTTCACTTGAGCCTTTTCCTGCAAAGGGTCAAGCGCTAATGATTTACGAAAAGCGGTTTCCGCTTCGCTCAATTTCTCCATATTCCAATAAACATACCCTAAATTATTCCAGGACTCTATATCATCCGGTTTTACCAGCAAGCATTGTTTAAAACCAATTAATGCGTCTTTATTGTTGCCTAACTGGGCATAAAGTTTTGCCAGGCTCTGCATTGCCTTGAAATTATTAGGTCTTGTTTTTAAAATTAACTTATATTCACTTATAGCCTCATCAAACATATCGTGCCGGGAATATAGAGAAGCCAGCTGGAAATGCGGGGCATCTTCATCGCCGGCTTTTTCAACGGCTTTTATGTATTGTTGCGCCGCGCCTTTATAATCGCCTTCAAGTTCCAACACTTTTGCTATTTTGATCATTGTTTTATGATTATCAGGATCAAGGGACAGCGCTTTTTCATAAATCTTTCCGGCGCTGCCGAATCTTTTAAGTTTTTCATAAACATAGGCCAGGTTGTTATAGGCTTCAGGATTATCCGAATCCAGTTTAACCGCTTTTTCAAAATACTTTACAGATTTTTGACATTCATTTCTTTGGAGATAAACAAATCCTATGTTAACATAGGCTTCCATAAAGGTCTCGTCATATTTGAGGCACTTTTTATACGCCTCTATTGATTGATCGGCTTGCGGCTCTATATGATTATATCTGCAAGCTTTCATAAACCATTGTTTTGATAGAAGTTTTTTGTCCATTGTTATGCCGTTTCTTAAAATGATAAATCATTGTAAAAAGCCACGGAAATAGAAGGCTATACCGCTACGTTTTCCGTTTGAATTTTACTCATGATCATGTCCCTTAAGTCGCTCCAAATTGAAACGGGATCATCATAGCATGAGCTTGTGAGTTTTGGATTTTCCTTGATTATTCTGGCTGCCATTGCGCCTGAAAGTTTTAAACGGTCTTCGATGCTTGAGGACCTGACGTTCTGAATAAACTGCTCAGGAAAATTTACTTTAACCCTTACTCCGTCAATATTTATCTCCGCTGAATTTTCTTCAACAATTTCCAGTTTATCGCTAAACGATATCCTTGAGTTTGTAGAATTTATATTTTCAATCAGACTCTCGTTCTTATTTGCCGTATGGCGCGCCATTTCCCGGCACAAATCATCGTCATTATCGCTCTCTATTTGAGCGTCTACAATCTTCGGGGCGGCGTGCCCTTTATTGTTGTTTGGTCTTTGCTTAGTTGAGTTTTTAGCTTTGTCGGCTCTGCCCGCATTTGAAACAGAACTAAAAGTCGTTCGTTGAAAGCGCGCTGCGACCTGATTAATTACATCCCCGTTTATAAACTTTAGGCTGTTCGTCTCGCCGGCTTTTAAAGAGAGTTTACAAATTTTATTTATAAGACGCGGAACACCATTTTCGGAAAGTTGCCAAATAAGCTGGTAAGCGTCATTTGTAAAGATGGCTTTTTTACAACCGGACAGTTTAAGTCTGCTGTTAACATAAGACATTGTCAACTCCGGGGACTCGATTTTATCAATCTTGCAATATGTCCCTATGCGTTGAAACAAATTTGCGAGACTTGGATGTTCCAGTCTTTTGGCAAGCTCAATTTGCCCGGCGAGAATCAATGTAAATAAATTTTTATCATCATCCTGCATATTGGTTAAAAGACGCAGGTTTTCCAGATTCTTGCGGGATATGACATTGGCTTCGTCTATAAAAATAACTATCTTCTTGCCGTTGTCATACGTTTCAAAGAGAAGTTTGTTAAAAATCTCAAGCATATCGACCTTCTTTTTCTCCTCGCACATCTTGCCGGTAAGCTGGCCAATGATTTCGCGCAATAGCTGAACAAAGGTCAGGCTTGGATTGGTGATTAGCGCTATTTTGTATTTCTCCTGATCAAGGGAATCGATAATCATGCGTATTGACAAAGTTTTACCGAGGCCCACATCTCCTACAATTACCGCGAAACACTCTTCGCCCTCTTCTATTGCAAATAAAGTTTCGCCAAGCGCATTTTCCATTGACTCGTGACAATCCGCGTACATGCTTGGATCAGGAACGTTGTCAAATGGCGGTTTCGTTAAATTCCAATATTTATAATACATTTGTAAGTACCTCCTTTAAAATAAGTAATTTTGATCAAAATTCTCAAGTTCTTCATTATTGGCCAGATAGTCGAGAATATCGTCTAATGAAAACCGCCTTACAGTTCCGATTTTATAACTTCTAATCTTTTTTTCAGTCACAAGCTTTCTTAATAAATATTTGCTGATTTGCAACATTTTGCAGACCTGTTTCGGCTTAAGCATTTTTACAGAGTCAACTTTTCCAAGGGCAAAGGTGAAAACAATCCGGCCTTCATTGTTTTCAGCGATGTCAGCCACAAATCCTTTTGTTGTTCCAACTAATAGTGATTCTAAATATTCGCTGGATTTTAAAAACGAGCGCTGTTCATCAGACAAATTGAACGATATCGCAGGGCTATTTCCCACATTGATGTTTGTAACGCTCTCATAATCCTCAGATGCGGATACGTTAAAATCACTAAGTTGCAATTCGGGAACCTCTTCATCAAAATCAAGGTTTGCCCGGCGCCGCCTTCTTACTATGCTGAATTTTTCCATAATTCCCTAATTTCTTAAATAAAAAGTTAAAAGAGATAAACTTAAGTTAAAGGCTCGAAAGAAAAAGCCAGTAAAACGTTTGCCACAATATTCAGACTAAGCAAAAGTAATGCCAAAATATACAACAGAAGGTCTACACGACCATCAGAGCCTAAAGGTATAAGGATTTACGGTATCAGGCAGCGCAAATAGTGCATGGCTTCCGACATAATCTATATAACCTTCAATGTTATAAATGTTAATAACATTAATATCTCTTTTTTATAATAGGCGTTTACATTTTTTATAAAAGTAGCGCGGAAGAAATTAATCTAAAACGTTAAGCAGACTTCAGCTGTAATGTTTTGAGATTGACCTGTTGAGTTTTAAACTGGACGAATTGGCAACAAGAGAATATGATAAGCCCTGAATTTTGAGCAAACATCTTTTTTAATTTTTATTACTGTTTTGAAAGGAATAATTATGAATAGATTTTATTTTTATAAATTTAACTCTGCTTTATTGGTTTCTTTATTTTTGGGCGGATTTGCCGGCATAGGCGCTTTATATGCTAATGATTATAATTTGGAATTATTAGAAACCGAAGTTGCGTCAGCCGTTGTTTCCAAGAGGTTGGTAAGTTTACAAGACACAACTCCGGGAAAAGTTCAAAACGGGAATATCAATATTGATGGAACTGCTATATTCAGCGGCAATGTGGGCATTGGCACAACAACTCCATCCTCTAAACTTATTGTAAAGGGAGCTGAAGCGCCTTTGGCTGAATTTTATGGAGGTAAAGATGATTGGGCGACTATTAACTTTGTCCAGAACGATGGGACTGTGATTAAAAAGAGTAATGTCGGCATGTCCCCCCCTGACTTCTTTAAGGGCGGCGCTTTTATTGTCGGCACATACAACGGCAATGAGTGGAGCGACCCGTTAGTTATTGAGAATTCCGCGCCTACCGGATCTCTATATATTAATGCCGCCGGTAATGTGGGCATCGGCACCACAACTCCTTCCTCTAATATTGTAATAAAAGGAGACGAATCGCCTTTGGCTGAATTTTACGGCAGTAAAGAGGATTGGGCGACTATTGATTTTATTCAGGAAGATGAAACTGGAACTAAAAAGAGCGCTATCGGCATGTCGCACCCTGATTTTTTTAACGGCCACGCTTTTATACTTGGAACATTTAACGGCGAGGAATGGAGCGACCCTTTAGTTGTTGAAAACTTTGCCCCTACTGGATCATTTTACGTTAATGCGGACGGAAACGTCGGCATAGGAACGACTGAACCGGAAGAAAAGCTTCAGGTTGAAGGGGATTTATTTGTCACGGGCTCAATTACGGAAGGATCTTCGAGAAAGTTTAAAGACGATATAAATAATTTAACGGGAAAAGAGGCTTTAGGCGCCCTAAAAGAACTAAAACCTACAAAGTTCAGGTATAAAACAGACACTTTAAAGGAAGAACATCTCGGGTTTATTGCAGAGGAAGTTCCTGATCTTGTTGCAATAAATAATCGCAAAAGTCTCAGGACAATGGATATTGTAGCGGTCTTAACAAAGGTTGTGCAGGATCAGCAAAAAACTATTGAAACAATGTCTAAAGAGTTTGCGGAGTTACAGTCAAGGCTAAAGTCTTTTGAATAATACAAATAACTATTGATTATGCGTTCGGTTTTAGGGCACTGAAAAGATTAATTTTTAGCTGAGATCAGCGCTATTTTGTTGATAAAGCTTTTTATTTCTGGTACAGTTATAAGTGTCTGCTATTAATTTTAAGCGAGTAGATGTGACGTAGAAAAAGTATAAGTTAAATAATCATTGCCAATCCGGGTATCATTACGAGCCCCCGACATTAATGGTATCCGGTGGCAGTGGTAGAGCTTTGATAAGGCCGCCCATAATCAGCAATATTAGTCTGATTTGGCGGCCTTTTTTTATGGTTACATGGGACAAATCAATTTTTCTATGGGCTCTTTTGGCTATAACTGATTATTAAATAATGAAAAAAGGGTGGAAATTAAATCTTCTCACGGCTGCTGCTTCGGTTGGATTCATATTAATTGTGTTGGAAGTTACGGTGCGGGGATATGATGTGGTTCAGGGCGCTGGTTTCTTCTCAGGGAGGAGAAACCAGGTTGCGGATCATTTTGATACAGTTCGCCCTTTTCGCACGTTTGGGCATGATCTTTATGAAATGGTTAATGGGGAGCGATTCATTTCATCAACTCATGATGAACTTTTTCCTATAAAGAAAAAGAAAGGCGCTTTCAGGATAGTCGCGTTCGGTGGCTCTACAACAGTAAACCAGCATGCATATGAGGAGGAGGGCATACATTATCCGCTTATAGTTCAGGAAAAACTGCGAAAGGCGTTTAACAGGGATGATATAGAGGTGATCAATGTGGCAAATTCCGCTTATTCAACGCCGCATTCACTGATTTTACTGGAACTGGATGTTATATCCTGGAAACCGGACCTTGTTATACTAAGCCACAACACTAACGATTTATCAGCCTCTTACTGGCCAAATTTTACATATGATTATTCAAACAAATACTCGCACAAATTTTACGCAACGCCGGATTACGAGTCGGTCTATACGATACCAAATATTTTATTCCAGCATTCAGAACTATATTGGTTTATAAGGGAACGGGTTAAGACAACACTTGAGTCAACAAGTAGATTCAGAAGAGAGTCTTTAGGGATGGAGCCTTTGCCGGCGGCAAGGGAGGTGTTTGAACGAAACCTGCTGACATTTGCGGCTATTGCCAAGGCAAATAAGATTCCGATCATATTTGGCTCTCAGCCTCTTGAGCCGAGCGATGAGTTTTTTTTAAAAATAAAGAAATACAAGCCTTACAACGACAAAGTTATATGGCCATTGCAGGATGAATTTGTAAACCATCACAGGACATATAACATGGTCATTGAAAAAACGGCAAAAGAGACCGGGGCAATGTTTATAGACAACAATGCTATGTTCGGCGGCAAAAGGGAATATTTTTACAATTACGTTCACTATTTGCCTGTGGGCGTGAGGAAATTAGGCGAACAATACGCGGATTTTATTATTAAGAACGCTAAAAAGATAAATCTGAAATAAACTATGCGCTTTAATACGATGAATAAAATATACACCCCTACATTACTGATCGCTTTTATAGCCTTCGTTTTTTACCACACAATACAGTTTTCAACACAAAACCTTGCCGGGGTGGACGCTTATTTTCATATAAAATTCAGCTATCTTATGCGCGAACATGGCCTTATAAAGGAGTTGCCATGGCTGCAATACACCATACATAAGGAATATTTCCGGGACCATCATTTTTTATATCATATCTTTTATATTCCATTCACTTTCGGCAATCTTCTTACAGGGGCTAAATGGGGAGCGGTATTCTTCCCTACATTAACGGCTGTCGCTTTTTACCGGCTGCTTAAGGTTAGTCAATTAAAATACGCTTTTGCATGGACGCTGTTAATGCTTGTCTGCTCGCGAATGTTTATATATAGGATGAGCATGGCAAGGGTGCAAAGCATATCGCTTCTGTTCCTAATCCTGGGTATATTGTTTATTATAAAGGAGAGGCATATTGCTTTATCAATATTAGCGTTTTGTTTTGTTTGGCTTTATGACGGTTTCTTTATGCTTGGAGTTATAGGCGTGATCTTCTTTCTTTCTAAAGCGGCGTTAGAGAAAAAATATGATCTGAAAATGTTGTTTTATCTGTTTTTAGGGTTAACGCTGGGCCTTATTATAAATCCATATTTTCCGAATAATATAACGTCGCTGTTTTTTAACATGATACGGTCGGTAAGGATTTCCGATAACGTAGATGTAGGCGGGGAGTGGTATCCGTTCACAACCTGGTCTCTGGTAAAAGACTCGGCTCCTGTATGCATAATGTTTTTAGGGGCTATTTTTTACGGGCTTATTTATGGCATTAAGGATAAGGCAAAGACCATTCCATTCTTATTAATTTCTCTGTTTTTTCTGGCGATGTTATGCAAATCAAGGCGTTCTATTGAATATTGGCCGCCATTTTGCGTCATTTTTTCAGCTTTTGCCCTGGATGGTTTCTTTAAGGATAAAGAAAAGCTAAAACCATTTGTCATTAAAGGCGGGCGCATGGTTATAATTGTTTTCGTGATAATTACAACCGTTGCATTTTCATCAATAAATTTTATAAAAGCTAAAGAATGGATTATGGAGGAGGAGCCGTTTGATTATTTTAAAGGCGCGGCAGTCTGGTTAAAAGAGAACACGAACCAAGGCGATATTGTTTTTAACGCTGATTGGGATGATTTCCCTCAACTTTTTTTCTATAATTCAGAGAATTACTACATTTTTGGCCTTGACGCAAATTATATATACAAACTAGACAAAGAGCTTTATTTTAAATGGAGGGATATAAGTTTTGGCGACTCTCCGAATCCGTCAACGGATATACTTAATACATTTAAATCGAAATTTGTTGTAGTTGATAACGCGCAGGAGGATTTTATTAAACAAGCCGAGGCTGATAAAAATTTTAAAATAGCTTACAAGGATGCAAACTGTTCTGTTTATGAAATAATAAACAGCATGCAGTATGATATTCCTGAATGGTAGAAATGGAAAACCATAAATAGAAAATCAGGAACAAACAACTAAAATCTAAATAGTGGCACAGGCATCCTTGCCTGTGTTTCAATTGATCACAGGCAGGATGCCTGTGCCACTAACAATCACCCATTGGCGTGTAGGGCCTGCGTGAAAAGGCTTTTTCATAAAGCAATATTTCTTTACTACTGCAGATTGCGTCATTTTTTAGCCCTAATTTAAATCGCAGAAAAGCGAGCCCCCCGAGGCACACGTTAACGGCAGCGTCAATTATTGTAGTCCTGCTTCTGTAATAAGTAATCTCTGTATGAAATTTGTTGCAGACCTTATAATTTAAGAGAGCGGAGATAATGCCGATCTCCTGGGCGCAACTATACCCGCGTCCTGTATAGAACTCTAATATTCCCTGAACTCTTCCCGCCGCAATAACTCTCATGCCGGATTCAACATCATTGAATTTAAAACCGCTTAAGACGGAAGCAAACGCAGTTAATAAACGATTGCCAAGAATTTTAAAAAGAGGATATTGGCTAAAATCACGCATGGCAATTACAATGTCAAAACTGTTTTTATCCATATAATCAACCATTTTGTTTATGTACTCTGTTTTATGTTGTCCGTCAGCGTCTATTGTAATAACGACGTCGCTATTGGAAACAACATCTCTTTGGATCAGATAATTTACAAACCCAAACCCCGCCTTTAATGCCGGCGCCATTTTTTTGTTTTGGTCAAACTTTAAATAATAGACATTAGACCTGTTTTCTATCCAATTATTAATAATTGCGTCTGTATTATCCGTGGAGCCGTCATTTATAAGAATGAGGACATCAAAATGTTGAAGATCATTTAAAACGTTGACAAGTTGTTCCTCTTCGTTAAATATGGGTATTACAACAATCTTTTTCATAATTTTTAAAAATGTTTGGATTCTCTCAATTTAGATTTAAATTATAATTTATAAAGATTAGAATTTCCTTATTATAATATATGTTTATTTTTTCTGTTTTTCTGTTTATTCTTAATAATTATGGTTTATACGCGTATTTTCTTAATTGTTTCCGCTCTGGATTTTGTGCTTTGCGCTATTACGTATATTTTGTTCCCGGCATTTAAGGACTCTTTGACAGAGGAGGACTTTTTAATAGAAAACATTTCAGCTTTGCTTTTCTTATCCGCATTTGTGCTTGCTCTTATCTTTTTGCGCGACCGTAAATCCAAAAAGGAGATTATAACGTTAATAATTATTGCAGTCGTTAGTTTAATATGTTTTGCGGATGAAATAAGTTTTGGGGAGAGGCTGTTTGATTTGCCAATGCCGGAACTATATGGCGTAAAAATTGATGGTTTTCACGACTTTGCCCTATTAGGGCGCGATATTTTAAAAGAGGAGCTTCATTTAACGCGTAGCGCCATGATATGCATTGCCGCCGGCAGCGCGGCTGTTTTATCAACGGCGCTGTTAAGGCACAAGAAACGAGTTGTAGCCGCGTGTGTGAAGCTAAAAAGATACCCGCCATATCTGTTAATAACGCTCTCTTTTTGTTCGATTCTTGCGGCAATAATTATAGATTTAGACCTGTTTCAAAGGAACATATTCTATTTATTTGAGGAGTTATTAGAGATGAATGCGGCTTTGGCTCTGGCGCTTTCGGCGCTGTGCGTCAATAAATGTAAAAATTGATTATAACGTTTCAGCATGAATGCTTAAAAATAACTTTACAATCCATGTATATTTTGATAGCTTACAACTACAATTTATTTAAATATGTTGATGAACACTAAGCTGCTTGACTGCTTTAGTGAGAATTACCCACGAAGTGGATAAGAAGTTTTTATATTATTTTTCATGTTTCTTTTCCGGAGAATAGAAGATGGATGAGAATAAAGATGTAACAAGGCGCGATTTTTTAAAAACAGGCAAAAAATTGGCATATTTAGCCCCGGTAATTCTTACCGTAGCCGCCGGTAGCAGCGAGGTTTTTGCCTATGGCGAAGGCGACGCCCATAACGGCACTGGAAGGGATAAAGGACGCGGGCACGACCAGCATAAAGGCAAAGGAAAGGGCCATCATAGAGATAGCAACAGAAGAGTCTCACCGGTTTCAAATTCTAACAGACCAAGAAATTCAAATGCCAGCAATAGTGGCGGAGGCAATTACGGAGGCAATTACTAAAATTACCGAGCTACGATCAAAAATTAGCATAGTAATAGAAACGCTAATGTTCAACTATTTTCATTTCTTTAAATAGATTGAAACGTCTCCCGCAAAACACTGAAATGAGCCCCAATATTTCTTATATAAAGCCCTTTCAAATGACCACGGTTTTGGAGCGGGAAATACCTTGGTCAATTTAAATCCAGTCTCGCTGCTTCTTAATTTGTCTAAATATTCAAGACTGAAACCATCCGGATGATATATGTTATCCATTGATGGTTTAACAAATGGCGATAGGCGAGATCTATCATATCTATAAGTATGAAATTCGTGCAGGATTAAAAGGTCAAATTGATCAATCTTAGGGACTTCATATGACCTTAGTGGTATTTCATCTATTTTGTATTTCGACACCGGCAGATAAAGCCATGCGTAAGGCCCCTCAAGGACAGAGCTTCCAGGCTCAACTTCATTAATTACCCATTGACGCGCGTCAACTCTATTATCGCGCCAAAACGGCATCTCGCCGTCAACCGCAAACAGTATTAAATATAATCCCAGTGAAATAGACAAACTCCATTTTATTAAAGAGTTTTTATTGTCTAAAATCAATTTTTTGCAACAAAACGCGGACAAGCCGCAAAAAATCGGGGCTAGCGGGAGCAAATGGCGCTCAAAAGGATCATCAAGCATTGAGAGTAAAACAACATGAATAATAACCGGAGCCGCTAAACAAAGCGCTAAAATAAAGCGCCTTTTAACATTTTTTAACGCTAATAAAGAGCCTCCTATCGTCAACAAAACTATCGGCAGGGAAAATGAAGGGAAAATAGAGATAAGAAGAGTAAACAGCGTCTCGCTTCTTGTATGATGTGGAATAATAGCAATGCTGTCATTAAATATTTTTCCAAATATCGCCCACAGCCCCCCTATTCCAACGCCGCAGCCATTGGCAAGCATAAATACGGTAAATGTGATTGCCGATCCTATCGAGAGATTCTTTAGGCGATTGCCGCCTGCAACAACCATAATAATTATTGGCGCGCACGCCGGCACGGATACCTTTATAGCCAGAGACATGCCACACGCGGCCCATGCGCAAAGTTTTGCCTTGTCAGAATGTTTGCTTAACCCATAATAACAGAGGAGCGCGGTCAACCAAAACCAGAAGGAGCCTGCTGAATCGGCAACCGCAAAATGGCTGTTTGTAATTGCCGGGCTGCACACAGACATAAAGCCGGCAGCAATTAAGGCAATTGATATATTTCCCGATATCATGATTGCGCCCACATATACCATTACAATTATTGCCGCCCCATAAAGGAAAGACAACCACCTGCCAATTCTATAAAGGTCATCCGTTGAGACATGAGATACGGCTTTCGCCTTAACGGCGGCCCCCAGGGCCATTTGCAAACCAAACCCTTTTATGTAGTCGGAACCGTAATCAATATCTCTTTTCAGAAACTGTTTAGCTATGTTTACGTGAGTAGATTCATCTGAATGCCAGCGCGCAAATTCATTGTTCGGCAAATATCCGTCACCCCAGAATATCCCCGGCGCCCGCAAGCCGCAAGCTATAAATAAAACGACAATAACCGCTAAATATGACCGTTTAAATAAATGTTCCATAGTTAGGATTTAAAACCGCCCCCTAAGGCGCTGCGCCTATAATTGTTCTTAAAACTGTAGAGCTTTTTGTATCCGCTTTAACTTCAAATCGCCGAATTTTCATTAATCCCGGCTCGCCTGAACCATGGTCTGTAGTGGTCAAAGCGATAGACCTAACGCCAAGCTCTATAAACAGTTTCTCCTGTTCCTGACGGTAAAGGCCAAATGGGAGGCATACATCTGCTTCGTTTACATTTAAATTTGATGCCAAAGCCAACAATGAATCCCTGATCTCTTTCTTTAACATTTGCCCGGAAAGGGCAGAAAGGTCGCTATGCGTATGGCCATGCGACGCCACCTGAAAACCTTCGTCAACCAGCGCTTTGAGTTCCTTCCAATTCATTATCCCTGTAAAGCCGCTTATCACGGGTTCACCTGATTCCACTAAAGCGGTTGGGGCAAAAAATGTCGCGGGAAATTTGTATTCTTTTAACAATGGGCGCGCATAGTCAAACTGCCCTTTTGTAACATCATCAAAAGTGATAACCGCCCATTTCTCAGGCAACGGCAATCCATTTTGCGTTGAATTTATAAATGTGTCAAGGGATATAACTTCCACTTGGCTCTTTTTCAAAAGATCAAAGTCGGCCAGCAGCATTTTGGGCGACCTGGCCCATTGAGTTTGAGGCGCGGGATCAATGTCATGATAACAAAGAATATGCGCGGGTTTTGGAGGCAACCTCTTATTAAATTCAATGCGCGATGCGCTATATGCAACCAACGCAATATTTATTGACACAAAAAATATACAGATTATGAACGAAGGTGTTTTCATTATAATGAACACTGAGCAGCTTGGCTGCTCTAGTGATAAATGAACACTTGGCAGCTTGGCTGTCTTAGTGAGAATTATGCCCGGGGGGGCGAAATGAACACTTGGCAGCTTGGCTGTCTTAGTGAGAATTATGCCCGGGGGGGCGAAATGAACACTTGGCAGCTTGGCTGTCTTAGTGAAAATTATCCCCTGAGGGGAGAATTATGCCCGGGGGGCGAATGAACACTGAGCAGCTTGGCTGCTGTTGTGAGAATTATGCCCGGGGGCGAAATTAGCGCTAAGGGCCTGTGATCATAAAAAAACAAATAAGATTTAAATTTTGCATATTTTATATCAGTTTATTGTTAAATTAAAGCATCTAATTTATTCTAGATGCTTTTTATCCTTTCCTTGTTAATTGTAATCTTAATATCAGGAATTTCCGAATGTTAGAATCACTTCTGACGGCAAAGCCGTGTAAGTTACTCTTCATCTCCATTCCAAACCTTAATAGCCCTTAATTTAACGTCATCGTCACCGTTTTTTTCGCCCTTTAAAAATTCCTCTTTAGGCCCGGTAGCAAAACAGGATACACACTGTAGTTGTAAATACCGCGCTTTTCTCCCATCTCTTCCTTTAATAAATTTTATACTCTTAACTGGGCTATCACAATAACGGCAGTTATTTATTTTAAAATCTAATTCTAAAAAAGTGCTGGAAGCGCCGCTAATTACCTTTGAAGTTGTCATTACAGACCGTTTTGGACTCATAAGTTTTCCTTTCATGGAATATGGTTAATAAAAAAATATAATGATAGTGTAATATCTGCCAAGTAATAATTCTAATGGTGGTTGTACAATAAATCAAGCCGGAATATTATCTGTAAGACAATGAAACACGACAAACCACCGTTTGTAAGCTCCTACCTTGTAACAAGCTTGCGCTTTTGTAATTTATTCTGAAAGCAGTTTAAACTTGCCAAATTTTTCATCTTTTTAGAAGAGGCGCTTTTTTTCATTTTAAAATTCCTTTCAAAATCGTTAAAATTGTAATCAAAATTAGCATGGGGACGGTAAAAGCGCGGCACAGACAAGAAGGCAGTTGTGCAAATATATAAAAAATAAAAGTTATGGCTTCCCCATCAATTAAAGATTCTAATAAAATAGTTGCGCAAATAAAAGATTTTAATGGTTTGAAATTTAATTTACTATCCCCGGATAGAGCTATGGGCTCGGGAGCGGCCTTTTACCTGATATATATCCAAAAGAATCATATTGTCGATATTTGTAAATGAATAAAAGGCTAAAGCCTAAACTCCGAAAAGCCGGGTTTGCCGGAATTTATCCTTTAGGGTTTTATTTCCCGTCCTTTGAATAGAACATAAGCGAATATAAATTCTCGAAAACCTGATTGGTTTGACTATATAAAAATAATGAAATTAGAAGATAGGCGTTTTTTTTTAAGGGCGGCATTTACCGCATTAGGATTAAGAGACTTTTCAGAAGAACTGGATTGGGACAAGCTCTCTACAAGCGATTTTGCCGCAAGTTGGGAACTGCACCCAATTTTTTGGCATGGGGTAAAAGAGGGCAGGCTGCCCCCTTTTAGAGATGAATTTGCTGAAATCCTTGGACGTGAACAGATGCATTTACGGGCAAACAGCGTTATTATGAATGCGGTAATTGATGAAATGCTTTGTAAAGCGAAACACGCGGGGATAAAGGTTTGCTTGCTCAAAGGGGCTTCTGTTTCCAGGGAATATTACCCTGAATTTACGCTTCGCCCAATGTGCGATATAGATATATTGATAAAAGCCGGCAGAAAAGACGAGATGCGGGATGTTCTAAATGAGATGGGGGCCGTTCTGTTTGACGAGCATATGGCGCATGAAAGATATATTTTAAAGGAGAGAAACAACATTGTTATAGAAGCGCACACACATTTGATAAACGCGGGTTTGTTATTTCAACGCATATTCTTCCCGGAAGATTATCTTGATCATATAGAGTGGGAGAATATGATAAAAATGGCCGGCGGTGGATATAAGCTTCCGGCCTCGTTTGAGTTTGATTATATTAATCTGCACGCGTTTAAAGAGGGATATGAAAGATTGAAATGGTTGATTGATATAGCTTTGATTAACTCTGCCGGCAATAATGATATTAAAGACTCAACCAACAGATTCACAAGAAACGTAAGGAACCTTGCGAATGACATTATTGAATTTCTAGTTGAAACCAACTATAAGCGTAAACTATATGGATTCTTATGGAAAAAGGCTATTCTTGCGGGCGCCAATGGCTGCGCGGGGAAAAAAGATAAGCTCTTGATGGCGTCTGCATGCTCTATTGCTGATAAATAAATCCCTGAATCGCCCTAATCGCCGCATCAGCGTCATTCCAGTACAGTTTGCCGATAGATGCCTTTTCAACACTGTCAACCAGCGCGTCCAGTTTGTTTTTAAAATCGCAATTAATATTAAAAAGGCTGTCCGTTAGCAGATACATTGCCATGGAGAGGGAGAGTTGTTCAATTTCGTTCCGGTCTTCGCTTTTTTCAGTAAATATTATGTGGGTAATCGGCTCTTGTTTTTCGTTTGTCACAATGTTGACTTGCCCCGGATTAATATACATGTAATTTTTATCCCTTTTTATACCTTCCTGAAATCTATCCAGTTCGCCAAACAGTTTACAGGCAAGATACTTTGCAAGGCAAAACGCCCGCGGGATACCGCTAACTCCATTATTTGAAAACACCGTAACCTCATCAGTAACGAAACGCCACCCGGCAAGACACATCATCATAGTCATTGTGCTTTTGCCCCCCCCGCTTTCGCCCGAGATTATGACAGTCCGCCCGTCCCTAACCATTGCGCCGGCATGAATCGCCGTAAGATGCTGATTATGGTCAACTAAATCGTTCATCAACATCCAGTCAAACCACGGCGCTAACGTTATTAAATCGTCAAGCGAGTATGCAAACTTGCCGTTTCTGGCAATTATATATGCGCTGTTTTGCTTTAAAACAAAATACTTTATTATTGCGCCGTTAAATTTACCTGAAGAGTCGTTATCAACAACCATAGGACCATAAAGCAAATTGAGGCAATCGGCAATCTCAGAGGAGTTGAATCGAATCTCAATAAAACAGTCGCCATACTGAACGGATATTTGCCTAATATCCGAAGATGAATTGATTACAAAACTATCATGGTCTTTAAGCAGCTCGTCAAAATATTTCATTTATCATTCCGATTTCGTATGATTTCCATCGCCCGGCAAATTGGTTGTAAAGTCAAACTAAGGGCTCGGAAAAGCAAAAGCTAATTAACCACTAATTTTCACTAATCTGCGCTAATAAAGAGCAAAAGATAAAATAAGATCAAGGCAAAAAGTTAAAAGCTTATGCTGGAGCAGTCTTGTAGACTGCCTCCACACGTTTAAACCAAAGCCTTGAGATGCGCGCAAACCCCATGATTATCAATAAATGGCAATGGTTTCAGGAAACATTTGAAGCAATCCGCAAGATTGCTCCAGCCCGCACAAATTTCGAAGACCTAATGCTTTGGAGTATAAATGGCGAGATTGTAGAGGAATAAGCGCCAATATTCAAGATTTTTCTGAAGCAACAATAATGAAAACGAGCTTAATACGATTTTTTCTTTCATCCGTTATCTATCTTCCGATTTTTGTCCTCAGCCTCTAATCCGTGTCATCTGCATCATCAGAGTTCTATAACTTTTGATATTTAGTGTTTTTATACGTCCTTTTGTGGATATAAGCTTTTTATATTTCAACAGCATTGACATAACCCGCTAATATTGTAAAATAAACTAAGTTAGCTAAGTATATTTTTAATATATTATTCAAAATTTTTCACTTATCCGGCTTGCCTGGATTACAGAGGTTGATATGATATCGGTAAATATTCATGAGGCAAAAACTAAACTTTCTTCACTTTTATCACTGGTTGAAACCAAAAATGAGCATATAACAATATGCCGGTCAGGCACGCCAATTGCGGAAATTACGCCGTTTAAGAAGAAAAAACGCACATCAGTGAAACCTTCGCTCAAACCGCTGGAAGTAAAAGGCGATTTGACTGCCCCAAGTTCAGGAGACTGGAATGTCTGACCTTTTGCTGGATACATGCGCTTTAATTTGGTTGGCAGAAGGCGGCGGCGAACTTTCAGGAAAAACGCTTTCTTTAATTGACAACTCACATTTTGTTTATGTTTCCGCTATTTCAGCCTGGGAGATTGGTCTTTTATGTTCAAGAGACCAACTAAAATTTGCAGTGCAACCGGAAGAGTGGTTTAAAAAATTTACATTATCTCAAAACATTCAAACAATTGACATAACGCCGGCAATAGCCTTTTTATCAAACAATTTGCCATGGCATCATAAAGACCCCGCAGACCGTTTTATTATATCAACCGCAATACACCACAAATTAACAATAGTCAGCGCCGATAAAAACCTAATGAAATACAACGTTAAAATCATAACATAACATCAAATTTCCAAATCCTTACCCAGCTGAATCCAGATTAAGCGCTCGGAAATATCGAAATTAAGATTGCTTACCGCAAACAGTCCGCCCATATTTGCAGGGTTATAAACATGATTGAAGATGGATACAGAATGCGTGATTAATCCCTTTTATTGATTTCCGCCAACCTGCAACTGATTCCAACATTTGATTTTTTGGTGTTTTTCGTGTTTTTTCACGAGCATACGCTTTTTTCTATCATCTTTCAGCCGTCTTCCGACTCCACAAACACATAGTAAATCCTTTTACATTTATTGTCGCCTAACGCGGCCAACATGTTGAATGATAGTAACTTACGCAGTATTTTATATTGTTCCATCCAAATTATTCCAATTTGTTATCATTTTACTAATGCCATTGTTAACTTTTCAAAATAATGTTTATTCAACAATTTTGTAGACAATAGATAAAGAAAGCGCTAAATTTAACCAACATATTAATCAAGATATTTATTATACAGCTTTTTAACGCGTTCAAGATGCGCTTTTAATCCAGACACAATGCTTTTGAGAAGAGGAAGGGTTCTATCCTTTTTGCCCTTCCCGTGTTAAAGCAAGAATAGATGATAGGCATATTCTGTTTTCATGGTCTGAGACTGGTGCTTGCCCTTTTTTTGAAAAAAAGCTCTAAACAGGCATATAATTTTCATGATGCAACATTAAATACTGAAATTTATAAAATTTATAAAATGAAGATAGAAAAAGAGAAGAAAAAGGTCTACAATTTAACGAAAATATTATTAAATTTGTAAGAAGCCTGGTATTGAATACCCATAGAGGCAATAGGCTTCGTTCAACAAAATTGTATACGTACTTGAGCGTACACAAAACGAATAAGCGCATCTCTTTAAGAAATTAGTTATTGTGATGCAGTTGCGCTACTTGTTTGCACTCAACTACGTATACAATCCTAAATGTTGAAAGAAACTTAACTTATCGTTATGCTTTTTATCATAAAATGAAAGTAAAACTTGAAACAGTTACATTCCTTAGTAAGGACTGGAGTAAAGGCTCTGGATTACCTTTTTGGGCAAAAAAAAGTTATTTAGTTATCTTTAAATTAGTAGAAACATCAAAATGGTCAAAATTTTGGAATTATGTAACAAGTGATTCCGGCTCATACTTATATATATTACGCCCATTAGGCACTAAGAGATGGAGAATTTATTCTTATGGTTCTGATCACTTTAGATGTTCCCCTTATCCACATTATTTGGGAGAAATAAAAGGATCAAGCAAACCAGAAATCATTGCGCAAGGAATACCAAAACTGCAAAAAAGACCATTTGAAATTATAAAATAGGGTTACGATCAGTTAAAATGAAAATATTTATAATACAAAAATATTGGAGGTAGAGATGTACGGGTCATTGTTTTTTCTGATCGTCAATGTTCCTTGAGTATCACGTTTCCAACAAGCCGCTAAAGCCGACCCTCAAATTTTGTCGGTTTTTTATTTGTTTTTTTAGTATTCGTATTTATTTTATGTTGCCGCTTCGGGCGGCTTACCGCAAACGTTAACGACAGAAATATAGATAGTTTTTGATATAAAAGAGAAAGTACGACAATCCATAATATATGAATAATTCAAACACTTATCAAGATAGATACTGGAAAGAACTTTATCAATTACGAGTTCACCTAAACTATCTTGAAGTATATATGGAACAATCTGAATTTATAGATAAATCTGTTAATATCTTTTTGGCAATTACATCGAGTAGCAGTATTTGTGGGTGGGCGATTTGGAATAAGTTTGATTTTATATGGGCTGTTATCATTGCTACGTCGCAACTTGTTTCTGCTATTAAACAATTTTTACCATATCGAAAACGACTAAAATCTATTAGCGGTATTTTGAGAGAATTTGAAGAATTATTGACATATTATGAAATGAAGTGGTTTGACGTAGCAGAAGGAAAATTAACTGAAGAAGAAATAAATAAACTACAATTTGAAATAAGGTCAAAAAAAACAAAAATATTACACAAGTACCTTGGCACTAATACTCTTCCAACTAAGGGAAAATTATTTGAAAAGGCGAAAAAAATAGCAAATACATACATTAACAATTTTTATGGAGATTAACATGACCGAAGAAAAAAAAATAGTCCAACCAAAATCTACAACGCCTCAACAAACAAGACCATTACCTCAAACAGAAGAAAAAGGATTACCGCCAGTTGATTATAGTCCCCCTACACCTCCGGTAAAGCCACCAAAGAAAACGTAAGGGCAAGCCCAGGGTCACATCTTAACAGGGTGTCCGAGAATGCAAATTCTCAAAAATTATTTGTTGATATCAAAGGACTTATGACTTGAAAATTGGCCGAAATTGCTATTCTCGGACACCCTGTTAAGAGGCTGTCCGAGAATCTAAAATCGCAAAAATTACTCGTTGATATTAAAAGGCTTATGACTTGAAAATTGAACGAAATTGATATTCTCGAACAGCCTGTTAAGTATTAAATATTAATGTTTTTTGCTTTAAGGATGGCTTCGCATGGTCGTACCTCAAAATCAGAATTTAGCTAATGCTTTTAATTTTATACAGATAAGATTCAAAGATGGAATGTTCTTGTAAAGTGCTGTTAATAAGGCTTTGATAAGTATATGAATACTCAATATTTAAGATGTGGCCCTAGGCTTTGCCAACAAAGCGCTAGATTCTAATGCCATAAATACAGGCATTAAACAGTTAAAAAAAAGAAATACTTTATACTTGAGATGTGACCCTAAGCTTGGCCAAAATGTGAAAACCAAAAAGATATACTTGTAGGAAAATCCAACAAAACAGCCATTGAATTAACCCGGAATTCCTCATAGGAAAAAAAATGCCTCAGAAACTGATTCAACAGCTGTTAAAGTTAAGAAACAGTGACGAATTATCTCAATGGATAACTATACATATCCGTGAATTAGACGATCATTTCTTTCAAGCTATGGAATCAGTTATTGCTAAAAACTTCAATGATAATCCGCAACTATCCCAGTATTTTGAACAATTCCTGCCAGTATTGAAAAATGCGGTTTCCCAATCAACCAGAATGCCCTCCTCCAATCTGCCGCCATTGATTACTCAGCTTTTTAATGAAATCCAATCGGGAAAAATAGACAAAACTGAGGCCTTGAAAAGAGCTAAAACAATCCGGTTGAGTAATGAGGAAGCATCCGCATCTGAAGGTTATCTTGGGCAAATATCTCAAAAAAAAAACTTACCTCAAATAACATTTTTTTTAGTCGATATCTTTTTAATTGTAGTTGGGTCTGTAAAAGATAAAGAGTTAAAAGGAATAATTCTTGGTATATGTGCCAGCATCTTTCAGAAGAATCCCCAGACAATGCATAAGGCTATCGAAGCTTATGAAAGGGCATTAGGAATACTTGCTGGTCTAGGGGATAAAGAGTCTATTGGTGCAATCCATAACAATCTAGGAAATGTCTATCGTGATTTACTGAGGGGCGATAGAGAAGAGAACCTCCAGAACGCCGTTGAATGCTTTCAAAAAGCCCTGAAGATATATACAAAAGCAAGTTTCCCGACGAATTATGCCGGCACCCAGAACAACTTGGGACTAGCCTATCGTGATTTACCAACGGGTGACCGGAGGGAAAACTTACAAAACGCAATTGCATGCTACCATCAAGCGTTGCAAATTTATACCAAAGCAAGCTTCCCAATCCAGTACGCCATCACTCAACACAACCTGGGAGACGCCTATTCCAAGTTAACGACGGGTGACCGGGAGAACCTCAAAAATGCAATTAAATCTTATCAAAAAGCCCTGACGATTTATAACAAAGCAAACTTCCCGGTCCAGTACGCTACCACACAAAATAATATGGGAGATGCCTATCGCAAATTACCGACGGGTGACCGGGAGAACCTCAAAAACGCAATTGAATCTTATCAAAAAGCCCTGACGATTTATAACAAAGCAAGCTTCCCTGACCAGTACGCTACAATCCAGAACAACTTGGGAAATGCCTATCGCGAATTACCGACGGGCAACCGGAGGGAAAACCCCCAAAACGCTATTGCAAGCTATCATCAAGCCCTGAAGATTTACACCAAAACAGACTTCCCGATCCAGTACGCTGGCATCCAGCACAACCTAGGAGATACCTATCGCGAATTACCGATGGGTGACCGGGGTGAAAACTTACAAAACGCAATTGCATGCTATCAAAAAGCCTTAGAGATAAGAACCAAAGTGACCTTCCCGATCGAGTTCGGCGTTACTCAGTATGACCTAGGACAAGCCTATCGTGATTTACCGACGGGTGACCATGAGGAGAACCTTAAAAATACAATTGCATGTTTTCAACAAGCCCTGATGATTTATACCAAAGCAGACTTCCCTGTCCAATACGCTAGCATTCAGAACAACCTGGGAAATGCCTACCGCGAATTACCGACGGATAGCAGGCGGGAGGATCTCAAAAACTCCATTGAATGCTACCAACAAGCCCTGACGATTTATACCAAAGTGGACTTCCCGGGCGAGTATGCCAGCACACAGCACAACTTGGGAAACGCTTATGAATATTTACTGACGGGTGACCGGGGTAAAAACTTACAGAACGCAATTGTATGCTATCAAAAAGCCATGGAGATAAGAACCGAAGCAGACTTCCCGGGCGAGTACGCCAGCACCCAGCACAAGATGGGAAACGCCTATAGAAATTTACCAACGGGTGACCGGGGTAAAAACTTACAGAACGCAATTGCATGCTTTCAACAAGCCTTGAAACTTTATACCAAAACAGACTTCTCATTCGAGTATGCTGCTACCCTATACAGCCTGGGCACTTCCTATTCAGACTTACCGACCGGTGACAGAGAGGACAACCTTCAAAACGCACTTGTATGTTTTCAACAAGCCTTGGAGATAAGAACCAAAGTGAACTTCCCGGTCGAGTATGCTGCCACACAAAACAGCCTAGGGCTAACCTATTATAATCTACCGACTGGCGACCGGGGGGAGAATTTCCAAAACGCAATTGCAAGCTATCAAAAAGCCCTGGAGATTTATACCAAAGTGGATCACCCTTTCGACTACGCTGGTACCCAGCACAACTTGGGAAATGCCTATCGCAAATTACCGACTGGCGACCGAACGGAAAACTTCCAAAATGCACTTACATGTTTTCAACAAGCCTTGGAGATAACTACCAAAGCGGACTTCCCGGTCGAATATGCTGCAACACAGAACAGCTTGGGAGCAGCCTATTGCTTGTTACCAACAGGCGATCCGGAGGAGAACCTTCAAAACGCAATTGCAAGCTATCAAAAAGCCTTGGAGATAAGAACCAAAACGGACTTCCCTAGGGACTACGCCATGACCAAAAACAACTTGGGAGCTGCCTATTCTATGTTACCGACGGGCGACCGAGGGGAGAACCTCAAAAGCGCAATTGCATGCTATCAAAAAGCCCTGGAGATAAATACCAAAGAGGCCTTCCCAATTGATTACGCCATGGCCCAAAACAACCTAGGAGCAGCCTATTATAAGTTACCGACTGGCGAACCAGGGGACAACCTTCAAAACGCAATTACATGCTATCAAAAAGCCCTGAAAATAACAACCAAAGAGAACTTCCCGGTTGAGTACGCCGACACTAAGTACAACCTGGGAATGCTCTATTACAAATTATCGACGGGTGACCGAAGAAAGAACCTCAAAAATGCAATTGCATGCTATCAAAAAGCCTTAGAGATAAGAAAGCAACAAAAACTCTGGGCGGATTTCTTACAAACAAGCCGAAATTTTATTAGACTTTATTTTGCGGAAAAAGACTGGGTAAAGGTGCTGGATCTTTCCAAGGATGCCATTGTTATATACAACGAATACTGGGATCTGATCTTTTTAAGTGAATCAAAAAAGGCCTTGTCCAATCTCGTATTCGATATCTTCCGCATGTTAAGCTATGCCCTTTTCCAAAAAGGACAGTTCCTCGAAGCCGTTACGGTTTTGGATGAAGGTTCTTCTCGCCATTTATCCGAAATCCTGAGAATGGGACAGGAACTTCCTGAGAACATACCCGAACCTATCAGAACAAATATCCATTTGCTCTACAAAGAGGTCCAGGATTTACGACCGGGGTCGGGAAAAGTAGACAGGATAGAAGTCTATAAGGAAAAACTGAAAGACTTCAAAGAACTTATGAAACCATATCGCCCCAGAGGAACCGGTACCCTTCGGGATTTTCTCCCTCACCTCAAACAGGAAAAAGCAGCCTTGTTGTATCTAAATGTAACCTCCCATGGAGGATTTTACATCCTTGTTCATGATATTGACCTAAGAGAAAAGGATATTTTTCCGCTGGCGAAGATTGGTGACGATGCAGTAAAAGAGTTTTATTTGAATAAAAAAGACGGGTGGTTTACCCTATATAACCAGGACAGACTTTATAAACTTGGAAAACTTTTTGAACAGATCGAAGGAAAAATACAGGATTTTGCCAACGAGAGTGGATTTAAGAAAATCTTACAAAGGGTTGAGGAACTGGGAATTAAAAAACTGATCATTGTTCCCCAAGGGCTTTTACATACCTTCCCCTTCGTAGGTATCAAGGCAATACCCGAAGATTTGGAAATTTGTTTTGCCCCCAACGCCCAGCTGTTGTTGAATTCTTATCTAAATACCTGTGTAACCGATCGAGACCAAATGTCCTTTACCGGCTTCGCCAATCCCTGTGAAGACTCAAGGCTTTTCTTTACCAATGCCGAGGTCGCTTACATTGCCTCTCTAATGCATTGTAACGGAAATCCAAACGTTAAAATCCATTGGGGTAGAAAGGGGGATAAACAAACGATTTCTGATGCCGGCAAAGAGAGTACTCTTCTTCATTTTTCCACTCACGGTCTTTATGATGCAAAAGACGCCGAAAACTCCCGGCTGTTTTTATTTCAAGACCAACTCTGTTTGAAAGATATCTATCAACTGAAGTTTCCTTCCTGCTTCATGGTTGGAATGAGCGCTTGTGAAACCGGCCTGCCGGACGTCAACAGTCCAGGAGAGTATACGTGTTTATCTGCTGGATTTCACCTAGCTGGTGCGAAGACAGTGGTTTCCACTTTATGGCCCGTGTTCGACTTATCCACGTCTTTGCTGATAGGAGAATTTTACAGGTGCTTTCTCCATGATGACGTATCCCTAGCTTATGCCATGCGCCTGGCACAAAAGTGGCTCAAAGAGGCCCCTCCCGGTGTCATTATTAAACGCCTAGAAGAATACCGGACCATATTGAAAGAAGAAAAGGAAAAACAAATAGTTAAAGATGAGCCTGGGATTGATTCCCAAATCAACATAATCAATGGTAGCCTGATCGGGATTGAATCCCAGATGAACAAGCTCAAAAAAACCGATACCCCACCCTTTCAAAATCCCTATTATTGGGCAGGATTTGTCGTCAACGGATGGGGATTTTGACCGGATAAGGATACAAGGGTGTCCGGGGTTCAATCTCCGCCAGCCCCTTAAGATTCCCGTTATGATGCGCTAAGGCATTGCCGTTTAAAATCACGGGACAGGCTTAATATGCTAGGCTTTTAGGCGACAATTTTGTATTATTACGTTTGATGGCTCTACCTGGGGCCACCCATTAGAAGCTCCCTGTCAAGCACAAAAGATCCCCCTGGCAAAAAAAATGTAATTTTTTTGTGATTCTAAGATAATCTTGGGACAGGCTTAATATGTTGCTTTTTCGCCTGTAATTTTGTAAACTTATAAAATTGTATTTTTGCAACTTAAATTATTGCTAAAAGGAGGGTTAGGTATGCCAAGGATTCCGAGAATGGCAAGATGAAATTTTGGATTTTAGATTTTGGATTTTAAATTAAAGGCGTAGAACGTAAAAAAAAACGTTAATTCATATAAAAAAGGAGGGTTACTTATGCCAAGGATTCCGCAGATGGCAAGATGAAATTTTGGATGTTGAATTTTAAATTAAGAGCAATGGCAGGGTAAAGCGAGATACAATTTGCCATATCATAAAATTGTTAAACTATTTAAAAAAGGAGAAATTAAAATGCCGAGAATACCACGAATGGTCGTAAAAGGAGAAGATGCAATATACCATGTTATTACTAAAAGCACGTTGCCGGGGTATGTTTTAGGCTCGGTGGAGAAGGATTATTTGGTTAATCTTACTTAGGACTCAGGCAAAGCCACTTTACATTTTTAGCCGAATAGGCACCTTATCTTCCGCCATTCTTTAATCGTCAAATCCTCAACGCGGCTTAGGCCACGCTTCCGGTTCAACTCAATCATAATGACTAAATCTAACGCAACTCTTCAACAAAAAATTGCAAATTGATTTTTCCTAAGCCCTTTATTGCTTCGCGGGACGCTTTTTGTCGAGGTGTTTGGGTACTGCATTATGGGAAACCATTTCCACTTGCTTGTAAAGGAACGTGGAATAACTAAAACGCCTCATCTCACATCCTTCTTCAGGCAATCTTTGCCCGTTCTTCAATCGCCCAATCCTCAACGCAGCTTAGGCTGCGCATCCGGTTCGGCTCAATCAGACCGATCAAATCTTACCTAAATCTGAATGGATTTGTGACATTTTAGTTATTCCGCGTTCCTAAGGCGAAAAATAGGGAAGATTATTCGGATGATGAGTTGAAAAAGGGGCTTGCATTGTTTTTCCGCAAGGATGAAAGGGTGGTTGAAGAGGGCCGGCTCCCCTATTTCCGGGATAAGTTTTCGAATTTGTCGGAATTTGTAAAGGAGATAAAGCAGAGATTTTCACGATATTATAATAAAGCGCATGATAGAACAGGGTATTTTTGGGGAGACAGGTTTAAGAGTGTGATTTTGGAAAGCGGGGACACTTTGATTAATTGTTTAGCTTATATTGATTTGAATCCTGTAAGGGCAAATATGGTGGAGAAACCAGAAGATTATAGATGGTGTTCGATAGGTTATCATGCGCAGACGGGAAACAAGGGCGACTTTCTATCAATGGATTTAGGGTTAATGGGATATAACGAAATGGGCGCGAAGGAGAGGTTTGCTGATTACAGGGAATACTTGTATGAAAAAGGCGGGTTGGAGACTGAAAAAGGGGAGTCTATAGATGAGAAGATAATAGCCGGGGAAAGGGGTTAAAAATATGGATTTACAACCATGGACAGGTTAAGATTCAGGACAAGGTATTTTACGGATAGCGGGATAATAGGGACAAAATCGTTTGTAAACAGTTATTACGACATGTTTAAGAGTAATTTTGGATCGGACAAGCCCAAAAAACCGAAAAGAGTATCGGGGTTGGATGGTGTTTATTCACTAAAGCGGCTATCAAATGAGACATAAAAGGAGATATGATTCCAAGGCTTGCGTATAATGCATTACGGACTCCGCCTATGCCAACACGAGTCTTGACCATGGCTGAAAGCGCCTGGTAATTAGTTAATCTTATATGGGAGAAAAGGGATGAATTATAATCAAATTTTAGACTGCTTAGATTTAGAAATCATCGTTATCAATCCGAAAACGTATGAAATAAAGTACGCAAACCAAAAGTATCTTGATAAACATGGAATAAAAGAATTAGGTTTGAAGAAGTGTTATGAAATTTCACACAAAAAAAGCGAGCCGTGCAAATCTACAGAACATCCATGTCCGCTAAATAAGACACTGCGCAATAAGAAGAAATCTTCTTTTTTACACAAACATTTCGACCTACACGGTGATCAGTATATGGTTGAAGTCTCTACTATTCCAATTTTATCCCTAGATGGGAACGTTGATTTAGTAGTTGAAAAAGTTGAGGATGTAAGCGAACGGCAAGAGCAATTACAATTAATGGAGCAGCGCGCGGCAGTTGGTATTATGGCTAGCGCCGTAGCCCATGAAATGAATAACCAACTCACGGGCTACAAAGGAAGTTTTCAATTATTACTCAAGAAAGCAGGATATGAAGATCATAATGCCAATATAGGAGCTCTAACCAGATCCGTAGAGAACCTGGAAAGGCTAGTTAAAAATTTATCAAACTTGGGAAAACCTTTGAATAAGGAAATGCAATTAGTAGCATTGGATTGTATTATACGGGAGATGATAGACGAGTTAGTGTTAGAGGGGATCTTAAAGTATGTTGAGATAAAATATCACTTTGAATCAAAAACACCTAATATTTATATCATGCCGAATTACATAAAACAGGTGATCTTAAACTTGTGCATTAATTCAGTGCATGCGATGGAAGGGAGTATAGAGAAACGGTTAACTATATGTTGCGGGTTGCAGCCTGATGGTGAATTTATATACTTTTCCATATCTGATACCGGATGTGGAATTCCAAACGATAGATTAAATAAAATTTTTGAACCTTTTTATACTACAAAAGAAGAAAAAGGCACGGGTCTGGGGCTTTGGGTTATAAAGTCAATTATTGAAAATCACGGAGGGAGCGTTACTGTTGAGAGTGTAGTTGGATTGTCTAC
Organism: Candidatus Anammoxibacter sp.; assembly: GCA_021777105.1. Lineage (GTDB taxonomy): Bacteria > Planctomycetota > Brocadiia > Brocadiales > Anammoxibacteraceae > Anammoxibacter_B. The sequence goes on from JAIQZQ010000066.1 coordinate 34,225, forward strand.
AACATTTAAACTATATTTACCGCTGAATATGCAAGCTTAAAAAGAATAAACAACTTATGGACAAATTGGGTTGATCAGACTGTTTAGCGGGATATTTTTTACTGAATTATTTGGGTTTTGTATTATGGGGAACCATTTTCATCTGATGGTGAAAATGAAGTTGTCTGATGATTATTCAGATGAGGAGGTAAAAGGCTCTCTAATAAGGATGATTCCAAGGTTATGACGGACGGTGAGGTCCCCTATTTTCGCAATAAGTTCTCTAATTTGTCTGAATTTATGCGCGAGATAAAGCAATGGTTTTCGCGGTATTATAATAAGAGACATGAAAGGAGAGGCTATTTCCGGGGAGACAGGTTTAAAAGCGTTATTGTTGAAAAAGGCTACTATATGTTGGGTTTCACTATGCTCTACCCAACCTACTTGTTGTAATATTGCCTTCTGAACCATGGGGTTTTGTTATGGCAACCAGAAAGAGGAGAACATAAATCAAACGCTTTACATTATTCGGTTTCAAAGAATGATATAAAACCTTTTGATTCTAATCCATTTTTCAATTCTTTATCACCTGTCCATAACAATCCATCTAATTCTATAGTGACGGCAACAAAAGGTATATCTTTTTCATCTATATCATTGCATAAATCAAAAGCTCTCTGCAAACTTTCGTCCGACAATGTATTTGCGTCGTATAAATGTATTTTCTTAAGAAGGCTATACAAAAGCTCTAATATTTCATCATCATTAAAATTTGAATATTTTTGTATTTTTTCTTTATATTTAAATAATTCAACAACAGCATATTTGCAGGAATAGATGTTGATATTTTCGTTTGATATAATAGTATCCCTGAATATTTTATTTTTCCCCAATAAAGCAGAAAATAAAATATTCGTATCTACAATTATCGGTTTCAAATCTTTATCCTTTTTAATAGCGGACCTTTATTCTTTTGCCACCAATCCAGTTTAAGCTGTTCTGATAATTCCCATGCCTGTTCCTCAGTTAACTTGCTTTTTTCAGCTATTGTTTCCAGACGCAGTCTTTCAAGAAATTGCTGCGCATAATCCGTAGAAACAAACTGCTTTGGAAATTTTAAAATTGCTTCGTCTTTTTCAAATGTAATATTTACCATTTTTTCACCAAAATTAATTACTATCGATTATTATATTTATACAATAAGTTATGATGTTTTTGGAAAGATAGCAATATTTATTTTTTCTTTTACTCATTGTTATCCTCAAAAGGGATAAATTATTATTCTAATTTTAGCTTAATTTCTATTCTTATAACAATAAAATAACAGCTTCTTGATTATCATGAATAAATTTATCGAAAAATTATGGACAGGTATATTATTGTAGGCTTTGATTATGTGATAGGTTGTAATTCGACTGCTTTAATAATTTAGGGGGAATTTACTTAAAGGTTCGCTATGCTCTACCCGACCTATTTGTTGTAATATTGCCTTCTGAACCACGGGGTTTTGTTATGTTGCTCTACTCACCCGGCAAGCAGGTCTTATATGATCTTTTGTCCGTCAAATCACAGTCTTGCCGGTCAGGCTTCCTTCGTGCGTCGTTCCACGGACTTCGCGCTTGCCATTGGCGCTAGCTTCTCGTATTATATTTACATAATTTAATAGGGCCTAAATTGAGCGATTTTTATCACCCTCCCCTAATCACTCCCATCAAAGGGAGGAAAAATGAACGGTATATATTTATTTCAAGACATTACTCATTAGGTGAAACTTTTTAATTTTGCGATTAAAACCAAAAGGAGCTTAAAGTCGTAATTATTCTCGGCTCCAATAAACACCGCATTATTTTATATATAGGAGAAGTATTGAAGGGACTATATAGCATCGGCGCAATTATTTTAACCATAACTCAGTTGTTGTTTGCCGCCACCGGTGATCAGATCAAAGGCATCAACAATATCGCTTTAGAAATCAAAGAAAAGAGCGGGATTATTGCCGCTATCCCCTCAACCTTTCCATACCTTGACAATTCCACTCCGCGATATGCGACCTTGCTCACTTTGGAAAAAGATGAATATGAAATTAATCTTGGATATGCGCCTGGATGCAATGGAGGCAATGCATGTTCGTATGGACATCTGGCAGGCAAACGCATTGTTGACAACTTTATTGATGCGCCACATTTTCACCAAAATACGGATAAAGCCTATGTTATTAACCTTGCGAAAAATATAGAGGGATACTTCATCGAGTCAGAGTGCTGCGCGACTTGCAGTGACGCGCAAATATTTTGGACGCAAGACGGTTGTCAATACATGATTGGGATTAAAGCCGGCAGCAAAGAGAATGTTATGCGAGTTGCGAATTCAGCAATTAGGAACATTGGGACGGATAAACAGGAAGAGTGACTAAAGTGAGCTAAAGTTAAAAGTGAACTAAAGTTTTGGTAAAAATTTTCAATTTTTGAATAAATTAAAAGCCGGCGCTGTCTTGTAGACTGCTTCTAAACGTTTTTGCTTTGGGATTTGGTGAAACTATTTTAAGCTTGTTACAAGGCTCCTGCCTTGTAACAAGCTTAAAATACTAAATTGAAAGATTCTTATCACCCTCCCCTAACCCCTCCCATCAAGGGCGGGGGAATTATGGGTATATATTTTATTTCAATATTCTGCCAACCGTGCGTATTTTTTAACTTTGTGAATTATCTTCGAAGGGAATATAGTTATGAGATTGATAAAGTGGGCGGCGTTACTCTCATCGCTTTTTTGCATACTTTGCATTACTGGATGTTTACAGGTTAACACGGTTATTAAAGTAAGGCCTGACGGTAGCGGCACGGTTGAAGAGACTTTTTTAATGAGCAAAGACGTTGTTCAACAGATGAGTATGATGGTTGGCCAAATGGGGCAAATGATGACCAGCCAAATGGGCGGACAAGCTGGAGAGATAACTGTTGAAACAACTGGAACAAGCGCGGAAACGGGTTTTGATATTTTTGATCAATCAAAACTAGAAAAACGCGCGGCTGATTTTGGAAACGAGACAACTTTTCTTTCAGGAGAAAAGATATCTAACGCTAAATTTGAAGGTTACAAGGCTATCTACGCGTTTTCAGATATAAACGCGCTTAGGATAAACCAGAGTCCGGGCGAGGCAATGCCGGAAATGCCGGGAACCGAAAGCAAAGGCCCAGGGAAAAAGAAAGAGTTTGTAACGTTTGATTTTACTAAAGGCGATCCGGCAACGTTAACAATAAGAAATCCAGCTAAAAAAAACGACGAGGATAATATAAAACCGCAATCCGATGATATTAACGTAGAAAAAAACGACAGTATGACAAATGAAGCAATGCCGCAACAAATGCTTGCAATGTTTAAAGATATGAAAGTCGCCATGTCGGTTGAAGTGGACGGGGCTATCGTTGAAACAAACGCCACGCACAGGGACGGATCAAAAGTGACTTTGATGGAAATGGATTTTGGCAAACTCTTTGAAATACCGGAAAAGGTTGAGAAATTAAGCAGCCTAAAACTTGAAACGCTGGAAGACGCTAAAGAGTTTATGAAAGATTTGCCCGGCATAAAAGTTGATTTAAACAATGAAGTTTACATTAAATTCCAGAAAGGCAATGCCGTTAAAGCGATTGAAAGGCATACTGAACACGTTGCGCCGGCAGCAAAGGCCAAATCATCAACCGCTAAGCACGAAACCGAGCCGCAAATTATTGAAATTAAAATGGATCCAAAGTTTGCAAAAAAGCTTTATGAACTTGGCAATCAACATTTCCGTAAACGCGATTACGCATCAGCTGAACATTATTTTAAAAATGCGTTAAAAAGTAATCCAGATCAACCAGGCATACACTTAAGGCTGGGAACCGTGTATGAGAAGCAAAATAAGCGCGAAAAAGCTGTTACAATGTACAACGAATCAATAGAAATAGAACCTGATCAATTTGAGGCTTATTTCAATCTTGCTCATATATATTTCAAACAGGGCGACAATAAACAGGCTGTTAAGCTGCTTAAAAACGCAATAGATATAAATCCCGGTTTTATAGACGCGCATATACTTCTTGGAGTTGTTTATCAGCGCTCTGGAATGCTGAATGAAGCTATCAAAAAACAAAAAGACGCTTTAAATATTAACAAAAAATTAGCCGTTCCCCACATAAACCTGGGAAATATACATTATCAAAATGGCGACTATAAAGGAGCGTTGCGCGAGTATAAAAAAGCGGTTAAGGTTGACCCTGATATGGCTGAAGCCCACAATAATGCAGGCAACGTCTACCTTGAACAGGGCAAATACAATCAGGCTATTAATGCATTTAAAAAGGCGATTGATCTGAAATTTGAATATATCAGGGCGCATAATAATCTTGCTTTGGCGTATAGCAAGGCCGGAATGGATGATGAGGCTAAACGAGAAAGCCGTATTGCCGGCAATTTAGCGGAAGAAGAGGTTGTCGCCACGGTTGTTGCGGTTGAGGAGATTCCGGAGCCTGAAATCAAAGAAACGGAAGTTGCGCAAACCGGCAAAAAATATGAAGATAAGATAGAGCCTCAGGCGCAAGCTTCCGATTATTCAGGATTAACAGAGACGCCGGGGCAATCGTCTGCTTCGGGCTCAAAGGAAGCGGCGCTGGAAGTGTGCAGACTTCTGGAAAAATCATATCGCGAAGGAAACGGTCAATTATGGCTTGATCTTAAAAGCAAGGATATACTGGCGCAGATGGACTATTCTATGAAAGAGAGGATTGTTAAACATTTTCCGGCTCGGCCTGAAAGCAGATTTGAGATTTCTTCAGTTATCGCTTACAAAAAGAGCGCCGCCGCGTTCGGCAAGATTATAAAAAGCAAGGACCGCTCTATGTATCATGCGGTTAAATTTGTTTTAGAAGACGCCAAATGGAAAATTGAGCATGAGGAGAGCGGCAATATGCCGATTGAGCCAAACTCATTCCTGCCACCGGAAGAGGCCGGCGATACTCAACCCGGCAATTTCTGGGCCGGCGTTCCGTTTGCCAAACATCGAACAGTTGACCCTATATTTGAAAGTTACGCAAAAGATTGGGATATCCAGGCCGCAATTGATAAATCATTCCTCTATGTTAGACTGTTAAGCAAAAAGCAGCTACCTGAAATAGGCAAAAGATTAGATGACCCTATTAAAACCGGCGCGCCTAAAATGCCGGGCATTAGACTATTGGTGGCGGGCGGCGCAACAAAAATGTTTAACATTTCCGTTGGCGCCGTCGCGTCCACCTTTGCTAAATTTGACGAAAACGGCCGCGCTATAGAGAACATATATTCACTTAATTATTCTCTAAGCGTAAATGACGGAGACAACTCTATTATTTTTACCTGCCATGCAAAAGACAAAAATAAGCTCCTGCAAATAGGCGCTAATGTTGTTGATATTAAGGCGCCGGTAGCGAGTTTGGGGCTGAATGATGAAGACGTATTAGAGCTGATTTTCCGCGCATCCAATAGCCCTGAACCGGATTTTGCGGCCTACAAACCTTTGAAGCTATTTAATAAAATGCCCGTAAAATCAACCGCAATAGAAGGCGCAAATATTGCGCAGGAACAAATTGACGGGTCTGAGCCTCCGGCCATTTATCTTTCAATGGATAACGACATTAAAGACAGGGGCCGTCACAAATTCCAAACAACATTAAACGGCGCTGAAATAAGATTTGAAGACGGTGTAAAAGAGAAGGCTGTTTTTATGGGCGGCAATGACAACTGGATTAAAATCGCAATTGATGAACGGTTGGCCTTCCCAAATGGGGCAACTATGGAACTATGGTTTAAAAAAGCCGATTGGACTGATAAACATTGGAACCAAACCTTGTTTCGGTTCGACAGCCTGGCAATTATATTGCAAAAATATATGCGCGGCAACGATATAAAACTATTTGGAGCTTCGGGAATCTTTACCGATAACGATAATAAAAACAGGTCTATTCGATCGGCGGAATATATTACGGAGGAGGTATGGACGCATGTTGCAATTGTTTACGATAAGGGCGCATCCTCAATTACGCTTTATGAGAATGGAGCTGAATCTGAATCTGAAAAAGCGGATTTAGGAAACGCGCAAATAAATGAAAACTATATGAGGCCGGCCACAATAGGATCATGGCGAAGTCCAAGCCAATCATTTCGAGGATGGATAGATGAGGTTAAAATTTACGACTATGTCAGAACGCCGAATCAGATAGCTTTTTCAGCGGGGGTTATTTCGGCTGAAGAGTTGATGAAAGCAATGCAGGGGCAATAAATATCGATCAAAGCTCGTTACAAGGCTCCCGCCTTGTAACGCAATGTTCAAAGAGGCTCTGCCTCATAAACACAAACGATGCGAATCAGATATACGATATTTCAACTAACTTTACCCGTTTGTTACAAGGCGGGAGCCTTGTAACACTGTGTCCAATGAGGCTCCGCCTCATAAAACATAAACGATGCGAAGCAGATATACGATATTTCAACTAACTTTACCCGCTTGTTACAAGGCGGGAGCCTTGTAACGAGTCCACAAAAAGCGTGTAACCCACAATTTCAATGATTATGATCATGGCTATCATGCGAATGTGGTTCGTCGGTGGAAACATCGTGTTTGCTATCGGTATTATTCACCGCGTTCATTTCGCTTTCGCACACTTCAAGTTTCTCTTTAAGCTTCTCTTCCCAGCTACCTTCATACTTTTCTATAGCTCTCTTTAAGGCCGCGGCTGCTTCGGCAACCTTTCCGGTTGAATATAACGCGCGGGCGTAATTTAAACTTATTAATTCAAGAAGATGGTGATTTGCCTCGGACTCGCGTTCGGCGATAAACCGATCAATAATCTCTATAGATTTGTCAAATTGCCACTGCATGTTGTAGTTTTCAGATAATTTGTCAACAATAGCGGCTATAGCGTTGCCGGTATATTTGATTGTAGTTTTGGTTTTAGTTTTGTAGTGGCTCGGCTTATCCTTGTAATCAAAAAATCTATCTATGGCAAACTCCATAATTGGAACAAAATGCGAATATTCATGATCGGCGTGAGGCATTAATCTAGCGGCGTCGACCACAATTGAGCTGTTATCCGGATAGCCGACAATAGCCTGATAAGCGGCTTTAAAGAACTGTTGTCCGGACCGCTCGCGGTTTTTCCAGTAATCTATCAAAGCGCTGTGGGAGTTGACAACCACCCCTTCTATTGAAACCTTTTCCCACCATGCGGGAAGCGGACATTGCTCCAGAAACTTCAGGCTATTTTCATGAACCATGGCGCCGGCCGGCGCGGCATTTCCTTCGTCCTTATTTACAAACACAATCGGTTTATAAACGGCATAACCAGAGTCGCCCCCATTAGAATTTGGCAAATTTAACTCCACTGTTTCGCCGTCCACAAAGCCAAGGCTGTCGCATGGAATTTTAATATCAATCAATTTGGGTTCAACCATCAAAAGCCGGTTTTCCGAGTCTGCCCGCGCGGAAAACAGTGCGTTATTATTTTCGTCCTCCAGTGTCATGGAATAGTTTAATGTAAAAATGTTCTCTTTAGTAGAGCCGTCCTTATTAGATGTTGAAGTATTGTCAACAACATCGCGCACAACAACATTAAAGCTCCTTTTTGAAACGTTATTTTTTCCCGAGGCAACGCCTATATTAATATTTGCCATTTCAACAGGTCCGCTATTTGAAGCTTTGTTAACTTTAGAATCAATTGGGGCAAGATTTTTTGCGCTTAATAAACGGATATATAGGAATGATTCATCCTGCGCGGCTTTCATATCCCAATCATTAGAGCCACTTTTAGAAGCAGGGTCGGAATCACTCTTTTGCATAAGAGGTAAATCGGACCAGCTTGAGCCTGATTCAATAAACGCTCCGCTTTCAGGCGGCAGGAATGAGCCGGGGTCAATAAGCGCGGAAGAGGACTCTTCATGCAACACCTTCCACTCATTATCTTCGCGCGCAAATTTAACGGCAAGATGCCTTGATTTCACTTTGCCTTTAAAATTCAAGCCGAAAGCAGCCGCGCTTTTTCGATAAACTTTTATCAAATTCACGTCAAAGCGGTAGTCGGCATTTGCCGGAAAACTTTTGCTGAACATATCCTTCATTGCATCATCCATCCTGTCTAAAACAAGCTTGCTTTTAATGGAGAGCCATAACTTGCCGTTTCCGGTCTTATAAACTTCCTCTAACTGTCTGCATTTTTCAAGAACGGCCCGCTTTAGACTTTCCATGGATAATAACTGAGCGGTTTGTTCTATTTTTTGCTTTGATTTCTCAAGTTGTTTGTCAACTTCTTTATCCTGAGCGCTTCCCTGATTGCCGGCAAGTTTATCTTCATTTTTTTTTGCGGGCGCATCTTTGCCGGGGGCGGGTCGCGCGGCCTTTTTCCCAGCAAGCTCTTTAGCAATGCGCGCTTCTTTTTCAGCATATGCATCCATGCCCATTTTTGAGTACACTTTGGCAAGGTTTTTGTGCGCCTTGATATGTTCAAAATTCAGCTCTATCGCTTTTTTATACTCCTTAACAGCTTTCTCATTATTGCCCTGCGCGAAATATATTATACCGGTATTGTTGTGTACCTGGGCAAGTCCGGGATTTATCTTTAACGCCTTTTGATACTCTTTCAAAGCTTTTTCATGACGGCCCATTTTGTAATAAATATTTCCAATGTTGGTATGCGCAACGTCAAGCTCCGGATTTATTTTTAAAGCGTCCCGGTAGGCCCCAATCGCATCGTCAAATTTGCCACCGCTCTGATAAACAACGCCAAGGAGCGTTAAGGCGTCTGTGGAATCGGGATTGCGTTCAATCGCCATGTTAAGGGATTTAACCGCTTTATCCTTCTTGCCCTGCCTGGCGTATAAATAACCAATATTAAAGTTTGCCATATAATTCCCGGGATCAATCCTGATCGCCTCCCGGTATTCATTCATAGCATCGTCCTGTCTGCCAAGTTTTTCGTTTACATAGCCTAACATCGCGCGAGCTTCAGCAAACTCAGGTTCCGATTCAACAGCCATTTTTAAATACGACGCGGATTCGTCAAACTTTCCTTCCTGAAAATACTTGTCTCCAAGGGCGTAAAACTTCACAGCGGGGGGGATTTCGGTTTTTACCGCAACCGGCTCAACATTTATTAGTTCAATTTTTTCTTTATGAATACCGTGCCCATTCCTCTTTGGCGGGACTTCGGTTTTTACCGCAACCGGCTTAACATTTATTGGCACAACTTTTTCTTTATGAATACCGTGCCCCTTCCTCTTTATTGATCCGGTTTCCATGCTTGGCGGAGCGCCTGTTGATTTGGTCAAGCTGCGCCCCGCTTTTTTAGTGACATCAATTGCCTTTTTAAAATAGGATGCGGCAACGTCCAACGCTTTATCCTGAAAGCTATTATCTTCATCCGTTGCAGGCTGTATGTCTGCATCCGCGGCGTCCGCGGCTGTTTCATCTTCAGATATAATCTTTTCTTTATGAATGCCGTGCCCTTTTCTCTTTATTGATCCGTATTTCTTTTTTGTTGAGGCTTTGCCGGCTTTTTCAGGTTTTGGTTGAACATCACCACCGCTTTTAACATTTTTCGGTTTGAACTTTATTGATATTTCGCTTTTCAGATCCACTTTAACGCCCGGCAGACTCTGCATAGCCCTTTTAACCTCCTCAAGGGATTTAATATTCTGAGCGCTAAGGTTTATCAGGTTTTCAGGATTTTCAAACAGTTTGCCGAAATCCATGTCCATCAACACCGCTTTTGAACCTTTAACATGTCCGGCGTTTGTCTCAACTATATTCCCTTCCACCTCCACGGATATGCCGGCCCTTAAACCTTCAACCGCCATAGACATTGGTTTAAGCATCTCTTTCATCATTTCAAGTTCGCCGGGAGGAATGTCCGGCTTTTTCGCGGCAGCGCTGCCGGGTATTTCAACATCGCCAAGCCCCATGGAAGGCGTCAGAATCTTTAGAACAGGTATTTCCCCTTTTACAAATTTAAATGTAATATACTCGCTATACAGCGTTGGGGCGGGGCCGGTAGGCGAAGACATGGAATCGTTTGGACTCTGGTTTATACTAACTTCGTTTATATCATCAAACTCGTAGATAGCCTTATACCCGGTAAATCCTTTAGAAGTATGCTTCTTAGTAGAAACAAACCTTACCCCCTTGCCAAAAGTAGCCGCTTTCTCGCGTATGTTCGTCTCGCTAAACATATCCATCTCGTCATTGGAATCAGGCGCCCCCTTCTCGCTAACAATATCCGCCTCCGCCCCGTCATCGGAATCCGGCATGCCCATATCCTCCCCGGTCAAGCCGCCAATCATGCCCGCCGCAAATTCCTCCATCTGATCCATAGCAGCCTCGTTAATCAACAAAGTCTCCTCAATCGTCCCGCTGCCGTCTAGATTCACCTTAACAACAGTATCAATCTGAAAACAACCCGCAACGCTTAAAACCGCCGCAAACAAAATGCATAACTTTAGTTTCAACACCATAAAATAACGCTCCTACCATAAAAATTTTTAAAAACAAAAACATAGAACACGGATGACGCGGATAACACGGATTTACAGTGGCGCAGGCATCCTGCCTGTGATCAAATAAAACACAGGCAAGGATGCCTGTGCCACTATGAATGTATTACTTCTTTTTTACGCTCTTTGCGCTCTGCGCCACGCGCAAGAGCTTCCGGCCGGCAAAAGTACACGCCCTGGTCGTTGCCGTTTCCCATGCCACGCAAAAAGAGGTAAAGGACGCCGCCAAAGTTCTTATTATAATCGAAGCCTTGTCCCATTCGCAACTTTAGCCAGAGGATAAGGGCGTTGATGTATATCTTGTATTGGAGGTGGTAATCGGACGATGTCATCACCCTTTCCATGCCGGCTTGGTGGTAGCCCTCTTCAATATAGTTCGACTTCCAGTCAACTATAAAGTAACGCTCATTATAGCGGAATATCATATCTATAAACCCGGTTAAATAACCGTTGCGGGCAGTTACGCCTTTGGGTAGTTGAACATCGGCGGCAAATTTAAATGGATAGTGGAACTCAAGCTCATGGATGCGCTCTTCAGTTGAGAGAGACGACAATGCAAAACCGTTGTCAATACGCGAAACAGGCGTAGTCAGTGTATGCCAAACTATCCTGGCCGCCTCATTTACATATCCTTTGCTTATCATATTAACGGCCAGCGTTTTTTCAATAAGCTCTCTGGTTTCAGAGTGGTCAACCAGAAAGTTATATGTCTCCCCCCTATTCATTGCGTCGTCAACCAGTTTGAAATCAATCTCCTCAAAGATTGTATGCAACATTGTGCCTGCGTGTTTGCCGCCGGGCAACGCCTTGTCCTGGAGTTCGTCATCTTTAGGCGCATCCCGGCCGGCCTCATCGTCGGCGTAACTTTTATCCGCCCCCGCATCCTGATAACTAACCGAATGAACAACTCCGGTTTCAAATTGCTCATGCGATTTGCTTTTGCGGTGAATAGCTGAAAACGATTCGATAACTATCAACCTGTTTTTAAAATCAAAATTCGACGGAGGCAAAAGGGGATCAGGCAATGTTAGTTCCTGTTCGCCGGTTTTATCCGGGGAACATTTTTCATATGGAAGCTCATCAATATCCGGTTCAATTACTGCTAGGCCATTTTTGCTTTCCGACTCGCTCCAACTATCATTCATAGCCTTGACTGATTCATATATAAAACCAGATATGGGCCCGGCGCGTCCCGCGCTTTTTTCAGGCCTGTAATAAGGGAAATATACGCGGTATTTCGCGCGGGTAAGGGCGACATAATAGAGCCGTTTCTCCTCGCCGGCCTGCTCCGCCTCGCACAGTTCACGGGCATCAGGATCTTTTGCGAGATCGTAAATCGTCTCGTTGTTTTGGTGATACTTATAATACTGATCCGCCATAGGCTTTGTAAAACCGCCCAGCAGGAACAGGACGGGAAATTCAAGCCCCTTGCTGCTGTGTATGGTCATTATCTTTACCTTTGGTTTCTCGCTCTCAACCAAATGCATGTCAACTTCCCACTCAATTTCAATAGTTTGATACCGCCAATTTTCAAGCGCGCTGATAATGCCGGCAAAATCGAGAGTTTGCTCATAAGCCGTGTTTTCAAGATTGCGCAGGATATGGGTGTAATTAGTAAGTTTCCTATCGCCGTTCGGCGCCTGCGTCTGGCGCAAAAGAAGGCCGGACTCATCTATAATTGATTGAAAAAGGCATGGCCAACGTTTGTTTAACGCGTATTCGTTCCACATATAAAGAAGCCTTTTTACATTGTGATCATGGGGAATGTTTTCATATTTATGCAGCTCTTCCAAAGGAACTTCAAAAAACGGGGTGAGCAACGCTTTTTTTAGAGAGGATTCGTCATTTGGGGAGTCAATCGCCCTAAACAGACAGAGCAGCTCCAGGGACTCGATTGTCTGGTAAATCCCCGGTTTTTTATAATATGTATGGGGTATGCCCATTTCGTCAAACGCGGCCTCAACCAGCTCGGCCTCCGCCTTGCTTCGTATCAGCACACAAACGTCATTGTAATTAACCGGCCTGGTCTTGATGTCTTTAGAGCCTTTAATAACAGCGCCGCTGTTTATAAGCGAGGCAGTCTCAAACGCAATAAACGCGGCCATCTTTTTCCTGGCCAATGAGCCGTTTTTCTCGCTCATAGACACAATAGTCATTGGCGCCCTGCCGTTATCGTTTGCAATAGCGTCTATTGAATTTTTTGAAAATGAAACGTCGCTGTATGAAATTGAGTTGTCCGAGACTTCGCCTGACCCGGCGCCCATGCCGAACCAGGGTTCGCGTCCAAAAAGCCTGTTAAACGATTCAACAAGTCCCGGGCCTGATCTGTAATTGGTATCAAGTGAGTAAATGGCGGCGGCGCCATGTTTTGCGAGCTTGTTTATCTCGTTGCGCGCGTCAAGGTAAGTGTAAACATCAGCCCCGCGAAAGCTGTAAATGGCCTGTTTGGGGTCGCCTATCAAGAACAGGCGCTGGTCATTGCCCTTTAAAAATATTTCGCGAAATATCTTCCATTGAACTGAGTCGGTATCCTGAAATTCGTCAACCAGAGCGTATTTATATTTGGCCCGCATCCGGTCAACAAGTATTTGTCCTTTGTCGCCGTCTATTGCTTCGGCGACATATGAAAGCATGTCGTCAAAACTTATCAACCCCTCTTTTTTCTTAAATTGCGCAACATCATTGACCAGCCGCATTATTGACGCAACCGGCAATATATATTTTGATGTTTCCGCGATAGATTGCAATGTTGCCGCCATCTGCTCCAGACGCGGGCATTTATCTTCAAGATTTGAGCCGCCCTTATTCCATTTATCAGGTATTAACGCAAAGAACCCCAGATCATTAAAATTTTTATACTCCACTGCTTTTTCCAAAAAATCGGCAAATGCGCTAAGGGAAAACTGTTTATCAACGTTGAATTTGCAAAGGAACTCCAGAAACGGCACGACAATTTTTTGCAAACAGCTCGTTCTTTTTCGGCTATTAAAATCCAGTTCAGTGTAAGCCTGGTAAAACGCGTTGCCTTCCGGATCAGCCCCGTCAATCGGCCCCACAATTCCGCTAATCTCCAGCAATTGTTCGTTGATATCGCGCTTGATAAGCGCCCAATCAGCATTATGCGGTATTTCAGGCAAAAGGCGTGCGTTTAAACAGCGTGAGTATGATTTTGTCACGGCAAGCAATCGCCTGATCCATTGGCTTTCACCGTTTCTTCGGTTAAGCTCGGGAAAACCTGAAGCCTGAAGAAAGTCAGGCAGCTCATCCCCATATTGTTCAGGCCAGGCGTTACGCATCTGCTCATAAAGGCTGTTTTCATACAGCGAACCGTCGCCGGCAACCTCAAATTCAAATAGCTGCCCGTTCTCAAAACTATAGTCCCTAAGCGCGCCTTGGCAAAACCCGTGTATTGTGTGTATAGAGGCGGAGTCAAAATTTGCCAGGCTCTCACGCAACCGTTTGCGGGCCTGGTCGTCGGAGCCAACCACTTTTAACTCGTCAACAATCTTCTCGCGTATTCTATTTTTCAGCTCGCCGGTGGCCTTTTCAGTAAACGTAACCAGCAGGATATTCTCAAGCGCAACGCCTTTTTCAATTATCATCCTTACAACAAGGCGCTCGATGGTATATGTCTTGCCCGTGCCCGCCGAGGCCTCAATCAAGGCGTGTTTATCCAGATCAATTGATTTGCAATCGTTTATGGGGATCATTTTACTACTTGTTCACAAACCGGGGTTTGGGAGCGATGTGGAAATCAAAAATTGAAAATTTTTACCAAAACTTTAGTTCACTTTTAACTTTAGCTCACTTTAGTCACTTTTCCGGCTCGTCTTGATTATTTATAAAAAACGCCAAGGACTATTTAAGCGCCATTTTTGTAGTCGATCCCGGCGCGCGACCGGCCAGGAGGGTGCCTCCAACCACGGCTATGGGCAACACAAAGCTGGAAAAAAATGGTATGGCGAATAAAACACTCAACACGGCTCCAAAACCCGCGCAGGCAAACACGTGACGAACCAGAAACCGTGCGCCCTGCTTTAAACCAATGCCGCGCCTGCTTTGCGGATAGCTGATAAACTGAAATGTCACAAGCAGAAACGCCAACACAAACGCCGCTATATTTAGGATGGGAACCCAGAAGAACACAATCGCAAATATCGCAGCCCCTGAGGCGGCCACCGTCTTAAACAGGTCCACGCCCACAAGCTCTATCTTTTGCCTTAAAGATTTATGAGTAACATCAGGCAGAGGCGGGTCGGCAAAACCTTCGGCTTTTTCAGCAAGCAAGTCGTTAAAAGGCGAAGCTACCATGCTGCTTGCAAAAGCGAATGTAAGCGCGGCAATCATCCACAATATAGCTTTGCCGAACAACACAAAGAACCACGCAGCCCAACTTTCAGGGCCAAAACCCCATTTATAAACAATATAGTTTTGAAACATGGCTATGGCCCACTCCTGCAATGAGCTTATGCCGTATATATACAATACTATCGTCAATACAATAGGAACAACGCTCCATATAAACAGGGCGCGGTTTGACAATATCAATCTGCCCGCCCTGTACGGCAACGTTATCCCAAACCATAGTGAACGCAACCGCGGGAAAAGGGTTTTGAATTTTTCACTGCTCATAATCAGTTCTCTCTTTTCTTTACGAAATCTTATTTAAACCATAGAACGAGCGATATTTGTTCATGTACGCAACATCGCTTTCAGACATATTTTTTCTTACTACCGACCAAATATTAGCGCTTCTTTCAGGCAGGTTCAGCCAATTGCTGTATTTCATTAAAGTTTCAAATAACTGGTCAATATCCGACTGCTCTTTTTTGCCGTCAGGCGAGACAAAGTCCGGATTGTATTGATTAGGCAGCCATTTGCCCTCAGTGTTAAAATTAATGGCATTATACAGCAGGTTGAGATCGTAGCGCAGCTCCTTTAACTCCTCAAAAATGAGCTTTCTGCCGTCAATCTCACGCGAAGTCGGAGCGCCGTTTATTTTAAAAGAGAAACTTGACACATGCTCGTCGCGGAATTTTGTTATCTCTTTGCGCAACTTTGTGGCCGAACGGTCAAAATCTACGTCTTTGCAAATCTCCTTTAACCTGTTTCTGTAATTCGCGTCAACAAGGTTGCGGTAAATCTCCTTTTTCAGCTTTTGCACGGTGTAGCGCCCGCTTTCAGTATCAACCACCGATTTCCAGATAATAAGCGCGCTCGTCTCAAACAACGAATCAATAATCAGCCCCCAAACAAGAGGATAGTCAGAGTAAACAACTTCAAAAGGAAACAGAAATATCTTTTCAAGAATGTGTATATTTGAATTAACCCTATAAACCTGCTGCTGCAAGGAGTTAATCGGCTTCTCATTTTTATCGTACCAATCCTGATTTAATATATCCGTAGTTGCCATAACCTGTAATTTCATATATTTCCCTACCCAGCTTAATCACGCAAACAAGGACGCGGTCAAAAAATAATAAATGAAAATTATACAGCCGACCGTGTTATTTTTAAACCCTAATGTTTGAAAATGAATGCTATGAGGGCACGGAAAGAAATAACTTGGCGTTTTTTGTTTCCGAGCCCTAAGGCTGTTTTTATTCAGGTGGTTCTGGCGGCAACGGCAATTAATTTCATCATTGGGGAATATTATTCCGCCGCGTCTTAGACCTCATACACACAAAACCACAACCATATCCAACATAACCCATTACATATCAACATATTACAACATTTTTAAATTTTTTTTGATTTTGGTATCACAATTGCAAATATGTTGAGGGTAAGTTTATATTTCACTATTTCTATAGTGATAATTTTAAGATGGGAGGGTAATTAAGATGATGAACAACACCACGGAGAAATTGGAGGAAGTTGAAAGAAAGATATCATTAGTTAAGTTAATGATTGAAAAACGAAAAGAGAGGAAATCATATTATGAACGGTTGGTTACCATGGGTGTAGCATCTACCGACAAAGATCAGCTGGAACTGCACGCAAAGATTAAAGAGACGGAGATCAACGAACTGCTAAAGGAGCTAAACTGGCTCTACATTCAACAATCTTATTATGAACTATAAACTAATATAAACCAAACTAAGTTATGAACAAGGAGGTTTAAACTTAAACAGCCGGCCCGGTATCGCCTACGGGCCGGCGCTATCTTATCTCCCGATCCGCTTTTAATTTTATTAATATAAATTAACGGCGGATAAAAAAATCAGCGGGATCAATGTTAAAAGTTGATCCCGCTGAATACTATAACACTCATGCGGCTGGAGAATTCGGCAAGGCTTTTAGTTATTATTAATCAAATCAAAGTATTTATCAAACAAGGCATCCGCTTCACGCTGATTTAGCATGCGTTTTTCATCCTTAGCATAACGATACAGCTTTGCTTTATCGCTACCCACGCATATAGGATACATCTTCCTGCAATAATTCTTTGCGTATTTTTGAAAATAATCTTGTGAGATAATTTTATTCTTCAGAAGATATTTACCAACACAATTCGCCTCTCCACAGCATTGAAAGTTAAAACATTTATCATTATCTACCCTTTCCATAACAACTCCCCCCTTCCCGCTAATTGACAACTTCGCCGTAAAAAAAAGCCAAAAAAGCTCATTATTCCCTCCAATTTAATCAGATTTAACTCGCAAAGCTTCAAAATTGGCAAAAATTGTCTTAATTTCCACCCGTTATCCAAATTATTGCAAAAAAAAAGACCCAATCCGAAATACAATTTTTCAGATTTGGGTCTTATTTTAGATAAACAGCCGGAAATTTTTACCAAACATGGCAACCTGGCAATCTTAAAAAAAGACCCAAAGCTTTGCGTCCCGGCCTCGCGACCGGTTTGCTATTAGCATGTCAATTTAGCGTTATAATTATAGCTCAAAAAATATAGAATGCAACTAATTAACCGGATTTCCATCTAAAAGTGGATAACCGGTTGTATAATTAAAAGGCGCGCAAGCTCCTAACCTTCCAAAAAAGCTTTAAATTTAGCCAAACCCTCTTTAATTTCCGCCACATCAATGCCTGAATAAGCCAGCCTGATATACCACTCTCTTTCCCCTTCAAATTGACGGCCAAAGTGCGCGCGGGAACATATGGACACGCCTGTCCGTTGCAGCGCGTTTTTGCGAAACTCCTCATAATTGCGCGCCCAGATTTTTTGCGCCGCTTCAGTGATATTCGGGTATAAATAAAATGTGCCTTTTGGTTTAAAGCATTTAACGCCCTTGATAGAGTTTAATAACCCTGCCGCAGTGTCGCGGCGAAGCCTGAGAGTGTCTAAAATTTTGCGGGCTTCCATCTGAGGGCCTTTAATAGCCTCTATTGCGGCGTATTGAATAAAGTGATTTGAGCACGATTCATGATTAACGTTAAGTTTTGATATCACCTCAATAATATTTTTCGGCCCAACAGCCGCGCCCAGCCGCCACCCCGTCATGGCAAATTTTTTTGAAAAAGTGTAGAGAATAACGCAACGGTCGGCCATTCCCGGAATAGAGACAAATGAACGGCCCGGCCCATCATAACGCACATCAAAATAGGCCTCATCGCACAGGACATAAAGGTCGTGTTTAAGCGCCAACTCCGCAAGCTTTTCCAGCTCAACCATAGAGCATTCCGCGCCGGTCGGATTTTGCATATCATTCAATATCAGCGCCTTGGTTTGCCGGGTAATGCTATTTTCTATCATATCAATGTCTATTGCGAAATTCAGCGCCCCTTCCACAAAACCGTAAGGCGCGGCTTTGCCGCCGTTAAACTCTATTTGCGACTCATATATCGGGTAGCCCGGATTTGGGTATATAACCTCATCGCCCGGGTTCATCAACGCCATAATAAATTTGCCTATAACCGGCTTGCCCCCCGGCTGAATAGAGACATTATCCATTGAATATTGCGTCCCGTGCGAAGCGTTAATATCCTCAGCAAGCGCCTCGCGCAATTGAGGAATGCCCGCATTGTTGCAATATCCGGTTTTACCGTCATTTAATGCCTTAACAGCAGCCTCAATTATATTTGCCGGAGTTTTAATATTCATATCCCCCAAATGAAACGGATACATCTTATTCCCCAGCGCCGCAAAAGCCCCGGCCTCCGCAGAGACGTTAAATGCCGTCTCCGTGCCCAATCGTGAAATTCGTTCAGCTTCTTTCATGAGCGTCACCCTCCAAAAAACAAGGATTAACTATTTTTAAAAGAAGAACAATTACAGCCGTGTCGTTTCGAACGGAGAGAGAAATCTTATGACATTTACGGGTTTAAAGATTTCTCCCGATGGTCGAAATGACAAATCGCGTTACAGAATCGCTCAATTTAGGTTGGAGTTTTTTCTTTCCAAGCCCTTATGGAACCTCCCCCATAATCTGCAAATACCTTGAAATCCCGTTTCTGGACACCAGCCCCACAATCTTGCCATTTTCAACCACCATAACCCGCCCCCTGTTTTCAGCCATCATCAGTTCAAGGGCCTTCATAGCGTCCATATCAGGCGAAACAGTCCACTTTTCCCTATATTCATCCAATATTTCAGCCACTTTTACGTCTTCCCAATCACGCTTATAAACATGTTTAACCTCTTTTAAAGTAACAATCCCTAAAAACGAGCTGTTTTCAAATACCGGGAAACCACCGTAAGCATATTTAAGAAAGTATTTATGAACCAGCTCATCAATTGTCATTGAAGGCGAAACAACTATAATCTCCCTGGCCATCACATCACTTACCTTTATGCCCAATAGATTCTCCTGCAAATTTACATGCAGATAACTGCCGTGCGCGCTGGTATAGAGAAACCAGCCCACAATCATAATCCATATTCCGGAAAAGTTGCTTGTAAACAGCAAAAACAGGCCGATACACAGAAAACCAACGCCTGTTTTTTCCCCAACAATAGACGCTTGGCGGGTCGCGTAATGATAATCGTTCTTCAATTTCCATAAAATAGACCTTAAAATTCTGCCCCCGTCCATTGGAAAACCGGGAACCAGATTAAATATGCCAAGCACAAGGTTAACCTTTAACAGATATAAACATAGCGCCTGAAAACCAGGGCCAATGGGTTTGCTATATATAATGAGCAGTATAAAAGCCAAAAGGAAATTTGAGACCGGCCCGGCAATCGCCATCTTAAACTCAGCCCTCGGCGTAGGAGGCTCGCCCTTCATCTGCGCCACACCGCCGAATATAAAGAGAGTTATGCTTTTTATAGACATATTATGCCTGAGCGCCACATACGAGTGGGCAAGTTCATGAAAAACCACTGACGCAAATAGAAGAATCGCCGCGATTATCCCCTTAGTCCAGTAAGAATACGCCGGCAGATCAGGCGCGACATGCGGAAAGTAGAAACTTGCCAACGACCACGTTATTAGACCAAACACTATAAGCCACGACACATGTATCTTGATTGGAATTCCCATCACAGTGGCTATCTTCCACGAACCTTGAATTAATGAGTTTCTCATGCCGACACCTCCATTTAAATGATATTATTAAAGCTTACAACTATTGCAGCCCTTTAAAATTAATTATATCGTGAAATTACGACAATTGCGTTAATGAGCGAAGCGCGGATTAATGGTAATTAGTTATCGGTGATCTGTGATCAGTAAAAGCATGAAACGCGGATAACGCGGATTAAAAGCAAAGGCAAAAGCAACAAACCACGTATTAGGGAGCAAACAGGCAGGCCAAATGGACGATTTTCGCAATTTCCGGTCACTATATGGCATGGCTGACAAAGCGCATCATATAGTATAGCAAATGATCAAATTTACCCAAGACTGTTTGCGCTCTGCTCTGAGTTTATGCTGAGTAATTACGAAACGCGCTTTTAGCCGGCAGCCGGCAAAACCTGCTATTATTTTATCTAACTCCGACAACCATAACAAGCCAATATACAAATTGCCTTGCAATTTTGTATATTTATAGATAAAACTACTGAAACTATCCAGGGTAAAAACCATTAAATTGTTTATTAAAACATGCCCCTCTAACAGATTTAAAAAGCGAAGCTGGGGCTTCTTGAATTCCCGGCTACCAAACTGGGGCTTGGTAGCCGGGAAGCATACGTTTTTGGTTTTATATTGATGGGCACGCTACGCTTAATCCATCTACAATCTGTGAAATCTGTGGTTTGTTTTGCTTTTTGTTTTTGATTTTTAATTTCGTGTCTTTTTGTGTATTTTCGTGGACATGCTCTTGTTTTTTTAATTTAAAATCTAAAATTCAAAATTCCCAACTTTCTATCATGTTGCCACCTAATATTCAAACATTCTATAACTCGCTCATTGAATTCATCCCGCAAGACCGCCTTATCAGCGACATTGCTGGAACATTCGCTTATGGAACCGACGCCAGTTTTTACAGGTTGACTCCTCAACTGGTGGCCAAGGTAGAGACAGAGGCTGAGGTTGCCCGGTTATTAGAGCTTGCAAACAGTCAAAAAATTCCTTTAACATTCAGGGCGGCGGGCACTAGTTTGTGCGGGCAGTCAGCATCTAATTCCGTGCTGGTTTTGCTTGGCAATGGTTCTTATCACCCTACCCTACCCCCTCTAATCAATGAAGTGAAAATTAAAGACCGCCAGGGGTGTCGTGTTTTGGACAACGGCAAGCGCGTCTATCTTGAGCCTACAATTACCGGTGGACGGGCAAACAAATTATTAGCGCCATACGGAAGAAGGCTTGGGCCGGATCCGGCGTCAATAAATTCCGCCACAATCGGCGGCATTACGGCGAACAACTCAGGGGGTATGTGTTGCGGCGCGTTTCATACAAGCTATCACACAATTGATTCCATGCGAATCGTCTTTGCGGGCGGCGCGGTACTTGATCTATCCGATGAGGCAAGCAAAATGGAGTTTGCTAAAATCCATAAGGATGTTCTTGACAAAATTCAGACCCTTTCAAAAGAGGCAAAGGCTAATACCGCGCTGGCTGAAAAGATCAGACGGAAATATAAAATAAAGAACACTACTGGATACAGCCTGAATGCCTTGATTGATTTTGACGACCCGTTTGACATTATCCTGCATTTAATTGTGGGCTCTGAGGGGACGCTTGGTTTTATATCTTCGGTTATCTACAACACTGTTCACGATTATAAATTAAACGCAGCTTCGCTGCTGCTTTTTCCGGATATTGAAAACGCGTGCCTGGCCGTGCAAAAGATGGTATCAACCCCGGCTCATGCGGTTGAGATGTTGGATCGGGCGTCGTTGCGAGCGGTTGAGGATTTTGATAATGTGCCTTCCATGCTAAAAGAGTTGCCTGACGGAGCCGCAGGGCTGCTGGTTGAAACGCGAACTGACTCGCCTGACGCGCTAAATGAAAATATTAAAAATATAACTGATTCAATCAATTCCATGTCTGTTTTATATCCCATTCAATTTTTTACAGATACGAAAAATTGTGAAACTTTGTGGAACATGCGCAAGGGGCTGTTTCCGGCGGTTGGGGCCATGAGGGAAGCGCGGACAACTATAATGATAGAGGATATCGCGGTTCCGATAAACGATCTGGCAAAGGCGACTCTTGATTTGCAGGCTCTGTTTAAAAAGCATGGATATGATCAGACGATCATACTGGGGCACGCATTGGCGGGCAACCTCCATTTTTTGTTTCCGCAGAATTTTGAGGATGAGAAAGAGGTAAAAAGATATGAGAACTTTATGGATGATTTGTGCCAAATGGTTGTCAACAAATATGATGGTTCTTTGAAATCTGAACACGGGACCGGAGTGAACATGGCGCCGTTTGTTGAGTTTGAGTGGGGTGAAGAGGCTTATGATTTAATGAAGCGGATAAAGGACATTTTTGACCCAAACAGTATCCTGAATCCCGGGGTGATATTAAACAACGACAGATCTATCCATTTAAAAAATCTGAAACCATTTCCCGTTACCAACGAAGTTATTGACAAGTGCATAGAGTGCGGGTATTGCGAAATCAATTGCGCGTCAAGAAATTTGACGCTGACTCCCCGTCAACGCATAGCGCTTTGGCGCGAAATAACTATGCTCAGGCAGTCAAATGATGACAATGCGCGGTTGGCGGCATTGGAAAAATCATTTAAATATTACGGTGAGGAGACTTGCGCGGCTGACGGGCTTTGCGCCACAAGTTGCCCGGTTAAGATTGACACGGGAGTTCTTGTAAAAAACATTCGCAACTCAGGCATTTCAGATTTCCGGCATAAAGCGGCTTCATTAATAGGCGCCAATTTCCATTCGGCAACTATGGCGGCGCGTTTAATGTTGGGAACCGCGGATTTGATACACTCTGTTTTTGGCGCTCGATTAATGAAAAGCGCAACAAACCTGGCGCGCAGCATATCAGGCAATATAATCCCGCGCTGGAATTCCGAATTTCCGCGCCCGGCATCCATGATAGCCCCCCCTACTTCCAATAACAGACATGGGGATAAGGTTGTATACTACCCTTCATGCCTTGCGCGTATAATGGGGCCGGCAAAAAGCGCAAAACAAGAGTTAGGGACGCCTGATACCGTTATGTCAACTCTAACCAAAGCGGGATATGAAATAGTTCTGCCCGGCAATCTTGAAGAACTTTGCTGCGGCAAGGCTTTTGAAAGCAAGGGATATTTTAAGGCGGCTGAAAACAAGTCCAAACAACTTGAAGCCGCGCTGCTTGAGGCGTCAAACAATGGGGAATATCCAATTCTGTGTGAAACAAGTCCATGTTGGCTTTTTATGACGGAAAATTTCAAACCCGGTTTAAAGTTGTATGAGCCCATTGGGTTTATAAAGGAGTATATAATTAATCGTATTACATTAAAGAAACTGAATAAAAAAGTGGCGGTGCATCCAACGTGCAGCGCAAGGAAAATGGGATTGGCTGAATCTTTGGTTGAGGTGGCAAGTTTATGCGCGGATGAGGTTGTTTGTATTGACGAAATTGGTTGTTGCGGTTTTGCGGGTGATAAGGGATTCTTCAGGCCGGAATTAAACGAATCGGCATTAGCTGATTTGAAATCGCTTCTACCGAAAGATTGCAGCGAGGGTTATTCAACCAGCCGGGCATGCGAAATTGGGCTTTCCGAGCATGGGGAGATACCGTATCAATCGATCTTCCACCTTGTTGATGAAGCTGCGGATGCTTGATGCTTGATGCTTGATACTGGATACTGGATACTGGCAGCCGGCTGCGCGGCTGATTTAGCCATAGCTTTACCATTCGGGGCTACATTGACCATATCTTATTATTGTTGAAAAATACATATTGACACGCACAATTGTACAAGTTAGTATTAATTCGATGAACATTGTCATTGATACCTAATTCGATGAACATTGTCATTGATACCTCAGCAATCATAGCCGTTATTGCAAATGAACCTGAAAAAAGGAGACTTATAAAGTTAACAAGCGGTTTTGACTTAATCGCGCCTAAGTCTGTTTATTGGGAGATTGGCAATGCTTTTTCTGCTATGTTCAAAAAAAAGCAAGCGAATTTGGAACAAGCAAAAGAAGCTATAAATATTTTTCAGACAATCCCAATACGTTTCTTAGGCATTGAGCTAATAGAGGCAATAGAACTTTCTAATACATATAATATTTATGCGTATGATGCATATATTATTTCATGCGCATTAAAACACAAATGTCCTTTGATTTCACTTGATCGGAAGTTGATGGATGTAGCAAAACAAGCTAAAGTGAAAATAGTGGAGGTACAACCATGAACGTTTATACTTTTTCAGAAGCAAGGCAAGGATTAGCGTCTATTTTGGAACGCGCAAGAAAAGACGGGGAAGTCCAAATTAGGCGTAGAGACGGTCAAACATTTGCGCTAAAGCCCATTAAAAACAAAAAAGCGCCTTTAGATGTGGCGGGAGTTGATTTGAACTTATCCTCTGACGATATTGTTGACATAGTACGTGACATGCGCGAAAGGTCATAATTTAAGGAAGGCTAAAGCCAACCCACAATTGCGCAACTGACAAGTGTGCGGCATCCAGCATCCAGCATCCAGCATCCAGCATCCAGCATCCAGCATCCAGCATCCAGCATCCAGCGCCGGCATCCAGCATCCAGCGCCGGCATCCAGCGCCGGCATCCAGCATCCAGCGCCGGCATCCGGCAGCCGGCATCATTTCGCAACAATATTAATCAGTTTCTTCGGCACAACAACCACCTTTATCACGTTCTTGCCTTCAAGGAACTCTTTGATCTTTGGCTCTTCTACGGCTTCTTTTTTGAGGTCTTCTACATTTGCGTCAATTGCTACGGTTATGCGCCCCCTTAGCTTGCCGTTAACCTGAATTGGGATTTCTATTTCATTGACTTCAATTGCTTTTTCATTATAAACCGGCCATTGCTCGGCAAATACGCTTGGGGCGTTGCCTATTATTTCCCACAACTCTTCGCAAATATGCGGCACCATTGGGGCGAGCAGGACGATTGTTGATTCAACGCATTCGCGGAACACGTTAAAGCGGAGCAGGCTTTTGTCGTCGCTAATTTTTTCAGGGATATTGTAAGGTTCGACTTCATTTAGCAACTCCATTACCGAGGCGATGGCGGTGTTAAAATGCCATGAGCCTTCAATGTCCGACGTGATCTTTTTAATTGTTGAGTGGGTTTTTCTGTACAGAGATCTGGAGTCCTCTTCAAGCTTGTCAATATCAATATCAACTCTATCCGCCTTTTTAAACATAGGTTCATGTTTTACGACGATGGCCCATAGTCGGTTAAGGAATCTGTATGCGCCTATGACCCCCCTATCGTTCCATTCGGCGTCGCGTTGAGGCGGGCTGATAAACAGGGTATATAGTCTTTGAGTATCCGCTCCGTACTTCTCTATCAACTCATCCGGGCTGACAACGTTGCCTTTTGATTTTGACATCTTTGCGCCGTCTTTAACAATCATGCCTTGTGTAAAGAGATTCTTAAACGGCTCTTTAAAATTTATGACCTTGATATCGCAAAGCGCTTTTGTGATGAATCTGGAATAGAGCAGATGCAGGATTGCGTGCTCAATGCCGCCGATGTATTGATCGACCGGCAACCAGTGGTTGACTTTGTCGGTATCAAAAATGCGGTCGGAATCATTTGGAGAGAGGTAGCGCATAAAGTACCAGCTTGAGTCAACGAAAGTGTCCATGGTATCGGTCTCTCTTGTCGCGGGATCGCCGCATGTTGGGCAGGTTGTGTTCACAAAATCGTCAACTTCGGCAAGGGGGCTTTTGCCGCGCGGTTTAAACTCAACTTTTTCAGGCAGCACAACCGGCAGGTCTTTTTCAGGCACGGGCACAATGCCGCATTTGTCGCAATATATCATTGGAATGGGCGCGCCCCAATAACGTTGCCTTGAGATGAGCCAATCGCGCAACCTGTAGTTAATACTGCCGCCGCCCATCCCTTTCTCTTTAAAAAACTTTATGAATTCAGGTATGGCCTTGCGGTTGTTCATGCCGTCGAATTGGCCTGAGTTGACCTGAACGCCGTTATCAACATAAGCTTTGTCCATTTGCGCGGGGTCTAGGGTTTCGCCTTCAGGCTGAATCACAATCTTTATAGGGAGACCGTACTTTTTTGCGAACTCAAAATCCCTTTGATCATGCGCAGGCACAGCCATAACCGCGCCTGTTCCATACTCCATTAAGGCGTAGTTAGCAACCCACAGGGGAACTTTTTCATTATTAACGGGATTTATCACATATTTGCCGGTAAAGACGCCCTCTTTTTCAGCCCCTTCATCCGTTCGCTCAATCCTGTCCTGATTTATTGCCTTTTGCTGAAACTCAAAAACAGGCTTTTCATGCTCGGTTCCCGCCACAAGCTCTTTAATTAAAGTGTGCTCAGGCGCAAGGGACATGTATGTGACGCCGTAAATTGTGTCCGGTCTTGTTGTAAAACACGCCACAACTTCATCGCTGCCTTCAAGTTTAAAGTCGATACGCGCGCCCTCGCTGCGGCCAATCCAGTTGGCCTGCATGGTTTTAACCTTTTCAGGCCAGCCGTCAAGCAGGCTCAGGTCGTTTAACAATATTTCAGAGTATTTGCTTATCTTAAAAAACCACTGCTCAAGCTCCCTTTGATTAACAACCGAATCGCACCGCTCGCACGCGTTGTCAACCACCTGCTCGTTCGCAAGCACGGTCGCGCATGATGGGCACCAGTTTACCGGCGATTTCTTTTTATACGCCAGTCCGTTTTCATACAGTTTTTGAAAAATCCATTGCGTCCATTTATAGTAATCCTCCTTGCATGATGTGACTTCGCGATCCCAATCATACCCCACGCCCCATCTCTCAAGCTGTTTGCGCATGACTTTAATGTTATTTGCCGTGGAAATCGATGGATGTATCCCACCCTTAATGGCCGCGTTCTCAGCCGGCAAGCCGAAAGCGTCCCAACCAATGGGCGATAGCACATTGTAGCCCTTCATAATTTTATAACGGGCGACAACGTCGCCGATTATATAATTGCGACCGTGCCCCACATGCAATGTGCCTGATGGATATGGAAACATAACAAGGCAATAGAACTTCTCCTTATCGCAATTTTCATCCATCCTGAACAGCCCTGCGCCGTCCCAAAACTCCTGCCATTTCGGCTCAATATCCTTAAAATTGTATTCCCTGATTGACATCGTTAACTCCTGAAACCGGACAAGCCGGGTAAAATAAAAAATAAAAAGGCAAACCACGGATTTGTAGGTTGGGTAGAGCATAGCGAAACCCAACATCAAATTAAAAAAGCAAAAGCGAGTTAACCGTTAATCCGCGCGAATTTAACTGCAAAAATGCTAATAGCTAGTTGCCGGTAAAAGGGATAGATTATATCACAACGATTTGGGGTTTTAAATAAAAATAGGGCAATTATGGAGGGTGAATGCATCAAAAATGAAGTGTAAGCAAAACTAAAGCCCATTGGAATAGAAGGATCAATACGCAGCAATTAAAATTATTTTTAAATTACGCCTTCAGTGGACGCAGGCTGGAGCAATCTTGCAGATTGCTTCAAATGTTTCTTTTAACCATTAAGCTTTTATTGGCATCGTTATGCTTTGCGCGATCTAATAGCTTGGTTTAAACGTGTGGAGGCAGTCTACAAGACGGCTCCATCAATAGTATAAAAGTATTGCCCATTTATTTATGAGCAAGCCCGTTAGTTCGGTTTAACCATCTTAACTGTCACACAAACACTCTCATTAACTTATCAAAAAAAGCTTTATCTTTCTCACCTAGATAAGACTTAAGATTTTCGTCCGAATTCATCAAGACGGCAATTTCGGATACCATACCCTTCTGGTAATAAACTTTCAAAGCAGGTATTTTCCAATCCCGATTATCTGCAATATCTTTAGAGTAATTATTAATTAATTTTAAGGCATTATCATAACTTTCAATTTGTATACATAAATCAAGAGCGAATGTTAGAGCTTCCGGATCGCACTTTCTATCTGCCTTTTCTAAAACCGATATACAATGCTTTAAAGCCTGATCATATTTCATTTTATCGTTATAAACTTCTGCCAATTTCAGCTCAACATCACCACAATCTTTAGGGTATCGCCTCACATACTCCTCAGCAATCTGACATATTGTATCGTAAATGATGCCAAACGGGCTCACTATACTTGTAAAGAACTCAATGAAATTACCATATGTCCTATCGCTAAAGTTATTTGACAACTCCCATAATTTGCAAAATAATAGACATTTTTCATCTTGATTTTTGTTGCGTAGAAAATAGAAATCAACAATTTTTTCAAAAGATCTAGGGTGCGGATAATTTAAGGCAAGCGTCTCTAACTGATACTCGACATAATGAGGCTCTTCAAGCATTTCCTTTGAAGAAACCATACGATCAGCAACAGAGTCAATCTTATCTTCAAAGACTTTGGAAGGAATCATCTTTGCAAACAGTTTTAAATAATCACTTACCAAAGATTTATCTATAAAGTCTTCCTGATTCATCCTCAAAGACTCGGAAAGTTCAAGCTCCCTGTCCGAATGTAGAACCGCAATATCTTCTATATTCAATTGCTCTTCAAGGTTTTCAGTGTTTTCATCCAGAAAGTCTTTAACACTTTTAATAATAGATTGCTCAACTTCTGCTTCAGCATCGCTATCAGGCAAAGGAATTCGTGTAAGCGCAAAGTTAACTTCGACTGCTTTTTGTGTTTTTAAACGCGCCGTTTTTTGGATGCCACGCAGGATTTGCCTTGCGCCTTCAATGTTTTCGCGATTATTAACAATCAGGAACACAACCCTGTCAGGCAATATAGAGGTGCATACACCGCTCATTTCAGTGACGCCGGTGCGTGAATCAATCAGGAGATAGTCAGGTTTTAATGTTTCCTCGATTTTTTCCTTTAGCTCCAGAAAAAACGGAATCCCATCGCCGCCCTCCTTATAAAACAAATCGTGCCAATCAATTGCCGCCAATTTTTTCCAATACCCAGCGGACAGAATATTGCCGGCCGGTATCAATTGTATGTTGCCCTGATTTTCAGGCAAGTTGGCCGCATCCATAACTATTCCGTTAAATGAGTCAGGAGCTTTCCCGGTGGATGTAAATTCATGTATATAATCAACGATGCCTTCCTTGACCGGCGCGGGAAAGAATTCGGTTAATTTATATTGAACGCCGGGCGCTTCGAGATCAAAATCCAGGATGCATACTTTCTGCTCAAACCTTGACAAATATACAGCGATATTGGCCAGGGCCAGCGTGCGGCCTACCCCACCTTTGTAAGAATAAAACGTAATGGTTTCCATAGTAGTTCTCTTAAGCCCCGATAGGCATTAACTGGCCGGATTGGCAAGTAGCGCTTCTTTTTTCCTCAATGGATTCTACTGTGTATTTTTTTGCGGCATTTGGAAATTTTTCGCTTAACTCCACTGACAGTTTTTTTAACTCCAATAGCGAGTGTCTCTCATCCTTACATTTGCTGATTATGTCAATAGCGCGATTGTAAAGCAAAGGATCTTGATTAACTTTTTCTATGCGCAAAAGTTCAATAGTCAGAGATTCCGCAGCGTCAAAGCTGCGGTTAGGGATAAACTCATTCTCGATTTTGTCCAGATAATCGGTCAGAACATCTAAATTTGCAAATTGAAGCAGCTCTTTTAATTCATCAGTGTCCGGCAGGGTAATTCCTGTTTTTTCAATCTCGTCAGCATAAGTCTCTTTTAAAAAACGAACGGTTTCGGGAATTGATTTAAAAGATTTATCCAACTTGCGGAAATGATACCGGCTGATTGCGGTTGCCAATTCATCATCCGAGGCTTCCACAAAGTCGTTAACGCGGTAAGGCGGTCTTAATAATCGCAATTTCTCATCGCATATGACAAAAGCCCAGCCATCAAAAGGCGCAAGGGCGACCATTTTAATTCTCATTAACAATCTCCGGGTTTATGTTTCTCTTTTTCAAATCGGCCAGAATATCTTTAAAAAAGTTTAAGCGATATCGTTCATAACGGCTTATCTTCTCATTTTTAAAAACCTTCATAAGCATATCTATATAAATTTCATTATAAAGCGCTTTTTTAATACGCACCGACGCTATATGATCATTTAAGATATTATCAATGGTAACCGCTTCAACATAATCTTCATTGCCACACAACATCAGTTCCCATTTACCGGATTCATTAAGGTCGGGATGCGATTCATGCTTTATAGCCGCAAGCTTAGGCATGCATTCTTCGTTTGCCAGATCATATTTTAATTGATCAATTTCAACCTGTCCGTCTTTGACATAATTAAGCGCGCTATCCATTTTAATGAACGCAAGAGAGCTGTAATTCCTGACTTTATCTTTATCTATTATTACGCAATAGTGGCCATACTTGTCAATTCCGGAGCCGCCTATGTTCAGGGCAAGATATTTCAGTTTTTTACCGTCCTGAAACGTGGAATCAAATATTGTTCTGCGTTCAAAGAAAGTTCCCAAATGCGCTTTTATCGCGGCTTCTTTTTCACTATCTTTGTCCGCCGGATCAACCAATTCAATTTTAATCAATTCATCGGCCTGCTCTTCCTTCATATCATAAACATTTTTAAAGCAACCCTTGTTTAGCCAGTCCGCAAGCGCAAAATCACTCACATTAGCGGAGATATTCCACCCATCATCAAGTTTTTTACAGAAATCATCTAATAAATCGGCTTCATCTTTACTCTTATTCTCTTTAATGCGTAGAAATTCTTCTCTAAGGAAATCAGAATTTTGCGCCGCCATTTCAAAAAGTTCTATTGTTTTATTCATCTGTTTACGTCAAACTTCAAAGCCCTTTGTGGCTCGTTACACACTTGTAAACTTATTATTTAAATATATCCGTACTTAATTTAGCGTTTTACACTCTTGTTGTCTATACTAAATTTTGCAAAGGACGCATGTCCGGCCATCTTTTAAAAAATATAAGCAGCAATGAAAATGGAATATTCATTAGTCTTAAAACTAAAAAAAAGCCGTTTTGCATAAAAGAACCTTTACTTTTATGCAAAATACGCATAAAATAGGGCCTACTTTTCTGCAATTCCTTATTTTGGAAATTTATTGCTATGATACGAAAAACGGACAAATTATTGCTTCACTGGAAAGGAAAGGCAACTCGCCGTCCATTGTTGGTGCGCGGAGCAAGGCAGGTCGGCAAATCCTATTCCATTTCATCTTTTGGGAAAAAACATTACGAAAACATAGTTGAGGTAAATTTTGAGGAAAAACCGGAGTACATTGATTGTTTTGACAATTACGATGTGAAGGAAATAGTAAAAAAGATTTCCATTCTCTCCAATTCCGCCATCATTCCCGGCAAAACCCTGCTTTTTTTAGATGAAATTCAGGATTGCCCCAGAGCCATCGCTGCGTTGCGTTATTTTCATGAAAAACTCCCTGAACTCCATGTTATCGGCGCGGGTTCTTTAATGGAGTTTGCATTGAACTCTGAAGGCTTTCGAATGCCTGTGGGAAGGGTGGAGAGCCTTTTCATGCGCCCTCTGACCTTTGAAGAGTTTCTGGAAGTTTCAGGGAACCACAAATTTAAAGAGTGGATCGAAGAATTAGAGTTAGGCGACGCCATGCCGGATGCTTTTAAGAACAAACTTGAAACACTGCTTAAAACTTATTTGGTTTTAGGAGGGATGCCCGAAGTGTTAAAGGCATATCTTAAGGGCGTGGACATGGAGGAGTTGAAAAATCTACAGTCAGGATTAGTCCAAACCTACAAAGCTGATTTTGCGAAATATGCATCTACGTCAAAGCACAAATACCTCAGCGAAGTGTTTTCATCCGCGCCTGGAATGGTAGGTTCACGATACAAATACTCTAATGTAAACCCACACTACCAATCAAGGGATCTAAAAAACGCGCTTAGCCTCCTGGCGGACGCCCGTTGTTTATCCATCATCCGCCATTCCGGCGGCAATGGAATCCCTTTGGAAGCCGAGGCGAACAACAAAAAAATCAAAATCCTTTATCTTGATGTGGGATTGATGCAAAGAGCCCTGGGGCTGGATGCAAATATTATGATGAAAGAGGATGTATTGGCCGTCAATTCCGGCTCGGTCGCGGAGCAGTTTACCGGGCAGGAATTGTTGGCTGCTGGGGAAAGTTACGAAGAGAACAAACTCTTTTTTTGGGCTCGAGACAAAAAAGGGAGCAATGCCGAAGTGGACTACCTGATTTCCATGGGTAACAAAGTCCTCCCAGTGGAAGTAAAGGCAGGCAAAACAGGAACCTTGAAAAGCATGAGACTCTTTTTAAATGAACGCCCTGAAAGCGGCCCGGGTATCCGTTTTTCCATGCATGAATTCTCATTCCATCAGGGAATACTCTCAATTCCACTCTATTTGGCCGGACAATACAAACGGCTTGTGGAATCAGTCATATAAGAAAGCGGTTCTGGAACAAACGCAAAAAAAAAATTAGACAGATAATATGTTTTTCCAGCCAAAGTTCTTAATTTCGCCTTTTACAATGAAATTGTCTTCACTGCGTGAAATTATGGAAGCGTTTTTAATTGTCGAGCCTAAATCTTTCATTATTGCGGTCAATGATGTGGCGTGTTTTGAAGTTATAGTCATAGAGCTTTTAATCTCAAATATGTTCAAGACGCCATCAAGTTCAATCAACAAATCAACCTCTAAACCATCCCTTGATTTTAAATAATACATTGAAGGCCGTATTCCGGAGTGCAGGAATCGTTTAAAAAAATCACAGATGACCATTGTCTCGAATACAGCTCCAAAACTGACTCCGTTAATTAAAGCTGTTGACTCGTTAATACCCAATAAGTATGTGCATAAAGCAGTGTCGTTGAAATACAGTTTCGGGCTTTTGACTATTCGTTTTCCTATATTTTTATAATAAGGGTAAAGGAGGTATACCTGATAACATGTCTCCAGATAAGAAAGCCACCTTTTCGCCGTTGGGACACTTATACCTATGTCTCGGGCCATTTCAGACAGGTTAAGAATTTGCCCTGTTCTGGCTGCGCAAGACAGTAAAAATCTTTCAAATTGGTTAAGGTCGCCTATATTTCCAAGATTACGAACATCTCTTTCCAAATAAGTTGTAATGTATGAACCGCACCAAAGTTGCCGATCAACATTTTTGTTTGAAACTATTTCAGGATAAAATCCCCTTAGCATAACTTCGCTCAACGAGGTTCGATTTTTAAATTCTAAACCCAAGTCTATTTTTTTTAACCAGTCTGATATATTTAAAACGTTCTCGGCGTTGTCAAAACGTTCTGAAATAGAAAAAGGCAAAAGTGAAAGTATTGCAGCTCGCCCTGCTAAAGATTGAGACACGTTTTGCATTAACGCAAAATTCTGAGAACCTGTCAACAACCACTGCCCAGGTTTCCGATTTTCATCAATTTTTGTTTTTACATAAGATAATAATTCCGGCGCATATTGAATTTCATCAATAATAAGAGGAGACTGGTATTGATTCAAAAAACCTTTTGGGTCGTCTTTTGCGCGTAAACGTATATCAGGATCCTCTAAACTTGCAAATTTATAACCTTTTGAGAAAAGCATCTTGAAAAGCGTTGTTTTGCCGGACTGACGCGGCCCGGTTAAAACAACCGCCGGAAATGTTCGCGCTGCTTTTAAAATTGTTTTTTTTAATACCCGTTCCTTAAACTTCATATAAACATTATAACCCTGAATATTTAATATACAATATTAAATATTCAGGGTTTAATTAATTGCTCAAATTCTCTACAATAAGACCAACAACGTAATTTGTTAAGGCAAGGCGTCGCCTCTTCCTAATAATCTAGTCGCTAAACTTGCAAAAATAACAAAAAGAAGAGGTTTTAATCTTGCCAATATGTCGAATCTGATTATAATTATGACTAAATTTAACCGGCGCATTGTTGTAAAATGCCGTCTCGGGTATGCATGTTTGCTTTTTGAGTTGTCTTATGTTGGAGTAAAATGAATGACCATTACAGACGTTGAAAAACAAAACACATCGAATTCAGATGTTATAAAAGTGTTGTTGATTGGAGATTCTCAGTTTCAAAGCTCGCTGATCTCAAAAATGTTGAGCTGCGAGAGCGGCTTTGTGTTTAAATTCTGCCAAATAACAACCGACCCCGCCCTTGCGGTTGCCACGGCTGATAAATTTGCGGCAACCATCATACTCATTAATTTGAATATGGCAAATGTTAATGGGTTTGATTTGTTAAGGCTTTACAGGAAAACCGAGTCCACGGCTAATGTGCCTATATTGATCTTGTCGTCGAAAGACGACGCTGAAACAAAGGCCACTGCTTTTACTCTGGGGGCGAATGACTACATTGTTAAAACAGACGACAAGGTTGAATTTGTCGCCAGGATAAGGAACCATGCGCAGAGATATAATAATGCAAAGGACAGCATGCCTGCTTCGCTGCATAGCATGGAGCAGACTAAACACTCTATAAAAGTCCTTATGGTTGACGACGCTAAAATGTCGGTCAAGGTTATAGAGTCGGTTTTAGCGCGGGAAGACAATATTACATTCCAGTTTTTTCACGATCCGGACGAGGCCGTTAAATTCGCGGATGAATTCCTGCCTACGGTAATTCTGATGCCGCAGGTTGTGGGCAATTTTAGCGGCATTGACATGCTAAAACTGTTTCGTGAAAACTCGTCCACAAGCGATGTCCCTATAATAATACTTTCAAGTTCCAACAAAACAGAACAAAAGGTTATGTTATTCGCGGCCGGCGCAAATGATTATGTTATTAAATCCAACAATTTTACAGAGCTTGTTTCGCGCATACGATCGCATTCCAGCGAATACTTCAGCCGGTTAAAATCAAAAATAGATGTTTTCACTTCCATAGAGGAGAGCCGGGATATTAAGGTATTTATGGTTGACGATTCCAAAATGTACTGCACTGTTATGGGCAAATTCCTGGCGGACGAAGAGAACGTTGAGCTTTTGTGCTGCTCTGACGCGGAAAAAGCCACGCAAACGGCAAAGAAGTTTTCGCCCACAGTGATCCTGCAGGATTTGAACATGCCCAAGATTGACGGTTTTGATTTGTTGCGGCATTACCGGGAAGAGCCGGCCACCCGCGAGATTCCAGTCATTGTGCTCTCCGCCACAAGCGATCCCGCTATAAAAGCAAAAGCCTTTACCCTTGGGGCGAATGATTTTATGGAAAAGAAGGCTGACAAAGTCGAGCTTATGAGCCGTATTGAATACCACACTAAAGCGTATAACAATGCTTCAAAAGTAAATGTGTTTATTGAAAAACTGCTGGAATCGCAAAAAAAGATGGAGATCCAGCGAAACTTTATTCGCAAGACTTTTGGGCGGTACATTTCAGACGCGATAGTTGACAGGATACTTGAATCGCCCGACGGCCTTGAACTTGGCGGCGAGAAGAGGGATGTAACGATTATGATGACCGATTTAAGGGGTTTTACGCGCATCAGCGAGCGGCTTGCCCCGGAACAGGTTATTAAAATAATCAATAATTACCTGAGCATTATGACGGAAATCCTCATGAAATTCGGCGGCACTATTGATGAATTTATTGGAGACGCAATTTTAGCGATATTTGGGGCGCCGATATACCGCAAAAATCACGCAAAGATAGCCCTTATATGCGCAATGGAGATGCAAATCGCCATGAAAACTGTAAATGAGATGAACAGGAAAGACGGGCTTCCTGATGTTGAAATGGGCATAGGCCTGAACACCGGCGAGGTGGTGGTCGGCAATATCGGCAGCGAAAAGCGGACGAAATATGGAGTTGTGGGCAAAAATGTAAACCTTACTTCAAGGATTGAGTCGTATACAACCGGCAACCAGATATTTATTTCAGAAAGCTGCAAGGAGATGACGAATGAGATCGTCAAAATAAGGGGCGAGATGACGGTAGAGCCAAAGGGAGTTATTGAGCCTATTATTATTTATGACGTGCATGGGATTGGCGGCGATTACAATCTATTTCTGGAAGAAGATGAGCAGCTGTTTCAACCATTGGTCTATCCAATAGCGGTTAATATAGCCACTTTTGAGGGTAAATCCAAAAGCAAGGATCTCTATGCCGGCAAAATATTAAAACTGTCTCAGAAAGGCGCGATAGTCTCTTCAAACCTTAAGCTTAAGCCGTTTACAAATATAAATTTAACATTGGCTGATGACGGCGATCAGGAGATTGACGGCGAGATTTTTGCAAAAGTCCTGAAAAACATTGATGAGGAAGAAGATTTTACTGTTGAGGCCAGGTTCACTTATGTAGATAAACAGGTTAAGACGCACTTTGAGGAGATGCTATAGCGCGGAAAACAAATGGCTTTTATCTGTGAAATCTGTGATTTGCTTTTGTTTTTTTAATTTGATGTTTGGTTTTGTGCCTCTACCCAACCTACAATGTGTAATCCGTGGTTTGATTTTAATTTCGCTTTTTTTTGTGTATTTTCGTGTCCTTCCGTGGACGCGCTTTTGATTTTGCTCTTTCTGTGAAATCTGTGGTTCGCTTTTGCTTTTAATCTGTGAAATCTGTGGTTTGCTTTTGATTTTGCTTTTACCGATAACTGATGACCAATTACCACTTACTTGCTTTATAATCTGTGGTAGCTTTTTGTTTACTTGCCTGGATTTAGTTTAACAATTAATAAACAAAGGAAATATTATGAAGTTGCAATTTCTTGGAGTAGGCTCTGGTTTAAGTTTTAAATTAGGCAACACTAACGCAGTTATAAACGAATCTATATTAATTGATTGCGGTGGCTCCGCGCCGGGCAGTTTTATGGAGATCGGCAATCTTAACACCATTACAGACATCTTTATTACACATTTGCATGGGGACCATTGTCACGGCCTGGAGATACTTGGGTTTATGAACTATTTTGTTTACAAAAAAAGGACAAATCTGTGGATTACTGAAGAGATGGAAAACGAGTTGTGGAATGAGGTTTTAAAAGGCACTATGAAGAAAATTCAATCAGCGGACGGGTCGCCCCAAATAGCCACTTTGAGCGACTTCTTTACAGTTTGCCGTCCTGAAGACCAGGGTTTTGAGGTCACGATTGATGATGTTGTCATTAATTATATTCGCACCGAGCACGTCCCGGACAAAGAGTCATATTCATTTGAGATTACGGATGGAAATTCACAACCTTTAATGTTTACAAGCGATGTGAAAAGGCCGATTACGGATTTTGTTGACGACGCGGAGAAATACAGGCTTATTTTTCATGACTGCCAGTTGTATGAAACCGGGTCGGATATACATGTAAGCATTAGCGCCCTGCGCAAGTTTCCGGAATCATTAAGAAAAAAGATTGTTCTCATGCATTTTGGGGAAGGGATTGAAAAAGAGGACACAAGCATGTTTCATGGGTACGCGGAGAAGTTTCAGGTTTATGAGTAAATAACTAAAAAGGTTGAAAACGGGTTAATGGTTCGGCGCATATTTGATTTTAAGAAATTTCACCTATTGCATAAAGCCCATTTGAAACAGAAACCACGGAGGAAATCCTTGGAGCTCTCGGCATTTTTTCATAGTGACCAAGAATTCCTTCACATCGCCAGTCAACCTGACGTTCGTTAAATAAATTGTAACTCATCACTTCCAACTGCCCTGTTGCCGGGTTGTGGTATAAGATCATTTCATCGTTTTCATGAGTTTGCGCGCCTACAAGCACAATTGCATGTTTCCCAAAACCAATCACTGTCCATAAAGGCCCGTATTTATCTAATAACAAGATTAAAGTTTTAAACTTTATCCCAGGATAGTCAAGGGAGTGCCGGCGTGCGTTATCCATCAACTCATCTTCGTTATCGTTTAATGGTTTCATATGATTTTGACGTTGAAATTCAACATAATGCCCATTATCCAATCCGCCCTCAAATAAATCAGAGCTTTCGTCACCCATGCCAAAAAGCGGGCCATTAATAAACGTGCCGCATACCATCCGCGCTGCGGCATACCAGCAAGACATATCATGCTGTTGCCTAATCTTTGGAACACCAACTAAACGAAAGACACCCATTTTATTATCTCCAATATTATTTGATTACGATTTCATGATAACAAACCAGAGGGTAGCGCATAAAAAAGTATTGGCGCTGTTTTCAAAGCGAAATAAGAATATAAAACTCTTTTTTAAAAGTCAATCGTTATTTAGAATGAACGCCCCCTATTTTCGCTTTTTTTATTGACCTGAAATCGCATTAATTGTACACTTTTCAATATTTATAACCTCTTTTATGAGGAAAGCTTACGATTTAATCTAATGTATTTGCCGTATTTACATTGATTATTTATTACTCGGGTAATTTTGCGATCACGCATAGCTGTTTATTACAAATCAAAAACCAATAATATGGAGTTTTGCAAGTGCTGGAATCTAATGAAACGCCGGAATTAATTCAGTGGCACGAGGGCATGCTTTTGCTGCCTCATCATTTTCAACAAATGAATCTACGCAACGAGGAGTTGTTGCGATGCCATATTGGGGTTGTATCCCCTTTTCACTGGGGAATTTTGAATCTGGAGATTGATCCAGTGCTGCTTTTGGAAGGCAAGCTACGGGTTACAAAACTGGACGCAATTATGCCTGATTGCCTTGTTATAAGACACCCTTTCCCTGAAAGCGATGATCTGGAAATAGACTTAAAGCCTCACGCTGAAGAGTTGGCAAAAAAGGCTTTAACCGTGCACATTGCCGTTCCTGTAAAAAAACCGGACAGCGCGGATAAAGATAGCTACCTGCCGCGTTATGATTCAGTTGAAGGCGAATCGGTTCTGGATGAGAATATAGGATCAAACGCGGAGAAAATAGCGCGTCTCAGGCCGCGTCTAACGCTGTTGGCGTGCGAAACTCCTCCGCAAAAATACGTTTCGTTCCCGTTGGCAAAAGTAACGTTTAGCGGTGAAACTTTTGCCCTGGCTAAATTTACGGCCCCGGCATTGTCAATATCAAAGGAATCGCCAATCGGCAAGATATGCGTCGCTATTGCTGAAAAAGTGCGTGAAAAGGCTATCTTCCTGTCTGAAAAATTAAACGCGTCATCTTCAATAATGAGAGGCACTATGATAAACGAGATGCAGGAGATGATACACAAACTGGTCTCACCCCTGAGTTATCTTGAAGGATTGGTCTATTCCGGCAAAACGCACCCATATAATCTATATCTGGCAATATGCAGTGTTTTCGGCAATGTCGCCGGTTTAAGCGGGCATTTGATACCTCCGGTAATGGAGCCATATAAACATAACGACCTTTTCGCGACTTTTAATTGGTTGAAAAAAAATATTTTTCAGATGCTGGATGAAGGAATTCAGGAGACTTATACGGCTGTGCCTTTTGTTTTTGAGAAAGGTTCATTTAACCTTTTGTTGAAAAAGGAGATGATAAACAAACGCCTGATTATCGGCGTAAAGGGAGAGCCCGGCTCTTCATCAAGAGGATTAACAGAGTGGTTGGACGGCTGTTTAATAGCGTCAAACAGCAAAATACAATCTTTGACCGATAAACGTATCTTAGGGGCAGAGAGAAATATGGTTGAAAATGAGGAAAGCCTTTTCCCTGAACGAAACACAATCATATTCTCTATAAAGTTTGATCCTGAGTTTATTGTGCCCGACGATGTTTTGCGGATATACAGCTCATTTGATAAAGGAAACGCCACAAAACCGCTCGGCATTATACTGTATGTGAAAAAATAGAGAGCGATTTCACAGATTAAAAGCAAGGGCAGATTTCACAGATAAAAGCAAAAAGAGGCAAAAGTTCAAGCTAAAAGCAAAGAACAATAAACCACAGATTTCACAGATTACACAGATTACACAGATTTTATATAAAAGCTAAAAGCTAAAAGCAAAGAGCAATAAACCAATGATTGCACAGATTAAAAGCAAAAAGAGGCAAAAGCTCAAGCTAAAAGCAAAGAACAATAAACCACAGATTTCACAGATTACACAGATTTTAAAAATGAACTTAAAGCAAGGGCAGAAGATATAAACCACAGATTGCACAGATAAAAGCAAAACGTGGGAAAAGCAAAAGCGAAAAGCATTAAACCACAGATTTCACAGATTTTAAAAATGAACTAAAATCAATGGCAATGGCTATAAACCGCAGATTGCACAGATAAAAGCAAAAAGAGGGAAAAGCGCGAGCAATAAACCAGAGATTATATTTTTATTGATTAGCGTAATCTTTAAAAAGGTTTTAAATGCCAAAAGATCAAAGAACACATGAAATAATTGGCGCGGCAATTGAAGTTCACAAAATTATGGGTCCTGGTCGCTTTGAAGCAGTGTACCATGAATGTTTGGAAATCGAATTTGAATGCTGTAATATTGATTTCATTTCAAAGCCAAAGTTAGATATATACTATAAAGAGAAAAAATTAAAAAAATATTATGTGCCGGACTTCATTGCTTTTCAGGAAATAACAGTGGAAATTAAATCTGAAAAATGTTTAACCAATTTAGACGAAGCCCAAATTTTAAATAGCCTTAAAACAAGCCGCCATAAGGTAGGTTTGTTGATCAACTTTGGAGAAGAATCTTTACGCTTTAAAAGATTTGTAAATTAAATTACCGCTTTTGTTTTAAAATCTGTTAAATCTACGGTTTGATTTTGCTTTTATCTGTGAAATCTGTGGTTCATTTTGCTTTTGTTTTTTTATTGATGGGCACACTAACGCTTTGCCCATCCTACAATCCGTGGTTTGCTTTTATCTGTGAAATCTATAATTGCTTTTTGCTCTTTCTGTGAAATCTGTGTAATCTGTGGTTTGCTTTTATCTGTAAAATCTGTGTAATCTGTGGTTCGATTTTTGCTTTTTAAATCTGCGTAATCTGTGGTTGATAACAATATGAAATACGATTCTCATTTACTCGCCTATTTCAGGGAATTTTACATAGAAGTAGTCCGGCTTAAGCAAATGATAAGAACCGGACGTGGACATGATTTAGAAGATGAAGATCCTGGGCAGGAAGAGAACATTCATGAAGAGTTGTCAGGTTATATAAGATCGCGTTTGTTAACGAAAATGGAAGAGAGCGCATTTCAAATAAGCGAAGCCGGGGGCGAATTTAGCGGAGCTTTGCGCAAAGACACGCAATATGCCATGACTGCGCTGGCTGATGAAATATTCTTAAATGAAGATTGGGAAGAGAAAGAGATATGGAAATTAAACCTTCTGGAACACAAAGTGTTCGGAACAAAAATAGCCGGCGACGAATTTTTCACCAAAATTGACAAACTTCTTGAAGAGCGCGATCCCGCGTTTGCCGAGCTTGCATTAATTTATTTCCTTGCCCTTGCCAACGGCTTCCAGGGCAAATATAAAAATAGCGGCAGGGAGATTGAACTTGGCAATTATCGGGCCAGGCTTTACGTCTTTATTTATCAAAGAAAACCTGTTTTGCTAAGCGACGAAAAACGCCTTTTCCACGAGGCTTCCGACTATACCCTTTCCGAGGGCATAGGATACAGTATCCCTTATCTAAAAAAATGGATTATTATAATATCCGGCCTATCCGTATCGCTTATTATCGCCTCTCATTTTTTGTGGGATGCTTTAGTTGACGATTTGGACGGCGTGATTGATAAAATCCTGAATTAGTGACAATGCAATAGTTTTTTGCGTTTTTGCGGAAGAAAATAGAATCTAAATGCCATTTTATCCGTACTTGTTTTATATAATAAGCGTTTGCCTTATAATTGCGGTAATATTAGTAGTCTTCACTATATTAAAAAAGAGAAGCGCAAAAAAAAAGCAGGCAGACGCGCCACAGGCAGACGACGGCGCCCCTGTCGGCCCGTTGCGCGAAGGCTACATCCAACAACTAAAAGCGTCGTTTGCAAAACAGGACAAATTGTTGCGCAAGTCGGTCACATTTAAAGACCCGCTGGCCTTGGTTCCCTGGTATTTAACCATAGGCGCGCCCGGTTCCGGCAAGACATCGGCCATGAATTCCATAGGAAATGTTGGTTTCGGCGTTTTATCCGATGATAAATATACCGAAGACGCCGAGGGCCAAAAAGCCTGCAATTGGAGGTTTTACAAGAACGCGGTTGTGCTGGATATTAAAGGCGGTTTTCTGTTTTCTAAAGACGGCCTGACATCAAACAACAAGGAGTGGGACGCGCTCCTTCATCTTTTGCAAAAACATCGCCCGCGGCGCCCGTTAGACGGCATTGTCATTTCGATTAACAGCGCGGATCTTATCATTGACGGCGCAAAAGAGTCGGAAATCCTTGCCGCGGCAACACAAAAGGCGGAGACGCTGTTTGAAAGGCTATGGCATCTGCAGAGAACTCTCGGCGTGCGGTTGCCCGTATACATCCTTGTCACAAAATGCGATCAAATCAAAGGGTATAGCAGCTTTTGCGGCGCCCTGCCGGAGAAAAACCATGACGATATATTTGGATGGTCCAATCCATACGCAGTCGAAGCTTCATACAC
This sequence comes from Candidatus Anammoxibacter sp., assembly GCA_021777105.1. Lineage (GTDB taxonomy): Bacteria > Planctomycetota > Brocadiia > Brocadiales > Anammoxibacteraceae > Anammoxibacter_B. Next base: position 76,692 of record JAIQZQ010000066.1, read on the forward strand.
AAGCAAATGGGTAACCGAAGCCCTTAACTCAATTAAGCAGGATATCTTCCAAACCCAGGTTGATATATATGCCGTAAGGGATGATATTGCAAACAGAGACGATCTTTTCATGTTTCCCGAAAACTTTTGCAAAATTAAAAGACCGCTGCAAATATACATCGACACTATTTTCAAAAAAAGCTCATATCATGACGCTTTTCTGATGCGCGGAATATATTTTACCGGCAGCATCGGAACGGAAAATGTAACTGAGCCGACGGTAGCCAGGCCGATATTCCTAAACCGTCTTTTTGATGAAAAAATATTCATTGAGCACGGGCTGGCCCGCATGCCTTCAAGTGTAAGGATATCAAGAAACAAGACAATTCTCGCCGCTCAAATTTTAGCATTGGTCATTCTTATTACGGGAGTTTTGGGCCTGTCCATCAATTTCTTCCGGCTTAAGGAAGATAAACAGTTGCTCTTCCATATAATAAAACCCATAGAAAACCTGCGTCACCAGACTCATAAACACTATAAAGGAGACGAAAGCGTTAACCTTTTAAACAATATGGCAAAGCTCAAGGTTTCGAGCTTTTGGTCTATATTTTATCCAACATCCTGGTTTGACCATGTTAATAGTGAAATAGTCAAGACTCTAACAATAGCTTTTGACAAGATTATTATGGAATCGTTGTATAAAAGGCTGGATGAAAAGGCAAAACGGATAGCCGCGGGAGCGGACAAAGGAGTTGGCGAACATTACCAGGTTAATAACACGGCGGAATCCGGCAATTTTGAGCTTCCTTATGAGACCGACGCATTCATTAACTTGAAGAAGTACATCGCCGAACTCCAGAAATTGGAAGAAAATATACACAGGTATAACAAACTGCAACAAGAAGGCGAAGCCGACTTTAAAGACCTGGAGGGACTCTTTGTTTACCTTTACGGCATAAAACTGCCTGAAGGTTTCTATAAAAGACAAGGGATATACCGCAACGCGCTGGCAAAAGCGCGGAGCAGGATTATAGACATTGACTCATACATGCCGGCAACAACTCTAAGAGCCCATGAACTGGGCGACGTGTTTTTTAGCTCTATTTTTCGCGATAGTTTATTGTTGCGCAAAACAAGGGAGCTTCACGATTTGTCTGGAAAACTTGTTGGCTCAGCCTCGTTTGATCAGGGTGTAGGCGCAACCTTGCGCAATTTCCATAACGGGATTAAACAATTGGCTAAACTTTGCTCAAATCCACAATTTCTCTGGCTTACAATGCCGGAGTTTGGTTTTGAGCCGGCTTTTGCCGAGACTTTTTCAAAATACAACACGCTTAAGATTCTCAAAGAAGGCGCCGGCTCAAAACTTTTAGAAAAAGGGCAAGCTGAATTTAGCGATTTTGTCAACAGTATAAAAGAGGCTGAGTTATATTTTGATATGCCGATATTTGAACAGGGCAAGAAGAAATTTAATCTTAAGCTATCGCCGGGAATGGTTGCGCTGAAGAAATCTCTGGACAACTATTTTGCCATAAAACCAAAGCAGATTAAGGACGGAAAGATGTTTAAAACTTATATTCCGGAAGGCTCCCTCCTGCTTTGGAATGTTTCAAAGCTTATAGAAGCCGTCAACCTTTCCGAGAGTTACAGCAGCTTTTCAACCAAAGGATTTGAGGAGTTAAGTCAGGCAATTAACACGGATATAAAAAACAGTTTAAAGTCCGATATTTTTAATCTCTTAACCCAGGCGCAGAAGTTTCACACCGTTCCGCGTTTTAAAGCTTTTAATGCCCTTGAGTCTAATCTGAAAAAAGAGATCGGCAATTTCAAAAAGGCGGCAAAATATTTAGACAAGATTATTATCATCATAAAACAAAATGAATTTTTTGGTCTGCAGGACGTTCTCATTAGATTATTGGGAGCGCAAATGAACGGCCTTATTACAAACGTTGATAAAATGCTTAAAGACGCGCATTTGTTTATAAATGAAGAAAACGTCTTGTCTGATTGGAATTGCGATAATGAAGCCGCTTATGAGATCTTTAAAGTTAATAGCGATAAAGAATTGAAAGGATTGCTGCAGGCGCAGATTGACAGGTTAAGGGCTATTATCAGCAGCTATGCCGAACCAATCGCCGCCAATATCAATGAAGAGACCGCCCTGCTTTTAGGACCGCTAGAGTCGCAGAAACTCTCTTATTTAAGCTCAATAGTAGCCGTCCTGCGCGGTTATGATGACAAACAGGTGGATAATGAGTTAAGGGCGTTGGAAAATTACCTTCGTTTTGATATTAATGACATAAAGACGGCAAACTATTTAGAAAAGACGACCGTTAAAAACCGTAAAAGCGGCCCGGAAAGTTTCTTCAGCCAAATACAGGAAGAGTACAACCTTACAATCAAAGAGCAATGCGACGAACTAGTCGCTGAAAAGCTGATAAGGTCGTATAACAGGATTGAAGACTCATTTAATCGCCTGCTTTCCGGTTTGTTTCCTTTTTCACACAACCTCTCCTCGGAAAGCGGCTTTTACAGCGAGGCTGAATATGAAGATGTAAGGCATTTCTTCAGAATGCATATTAACGACATGCTTCAAATCATACAGATGGAGCCTGTTTTTCTTGATTTTGCGGACGAGTCAGGCCGCCACGCTTTGCAGTTCGTAAAACAATTAAAATTAATAAATGAATCGCTGGGAATTTATTCAGAAAAAGAGAAGAGTGAAAAACAGCGCAAACTTGCCTTGAATTTAGACGTCTATTTCCGCGTTAATCAGGAGTATGAGGAGGGTGTGAACCATATTATTGATTGGGGCATGTTTATCGGCGACGGCAAGCTTAAAAATAAGGAAAATAAATATTACGGCGTATGGCGGTATGGCGACGATATAGAGTTGGCCTTGAGATGGGCAAAAGACGCCAACATTATGCCTGTTCCGAACCAATCCAATCCGGGCATTAAAGTTGAGGATAAAGTTGTGACGTTTGATTTCCCCGGAAGATGGTCGCTTTTAAAACTGTTGAAAAAGCATCAGGTTTTGCCGGCTGATTATGTTTCAAACCGAGACATTATAAAGCCTCATACAATTAAATTAAGCGTTGACACTATTAAAAAAGGCGGCGCCCTGGTAGGCGGCGGGTACGATAAAAACAACGATTTTAAATCTATAGTGTTTCTTAGGATAAACGTCTCTTCGCTTGAAGGAGAAAGGAAGAAACCTTTTATATTGCCTGACTTCCCGGTTTCAGCGCCGGCTTTACAAGGTATAAAAATTGACGGACTCCGCATAGACCCGCCAATCGGCAGTTATGATGGAAGGTAAAACATAAAATTAACGCCTTTAAATAGTGTCACAGGCATCCTGCCTGTGAATTAATTGATCACAGGCAGGATGCCTGTGACACTAAAAACCACCTTTCAGCTGATTTTAAAACATATTATTTAAGAGTGAAAATAACTAAAGTTAAATTCAATGACCGAAAACAAACCAAAAAAAACCGGAAAGGCCGTTAAGCAAGAGCCTAAAGATTTAAGCGGACGCGGCGGCGGCGTTGATAATTCGCAACAGCCTTCTCTTGATATGGACAAGTTGCTCGCCCCGGTTCAGGGCGACAACACTGCGGGACGCTCCCTTCGATATGAAACAGTGTATGATGAAATTCGCGAAGCCAGGCGTAGCGACGACCCTGATCTTCCGTTAGGCGATTGGGAAACGGAGCTAAAAAAAGCCGATTGGAAAAGCGTGAAAACGCTGTGCCTGAGCGCGCTTGAAACATGCGGCAACCCTGACGCAAACTCAAAAGACCTTCAGTTGGCTGCCTGGCTTTTGGAAGCCCTCATACACTTATATGGCTTTAACGGCCTTGAACAGGGATTAAAGCTTATCAACGGACTGTTTCGCAAATTCTGGAAAAATCTCTATCCTGTAATTGAAAAAGATGATTTTGACGCGCGTATCGCCCCAATAGAATGGCTAAATGAAAAGTTATATATTCAGCTAAAAATGGTTCCCATTACAAAGCCAAAATTAATTACAGTGAGCGCTTATACCATGCTTGATTATGACGAGGCTATCCGCATTGAGAACCTGCCTAAAAAAGAGGGCGATTCGCAAAACAATGTAGCGGAAGGGATTATAACTAAAGCCGATTTTGTAAAAAGCGCAATGTTGAGCCCTAAATCGTTTTTTAAGGAACTAAACGGATTCTTGAACGGCTCGCTTGCAACATTGAACGCTATAGGCGATTATTTAGATAAAAAATGCGGCGACCAATCACCCAGCCTCAGGCAAATCAGGGAGACTATTGTTGAAACCAACCGGGTGATAGAGTATTTTTACAATGAAGTGGAAGATGAAGAGGAACCTGCCGCCGCGCCCCCGAAGGCCGCGGAGCAAACTATAACGGAATCCGCTAAGAAGAGTAGCGTGATTCAGCCAAAATCAAAAAAAACAGTTAAAAAAGATGAAAAAAGAAAAGAAAGTCAGGAGGGCGATGATATGCAGATAAATTCAAGAGACGACGCGTATAACATGCTTTTAGAAGCTGCCGAGTTTTTAATGGAACATGAGCCGCACAGTCCAACTCCATATTTAGTTAAACGCGCGGTCGCATGGGGCAATATGACGCTGGCCGAACTGTTGCAAGAGCTTGTGGATGACGAGGGAAACCTCTCGCAGCTTTACAAACTATTAGGATTTAAAGGCACAAACAGCGAATCCGCCGGCAATGATGAATATGCCGGCAACGAAAATGAATAAACATGTGAATTGATACCTAAATTGTGCGATTTTCTAGTTCAATGTGTCATTTCGACCAACGGGAGAAATCTAAAACCGTCACTGTCTCAGGATTTCTCGTATTCACTCGAAATGACACGGCTGTTTTTGATTATCACTTAACAGGTGAAAGGCTAAATCATCGTAACTATCATCTATGTAATATGAAAGTTTTAAGGTCACCCAAAGGGTGATTATTAACGGCACAGGCATCATTGCCTGTGATCAATTGAAAACACAGGCAATGATGCCTGTGCCACTATTAATATGAAATATTAAAATCACTTAGGAGGTTTGAGGTTTGAGTCCAGGTCAAAATGTTTTCCATTCAATAACCACCCCTCTTGATTCCAACGAGCCCAAGTTTTTCCTGACTGAACTAAACGGAACCGAAGAGGTTTCAAATCTTTTTTGTTATAACGCCATATTAACAACTGAAGACAACAATGTAGACTTTTCGCTTTTAATGGGCAAAAGCGTTACACTTAACATTAATATCGAAGTTGAAAAGAAGCGTTACATTAACGGCATTATCAGCGGGTTTTCACAGGAAGAGACCGGAGATACAACATCAAGATTTCAGGCTGAAATCCGCCCATGGCCATGGTTTCTTACATTGACAAAAGATTGCAGGATCTTTCAGGACAAAACCGCCCCTGAAATTATCGAAACGCTTTTAAAAGAGTATGCTTTCTCAAATTTTAAGGCAAACCTCACCGGCACATACACCAAACGCGAATATTCCGTGCAATATCGCGAAAGCGTGTTTGACTATATATCGCGACTAATGGAAGAAGAGGGCATTTTTTATCTTTTCGAACATTACGCGTCCGGGCATAAAATGATACTTGCCGACGATTCCGGAGTTTTTAAACCTTGCCCTGAGTTGGCGGTTGCCGAGCCGGCGCCGGTCGATTATCAACATGAACGCGAGGGATACATTACCAGATGCAGTTTACGGCAGAGAGTGACGGCAAACACATATTCACTGGATGATTTTAATTTTGAAACCCCAAGCTCTGAATTAAAAGTTAAAGCAGACGGCAAAATATCCGGCGACCTGAAAGTGTACGACTATCCGGGCGGATATCAAAAAACATCCGACGGCGAAAGTTTAGTAAAAAAACGCATCGAAGAGCGCGAATTTCCAGGCAAGGCAATTGACGGCGATAGCCATGTGCGCTCGTTTATCGCGGGTTATAAATTTACGCTTCAAAAACATAAACGAAAAGACCTTAACGCGTCCTATGTGATTCGACGGTTGTCAATTAGCGCCACGCAGGATCAATATGGCAACACATTTGAGGCGTTTCCTGAAACCGTCAATTACAGGCCGCCTTTAGTTACCCCAAAGCCAAGCGTTTACGGTTTGCAGACAGCTATTGTTGTAGGCAAAAGCGGCGAAGAGATCTGGACGGATAAATACGGGCGCGTAAAAGTGCAATTTCATTGGGATCAATTAGGGAAAAAAGACGAAAACAGCTCTTGCTGGGTCCGGGTGGCGCAGGACTGGGCCGGCAAGAATTTTGGGAGCATGTTTATACCAAGGATTGGGCAGGAAGTTGTTATCGGCTTTATTGACGGCGATCCGGACAGGCCTATCATCACGGGATCAGTCTATAATTCAGAGCAAACAACGCCTATATCGTTGCCCGCGGATCAGACACAAAGCATGATTAAAACCAATAGCTCTAAAGGCGGCGGCGGGTTTAATCAGGTCCGCCTGGAAGATAAAAAAGGCAGCGAAGAGATCTATATGCATGCGCAAAAGGATATGAATGTTGATGTGGAAAACGACCTGAACATCAATGTTAAAAAGAACAATGAGACGCATACTGTAAAAGGAACGCGCGACGTGACCGTAACCGGAGCTGAAAAACACACCAACAAAGCCGATTTCACCCAGAAAGTTACGGGCAACTATACCCTTAAAGTTACCGGCAACCTAACCATTGAAGCCTCCGGCATCACTGTTGTCAAAGGCAGTATGGTAAAGATTAATTAAATTAGTCATTGGTAATTGGATACTGGATACTGGATACTGGATACTGGATACTGGCAGCCGGCTGCGCGGCTGCATGATGCCGATGCACAAATCCCCCTCCCCTTTGTGGGAGGGGTTAGGGGAGGGGGTATTTAAAATACCTCTATTTAGTGACTATGCGGGTTTTGGTTTGATAATGACAAAAACCTAATTACTAATTACCTATTTTTTTAAGGAACATGTTATGCCGGGACAGGGCAGAATTGGAGATAAAGCATTTTGCGCGGCTTGCAATCATGGTTGCCCGATTTGCCCGCATCCAGTGCAAGGGCCTGGTATTCAGGGTTCGACAGACGTGGTTGTTAACGGCAGGAACGCGCTCAGACTGGGCGACCCGGGGGTGCACTCTCCGTGTTGCTTCCTTAATATGTGGAAAGCCGACGCCGGAAGCTCGACAGTGCTGATAAACGGCAAAGCCGCTCATCGCCTTGGGGATAAGACGAAACACTGCGGAGGCACAGGCAATTTAGTTGAAGGCAGCGCGGATGTTATTGTGGGAGGATAAAGATTGGCTCGAAAATCCGGCGAAAATGATGAACTATATCTTTTGGACGGCAATGTAAAAAAGATGGTCCTCCGGACCATGAACCTGATCAAAAACGGCGAAGCAAAACAAGCGGAGCTTGAACTTTACCGTTTCTCAATAAAACACGGCCCCGAAAAAACCGCGCAGGTATTGCTTGTTTTAAAGAGAGAAGTCCATTCCAATGAAAACATAGAGTCGTTAATAAGCGACGCTTCCATAGAGCCGGAAAAAACCGGCGCATTTAAAAAATTTATAGAACTGCCTGGTTCTAACAAATTTTTTAAAGAGCTAAGAAAAATAAGCGGCATCAACGCTATAAATCCACAAGAGAAGGATAAGCTGTCAAAAAAGATAGAGTATATTGCCGCCCAGTTATCCAAATCTAAAAAAGAACACGATAAAAGCCCTGCCAATGATGAAAAAAACGCGCCCCGCAAAGAGCGTCGAAAATCCCTTGAAAAGAACCTGACTTTGTGGGAGAACGACATTGACGAAATCATCCACAAGCTAAAGAGCTCTGAAAACGCCAAACAACATGACATAAATGAGCCGGCCCGCCCCTCGCCGCGACAAGCGCGCGTAAAAAAAACCGAACCCCTATACCGCGACCTCTATAAACAAGGCGTAATTATCGGCGTCAATTCAGCGTCTAACAAGCTCTATACGGCAAACACCGCCGCTAAACGCGTAAGCGTAATAAACATCGCGACAAGAGACGTTGTAGCCGTTATTGATTTAAATAATTACCCAATCGCCATATCCGTCGATCATATTTCCAATCGTATTTTTATTGCGAATAAGCGCGATTGGCCTGACGCAAAACTCCGTCCAAGATTTGGCGACGTCACTGTTATCGACGGCAAGCGCGACAAAGTTATAGCTGAAATTAGCGTTAACGATCCAACCGGCATTGACTTCAACCCTGAAACAGGCATTGCCTATGTCTCCGACGGCCTCGGCAAACAGGCGCTGGCAATTGACGGACGAAACTATAAAATTATCAAATCCATAAAGTTCCGCTCCCCCCTAAACGGAATATGCGTTAATCACAGAACCAATATGATATACGCCGCCACCGATTCAAAGGCAATCGCAATAATCAACGGAGCCGATAACAAGGCAATAAAAGCGCTTCCACTAACAAGCAATCCAATAAATATTGTTGTCAACCATCAAACCAACAGGATATACGCCGCCCATTACGCGGAATTCATCACGGTAATTGGCTCCGCGGCCAACAAAGTTATCGGCCGCATACCAATAGAAAACGGAGCAATCGGACTCTGCGTTAATCAAGCCGCAAACATTGTGTATGCCGTAAATAAATGGAACAAAACAATTGACATAATAGACGGCGAGACCAACAAGGTTATAGGCAATATTGATGTGCCGGGCAACGATCCTCACAGAGTTGAGTATAATCCCTCATTCAATCATTTTTATGTCTCTAAACGCGACTGCGATATTGTTGACATAATTGACGCGGACAATAATAGAATAATTGGCAGATTGCCCGACAAGAGCTTTGGTTTAGGCATGTCGGGGGCGTCTTTTGCCGGCGATGAGTTTAAAGGGCCTGAATTATCTGAAGAGGCAGCAATGCCCGGCGTTTCCATAGCCGTTAATTCCACAACTAATAAGATATACGCGGCCAACGGCATACGCAAACACATTATAGTTGTTGACGGCATAGACAACTCCTTTATAGCGGCTATAGATATGATTAACTCCCCTGCCGCAATAGCGGTTAACAACATCGCCAACCTTATCTTTGTGGCAAACAGAAGCAGATGGTTGGAGAAAAGCCTGATATCCGATGTTGATAATCTTGCTGTAATTGACGGTTCAACAGACAAAATCATAGATAAAATTGCAATAGACGATCCCAACGATATTTGCGTTAACCATAAAACCGGCATGGTATACGCCACAAGCGCCGCCGGCAAATCAGTTGTGGTTATTGACGGTTTAAAAGCCAAAATAGTCGCAGTCGCCCCATTGAACTTTAAACCAAAAGGCATAGCAGTCAGCGCCGCGTCAAACTTGATTTATGCCTCAGGTGATTCAAATAACGTGGCTGTCATTAACGGCTCAAACAATAAAGTAATCGACTCAATTGCAATTCCGGAGGGCTCCGGCAAGATTGCGCTTAATCTGGAAACAAACAAGATTTACGTTGTACATGCAAATGGATTTGTCACCGTTATTGACGCAGCCAAAAACAAAACGCTTGATCCGGTATTTATTGAAAAAGGCGCGGTAGACATTGCCGTGAATCCATTAACTAATCTCATTTACGCATTAAATAGGCGAAACAAGGTTGTAGTTGTTATAAACGGCGCGACCGACCAGGTTGTTGATGTTATTGCCCTGCCCGGAAACGAGCCGTGCGGCATAAGCGTAAATCCTGCCGCAAACCTGATTTATGCAACTAAAGGCGATAGCGACAGTGTTGAAGTTATTGACGGCGCTAAAAATAAAATAATCGCCTCATTTCCAGCCCGGAAGCTACCCGCGGCCGGCGACGCGCCCGTCCCTGTTATAGAAGAGCGAATGGCTTTTTCAAAATTGTCTGAAGTAGTCAAAGGCGGCCGGCCGGCAGCAGCCGAGGGCGAGCCCCAAAAACACAAAGTAGTCATAGGTGTTAACACAACAACGTCAAAGATTTACGCTGCCGGCGGCATAAGCGCAAACATCAACGTCTTTGAACGGGCAACTAAAAAGATAATCGCGGTTGTTAAAATGACAGAGTTTCCTGTCGCAATAGCAGTCAACTGTGTCGCCAACCGCGTATATGTCGCCGCCAAAGCCAAACAAACCGGCCCCGGACAATCAGCCGGCATTGACAATGTTACGGTTATTGACGGAGCCACTGATCAAATAATAAAAAAAGTCCCGGTTAACGCCGTTAAAGATGTTGACGTCAACCCTGAGACGGGTTTTGCGTACGCCACAAACACTGCTGACAAAACAGTAGTAGTTATAGACGGCGAAGCAAATGAAGCAATAAAATCTATAAAACTCCCCTTCCCCCCATTTGGTGTCGGAGTCAACCCAAACACAAATCTGGTTTACGTTGCCATGGGTCAAAAAATAGTCGCAATAATAGACGGAGCCTCCAATAAGGAGATAGCAGCCGTCCTTGTTAACCCAAATCCTGAAACAATCGCAATCAATCCCATAGCCAACAAGATATACGTCACCCACGCTAATGATTGTGTAACCGTCATTGAAGGCAAATCAAATAAAACCCTGAAACCAATCAGCATAAAAAACGGAGCCGCCGGCATAGGAATAAATCCCGCCGCAAACCTGTTGTACGCTGTGGAAAAGGAGAGCAAAACAGTTGTAGTTATAAACGGCGCTACAGACAAAATTACGGGAAAGATTGTTATTCCATGCAAGGGAGCCGGCCTCACAAACGTCAATCCCGCTATCAACACAATTTACGCGACTAAACAGGATAGCGATGAAGTTGAGGTTATTGACGGCGCTTCAAATGAGATAGTTGAAACCCTGCCCGCAAAATTGACGGAAGGGGGAAAAGCCCCTATTGCGCCGGAACTAAACGCGCTCGGAGTTTCTGAAAAGATCGGATTAATCCCCGTAGGCGCCGCCGCCCTTGCCGCGGCGGCCCGCGCGAAAAAGCGAGGGAAAGAGCCGCCAATAGATGAGCGGGAAGATATAGATGCCAGTAAAGCAAAAAAGAAACCGGGAGATGAAGATGCCGGCGAACAGGAACAGGATGCGGAACAACTTGCGGCATTAAAAAAGAGAAAGAAGAAAGCCGCCAAAGAGGCAGGCGCAGGCGCGGAAAAGGCCCAACCTGAAGCGGCGGAAGCCGGCGCGGAAGCCGCAAAGGCAAAAGCAAAAGCCGCTTTACAAAAAGCAAAAGCCGCGGCAGCCGGCGCGGGTGGCGGCGCAGCAGCTGCCGCCGGGGTTGCCGCCGCAGCGGCAGGAGCCGGTCAGGCAGGCGCGGATGAAGCAGCAGAGATGGAGGCGCAACAACAAGGCGCCGCTAAAATTACAAAAAAAACAGGAGCCATGGCAGGAGAAACAGGAGACGGCGCAGAGTTTGAAGATGAAGTAGCTAAAGAAGCGGCCGGCAAAACCAAGGCCTCCATATCCGCAGGCGCTGACGGAGAGGCCGGCCTTGAGGCAGAGCCCCCCCCTGTTGACGCTGTCGCATTAAGCGGCAAATTGGGAAGAGCCGCGACCGGCGGCAGCAAGGGCGAAGCCGGCGAGGCAGCAGAGGCCATGGCGGATGATGGAGCCCAAAAAATAACCAAACCAGGCTTAAAAATCCCAGGCGATTTAAAAGGAGAAACCGGCGGGGCAGTCACAGGCGATGCGGCAGGAAAGATAGGCCGACCCGGCTTGAAAGCCCCCGGCGATTTGGAAGGAGAAACCGGAGAAGGAGAAGACGATTCCGCAATAGGCGGCAAATTCGGCATAAAAAAAAGAACGGCGGGCGATGGAACTGAAGACGCCGGTATAACCGGCGCAGCAGAAGCCGGCGCCGCAATGGGGGCAAAATCCGGATCTGGAGAAGGCGGTGAACTTGATAAAGAAGAGTTGCAAATAAGAGACGCCGCCAATGCTCAAATGAAAAAAGAGGCTATCGCAGCCGGAGCCAAACCGGAATTGGGTCCCCCTGAACAGGATGATATGGAAGCCGGCGCAGCAGCAGCGGCAACAACAGGAGCCGGCAAAGCGGAGCCTGAAGCAGACGCCGGCAAATCCGGAATAGCCGCAACGCGCGAAGGAAAACGAATTGCACCCGCAGGCGCGGCAGGGGCCGGGCAGGAAGCAGCGCCTACGGAAAAAGGTCTAGCCGCAGGAGGAGCAGGAACAGGAGCAGGAGCAAGCGCAGGAACGCCGGGTGAAAGAGCCGCTAAAGCAGGAGGCGCGGCAAGCATTGCAGCCGCAACCGGAATAGCCGCAACCGCGGGAGGCGAAGAGGGAATACCGCCCGATGCCACAGCCAAAACAGAAACAGCCGCAAAAGGCGCAATCGACGCAACTGCCGGCCAACAGGAAGCGCAGGCGAAAACGGAAGGCGCGGCAGCTGCCGCAGGAGGAGCCGGCGCCGCAGGCGCGGAAGCTCCGGGCGCAAGCGCCGCTGAAGCAGGAGGCGCGGCAAGCATTGCCGCCGCAACTGCGGGAGGAGCAGGCGCCGCCGGAACAGGAACGCCGGGCGCTGGCGCCGCTGAAGCAGGAGGCGCGGCAAGCATTGCAGCGGCTACCGCAGCCGGAATAGCCGGCGCGGGAGGAGGCGAAGAGGGAATACCGACCGACGCTTCAGCCAAAACAGGAACCGCCGCAAAAGTTGCAGCAGGCGCAACCGCCGGTCAACAGGAAGCGCAGGCGGAAACGGGAGACGACGCAACCGACGCCGGAGGAGACGGAGCCGGACAAGCAGCCGGCGCCAAGGTTGTGGATAAAGCCGGCAAAGGCCCTGGAGGCCCGGCGGATATGGCTCAGAAAACATCAAAAAAAGAGGAAAAAGATATTGATGACGACACTGATTTTGCCACGCCGGTCGGCCCGGCAATTTACCTCGGCAAGGAGTTGCGCAATTATAAGGCCAAGCCAACTGTGAGTAATTTAACCTTTTTGACTTACATGTCATTTATTGCCAAATTGCAATTTCTGCCGAATACATGGACTCCGCCAATGGACCCGGCTATGTTTAAAAAATCGTTTGATATAATGGAGCTTATAGTCCCGCCCAACGGCCCGTTTAACCTTTTCCGCGAAATAACGCTGCTGAAAGCGCATGTTAACACCGCTAAAGTAATCGGCAAGGGATTTGAAAAATTTATTAAAGGAGTATGTGACGGAATTTGCCAGGCAATAAGTATTACCCATTTATTAAACATATACACAGGCGTAAAGATTAACGGACCTGTCGGCACAGTGACCCCCGGCAATATTATGGGGCCGCCGTTAATGCCTATGATTCTGCTCTTTGCCCCAAAAAATACATTAATGGAAATGGTTTGGTCAACATGCGTGGCTATTGCAATCGGCAAAGCATGGGATATGTGGCGCATGGGACTTACGGGAAACCTGATTTACCCAATGTTCGCTGTCTTCCCCGGCCCATTTGGCCCACCAATGCCCAGCATCCCACTGCCGTTAATGATGTTTACATCATCGGGAGAAAGCCAATTTTCGCCAAGTGCGTTAAAAGGGCAAATGATGTCTAATTTAAACACATTTAGCGGCGTCCTTAAGGCAGTTGGAGTTAACACAAACTCAATACATGCCCCGGCTTTTTTTGGCGCGATTTCCGAAGCGTTTTTCGCCGTCTTCCAAATGTATAAGGCAATGACGTTAATGATGCCGGTTATTGGAATGGGGCCTATTCCCAGTTTTGCCCCCCCATTTGTGCCGGTAGGCCCTGTTGTGGGAGGCACAACCTTGCCCATTCCAGCCCCGTTCCTTACACCGCCCATGGGCCAAATACCCGGGCCGACAGGAGAGTATGATATTATTTTAGCGCCGTTTATGAAATAGTCCGATGGGTATTGGTCATTTGTAATTGGATACTGGATACTGGATACTGGATACTGGATACTGGATACTGGATACTGGATACTGGATACTGGATACTGGATACTGGATACTGGATACTGGATACTGGATACTGGATACTGGATACTGGATACTGGATACTGGCAGCCGGCTGCGCGGCTGCTGGATCCCAGGGTGGCGCTTTGCTGACCCAGGGTTAATCCAATTTAAGCCTTTCAGGCTATTTTGGAGTTTTCATCTTTTACTAACTGGATGTTGATTAGTAATTACAAATACCTAATGACTAATTACCAAATACCTGCGCACAAATCCCCCTCCCCTTTGTGGGAGGGGTTAGGGGAGGGGGTATTTAAAATACCTAAATTTAGCGACCATACAAATTTTGGTTTGATATTACAAATACCCAATACCTAATGACCAATGATTAATTACAAAAACAGGATATACAAATGGAAATTAAAAACGAAACAAGATATTCAGTGGAAACTATGCCCACAACCGGCCCGGATGAGAAACCGGCTTTGGTTGTAATGATTAAAGGCACATTTGAAATACAGCCTGACAAACCCGCGATAATCGCGGCGGAACAGCTGCCTGTATGGTTTGCCGACGAGCTGTTTGATCCTGGAAACGGAGGGAGCGTTAAATTTGAGACGGACATAGCCCCTTTCAAACCCCGCGCCGATGTCGCCCTTATTGGCCAAGCCTGCGCGCCGGGCATGAAACCAGCCGAATTTGTAGACGTCTCTATGCGGGTGGGAAGTTTGCGCAAAGAGCTGCGCGTGTTCGGCAATCGCCATTGGCAATGTTTAAACAGCTTAATCCCGGCCACAATCTCAAAACCTGAACCTCTCAGACGCATGAACCTGATTTATGAAGACGCATTTGGAGGCATTGACAAAGTCGGCGGCGGATACTGCCCTGAAAACATAGCGGGCAAAGGCTTTTATGTAAAGAAATCCAAAAAAGCTTTGCACGGCTCCCCCTTGCCAAACATTGAGGACCCAACAAATTTGATTAGCGCATGGGACGACCATCCAACCCCCGCCGGATTTGGCTATATATCAAAAGGGTGGCAACCAAGACTTGGCCACATTGGAACTTATGATGAAGCATGGCAGACGGAACGGGCCCCAAAACCCCCTCTTGATTTCCGATACGACTTTCACAACGCCGCTCATCGTGACCTGCAAATTGAGGGATATCTGCGCGGAGACGAAGACGTTGAATTGACAAATTTAACCGCCGACGGTTATTTGAATTTTAAACTTCCCGGCGTAAAGGTTAAATGCGCGGCAATTAAATCATACGACTTCATTAAAATACTTCGCAAGCAAAGCGCTGACATGCCCAAAGCCGGAGCAGAGAGAGATGAACGCGCGGAAACAGTCCCCTTGAATCTGGACACCCTTTGCATAATGCCCGACGAAATGAAACTATACATGGTATGGCGCGGCCTCTGCCCAATAATTGACATGACCGCGCTGGAAGTTACAAAGCTTGAAGTTAAACACAGCTAATAACGCGGAGAGCAGAGAGCGAAGCGCAGGGCGCAAAAACTGGATACTGGATACACGCTGCGCGTGTTTCTGGATGCCGGCTGCCGGCGCGCAAATCCCCTCCACTTTGTGGGAGGGGAAGGGACTTTGGCTTTTTAAGCTCGTTTTTGGTTTTAATCACAAAGTTAAAACGACTCACCCAATGGGCGAAATAACAGGAATTAAATATATACCTTTAATTCCCCCTCCCTTGATGGGAGGGGTTAGGGGAGGGTGATAAGAATCGATCAATTTAGGTTAAAGATAATTTCGGGCCTGATAAGGGGAGAAAATTTAAGAGGGTTACGGTGTTTAATGGCGCTTATTCGTTGAAGCGGTTGACTGAATAGACATGTGGAAAGCAAAAAAAGAGAATAAAAGCTTCATGGGCATGCCTTAAAAGAGAATACGCTATACTAATGATGCTAATTTCTAACAGGGTAAATACAGATGACGCCTATTGTCACTCGGTTTTGATTTATTTTCTTTGTAAGTATCTAGTAATTTAAATACAATTTTTTACGTGGCTGTACGCCGCGCCTGGAGACGTCGTTAGGTAAGCAAATTTTCCCTCATTATTGCAATGAAACAGTTATGAAACTAATATGGATTACCGACATTCATCTGAATTTTATTAATTTTTATGAATTGGACAATTTTTGCAACAAAATCATACCTCTTCATCCTGAGGCAGTATTGATTGGCGGCGATATTGGAGAAGCGCAAGATATCACTAATTTGCTTTTAACACTTGAACAAAAACTGGCATGTCCAATATATTTTGTCTTGGGGAATCACGATTATTACCATGGTTCTATATGTGATGTTCGAGATCAAATTCAAAAAATTACTGAAAACTCACAATATTTACAATATCTATCAAATACAGGTATTGTGGAACTGACTTCCACGACTTGTTTATTGGGGCATGATTCCTGGGCTGATGGACGGTATGGGGATTATTTCAATTCAGAGGTCATGTTGAATGACTATGTCTTGATAAAAGAGCTTAGCAATCTTGATAAACAAACGCGATTGATAAATTTAAAAAAATTAGGAGATGAGGCCGCAAATTTTTTTAGAGAACAACTGAGTCAAGCTTTATTGAATTTTCAACATGTTCTGATTCTCACCCATGTTCCACCTTTCATTGAATCTTGTTGGCATGAAGGAAACTTGTCTAACGATGATTTTCTTCCACATTTTTGTTGCAAGGCTGCGGGAGAAGTATTCATTGAATTGATGCGCAAGCGCCCTAATCAAAATTTAACGATCTTATGTGGACACACTCATAGCAGTGGGATGTGTCAAATATTACCTAATATCTTTGCTAAAACAGGCGGAGCTGTCTATGGTCGCCCACATATCCAAGACTCAATCATTCTCAAAGAATAAAGCCAACAATCAGTTTGACTTAAACGGATGATGGGCGTTTTTTCCAATCGGGCAAAGTGTGAATTTCTAACTTCATCACATCACCATGCATGCAGACCCGCACATGGAGGATCATGAAGACTCACCCGAAAACCAGCGAAAGATATGTTTCGCTACGCTACGCTCTACTTAACCCAATGTCATTAAGTTAAGAAATAGGTTTGTAAGCTAAATTAGTTGATTAAAATTGACTCAATAAAATAATACCGGTTTATTCATGCTCAAAATAAACGCAGAGGCGCGGAGAACGCAGAGGAGCGCAGAGAATAAGAACATTTTGACAAAAATCTTTTTAAATTAAACGATGTCTGTAAAAGTTAGAGATGCGCAAATGATAGAAATCTTGTAGTAACCTCTCTGCGGGCTCTGCGTTAAAAAATGTTCTTATTTCGTTTCTGCGTGACAAAAATGATTATATGAATTATTTGGCTCAAAAAGATTTGTTTTTACCAGCTTATCTTGAAAGCATCTTTTTTTCTTATCTTAATGACATGGCTACCCAACCTACTTGCTTATCCGTGAAAATCCGCATTATCCGCGTTATCAGTGTTCTATGCTTTTGTTTTTTTACTTTTACCGATTACCCGCTTTTATTGATCACCGATCACTGATTACCTTGCTTTCCGCATTTGCTTTTACCGATTACCGACCACCTATAACCTATTAATACACCCGGCAATACACGCTTCGAACCCTTGTTGTTATATATCATTTTCATTTTAAATAAGTTTTTTATAGACAACAGCCAACAAAAACGCTAAATTATTTACCTTCATAAACACTGAGCAGCTTGCCGGATCTAATGATAATTATCCTCGGAAGGGGATAAATTTTACACAACCCGGCACGAATTAAGGTAACATCTGAGCCATTTTCTAAAATTATGATGCTCTTTTATTTGGATGTTTTGATCAATTAAAAGCTGATCAAATTTTATTTTAATCTCTTGAAGGATATTCAAAAAACTCTTACCGTAAAAAATAGATAATGAAAACTGAGCATCTTGTCCGCTCTAGTGATAAATGAACACTTGGCTGCTTGGCTGCCTTAGTGAAAATTATCCCCTGAGGGGAGAATAATGCCCGGGGCCAATGATACACTTATCTTGTTTTAAAGATTAAAAACCTAAAAAGAATGTTATCTTTAAGTGGTTCTATACTTTTTGCTAATAAAAAGTAATATTTAAACCTATTTTAAAATTAAGGAGATGCTATCTTCAGACTGTTCATCTCCTTGTTATGTACAAGATAATTAAGAAACATGCGAGAATATCAAAGAATTATTAAAGAAATATTTGGCTCCCAAGGTGAAAACGGGTGCTGGAAAATGCTTTCAGAGTCTGACAAGTATTACCCGGATTTTCTACATTATAATCCGAACTTTAGAGCAACTCTATGGACATTAATACTCCTTGCGGATATTTGCCATGATAATAATGATGTTAGAATCAGGAAGCCATTAAAAACTATTCAAGATCATTTCTATGACAATAAAAATAAGATTTATTCTTTAAAAGATTACCTTTTCCCTGTCCCCTGTTTAAATGGAAATATTCTTTTTATTGCACAATGTCTGTTTTAGATCGCATCGCAAAGATAAAATAATGATTAAAGACATTGATAAATTAAGGTTTCCAAATATGTATAAGGGAGATTTTTTGGAAATTCTTTGGTTGTTGAAAAGAGAAAATGTTAGATCAGAAAACATTAAGCCAGCGATTGATTTATTGAAGTCAAAACGATCATCTAACGGAAAGTGGAATTTGGAAAAAAAGGTTAGTAATTTGATAACAAGCATTGGCAAGGTTGATCAACCTAGTCAATTTATTACAAAAAGAGCAAAAGAAGTATTAGGTTTTTACAGTTTGTAATATAGAAAACAAAAACAACCATGCTCAAAAACATCCGGAAAGAATTAAAAATATTAAACGATAAAGAATATGCTACCCGATTACAAAAATACTTCAAAACTGGGAAAGGTGAATATGGTGAAGGCGATAGATTTTTAGGTCTTCGAGTCCCCGTCATAAGAAAAATTGCCAAAAAATATAGAACAATATCGATAAGTGAAGCCTCTGAATTTCTCCAATCACAGTTCCATGAAGAACGTTTATTTTCTCTTTTCGTTCTGGTTCATCTTTTTAAAAAAGCAAATGATGCCGACAAAAAGAACATACTTACCATCTATCTCAATAACACAAAATCTATTAACAACTGGGATTTAGTTGATGCTTCCGCAAGACATATTGTTGGCGCTTATTTTTTCACGCATGATAAAAAAATACTATATACGTTGGTACAATCTAAGAACTTATGGGAACGCAGAATGTCAATCATGGCTACTTCCTACTTTATATATCACAACAATTTTGACGACACTTTAAAAATTGCTGAAATATTGTTGCAGGACAAAGAGGATTTGATTCATAAAGCTGTCGGCTGGATGCTTAGAGAAATTGGTAATAAAAACCTTGAATTAGAGGAAGAGTTTCTACAAAAAAATTATAAAAATATGCCCCGCACTATGCTAAGGTATGCTATTGAAAAATTTCCTGAAAAAAACGAAAATATTATTTAAATTGTAAAAATACATAACCATAAAATCAACTTGAGCAAAACAGCAGTCTTTTTTTAGATTGCAAGGTTTTAAAGATTTCATCATTTATTTTTATTCATCGTTTATCTGTTTGGTGCTGTTTTGCCAAGTTATTTTTGTCGTTATTAGTATTTATTTTTCAGTATTGGAACGGCCAGACCTAGAAAACCAAAAAAAGGTAACAGGCCTGGATGGGGTTTATTTACTTAAAAGGCTATAAAAAGAAAAATAACACAATCTCAATTGAATATAATTCATAGAGTAAGTGAATTTAATTGTAACAATTTAGAAATTTAAAGAATTAGAAAATTATTAACGGAAGAGAACCGGCGCGATGCGTTTTTCAGGTTTACGGTCATATTGTTTGCGCCTGCGCCTTTTTACACACCCCTCGTTCCCATCTTTTTATAGACACCGCATGGGACAGGCTCTATTATCTTGATTTTACATGGTTTTTACAATTATTATTTATGAACCTGTCCCAAGAAGCCCCATTTGGTTAAAGGCAGGTTTCAGGATGCAGGGTGTAGTGGGCTATAGGCTGACGACTGAAAGCTGAAGAGATGGAACACAGATTACACGGATGACTTGGGTTTACGCGGATTAGAAGTATAAAGCATATCATTTATCATTTCAAAAGAAGTTTGTTGCTGTAATTACATGTCTGTAACAATACATATCTACATACTTATATCATAAATTGATTGTAAGATGTAAGGTTTTTTGCTAGATATAAATGCGTGATAAGTGTTAATTATTATATATAGGTAATATCAAAAGAAAGCAGTGGATAATGATATTTACGGGCGAATACAATCTTATACTTGATAAAAATTCATTATTGACTATACCTGCTGCTTTAAGGAAGAGATTAGTTACAGATAAATTAATTTTAACTCCAGATACAGGAAGTGGGTTTTTGTCGATCTACCCCGAAACTTATTTGAAAGAGAGGAGTTCTTGGGCGAAGCTAGGAATATATAGTGATGAAAGATGGGCATTTATATTAAAACACTTGTTTTGGGCGCGACTTGATTCAAGAGGGAGAATACGTATTCCTTTAAAATATAGAGACTCCTTATTTACAAAAAGAGAAGTGACTTTGCTAGGTATGTTGCATAAGATAGAAGTATGGGATTCAGTTGCATGGCATAATTTAAATGTAATGAATTATCAGGCATCCACTTATGACATTTTCGATATTTTTGACGAAAGAGATGGTGAATCTGTAGAGAAAAAACATTTATGGTTACCAAATCCGACAATAGTTGTGCCAGACCAATGGAAGAAGTTAGCTGCCCGTATTGCGAAGAATTCGGATATTTTATACCAGCTTGACTGGCGGAAATTTGAAGATTTAATTGCTAATCTTCTTGATTCGTTTGGATGGTCTGTTGAGCCTATGGGTTATTCAAAAGATGGAGGTGTAGATATTGTCGCAATCAGGAAGATTGAGCCTGGAATAGACTTTCATATGATGGTTCAATGCAAAAGGTTTTCAAAACAGCGTAAAGTTGGTTTGTCTGTAATAAATGAAATGTTTGCGGTTAAATGGAAGAAAGGATTTCATAATGCAATGATTACAACGACATCTTCATTTACCAGTGGTGCATTAAAAGAAGCAGATATTTTAAAACTTGAGCTGAAAGATCACGATGCAATTGTTGAATGGTGCCGTGTTTACGGAATTGATAAACCTAGTGGTTTAGTTTACTAAACCACTATCGCTGGTGTAGCAGTAAAAATAAAATCTTTGGGACAGGCTCGTAAAAACCTGCAGGGTCACCCATTAGAAGCTCCCTATCAAGCACAAAAGATCCTCCTGGTAAAAAAAATGTAATTTTTTTTGTGATTCTTCAATAAATATAATGTTACGTGAGTATGATAAGCCTTTAACTTAATTACCGCATCTATTATTTCAGGTTTTTTAAGCTACGTAATAGCATCCGCGCCAGTCACCCATCAGGATCAAGGCAGTTTCAAAGATTATATTTAATAGCAATCCTTGCGCCCCTGGCAGAAATCTGCCCCAGAAAATCGTTAGTTCCATGACTGTGTCCAAATGATTTTACAGATCTTATGGTTTGAAAACCAACCCCTCGTGGCTCACAGCATAGGCGAATAGTCAAGATAAAGCGTTTAATAGTGATGCAACAACTTTCCAATCAGACCTACTGGTTTTTCTTGCCAACCCTAGTCCCGGTTCACTGTTGCATCGTTTTTTTACATAGTTTTTCCTTTTTCAGAAGACTCTTCTTTATCATTCCTTTTGGTGAGCCCTGCTTTATGATATTAAATATTATTCCTTATATAAGGTTATTTATCACTTTTTCGGTTAAATATTTTGAATACATCAAACTCTATCTGGTCCTTTATTATGAAATAGCACGCTTTGGATATTTTGCTCGATAATGCTTTGGTTGCTACGATTTGATTCGTTTTTGAGGCTTTGCGTTGATGCCATATTTTGGCATCTTCACAATAACGTCTCATAAAGTTCGCGGCCTCTACATAAGCCCAAGCTAAATATTTATTGACGTTCTTCGTGTTGTCTTCTCCTTTTTTCTTCCCGTTTGACAACCTTTTAGACGATACGCATCTACAATATGATGAATATTGTGATACATTTCCAAATCTATTTATATCACCGGTTTCAAGCATTATCGTTGTTGCCAGGAAAAGCACGTTGCCGGGATATGTTTTAGGCTCGATGGAGAAGGATTATTTAGTTAATCTTATTAAATGGATGAGCGGGGTGTTTTTTGTCGAGGTGTTTGGGTACTGCATTATGGGTAACCATTTTCATTTGCTTGTTAAGATGAAAAATAGGGATGATTATTCGGATGATGAGTTGCAAAAGAGGCTTGCATTGTTTTTCCGCAAGGATGAAAGGGTGGTTGAAAAGGGCCGGCGCCCCTATTTCCGGGATAAGTTTTCGAATTTGTCGGAATTTGTAAAGGAGATAAAGCAGAGATTTTCACGTTATTATAGGCGCATAATAGAACCGGGTATTTCTGGGGAGACAGGTTTAAGAGCGTTTTGGTTGAAAATGGGGATACTTTGATAAATTTGCTTGCTTATATTGATTTGAACCCTATACGGGCGAATATGGTGGAGAAACCGGAGGATTATAGATGGAGTTCTATTGGTTATCATGCGCAGACTGGAAACAGAGGGGACTTTCTATCAATAGATTTAGTATCTTAATAGTTAAATTCTGACAATTTTTGACAGGAAATTTAAATGCGTCACAAAATCACAGGATTAATATGGTATGTTTTGAAGTCAACTGTAATCGCAAAACAAAAACGTTTTGAAGCAGTCTGCAAGACTGCTCCAGCTTTAAATATTGTTTTTTCGCTTTTAATCTGTGAAATCTATGGTTGTTTTTTAATCTGTGAAATCTGTGAAATCTGTGGTTTATATTGCTTTTGCTTTTCCGGTTTATCCGGGTTAGGGTTAATGGGTTATAACGATAAGAGCGAAAGTGGGAGGTTTGCTGATTACAGGGAATACTTGTATGAAAAAGGCGGATTGGATACTGAGAAAGGCGCATCTATTGATGAGAAGATAATAGCCAGGGAGAGAAGCAGAAAGTATAAACTTACTCTTGTTGACAGTCTAAGATTCAGGACAAGGTATTTTACTGATAGCGGGATAATTGGGACAAAGCCGTTTGTGAATAGTTATTACGGAATGTTTAAAAGCAATTTTGGATCGGACAAGACCAAAAAGCCGAAAAGAGTAGCAGGTTTGGATGGGGTTTATTCGCTAAAACGGCTATCAAATGAAACGTGACAAGGCTAAACACACACCGTTAGCTTTACGTCCATCCCTCTTTACTGTGGGATACTGGTTTCTGGATACTTGATGCTGGATAAAAGCTAAAGCATGTTCTTTCTCAAGTCATTGTCCGCTATACAGCCGCCTGTCTTTATATAGTAGATTCGTTAAGGATTTACTACCATATTTAAATTGACGTTTAAGGCAATAAAAGCAATAATAAACGCTTCGTAACAGAAGTTGTTGCGTGTTTTAAAAATAAAGATAAAATCATGAAATTTAAACTGCCAAAAGAACAAAAAATACAGATAAGCGGTTCAAAAGATGTTTATGGCATTATGAAGAAAATATTATTACGTGAAAACAGATACTGGCAAGAGAAAAAACATTTTTGAGTTGTCGGGCTTGATATTGATAACAGAATCACGTTTATTGAATTGATAAGTCTAGGCAACTTCACAAGAGAAGCGAATAAAAAACTATAAAAAAATAGGAGACTTAAATGAGAGCTTACAAAAAATATCTTACTATTGACGATCCTAATCATGTGGTTCTATCAAATTTGCCATTTCATTCAGGGCAACAAGTTGAAGTTTTGTTTTTCCCGAAAGATGATGATATAAATTCCCATGTCAAAGAACTACAAACTTTATTTAAAGCCACACAAGAATTGCCTTTGGCAAAAGCAATAAGCGAAGAGGAAATAGAAGAAGAAATAAAAGCGTATCGGAGAGGGTTGTGAAAGTATTAATTGACACTAACATACTTGTATCAGCAGCCCTAAAAGACAGAGAACCAGAAAAGGTTATTTTGTTTATAGCAAAACATCCTGATTTTGAATGGATAGTTTCTCCAGAAATCTTAGAAGAATACAATACAGTACTAAGTCGAGCTAAATTTGGTTTATCAAAGCCTTTGCTAGGAAAGTGGACAGATATACTAGAAGAAGTTACAATCTCAGTTGATGTAGACGCTTCAATCAATTTTCCTCGAGATCAGAAAGACGCAAAGTTTCTTGCATGTGCTTTGTCTGCAAATGCAGAGTTTTTCATAACAGGAGATAAAGATTTTGAAGAAGCTCACAAAATCGTGAATACTACAATTATTTCATTATCGCTATTCAAAAAGAAAGTGAGTGACACTTTTTAATAAAATATGCACTCTCTGTTACGAGCTACTACGAACAAGCAGCATGCACTGGGCGGGTACCTCTCTGCGGCTGTTTATATAAATTTGCTTTTATCAACGTCCCGCAAGTGATGCGGGACGTTATTAGTATTTATTTTTCAGTATTGGAACGGACAGATCTAGAAAACAAAAAAAAGGTAACAGGCCTGGAGTGGGTTTATTCACTTAAAAGGCTATAAAAGGAAAAATAAAACAATTCCAATTGAGTATAATTCATAGAGTAAGTGAATTTAATTGTAACAATTTAGAGGGGTGGTCGATTGTTAGAGGCTTTCCGGGATGCCCGGGGCCTCTCGGGTTAGGTTTTATTTACAGCTACAGCTTTTTGCAACCGCTCATACCACCTTTGTATCAACTCGTTTTCATTGCGATGTTGTGAGCATGAAACGCACATGGAATATTTTGCGGGAAAGCAGTTGGTTCGGAACTCTTTAAATCGTTTACCATTCCATACATCGGCAAAAGAATTATGGGAGACGTTGCCCATTGTAAATTCTGTGGGGCTTGAATAACAGCAGGGCAAGACGTCGCCGTTAACATTTATAACGCAATGATAATGGGCTACCGCGCAATTTACAAAATCAGAGTTAAAAAGTTCTTTTTCTGTTTTTATTGAGCCGTCCGGCAAAATCTGCGCGGGAATCATTGCGTTTATCTTATGTTTTTTAGCCGCCCGCATTACTTCAGGAAATATATCCAAAGCAAGTTCAGCCTCTTCGTCATCATTAAGTTTTAACTCTGTCTCGCCGGTGGCCCAATCGTCCCAAGCGTTATCAATACTTAACGGCGCAAAATTTATCTCCCCCACGCCCGCCTCGGCTGCCACTTTCACAATTTCAGGCAATTGTCTAAAATTGTTTTTCATAATCACAGTGTTTACTATTATATAAAACTCTTTTTTATCCGGCCGTTTCTCTCTCAAATATGACAAACCTTTTACAGCTGTTTCAAACAGGCCGGGCAACCTCCTGATATTGTCATGCAGTTGAGGCTCAGCCGCGTCCAATGAAACCATAAGCCCGTTTAGCCCGCTTTGTAAAAGTGTATCGCAATAATCCGGCGTCAACTTGCCTCCATTTGTGTTTATGTGGCATTCAATCCCTAAATTATTCACATGCTTTAGAATATCGGGCAACTCTTTGACCAGGCTAACCTCGCCTCCGGAAAAGAGTATGGTTTCGCACTGTAATTGCGCGATTTCACTAATCACATTTAACAGCCTGTCAACGGGCAATCTTTTATTATAGTCATGCCCCGTCTTGTCAAGAAAACCGTCAAGCCCGCACATAACGCACGACGCATTGCATGCCCATGTGAGCCTTATCTCAACCTCCCTGGGCCGCCACCCTTCCCGCAAGCGCAACGCTTCAGAAAACGGGGCGGCTTCTTTTGATATCAACCTTCTTAACCTTGATAAATAGAGAGTTCTACTCATACCTTTTCCTTTGCAGTCAAGCGCGCAAAACGTCTGCGGTCCCATTCAATATAACAGTTGCTTGTGCATGCGCGGCAACTTTCATGCAATATGTTTGTGTACGATTCGCGGCCGGCTCTATTAAGTATCTCGTCAGAACCCAGCTCTATAATATTGCCAAGCAGATGTTTAGAAGAGTTCCAACACGGGTATGCGTTACCGCCCGGCTCTAAAAACAGCCCGCTTTTGGCCAACGGACACGGATTACTCCTTGAACCGCCCTTTAACAGTTTTATTAATATGGAAAAATATCTTCTGGAAACAGCGGAACGTCCTTTAATAGCGCTGTTAAAATCATCCAACAAACTAATCAATTCCTGTCTTTGATCGCCGGCTATTAAATAACCATCAGTCTTGCCGTTGTTTTGCATATAAATATCTGTTTCTTGCGGAAAAGTAAACGCAGTTTCAACGCCCATGCTTTTGGCGAAATCATACATTTCCTGCATATAAGACATATTTTGCCGAACGATTGTAAAATTAAACGAAACAGCCCCTCTTTTAAGTTGTTTAATCATTGTTATGCTCTCTTCAGCTGTTTCCGTCACGTTTTCCCACGCCCCTTTTACGCCCCTGATCTTTTCATGTATCTCTTTCGGCCCATCAAGTGAAATATTTATATCCAGATGAATGCTTTTGCCACTCTCTTCAACTGCTTTTAATATTCCAACAACATCGTTAATCGCTGATGCAACCCTCTTAACGTCAAGACCATTTGTCTGCAATGATACGGTGTCAAGGCTTCGTAAATTGTTAACCGCTAATTCCATTATTTCCACGAAATCTTCATGCAGGCTTGGCTCTCCGCCGGTGATGTTTATCACTTCGGTATTTTCAGAGAACAGGCTGTTTGAAAAAATAGTTTCCAAATCGGCCGGCTTCCATTTAACAAGGTTTTCCCTTTTCCAGATATTGCACATTACGCACCTGCAATTACAATGAAAAAGCAAAGGCAAAATCACTATTCTCGGCAATCGAATATTGTCTCTCCCTTTAAGGTTTAGCAGCATGGATAAAACAATTGCTTTCGCAATCAACACAATATTTTTGCAAACGCGCCGGTAAACTATTCTGATAATCGTCGTTAAACCAGATCTTTTCAAACGGCGTCTCAAACAAATTGCCCATAAGCAACTCAGAGCTTACTCCGCATGGATAAACATTGCCAAAAGGATCGATTAAACAACCGGCTCCATCGGCAAACGGACAAGCCAATTGACGCGGCTCATTATTTAACATGCCTATTACGTGCTTATAATAATTATGCTCTAAAGAGTTTTCACCGTTAACGCGGGAGATCATCTTCATTTTTGAAAAGAACTTTTTAAGTTTGGCCTTTTGTTCCGGCAATATTTCAAAATCAACTTCAGATTTAGCGCTGTTAATACAGGTCGTTGTCCGCATAACAAGCGAAAAATTTATTGGGACCTCTATGCCTTTTGCAAATTTAAAGGTTTCAAGGACATGGTCTGCGTTTAAAGCGTTAACAACTGAATTTAAAGACAACTCAACGGTTTCCTCAGCTTGTATAACCTCTTTTAAACCTTTTATTGTGGCAATCGTCTTTTCAAAGAAACCATTTATCCCCCTTACCCGGTCATGAATCTCGCCGGCTCCGTCCAGCGAGACATAAACGCTTAACTTTATGCCCCTCTCTTTTGTGACTGAAATAAGACGCTTAACAGTTTGCAACGCATTATCCGTTAACAAACCATTTGTGTTAAACGAAACCTCCTTTAGACATTTGCCCTTGCCTATAATAAAGTCAACCATATCAGGCAAGTCCTGCATCAGAGTCGGCTCGCCGCCGGTGACCCCAAGATATTCGAGATCGTTAATCAGCGCGCCGTCTTCAAAAGCCTTTGAAAGGAACTCGCTTGATATGCTCCTTGACTCCTGCTTCCAAATAGAACACATAACGCATTTTGCGTTGCACCTGGTTGTTACCGGCAGGAGAAGAACTCTGGGTCCTGTTTTGCGTTGTGAATGCGTTGGCCCCATATTCATACTCCCTTTCGTAAGTTCAAACTGATCTTAGAAATTACACCAGAATCTATTGAGTCTCAGCTATATTTAAATGACTAAAGTGTAAAGTGAACTAAAGTGAGCTAAAGTTTAGGTATGTTTTTTATTAAAAAGAAAGTGATTAAAGTTAGCTAAAAGGGCTAAAGTCCAAGCTCTTTTTTGATTCTACAGCCATCAATCATAGTTGCGGCAAATAATAAATATACCTATACTTTAGTTCACTTTTAACTTTAGATCACTTTAGTCACTTGCCGGCCTCTCTTCTCTCCTTTAATACCCTCAACCATATGCCTTTGCCCAATCCATAATAACTATTGCTGAGACATTCTGAACAGTGATTACGCATTAATTCGCCGCGTACTTCACTGCCCCGTTTACTATAACACAAATCCTTAAATGAATCATTTGTAATGGAACCATAAACTAATGACCGAACCGTGCCGCAAGGGTAAACCAAACCGTCCACGTCCAGAAAAACGCCACGATCCTGATAAACGCAACTTGAGCTTCGTTTATGGCCTGCCAACATTGACGCAAGCATTTTTAGATAGTGTTTTTCCGTAAACGATATGTTTTTAAAACTTAACCATTCGTTTACGCATTCTATCAATTGCGCAAAATCATCTTCCTTAAAATGGAAAGTTTCTTCATATTTGCTGTTTCTAAGATATAAATCATTGACACACGCATATGTCAACGACACATTAAGATCCATATCGTCCGCCAACTTTATAACGTCTTTTACTCCACGGTAATTTAACGTTGAAAACGTGCAATTAATGTTGACCGAAGTAGCTGCGCTAAGGGAGCAAACCTTCTGGAATTTCTTGATTGTTTCCATAACCGGCTCAAAAACGCCGGCTATTCCTCTGACTTTGTCATGTATTTCCTCAACGCCGTCTAAAGATACTGAAACGTTTAACTTTGTTTTTGGATTTAATCGCTTATTAAATTCAACAAACAGGTCGTCAAAACTATCCGCTAAAATCCCGCTGGTGTTAATATTAATCTCAGAAATATTTTTTAAATTATTTGAAACAGCTTCAGCTATTTCCAATAATCCATGGTGTAAAAACGGCTCGCCGCCGGTCAGATTTAAATGAGTCAAAGAATTTGCTAAATGTTCATCGGAAAATATCTTCTCAACGGTTTGAACAGCAACATCCGGTTTCAAAGGGTTTCGCCAAACCCCGCACATGACACACCTGCCGTTACATCGATATGTAATCGGCATAACCATAACTAAAGGGTCGCCCGGTTTCATAAAATTTTCCGATAAATTAATTCCCAATCCGGATAAACCGGAAGAGTGACTAAAGTGAGCTAAAGTTAAAAGTGAACTAAAGTTTTGGTAAAAATTTTCAATTTTTGAATAAATTCTATAAAAAAAGTTTAAGGACTACGTTGTATTTCAAAATATATTGTCAAAATTGTTCATCGTAACGAGTCTGTAGCTATATTTATAAGCCTGTTTTTCTCTCGTCATCATGCTAACTCCATTCGCATTCCGCGTTTATCCATTCCGGAAACTCTTTTATTTCGCCCGGCAGGCACAGATTGTACTCAATCGTTTCACTGTTTTTTAAACGGTTGGATTTAAATCCATAAATCCCCATATGAAAAGCCGCGAGACGGTTAACGCCCGTGGGAGTATAAAGAGCTTTTAATTCAGAAAAACACAACTTATCCGCAAACTTTCCTATATATGTAAAAAAAGCGGCAGGCAGGCCTTTTTTACCTACCCTGCACGATATCCACAAACCGTTAACATCAACCTTTCCGCTTGAAGCGTCAATAATAGCGGCGGCAACAGTTCCATAATCTCCGTATTTATCCGTTAACGACGCAACCAATGAATATCGCCCGCAGGACTTGTTCCAGGACGCAATCTCATCCCTGGAATATTTTAAGCCATTTATATTCATTTGGTTTGTCCTGTTTGCCAGTTCGCTAATGCGCAAAAAGTCGTTGTCACGCGCAAGTCTGCCAGTGAACTTTATATGGCATGACTTAAAAAAGTCATCAATATTTGAGTATTTAGTTATATCCTGATTTCGTTTTACCTCTTCCTGAAGCATTTGCCGGCGTTTTGGGCTTTCATCCGACCTGTAATCAGGCAAAAATTCAGGCATCTCAAGCAAGCCGTTATACACATTAGCCGGCAAAGCTACAACTTCCGGCAACATTGACCTGATCATTTCAAGTTCCATCGGGTCGTCATCAATAAAAGCAATATCGTTTAAAGCAAAATTGAGAGAATTAGATATCTTTTTAATCGAATCCACTTTATTGCCCATATTTATTTGAGGCGCGACAAAATATGTGGATATGCCAAATTGATCAAGAACGCTCCATGCATGATTATGATCGTTAGCGCTTGCAATGCTATGAATAACCCCCCTGTTGTCAAGGCCTTTTAAAACATCAGTTACACCGGGGCGTAATTTTGGCGTATCTCCATCAAGGAGCCGCCCTTGCCATATTGTTTCGTCAAGGTCCCAAACAATGCATTTTATCTTCTTTGCCATGGGAACATTAATCATCGCCACATACTCCGTTTTTATAAACGTAATTTGCGAGTTCAGAAACCGAGGAGAAAAGGTCTTCGTTAAGGTCCTCGTCAGGTATTTCAAAATCAAATTCACATTCGATTCCGGTAAGCGCGTCAAGGATGTTTAATGAATCTATAATCACCCCGCCATGCCCGAATACCTGCGTCTCCTGTTTTATATCCTCAAGTTTCATTTCAGCCACCCCTGAGTTTTCAGCAAGTATAGTTTTAATCTTTTCCAATGTTTCATCAAATGATAATTTAGACATCAGCGCCTCCTTTTTGAATTAAAATTTATGGAGTTTATTCAATTCAAAATATTAACTATTCAGTTTTGTCCGAAACTCTTATACACACCCCTAAATCCCCTCTTATTAGAGGGGACTTTTAGTTCTAAATTTAGTTTTAATCCCCTCTAAAAAGATGGGTGGCTGCTCAATAGCAGACGGGGTGTGTAAATCACACTGAACGGTTGTCAAAATATTAACTAAATTTACTTTTACAATTGATCATATGCCATGTTTTCAAATGCATGACAATCGGTCCAACAAACAGGACACTCTTCATTTTTAATCCTATTTCTATACACTCCGGCTTTTTCTGAATTCCAAATTGGCGCAATATCGTAATTTGTATCTCTAAGGTTGCCGATCACATCGTTTGTCATTGTTACGCAAGGCGACATTCCGCCATACGGATCAATAAAACAGGAGACAAAAAGAGCCTGGCACGGTCTTAACATTTTTTCGGGTTTTTGAAGATTTACCTTTATACCCTCAAGAAATTCAATGTTTTCTTCAAACTCAAACAAGTTTTGAAGCCTTTCAATTTCAGATATAATTTCATTTTTTACAGTCAAACTCTTTTCATCTAAAAAGAATCCCGTCTTCTGGGCCGGTCTAATCGCGAACCGATCCGGGTTTTCAATCAATTTATTATTAAGGAGATATTTTAACACATGTTCAGCGTCATTAATATTATCTTCACACATTGTAAAACTAACACCAACATACATATTTTTATATGATTCGCATAACTTCTTTAAGCCCCGCAGCATACTTATAGCATTATCATAACTATCTTTAACGCCGCGCAGGAAATCGTGATTTTCCTTTTTGCCGTCAATTGAGACGTACACAATCAACCCCGCGTCATTGCTGCTTGATTTAAGAACTTTATTTATCTTTTCAAGGTATCGTTCGGGCTGCAAACCGTTTGTTATAACTACAGCAAAGCCCAACCTTTTTAAAATAAGGGTTAGCAGCTCTACCACCCCGTCTTTAAGAAACGGCTCGCCGCCTATTACATCAATCTGTTTCACCCCGGCGTCAAGCATGTTTTCGGCTATGCGCAACATCTCGACAGAGTTTAATTCATCTTTAAATGATTTCTGGTTTTTATTAGCATAAGTTTTCCAGATTGAGCACATCTTGCAACGGGAGTTACAAAGATTAGTTATTAACATTGTTGCCCGTCGCGGAAAAGGAACGCCAAGCCCTTTTTCACGCAAACTACGCGCATATTCAATCTCTTTTAAATCCATCTCGCGCCCTTTATATAACCAATAAAAATTAGTTTGTCGCAAAAACGCCGTCAATAAAGATTGCGGCCTTTTCATTAAGATTCATGAGTAGATTAATCGCATCCAATGGCCGTTCGCAAATTGGCTGCCCTTTAATATTCATTGAAGTATTAATAAGGCACGGCAATTTAGTTATTGAACAAAACTCGTCCAGTAAACGCGCAATGCAGTCTGAACTCTTTTGATCAACTATTTGCGGCCTGCTTGTGCCGTCTATATGAACAACAGCGGGAATCTTGTTTCTATATTCATCCCTAACTACAGCAGTTGCCAACATATATCGCATAAGATTGCTTTTTGGAGTTTCAAACACCTCATTATAATATCTCTCCGGCATTACCGGCGCAAGCGGCCGCCAGTATTCCCTGCCCTTTAATCTATTTAGCCTTACCAGCATATCATATTGAGCCGGCGAGGCAAGCATGCTTCGATGGCATAACGCGCGAGGACCAAATTCGCTGCGCCCTTCAAAAAACAACAAAATCTTGTCCTCAGCCAACCACGAAGACGCAAGTTTAATCGACTCATCCAAATCAAGACTCTTTATATCCGCGCTTAACGATTTTAATACGCCAACAGCATTATCTCTTGAATAACTTTTGCCTAATCCCATATCAATATCTTCGCGGTTTTCAATAGTCGAATTTTTTAATCTACAAACTTCAACTGCGGCTCCGAGCGCAGCGCCTGCGTCGTGCGCGGCGGGAAAAACAACTATTTCATCAAAACCTGATTCAGCGTAAAGCCTTGTATTGATATTGCAATTCAAAAATACACCGCCTGACGCTACCAGCGTCTTTTTATTAGTTTTCTCTTTAACAATCTTTGCCAGTTCTAAAACCGACTCTTCCAGATCTCGTTGCGCGGTTGCCGCCACATTAATATACGCGGCTATATCTTCAGAACTACTGTTTTTTGCGTGCGGATACGCTAATTGCTCTAAACTACCAATCCAATCATAATTAACCAAATTCCCCGCCTCCTCAGATACCGAAAATTTATTAATTTCCGTCATTGGCTTTAAATGTTCGGCGGCGTTATACAATCTTTTTATAAAAGGTTTACCGTAAGATGCCAATCCCATTAACTTGCCGGGCGACATCATCCCCAGACCGCAATACTCAGCGACGGATTCATAAAACAACCCTGGAGAGTTTTTTATATCAATTCCCGCGATCAGTGAAACTTTGCCACCCTCTATATCATAAGCGCTTACACTACGCGTCTCGCCATGCCCATCAACAACAAGCCCTGCCGCATTCGACTTATCCGTTAAAATATAACTGCTCATGAGATGGGCAAGATGGTGATCAACAATCGCTATCTTTTCAAGAGGAATAGATTTTAACAACATTGCGGGAAACACAAGCGAGGTTATTTCGCTCTTCTTTTCATCAGGAATTCCATGCATGTAATCCCAACCCACGGCCCAGAAGTCCACCTCATCAGCGCCCCAACCGCAAAAATCAAGGCATTCATTTACCGCATTAATAGGAAACAATCCAATTGCGTGTTTATTGCGTATAAGCCTCTCCTCCTCGGCGGCAAAAACAACCTTGCCGTCCTGCATTGCCGTGGCCGCCGAATTATGAGCAGGACTACTTGATCTACAAACAACTCCTATTATTTTCATTTTGTTTTATTTCCTAAAAGGAACGATTCTTATCACCCTCCCCTAACCCCTCCCATCAAGGGAGGGGGAATTAAAGGAATATATTTAATTTCAATATTCCGCCAATTGGGTGACACTTTTTAACTTTGTTATCTATGCCAAAACGAGTTTAAAAACCAAAATCCCCCACCCCTTTGTGGGAGGGGTTAGGGGAGGGGGTATTTAAAATTCCTCAAAAAAAGTCATTATTACCTATAAAAACCGCAACGGCGGCATAGCGAGCCTTCAGCCGTTTGATTGAAAAAGAACTCTTTTCTGAAATTTCTAAATGTTTCACCGTCCCAAATCTCCAGCAAGCTTTGGGTTGAAGCGTCGCCTATAATGTTTTCCGAATTATAATCAGCGCAACACGGCACAACTTTGCCGTTAACTGTAATCACCATGCATATAAAAGGCC
Source organism: Candidatus Anammoxibacter sp. (assembly GCA_021777105.1). Classification (GTDB taxonomy): domain Bacteria; phylum Planctomycetota; class Brocadiia; order Brocadiales; family Anammoxibacteraceae; genus Anammoxibacter_B. The sequence goes on from JAIQZQ010000066.1 coordinate 110,797, forward strand.
ATGAACAAGGCCCTGACCAAAGTGGCGATTTTTCGGCCTTTAATGGAACGTCGGGATAATGAAAAAGCGGTTTTATTAATACTTCGGCGCCGGCATCACTCCACTTTTTTTTATACTCATCAATGTTTTCCGGACAGTTGTCTAATTCGATTAATTGAATATCAATCAATGTCTTTAACTTAAGTTTCTCTTTAGCCTTAAGCAGTAGTTCGATTCCATTACAAGCCTTGGCATAAGATACGTTTTTGCCTCTAACCGACTTATATGTTTTGTCGTCATAACCATCCAGAGCCACAATAATTCTATCAATTCCGCTTTCAACAAGATCGATAGCTCTTTTTTCCGATAGTTGGTCGGCGCTAATCGAGGCATGCACAGGATATGAACAGTTTTTCTTCAACCAGCAAACACGTTCCTCAAATATGGGGTCAGACAAAGGCGAACCAAAATGATGTAGCCGCAACCCTATCGTCTCAATTGAGTCCCTCCAATATTGTGATTTAAACTCTTTACTGTCGTGTTTTGTGCCGCGCCTGGCCTTATAATGCTCTTCAATTTGCGCGGATATATCTTTAAACAGCCCCATTTCCATATGTTCTACCGGCCTGGTCATTAAACCCCTTCCCCGCGGGCACATTACACAGGAAAAGGGGCATGCGTTGGAAGTCTCTATCTGGTCAATAAAAGGCGTTGTTGAACGCGCCGCTTCTATCTCCTCCCAATACTGCTGTAATTGGGAATCTTCCTTGCTAAAAACAAGTTTCCAGTCAAATTGATTATCAAGACAAAAATCAAGCATTGTATTTATACCGTTATCTTTAAAGCTCCATATTTTAATAGCCGCATAATGGCTATTCTCTCTATTGAAACAGACGAACCAGGCTTAACCGTAGTCCAATCATAAAAAGCGTCGCCTTTCTCAAATCGTATATATAATATTTCCATCTCATTACGCACTTCTCTGTTTTCAACGAGTTCAATCACGTCATCCAGAGCTATAGAGCCTTTTGACACCTTATACCTGCCCTGTAAAAAGTTAGAACCAAAATCTGAAAACACGGTAGACATCCATGGCCGCGAACTATTTCGAGGCGGCAGGCCTTTTGCTATTTTAACCCTGTCTTCAATAAGTTTTATATACGACGTTCCTACAGACTTCCAGGAAAATTTCTCAAAAGCCCTTTTCCTTGCCGCATCGCCCATTGAACTTCTTAACTCATGATTGCAACCAAGCCTTTCCATTGCTTCGACCAGCAACGGCAGGTCTATACCCATGGCGGCGGAAGGGGATTTTACCAGTGTTTCAAGGTTTGCGCAATCCAAAATCGTTGCGTCAAAATTTGTTCGCGCTAATATGCCGCTTTTTCCATTATCAACAATGTTTCTGAACCCATCCCAATCTGAAGCAATTACCGGAAGCCCGTTTGCCATCGCCTCTATATTGGCCAGGCCGAACACTTCTTGTATGTGATCCGACACATTGGTTAGCATATCCGCCCCGGCCAGACATTGGTCGCGTTCATCTATCGTTGCATTAGGCATCCAGTCGCAAAATTTATCAATACCGAGTTTAGCGGCGGCTTGTTTCAGCTGCTCAACCTTTCCGGTTTCATCACCGCCCATGGCAACAAGACGCGGTTTATTGACTTTATTGTTTTTAACGACTTCACGAAAAGCCAACAAAAGCGGTATAAGATCAGCCTTGTATGTCTCATGAAAACGGCCAAACCATAAATATACAATTTCATCGTTGGCCCATCCGCGTTGTTTGCGCGCAGACTCTCTGGTAAAGTTGTGATTTGGCTGAAATGTTCCCAGAGGTATTACATCAATGTCGGCCTGAGGAAAAGTTTCGCCTATGCCTGCATAATCAAACATTTTTCTAAGCGCCTTAGCCCCCTCTTCAGAGATCATAACGGCAACGTCGGATGCATGCCGCGCGGGATTGCGAGCCCAACTAACAACCGTGTCCATCTGATTTACCAGATCGTAGCATAACGAGACAATAGGCACGGTATACGGCGTGGCCAAAGCAGCCAGTTCAAGACCAAACCCCGTCTGAATGTATTGTGTATACATAGCTGATATTTTGCCGCTTGATATAAGTTTAGCAGCCTCAATCTGTGTGATCGGATCAGCTGTGACCTGCTTCTTATCGCCGATTTTGCCGAACCAGACCTCGGAAACCTTTACTCCCATCATTTCGAACATCTTTGGAACTTCTGCGGTTGCCGTATACAACCCCGCATATCCAAGACGCCCCATGCCAAGATGATCAGTGTTTAATGTTAAAATATGCATTTTTTTACTTTAATTATGGTTTTCAAGTTTCTTAATTTTTTATTAATCGATCTTAAAGCTTTTTCTTGCCAACTGCTAATTTCGTCCCTCTATGCCATTTCCAATAGCAAATCACAAACCTCTTTAACTTCCGATTGCTTGAGCCCAACATACAGCGGCAATGAAATAGTTGAATCGCCGGCAAAAAGAGCTGACGGAAACTCCTTGTCATTTACATTGAAACCGCAACTCTTCCAAAGCGAATGCGAAGGCAAACAATATCCGCCGTTCATGAGAAAGATTCCTTTCTTTCGCGCCTTCTTCACAATGCCGTCCCTTTTCTCTTTCCCCCCATCTTTAATCACAATAATATACTGTTGCAGCGCAGTTGTTGAAGGCAGGTTGTTAACATCCTCGGGCGGCAAAAATATCTTATCAGATGCGGATGAAAGCAATTCATTGTATTGATTAAACAGCTCCACTTTTTTTGCGGTAATCTCTGTGTAGCGTTTAAGTTGAACCAAGCCAACCGCAGCCTGAAGGTCTGTCATTCTATAGCTATAGCCGAGTTTTATAAAGTCCTCTTCCCAAAAATCGCTAAAATCAATATTTGTAAAATCCCATACGTTCGCGCCTTGAAAACGCAGGCACCTTGCTTCGTCGGCCTTCTCCTTATTCGGCGCGATAAGTATGCCGCCGTCGCCGGCGGTGAGCGGTTTTGACGACTGCAAACTATAACAACCGTATTCGCCCCAAAGCCCGGCAGGCTTGCCGGACAATGCCGCGCCAAAAGCCGGGGCAGCGTCTTCAATAACAATCAATCCTTTGTCGCGCGCCCAATCCGTCAATTTATCCATAGGAGCCATGCGGCCATAAACATGCACAGGCATTATCGCTTTGGTTTTGTTTGACAACTTGCTCTCAAATGCGCTTACATCGGAAGTATGGAGCCATTTATCAACATCCGTAAACACGGGAACCGCATTGCAATATACCACGGCCTCGGCTGTGGCGACAAACCCCATTGAAGGAACAAGAACTTCATCCCCCGCGCTTATGCCCGCGCATATCAAAGCCAAATGCAACGCGGCGGTGCCAGACGACAACGCAACCACCCTATCAGGTTCTATTCTTATATGTTCAGCGATTTTCTCCTCAAACAGTTTAACCTGCATTCCCTGCGCAATCCATCCGCTTCGGATTACTTTGATAAGGGCCTCCTCTTCTTCTTTTCCAAAATCCGGTTTAAAAAGCGGAATTCGCATATTATATTTTCTCCTAACCCGGATAAACCGGACAAGTGGCTAAATTGAGCTAAAGTTAAAATTGAGCTAAAGTTTTGGTAAAAATCTAAGATTTTTGTTTTACTTTTTAGAGGCAAAAACAAACAAAGGGTGATTGTTAGTGGCACAGGCATCCTGCCTGTGATCAATTGAAACACAGGCAAGGATGCCTGTGCCACTATTTATATGGATTTTAAAATCGCTCAATTTATCTAAAATTATCCTAAAAAAGTTATTCGATTAACATACCCTTTGGGGTTTACCTCTTCTTTATAAAATCTCGCAATATCATTAAACGCGCTTGTTGTGTCAATCTTAAGGTTTTTAAACATTGTCCTTTCCGGAAAGTAGTCGCAATATCCGAATGCATCCACCGGCAATATATCATCTTTAAATTGTTTAGCCATTGCCGTGCCGGGAAATGGGCATACAATGGAAATATTAATAAACGCGGGACGAATGCTTTTTAATAAATTTTTTAAGGCATCAATGTCCTCAGGCGTCTCTTGAGGAAGCCCTATTAATAACAAGGCGCCGGGTTTAACGCCGGTTTCATGACACAAACTAAACGCCTCCTTAATTTGATCGGTAGTGACGCCCTTGGCCACCTCTTTTAAGATCCTGTCCGACCCGGTTTCAACGCCAAAGTTCATATACGCGCAACCAGACCCTTTTGCGTTTAACAGCGCATTTTTCTCTATATCATCCACACGGGCCAGGCACCCCCAATTAAACTTGCCCAGATTCGCAAGCTCTTTATAAAGCTGGGCCGACCACTCTCTGGAACTCATAAACGAAGGATCAAAAAAATAAAACTCATTAAGATCGTGTTTCGAATATCTATCGGCCATCTCAGTCATCTCGTCAGTAACATGCTTAACCGGCCTCCTCCGCACTCCCCCCTCGCTCATTTTGCGGTCGCAAAAAGTGCAGTGATGAACACAACCGCGTGAAGCCATTATATGCGCCGTCGCGTATCCCCTTGTAGATTTGGCAAAATTCATATAATTTTCAAGCGGATATAAATCCCAGGCCGGAAAAGGCTGTTTTGTAACGTCCACAAGCGGAGCTATTCCGCTTGATCTAACGCCGCCATTTTTATCTTTCCATGTCCAACCCGGCGGAAAAACATCGTCGCTAAAAGGCAGCCCGTTTTCAACCAGCTTTGAAACCGCGTCTTCACCCTCGCCCATCAAAACTGCGTCGGCATCTTGAAGCAGTGTTTCCTCATTGATTGAGAAAACGCCCCTACCCGCAAAAAACAACCATGCATTCGGATTTCGTTTGCGCGCAATACGGGCAGCCATAACCATTGCCCGCAACTGAACTATTGTTCCGCCTATGCCGATAACATCAGCCTCGACATCATCCAACATTCTCCAAAATTTGACTTGCCCCCAAGCCCCGGAATCAAGTATTGAAACCGTGTGGCCCAATGCTTTTAAACGAGCCGCAATAATACCAACTCCTAACGGGCAGAATTCAGCCAAATCAACATGACGGGCCGGCGGAAGAATCAATGCAATTCTCATTACAGTTTCCCACAAAATTTAAACTGCCGTAATAAAATTATGGCAATATCTCATTTTTTACAATTATTATAAATATATCCGGCAAGGCGCCCCCAATAAGTGGATTCAATTTCAGGCACATTGATTTTATTTTCTTTAAACCATTTTTCGCTGAAGCATGAATTCACATCAGATAATTTTGCGTTATCAGGCGCGGGCGGATACAAGCCGTCGATAAAACGACCGGCCGCCGCGGACAACTTTGAGCGGCACGCCCTCCACTCATCAGAATATTGATAAAAAAGTTCAGGAGGTTTAAAGTTTAACGCCAACCCCATTTCTTCAAATATTTTAGACGCCCCTTGGCCGGCAAAGTATGGCAAGTGCAGCACACCTGGAACTTCACGGCAACTCATCAAAGCGCACACTGCCTTTGCCGCAATATCAACCGGCACGGGATGGATAGCTTGTTGCGCGCCTAAAGGAAAAGCCTCAATTTTTTTCTCCAGCCATAATTTAACGGTGCGATAAAACCAGTCTGATAAAACCGGAAATGAGCCGTCGGAAGCCCCTAAAACCGACCCCAATCTAACTATCGTTGTCCCGATATCTTTATGAAAATTATTCACAGCAGTTTCAGCCAGAAACTTTGTAAGCGCATAGGCGGTGACAAAATCCTGCCCAATGTCAAAAGTATCTTCTGAATACACCCCTTTGCCGTTTCCCCTAATTGACAAACTGCCCATATATATAAAACGGTCAAATCCTGAAAGACGCGCAGCTTCAACAAGAAGATTCCACGTAAGCCCCACATTCGCGTCCAGTACCTCCTTGTCATTCATAAAATCAACAACAGCGGCGCAGTGAATTATATGAGTTGTTTCATCCGGCAGAGTAATAAAATTATTATCAACAGTCTCAATGTATCTTAATCTTTCCCCGCAACCGGATTCACGTTTAAGTTGTTCGCAACGCTCTTTGGCCCCATTTTCCCCTTGCGACCGTATAAGAGCGTAAATCAAACAACCTGTTTTATCAAGCTCTTTTATTATATGCCTTCCGAGCCAACCCGTAGCCCCGGTTAAAACGCAACATTTGTCTGAAAATTCGAAATCCTCTATCATTATTTAACCGCAATAATATTATTGTAAATTCAAAATGATCTCAGATCAATTAAAGTGGCTAAAGTGATCTAAAGTTAAAAGTGAACTAAAGTTTAGGTAAAAATCTGAGATTTTTAATAATTATTCAGCATAAAAATTAAAGTAAGAGTTAAAAGTCACATTGTTATTAAAAGTTAATAAGTAATATTTTATAGCTAATGACCACCGTAGGTGGTTGTCTTAAAATTAGACAAAATACCATAACTTTAGATCACTTTAAACTTTAGTCACTTTAAACTTTAGTCACTTTAGTCACTTTAGTCACTTAAAAAACAAAAATCTCCGAATTCAGTTTAAAGGCGCATATAATTTACAAACAACAACGTATTAATACCCCCTTACCTGAGAGGCCCCTATTGCGCCTATGGAATCAAGCGACGCGCACTCCTTGCACCGATGTTTATTAAAAAAAGAGCGACGCAAGCTCATAATATCTTTAGAATTCCAATAATCCGGTTGAATCGGTATCTTCCCAACAACATTCCCGTGTGAAAACGCGCAGAAATGCAGTTTGCCTTGCGGACTCAAATACATATGCGTCCACGGGCAGGGACAAGGGGCGTCAACAGCATTGGAATAAATTTGCGCCGGCATATTTAGAACCATATTACACCGCTTAGCCGTTTCAATCGCTTTATCGTGCATATCACGATATTCAATTGACAGAAGATCAACCTCTTCATCAATCAATAGTTTGTTAATGTTATCTCTAATTACTATGCGCCTGGCCGACAAACCTTGAAATCCCCGTTCAGCCGCCCAATCAATCAACAGCGGCAGATCGTTGAGGTTGCTTTTGCAAAGCACGGCGGATATCCCAATCCACGGAATTTCCATACCGGCCTTGCCGGCGATTGCCTTTAATAAACTTAAATGGTTCTCAATCTTTTGTAAAGAACCGCCCTTTCGCAGCTTCTTAAATGTCTCGGGTTTGGAAGTGTCAATAGATATTAACATCCGATGAACACCGGACAAAACAATTTCAGCAATTTTTTCATTAAAATGCTGAAAGTTTGTAAAAATCGACACAGGTGTTTTATATTTGTTTGCAAGATTGCAAGTAATGTCAAAACAGTTATCAAGCAGCGGCTCGCCCCAACAATAAGGCACAAATTCAACAACCGGAGGCAACAAATATTCCAGAGCCTCAATCCACTGCTCCTTTTCCATTGTATGAAAATGCTCAACCGGCTCAGGTCTACAAAAGACGCAAGACAAATTACAATGTTCCGTGCGTGAAGCTTGCAAAACAAAAGGTTTTGAAAAACAACGCCCTTGCTGTTCCGCAAACTCTTTTTGAGCTAAAAAATAGTTATATTTTTTATAATCGCTTAAATACCCTTCATTATTAGCGGCAAGTTCGCTGTAATTTAGACACTTCTCCTTTAATTCATTATCGTCGCGTAGCGCATCATTGCAATCAGGATAAGAAATACCCCAAAATTCAGACACAGGCACAGAGCCATGAATCAAATAATCGTATTTAAGGTTATTACAGGTATTATTTTCAATCAACTTATTTTATTATAAAATTAAAAAAACATAATTATATAGAGCGTTTAATATTATTTAAAAACGTTTAAAGCCCAAAGCGCTAAATATGGAGTACATTAACCGTGTTAATGTTATGGCACAAGAAAACTATACCATTACTTCTCTCCCTCACTTGACGAGAGCCGGAAAAACACTTTTCCACCGCTTTCTGAAACGTCTGCTATTTATTAAATAGTTTCGCAGCCGGTTAAATTCCTTAAAACCGTCCGAGCCGATGGTCGTATGCGCATTGTGCGTCAATCGTGATCCGGTAGCCACTGCGCATCTCTTTCCAAGTTGCCGCGCTCTTAAACAGAGATCAACATCTTCATAATCCATAGGATCAAAAATAGTGTCAAAACCGTTTAAACGCAGCCAAAGTTCCTTTGACAGCGCCATGCAAGCTCCAATGCAGAATTCAGTATAAAAGAAATCTGATTTCATCTTTTCAACGTCAGGATTCTCACAAAAAACAACATTGCCGGAGCCGTCAATAGAGCCGCCGGCAAATTGTATCCCGCCGCATGGTTTCACTAAAACCGCCCCGGCCACACCTATGGACGAATCAGATTTAAGGCAGTTAACAATTGCATTTAACCAATTGGGATCAACAATCTCAACATCGTTGTCTAAAAATAGGATATACTCCCCTTCGGCAATAGACGCGCCCAGATTCCTGCCGCTTGCGACTCCTGTATTTGTGTCATTCAGCAAAAATTTAAACTCAAAACCTGAACTTTTGTAATTTGTTATCAATTCACGCACGTTATCCGTAGACCCGTTATCAACCAATATGGTTTCAAAAAGAACATCATTGGTTAAAGCCAACGTATCCAGAGCCCTAACCGTATAATCCCAATTATCAAGCGATAAAACAACAACGCTTACTAATGGCCGCTCGTTTCTTTTACCCATTTATAATAATCCGTTAATTCCGGTATTATCTTATCCACGCTAAACCTTTCAATCACATTCCTATTGTCAACCTTAACAAGATGTTTTTTGCCGGCCAAAGCGTCAATAACCGCTTTTGCCAAAGCCTTTGAATCTCCGGGAGCCACAAGATCTCCGTTAATGCCCGGAGTTATAATTTCGTCAAATCCCGAGCCGTAAGTAGCAATAACATACTTCCCTAAAACCAGCGATTCCAGGCAAGCATAAGGAAAATTCTCCCACAATGACGGCAACACAATCAAATCGCAGCTTTCAATCGCAGCCTGTTTCTCAGCGCCGTCAAGATGCCCGGTAAAAAGCGCCATTTCGCTCCACAACGACAACATCTTCCTTAATTCATTACCGGCTGATCCCTTGTTTAATCTTGTGTCCGGTCCTATGAAGCAAGATTCAACGTTATCCATTTGATCGAAAACCGGTTTTAATGATTCCGCAAAAACATAAACCCCTTTTCTTGGCTCCAAACGGCCCAAAAAACCGATCCTTATAGAGTCGGTTTTCTTTGCAAAAGGTTTGTACTTTTGTTCTTGAAATATGTCAACTGGATTATTAATAACTTTAACGTTATTTTTATCTACTCTATAATTATCAACAACTAAGCGCTCCATTGCTTTAGACGGAGAAGACAAATATTTGGCATTAGAAAAATATTCAGTTTCTGATTCATTAACAAGAGATGAGTCTTTTAACCTCGAATATCCATTAAGCCTATCAACAACGGAATTTGGAGTGTGCAAACGCACAACAACGGCAAATTGATCGCCCATGCGGCTATCAAACGCTTCCATTCCCCAGTCGGTCGCCTCAACCACGTCAATGGGTTTTATCTCATTTAATTCAACCAATTTAGAATAAAATATCTTGCTAAGTTCAAGGCGCCGCCTAGAAGCCTCAACTTCCGGCTCAATCCTGCATAGAGAATACAACCCATCAACCCTTTCAGTTATAACCGGGGACACAACCGTCACACTGTGCCCCGCGCGCGCAAGACCATTAGCGGTTGTATGTATATAGGAGCCTATCCCCCCTGAAGTCCGCAACGAATAGTTTACGGTTAAAAATATTATGTTCATTATAAAAACAAGAGTATCTGTTTAACCAATGCAAAATAAGCGCAAAAAATGAGAGAAACCAGTACAGAGATTTATTAATTTTTTGTCCATCTTACCATACAAAACATATCATTCAATATAAAATCTAAAAAAAACGCCATAAAATAATCTATGAAATAATCTATGAAAATATGACTCGTTTTATTAAATAAAACGAGTCAGCTCACCTTGCTTTCCACTTTTGCGCATGCTTTTACCTATAGAGCTTCCGCATAAACTTTAATTTATAGAATCAAAAGCAATTTTAGCCACAAAGACGCAAAGGCACGAAGAAAAGCAAAAACTTTGTGATTATTTAGAATTTTTAAAATTTGTAAAATGAAGATGCAATGTGAATGTTTGACCGCTTTGACACAGGTAAATCCTTTTAAAGTACCGGTATATTAAATAATCTCGCCCTGTTTCCTGAATTTATTGAAAAATTAAGGACAGAAGAATTATTGCTTTGGCGCATAGTCAATCCTCAGATTAAATATCGGTTCCAGATCTTTGTTCCGAAACGTCAAATTCTTAATGCGGATTACTCGTACCCCGCAGACCTTTGCGCCCTGAACTTCGCAGTCCGCTTTTGCTTTTCGCTTTTGTTTTTTAATTGATTGGCACGCTACGCTTTGCCCATCCTACAATCATACCTTGGCTTCCCGCTTTTGTTTTTTGTGCATTTTTGTGTCTTTCCGTGCTTTTCCGTGGGCACGCTTTTGTTTTCATGGTTGTTGTTGGGTTTCGTACCTCTACCCAACCTACATACTTATATCTGTGCAATCTATGGTTTGCTTTTAATCCGTGAAAATCCGGGTCATCCGTGTTATCCGTGTTCCATCGCTTTTATTTTTCTTTCGCTTTTCAATCTGTGAAATTTGTAAATCTGTGGTTTTCTTTTGTTTTTATTTCGATTCATTTCGTGTTTTTTCGTGAGCAGGCTTATGTTTTTACGCTTCTATCTGTAAAATCGCTTTTTTATCTGCGTTAATCTGTGTTTTGCTTTTAATCCGTGAAAACCCGGGTCATCCGTGTTCTATCGTTCTTGCCCTTGCTTTTACTGATAATCGATAACTAATTACCATCAATTGACACATAAAATTATAAATGTTACAATCCAAACCGTTAGTTTTAGACCATAATGATTTTTTAAAACCTATCTATCCTTAGGCGTAAAAAGAAATATTCTCTGATCGTTTTTTGAGACTCGTATTTCTTAAAAATATTATATCTTTCTATTGATAATTGTAGCGCTGAGCGCTATAGTAAAACATGATAAAATTAATGACCAGGCATTTCTTAAAATGGGCCGAAAAACAAGAAATTCCTACTGGTGAATTATCAAACGCTATAGAAGAGATTAAATACGGCAATTTTGAAGCAAATTTAGGTGGACATATTTTTAAAAAACGAATACGTTTTGAAGGCAAAGGCAAAAGCGGTAGCGGTAGGACGATTATTTGTTACAGGCAGGAGGATCGAATAATTTTTATTCATGGATTTGCAAAAAACGAAAAAACAAACTTGAGTCTAAAGGAACTTGTAGGTTTCAAAGAATTGGCAAAAATTTTACTCAATCTATCTTTGGAAGATATAAATATAGCTATTAAAAATGGCGATTTAATTGAGGTGAAATCATGAGAAAATCTATTGCGGAGTCTATAACCAGCGCCGTCAAAGATCTCAACAAAAGCGGCCTAGTGGATAAGATTACAATGAAAAACATCCATAATCTCTGTCTACCGGAAGTAAAAGAATACCCACCAGCCAAGATTGTTTCTTTAAGAAAAAAATTTAAATTAAGCCAGGCAGCCCTGGCAAACATTTTCAATATTAGCCCATCGACAGTTCAAAAATGGGAGAGAGGCAACAAAAAGCCTACCGGGGCATCAAAAAAACTACTCGAAATAATTGAGAGAAAAGGCATTGAAGCTCTAATATAAAGCAAAAGTTGTGAAAGGTGCTCCCCAGTATTTTCCTCTCCGATTACAAAGCCCCCCCCCTGCTTCGTAACCAAATATTCAAGAAGCCAGTGCTTCGAGTTGCCTTATAAACCAAAATCCTTCCACCCCTTTTGACTTTAATCTATGCAATCTATCTAACCTGTGATTTATGCCTTTGCCCTTGCTTTTACTGATAACTGATCACCACTTACCATGCTTTCCGTTTTTGCTTTTTTTCGTGAATTTTTGTGTCTTTTCGTGGGCACGCTTTTGATTTTTTAATTGAATGTTGGGTTTCGCTCCGCTCTACCCAACCTACGCGCTCCCTTCACAGAGTTGGCACTCAGGTGTCTCTACTAACCTGCCCGGCTAAGCTTTAGTTAGACGGGACTTCTCTTTACGAGTCACCCGTTGGATAACAATATCAAATTTCATGAGTTTCTCTCTCAATCCCAAAGACTTGGGTTTATCTTGGCGCGATCGTGTTTTTCCGTGGGCACGCTTTTGTTTTTTAATTAGTGTGGATTTGTGAAAATTAGTGGTTAACTAGCTTTTGTCATGCTTTCCGTTTTTGCTTTTTTTCGTGAACTTTTGTGTCTTTTCGTGGGCAGGCTTTTTTTTTAATTGAATGTTGATTTCGCTTTGCTCTACCCAACCTACATACTATCTAACCTGTGATTTATGCCTTTGCCCTTGCTTTTACTGATAACCGATAACTGATCACCACTTACCATGCTTTCAGCTTTCCGCTTTCCGCATTGCCCTCTGCTCGAAGTTTATGCTGAGTAATCACAAAGCGCGCCCTAGATTTTCGTTTATTGCTCTTTGAGCTTCGCGCTCCCCCCCAGTAACAATCCTTGCAATTATTATTATCATTAACAGCCAACACCATTAATATCCACAACTTACGTAATTTAGCATCATGTTCTTGCTGTAATTTCACAATTAGTCATATTTTCTCTAATCGCATGTTGATTTTACACTACATATATTATTCAAGATTTTTGTAGACAACAGCCAAATAAAGCGCTAGATTTAGTCACTAAATTATTCAAAATTCAAAGGACTTTAGGGATAGGCCCTGGATCACATCTTAACAGGTTGTCTGAGAATGCAAAATCGTGAATATTTTTTGGTGATATTAAAAGGCTTATGACTTGAAAATTAGCCAAAAAACTATTCTCGAACACCATGTTAAGATGTGCCCCTAGGCTTTGCCCACAATCTTCAAAATCCCTTAGAATTCTAATTTCTAACAAGGCAAATGCTCATGCCAAGCTAAATCTAAATCATTAGGATTAAGCGAAGCTTACGAAATCTGCTATTGTTACCCATCAGTTGATTTCGCGGAAAATTGTGGGAAAGCCCTGACTAATTAAAGTCTAGCCAACAGGTTAGTAGTAAAGTCTACGTGCAAACCTGTGAATGAAGTGCGAAGCCAGAAGGATCAATGGTACAGGCTCTATATTGATCTTCAAAAATTGTAAAGTTGTGATTATTTGAATAGAACTTAGTAGCTGTAAAAATAAAAGCTAACGAGTTGCATTTTCCTGATAGTATCAGTTCTAAAGACGTAAGATAGGTAAAAAAAACCTACATGGTAGTAGTATTTAGCGCAAAACCAGTGTTGCTCCAAGGCTTCAATTCACATGGGTAACTTGGGAGATCCAAAAGTTCCTTGTATAAAATAATCGCCGAATTTTTAGAGTCAAACTTTGACATATTGTTCGAGAATGTAAAATTGTTAATTTCTTTGTTGATATAAAAGGGCTTATGACTTTAACATTGACAGAAATTGTGATTCTCGGGCAGCCTGTTAAAAACAATAAAATTTAACTTCTGGATTCAAAGTTTAGCTCTTGGATTGCCATAATAAGTATTTGAATTTTTTATATTACATTATAAGATGTGAAGATTATTAATAATAATTCTTACAAATTTAATACATAGGGCACGGAATGTCATTTTTAAAAAACCTATTTGTACATGATGTTTTTGTATCATACGCTCATGCAGATGTTGACAATGAAGGCACATCAGATATTAAAGATTGGTGTCAGGATTTTGCTAATAACATCCGCTCCAAGTTAAAAATGTTTCCTGATTTTAAAGATATCTCGTTTTACCTTGACGAGTCAGAGCGGCAAGGCGAAAGACTTTCTGCAACTTCCGAGATTAGTAGCACATTGGAAGAAGCTGCTAGCAAATCTGCTCTACTTTTAGCAATGATGTCGCCTTGGTATTTAAAATCAGAATGGTGTAAAAAAGAAAGAACGTGGTGGCAGATAGGAGCGAATAATGAAACAATGGAATGGTGTAGAAACTTTGATCGTACTTTTATTGCACAAGTGATGGAAACGGATGACTCAAATTGGCCTGATATTTTTAAGGATATAAAAGGTATCAGTAAGAAAGGATTTCTTTTATTTGACAAATTAAAACCTGAATTCAAGCGCTTTCCGTTAGGTATGATTGGAACAGATGAAGATAAATCTGCATATAATAGTTCCTTGGTTGATATTGTAGGAGAAATAGCTTCAACACTAGATGAGATAAAAAAACATCTTGAATGTGAGCGTATGAAACAAGACAGTAATAAGTTACTAGAAGCAGATGGTCAGGTAATTTATCTGCATAGTCGGCCAGAACTCACCGATCAATTTAAGATAGCGAGCAAAAACTTAAGTTCTGCTGGTTATATAATATGCCCCGAACAACCAACCCCTTTATCAAACGATGGTAGATTAGATGACAATCAAAAAGATGATCTTGCAAGTTCCGATGCAGTTATGATTCTTGGAGTAGATAATAGGTTAGGACATGACATTATCACGGTTGGTCGAAATAATCGTCAATTAGTAAAATCTATCTCAAAAAAAAGACTACCATGTGCTGTTTTTGATGTTATAGGCAAAAGAAATCACCATGTTAGCCGTATTGATAATGCGCGCAATCTAAAAATTGCATGGATAGACACTACTGAAACCAATTGGAAAAATCAAATACGTAACTGGCTCCAAAACTCAAGTAATAGTGAAGGATAATATGACATGATGGATAGTTTCAACAATCAAATACTTAAAGACCCGTTCGACGCAAGCCTTCCAGAAATGCCTTATCCAGGATTGCGACCGTTTTATTCGAGCGAATGGCCTATATTTTTTGGTAGAGAAATGATAACTGATGAAATTATTAGTTTGCTTGTCAAAAAACATTTTATTGTAGTACACGGAGATTCCGGCAGTGGTAAATCGTCAGTTGTTCGTGCTGGCGTTCTTGTCCAGCTTCAGCAAAGCCACACAGCTAATGGGCAAAATTGGCAAACTTGTACTATTTTACCTCGGAACAATCCTTTAGATAGACTTGCAGAAGCATTGGTCATATTCATCAACAAAAAGCCTAACATTAATCAGATTGCAGAAGTTCGAAAAATACTCAATAAAGGTAAATTTGCGCCAGTTCTTCTCTCGACTCTGTTGCTAAAAACAAATCAGGATCATATATGTATTTTAGTTGATCAATTCGAAGAAATTTTTCGATTTGCACAGGAACATAACCATCACGAAGCTCAAGTTTTTATAGACGTCTTAACTGGCATATCGACCGGAAAGATACCTGGGATGTATGCAATATTGACAATGCGGTCTGAGTTTTTAGGATATTGTTCACGTTTCTACGGTTTAGCTGAAGCTTTTAACAGTACGCAATATTTACTGCCACATATTGATCAGGATGCACTTCGTCGTGCTATTCAAGAGCCTGCAAGACTCTTTGGGGGTGAAGTGTCGTTAAAACTTGCACAAAACATAATTATTGACGTTAAAGGAAATCAAGACGAATTGCCGTTAATTCAACATGGTTTACGCAAGCTTTGGATCAGGCAAAAATATGCAACTGAAATTAATCAACCAGAGCATAAACCATGCTTAGATATTAATGATTTAAAAATAGCACAGAACCTTGAAACAATGCTTGATCGTCATGCGTCATCTATCCAAAGTGATTTATTAAAAAGAAATAGCAAGATTGGAGGTCTAATTGAACATGTTTTTAGGTCTCTTACGGATATTAATACAGATGGCAAAGCTATGCGTCGTCCGATATCCTATGGTCGCCTGAAATACGAAACAGGTTCTAACGATAAAGATCTGCATGAGGTTTTGAATGCTTTTAGAGTAGAAGGAGTCAATTTTATAACCCCCTATGGCTCCAACAAGATTGATAATAATGACATTATTGATATTAGCCATGAAGCCTTTATCAGGTCATGGAGTCAACTCTCAGACCCAAAAGAAGGTTGGCTATGGAAAGAATTCAATGCAGGGTTAACATGGCGTGCTCTACAATTTCAAGCAGAACGTTTCAAAGAAAACCCTAAGGATAGATTATCAAGAATTGCATTTATAGAAAGAGCAAAGTGGGTCTTATCACTCCCTAGTCCATATTGGTGTGAAAGATACGGTAACGGGCGGGATAAGGTTGCAAAACTATTCTCAAGTTTGAACTATCGAACTTCTCGTATTTTTAGCTTAATTTTTATTATTTTTTGTTTACCACTTATATTCTCGTCTTACAATTTATTGTTTAATCCAACTTTGGAAAGCGTTAGTGTTTTTTCTTGGTTGTTGCTATTCGGTTTGCCTGCTTATTTTTTTACTCGAAATTGGATTTTAGGGCGCAAAGCCAGATTATTAGTTAAAAAATTCTTAATTACTAATATTGACAAATCATAAGCTCAAACGTAATAGTTAAGCTGCCTACGCTAATCAGATTGAGGAGAGCGGAAGCGTAGCCTAAGCCGCATTAAAGATTATAAATATCTTGGAAATCAACGGTGTCCGGATTTTTATTTGTGCCCGGTTGTAAAGACCCTCGAATTGCGGCGCTAATGCGCCGTCCCTCAGCGCTATGACTCGCCGAAGAAAGGTCATCGAGGCCAAACCTTACCTATTGACATTAGCTTAGTGATAGGGTTAAACTGCATTAAAAACATACCGTCTCGAATATCATCAATAACAGTATGAGATATTACCCATTTATGGAATTTATGCGCCAGATGGGTGAAAATTAATGTTATGTCTATAATTCCGATTTAATAGGAAATCAATGCGCCACTGCCTCAATGGAAAAGCCCTGGTCGCTAATGATGACTTATACAACTCGTATATGTATATTGACCCTGAAGTTGCGCCTTGGCTGTATGAAAAATATCAACAAGTTTGACGGTTTTGTCCTTTTCATTAAAACTCTTTCAGAGGCGTGTGAACTTTTTAATGTTTTCGTGTCCCACTACTGTTTGATGAATACTCATTACCATCTTGTAATTAACACGCCGGATAGAAATGTTTCCAGATTTATGAGACATTTATTAACTAGGCCAAAGCATAGATACCATTATTTTTACGCGATTCTTGTCCCCTCGGGGGATAATTCTCACTAAAGCAGACAAGCTGCTCAGTGTTCATTTATCACCCTCCCCTAACCCCTCCCATCAATGGAGGGGGAGTTAAAGGAAAATATTTAAATTAAATATAGTAGCTTTATTATTGGCCTCGGTAATAAGTATTAACATTTTTTGTGCCATTATGGCCACCCATTAGAAACTCCCTGTCAAACATAAAAGAACCCCTTGGTAAAAAAATTAGCAATAAATTGTTTTTTTAATTGACGTAGATATGTTCATAAATGATAATAGCGCATCAAATATGGCGTTGAGTTAACTGTTAAATTCTTTAGCGGCGCTAATGTTGCCGACTAATTCAAAATTGTTATTAAAAGAAATAATTCACATCTTATTTGTATGTTGTAATGGCGCGTAAATAGATAACTTAATTTTTTTGCATTGAGGTTTGCTTTAGATTTGCGAGAGATGATTAGGTAGAATTAGCGATGTGGCCCAAGCCACCTCAAGGATTTGAAGATTGAATATCTCACAAAGATAATATGAAAGTCATACAAAATAAAGCTAAGTTATTTATTTTCGAGCTTTTACATAATATTTAACCACAATATTTCTTTTCAAATACTAAAATATACAAATTTTATTAGTTTTTTATTTCGTTTAACTTTTATATAGGAAAAATTATGAGTAATAAAGTTATTGTTATGTGGGCTATATGGGGCACTGATAAATATTCTGAAGATGTGACATGTAAAGTGCAGGGCATTCTGGATAACCAGAATAAAGCTACGCCTACTAGAAAACCTACGCTTAAATTGAGTCGGGACGTTATTGGAGATTTTGATCCAGGTATTACGAAATACTTTTCTATTTGTTACGTTTATAATGGGCAAGAAGTGACTTTATGCGGCAAGGACGGTGAAACGCTGGATTTGAGCGCAGTAAGCGCTTCGATAAATATTTTAGGAGCTGCGTATGGTTGTAGTAAAGGCGCATATGATGTAACTAGAAAGGTTAAAGAGTTAGTTGATTTTAGCGGTGTTACTAAAATTACTGCTAATAATGCAACTTTTGGTAATCCGGCTCCAAAGGTCGCTAAAATTTTAGGGGTGAAATATGAAATTAACGGAACAGTTTATACAAAAACTTGCGCTGAAGGCGACAGTGTTACTCTTGACAGTTAGTTTCTTACAAGTTAAATTCTGACAATTTTTGACAAGATTTTTTAGTTATTCGTTACACTACTTACAATAAAGCGCAATTTTGCCCCCCCCCTTTAGCAAAGGGGGGGGGTTAGGGAGATTTGAGCGCATATACATGCAATGACAAACCTTTATATATGTATTCTTACCGAATCTCCCATACCCCCTCTTTGCCAACGAGGAAAATCCAATGGAATTTTAAATATTTTATTAAATTTACATGGAATAAATATCAAGGCAAACATCAGGAACATACCTTGACAGGTTGTCCGAAAATAGGTGTTTTAGCCAATTTTTCCAGCCATAAGTCTTTTAATTTCAACGAACGGATAATTTTGGGATAATTTGGGATAATTTGGGACAGGCTCAATATGTTACTTTTTCACCTGAATTTTTGTAAACTGATAAAATTGTATTTTTACAGCTTAAATTATTGCTAAAAGGATGGTTAGGTATGCCATGAATTCTACGGATGGCAAGATGAAATTTTGGAATTTAGATTTTGGATTTTAAATTAAAGGCGTAGTACGTAAAAAAAACGTTAATTTATATAAAAAAGGAGGGTTACTTATGCCAAGGATTCCGCGGATGGTTGTTAAAGGGGAGGGCGCGATATATCATGTTATTACTAAAAGCACATTGCCGGGATATGTTTTGGGCTCGGTGGAGAAGGATTATCTGGTTAATCTTATTAAATGGATGAGCGGGGTGTTTTTTGTTGAGGTGTTTGGGTACTGTATTATGGGGAACCATTTCCATCTACTTGTTAAGACGAAAAATAGGGATGATTATTCGGATGATGAGCTGAAAAAAAGGCTGGCGTTGTTTTTTCGCAAGGATGAAAGGGTGGTTGAAGAGGGCCGACTCCCCTATTTTCGGGATAAGTTTTCGAATTTGTCGGAATTTGTAAAGGAGATTAAGCAGAGATTTTCACGTTATTATAATAAGGCGCATAATAGAACCGGGTATTTCTGGGGCGATAGGTTTAAGAGCGTTTTAGTTGAAAACGGTGATACTTTGATAAATTTGCTTGCTTATATTGATTTGAACCCTGTTCGGGCGAATATTGTGGATAAACCGGAGGATTATAGATGGAGTTCGATTGGTTATCATGCGCAGACAGGGAACAAAGGGGACTTTTTATCAATGGATTTGGGATTGATGGGATATACAGATATGAATGAAAAGGAGAGGTTTGCTGATTACAGGGAGTACCTTTATGAAAAAGGCGGTTTGGATACGGAGAAAGGGGCTTCTATTAATGAGAAAAGAGTAGCTAAAGAGCGAAAGAAAAACTATGAATTTACAACTACGGATAGGCTACGATTCAGGACAAGGTATTTTACGGATAGCGGAATAATAGGGACAAAATCGTTTGTGAACAGTTATTACGGCATGTTTAAGAGTAATTTTGGATCGGACAAGACCAAAAACCCGAATAAAGTAAAGGGGCTGGATGGGGTTTATTCACTAAAACGGCTATCAAATGAGACATAAAAGAAAACATTTAATGCGCTGTCGCAAAGGAAATCTAATTTTGCAGGATTCATATTAATGGCGCGGAAAGAAATAACCTGGACTTTTTTACCGGTATCTTCAGGCCGGCTTCACCCAATCTTCAGTCGCCGAATCCTCAACGCAGCTTGGCTGCGCATCCGTTTTGGCTCAATCAGATCGGCCAAATCTTACCTAAATCTGAATACGATTTGGGATATTTTATCTCTTCCGGGTTCCTAAACACATTTATCGGTGAATTAAACTCTCTATTAGCAGAACCACGCTTATATTTAATCATTTCTTCAAATAAATTCTTTTACACCTTTTTTGTTTACAATCACAATTTTTATCAAACATAATTTTGCATATTTAGCCTACCCCAAGTTATTTTTTTTAAAGAAAACAATGAATTTTAAAAATTGAAGGTAGAAAAGAAGAATAAAAAGGTATAAAATTTAAAAGTAACCTTGGTGTTGATACCCATAGTGGCAATAGGCTTTGTTCAACAAAATTTCATAGTAGCCCATTGGGATATTAATTCTTAACATTATGCGCCAATTTGAAGCCCTTTGAATGCAGCGTCTAAACACTGCATCCATAAAGCTTTTAGATGACCATCGTCAACTCATACCCAAACTAAAGTTTGAGAGCCAGTTGTGAACCTTTTCCGTGGTATGGAGCTGAAAACCGTTGCGTAAGGGGTAGGCCGAACATTCAAGGAGCTGAGTATAAGAGTTAATGGAACGGTTAAAACTTTTAGATCAAACGATAGAAAAATAAATGACAAACAAGAAAACTTTTAAGAAACAAATTAAAGGTTTGGAAAATCAAATAGAACTGCATTTGAAAAAAATTGAAATTGAAAAAACAAAAAACTTTCCTTTAAAGGGTAGAATAAAACATTGGGAAAGTGATATAAGAGTTTTTGAAGGCAATATTGCAAAAGCTAAAAAACGATTTGAAAGGGGGAGGTAAAATGACTAAAACAATAAAACGTATAGACGACCAATACCTTGTATTGTTCGACGAATTAGAAGAAGAGTGCAACAACTATATCAGGCTGTTAAAAGAGTTTAAAGATAAAAATCTGGCACAGGATGAATATGATGAAAAATTAGGCGAGATATCCGCGTCGATGATTCATTTAAGCGCTCATGCGGGAAATTTAAATGATCAGGTTATGGGAGATGATGACGAAGGAGAAGATTTAGCAGCTTTAGGGGCAAACCTTGAAAACAGAATACGCAACTTTTATGATTCGTAATAATTTAGGTGTTTGAAACATTACAGAAGACAACATAGTAGGCATAAAAGATGTATTCTTAATTTAATTTGACATGGAGCTTCAAATTTGCGGCCTTAGAGTTCACTTCTATGAGTGTATATATTCATGATCAAGTATTACTTTTAGCTTGTTTGGCCTTATTTCTGTTCTTTTGGTGTGGATTGCAGGTAGCAGAAGATATTGGGGATTTTCTCGAATCGCCCACGTAACAAGCATTCCTGGCTTGTTACTGATTAGTTTAATTTCGTTTGTGATAAGCACATTTACAATCTTATATTATCCTAACAGGACAATATCAAAGACATTTTCTCTTTTAATAATATTAATAATTTGCGTAATACCTCTTACATTTTTTCTGTATATATTATTAGCGAGGTTTTTCTATGATGCTGATTAGGTATTGTAGCGTTTTTTTAATGGGCTATGGGCTTATTGTTTACACGGGATCTCTTGTTTTTTAACAATTGATCCGCTAATTTTTGAGCTTGTTCAAGCCATTGCAATTTTTCAATAAGCGTCATTTTCATTCCGTCGCGAAGCGTATTAAGCTCTGCTTCATCCCATCCGCCACAAACCCAATCTTCTTTTTGTTTATTATATTTCATTTTCAAGCTCCTGTAATTTTCTGAGCTGTTTGGCGGCAACCAAATCCTTATCGCGTCCGGCATTCTCTTTCATATTAATAAGTGTTGTCAAATTTACAAAGGGCGCAAAAAGCCCTGTGGATATTTCCATTTGTTTTGCTTTCTTATATTCAATATCAAAGTCAAAAACAAAAACAAAAGCTATATACAAAAAAAGAAAAGGAAACCAGCATGGTTTGATTTGCCCTCTAAATGTTTCCATGAGAAAGTTATACATGAATGCGCGAATTCTAAATATAAAGAGCAAAAATCGGCGGAATCCCGTTGGCGTCGCTAATCCGGCGGATTTTCACTTTAGTGAAGGAAACAGTATTGACGCCCAGGTTATGATTAAAAATCCTAACATTAGCCTCTATTGTTTGGACCATAACAATGATCGCGCTTTATTTGTGGAAACCCCTGCCGGCATTGACCTATCCCAAGCTCCTTTCTATTACCAGGCTCAGTATGAAAATGCGATAAGTTTGTTTGGTGTGCCGTACCTTGAACTTCATCGGTTGGCAAATAATATGCGCATAGATGGGAGCAGGCTCATATTGATCTATTCAGTTGGGCGAACCGGCTCTACAATGCTTAGTTCGGCGTTTAATCAAATAGAGAACATTGTAGGTTTGTCTGAGCCTGATATTTACACCCAGCTTGTGGCTATTCGTAAATGGGATAAAAGCAATGATAATGAAGTCGGCGAACTACTTCAAAGCTGCACAAAGGTATTATGTAAAACTCCTTTGCGGAATAGACTCCCATTAATGCGGGCTTTCAAATTCAGAAGTTTCGGTATTGAGATTGCGGATCTTATGTTCAAGCGCTTTCCTGAAGCAAAAATTATATTTTTGTATCGCGACGCCTTAACTTGGACCAGGTCTGCTATTCGCGCATTCATAAATGACGATTTCAATTCCGTTGAAAATTTGAAGGCAATACAGGCCATGTTGAGACCACTCGCGCATTTGATTGATAAGCATATATCTGAAACGGACGCGCCTTTGTCTATGGCAAAGATTGCCGCGTTTATGTGGCTTTCGGTGATGGAACGTTACATGGAACTTTACCGGCAAGGCGTTCCAATGTTTGCGGTTCGCTATCAAGATTTAACCGCATTTCCAAAGCAAGCAATCAAAGCGATTTTTAAATATTGTGATGCTCCTACAAACGGCCTTGAAAAGATCTTCGGCATATTGGATCAAGACTCGCAAGCAGGCAGCAAGTTGTCAAGGACAAACTTAAAAGAGAAAACAACTGAATTACCTGATAATTTCCAGGCGGAAATTGAACAGTATCTGAGAGAACATCCAACAGTTAAAACGCCGTTTTTCATTGCGCCAAACACGTGGAGCCCGAATGTTGGCGAATAACCGGTGGTAAATTATGAAACAGGTTTATATGTTTTATCAATTTCGTTATACAAAATTGTTATATAAGGAATTCAATTGACGTCTAAAACATTAAAAGCAATAATAAACTGATCATAATATTTATTCTGACCACAGTGATGAGGATCAGATTATGCAAGTCAAACTAACCATGACAATGCCTGTTAAATATACAAAATACAACTAATAAATCTACTATAGAAAGGGGTCGCTATGACAAAAGAACTTTTAATTGATAAAACGGTTGATTATCTTAAGAACTTGCCTGATAACAAAGTTGAAGAAGTGGCAGACTTTACTGAATATTTATTTCAGAAAAATGAGGAATATATTCTAAACAAAGGCATTCAAAAATTGATTTCTAATTCCAGGAGCTTTGATTTTTTGAAAGATGATGACGATTTATATACATTAGACGACTTGAAAGAGAGATACAGATGATCAAAGGCGATATTGTTCTAATCAACTTTCCATTTACGGATTTTTCAGGGAGTAAATTACGACCGGCATTAGTTTTGATTGCCGACAAAGAAGATGTAACTGTTGCATTTATAACTACTAATTTAAAAGAAGTTGGTTCAAGCGACTTCCGGCTAAATGTAAACCAGAATAATGGACTAAAAAAAGAGTCATTATTGAAGTTGAACAAAATAGCCACAATTAATCTTGATTTAGTTATGGGGAAAATTGGGAATTTAACAGAGATTGAATTAACGGAAGTCGATATGAAACTAATTGAGGCATTCAATATAATTGTGAAAAAAGAAAAGGAGGTTCAGAAGGAAGAGGAGAGGTAATATGATTGCAAGGTTATAATTAAATACAATATAAAATGACAAACCAATCATGTTAAATTTGAACAGACTCTGCAACAGGAAACATTATAGTTTATTGCTATCATTGAACGACACTAAGGATTTCGGCTTAAGCGTGGAAGAAACGCTTAAATACCTTAAAACATTATCAGAAGTTTTTTTGGAGCTCCGGCATATCAGAGAGCGCAACTCCCGCAAGCGATCCCGACGACGACGGTATTTATCTCACGCTAAAGCTAAAAAATAAAACTATTCACGCCTAACTCTATTAATTTATTAACACGGGCTTAGGATAAACTTCTTTTATAAAAAATTATATCAATGGAATACGAAAAAACACGTACGCGTCATGTTGAGTATATGGCGGGGCTTCTGCCTGAATATATTGACCGCCTTTCATGGTCGCGCGCTAAAATTGAAGAGGAGCAGAGAAACGCTTTGCGATCACTGCTTAACCATGCGAAAACCAATTCAGAATGGCATAGTAAAAGATTAGATAATATAGATCCCTCAACTGCGACAAAAGAAGATATTGTGAAGATACCTCCGATGAGCAAAAAAGACCTTATGGAAAACTGGGATTCGGTTGTGACGGATAAGCGCGCAGAACTTAGGAACGCTAATTCTCATCTTTCAAAAATTAAAAGCGACGCATATTTTCTGGATGATTATCACGCAATTATTTCAGGCGGTTCCAGCGGCGTTCGTGGCATTTTCCTTTACGACCAGCATGGATGGGCGGTCTCATATATAAATCTTATACGAGGTTTTAGCAAATACCTGAAATTAGGCGACAAAACGAGCGCAAAACCTATGGTGTCTATTTCCGCTTTTGTGGCCGCGCACGCTACCAGCGCATTGGCTCAAACGTTTTCAAGTTCTTTGGTTGAAATAAGACATATTCCCGTCATATTGCCTATTGACGATATAGTTAAAGAGCTAAATAGCATAAAACCAGACCTTATACACTGCTTTCCGAATATTCTTTCAAGCTTATGTGAAAAAGCGCGGTTAGGAGAGTTGGCAATTGATCCAAAGGCATTTTGGTGCACTTCGGAACCATTGTTACCGGGGGATCGGAATATTACCGAAAAAACCTGGAACGCGTCGGTAATGAACACATGGTCGGCCAGCGAGCTAAACGGCGGCACATTTCCTTGCTCTTTTGGCGAAGGCGTCCATATTAGCGAGGATGTTTGCGTTATCGAAGCAATAAACAGCGACGGCAGCCCAACGCCGGCAGGCTCTAAATCAGACAAAATATATATCACTAATCTGTTTAACCATGTAATGCCGTTAATACGATATGAGATTACTGATGAATTTGAGTTCCAGGCCAATCAGTGCAAATGCGGATCGCATTATCAAAAAATCAAAGATGTTTGCGGACGCTCAGACGACCTTTTTGTTTACAATAATAATGTTATTGTTCACCCTTTAAACTTCTATTCCCCACTGTTCCAGGCTTCGGTGGTTCTTGAATTTATGGTTTGCCAAACCAAAAACGGGGCGCAAATTGATGTTGTTATTACAGACGATTATGACTTAAAAGGATTAGAAAAAACAATTGAATCAAATTTATTAAGAACCGGCGTATTAAACCCTGATGTATGCATTAAAAGGGTTGACAAAATAAATAGATCGGATACCGGAAAGCTTAAGAGGTTTATACCGCTTAAGCAGTAAAGACCTGAAGATGAAAACCGAGCCCGGATTTAGCATAAACAGCCGCGGATATTTGAAAGATGTTTTTTATTTATCTTCCGCAATATAAAAATCTTAAACATTTTATTTATAATGAAAATATTTATTGTAGCTTTAGGCAGCCTGGGAGACAATGTTCCGCTTGTTAACATTGGCGTTGAATTGCAGAAAAGAGGTTGCGATGTTACTGTTTTAGGCTGCGACTGGTTTAAAGAGCTTATTTGCAAAGCAGGGCTGGATTTTTATTCAATTTTAAGCGCTGAAGAAGCTGAAAAAGTTAGCAACAATCCTGATTTATGGAACCGGGATAAATCTTTTGAAGTAATGGCAAATCATGTGTATGGGCCGACCACATGGCGTGTTTTTGATTTTATTAAGGAGCAATACAAACCGGGAAACAGTATTATTATTGCCTCTCTTTTCATTTTTGGAGCGCGTTTTGCCCATGAATTATTAGAAATTCCGTTGGCAACTATGCGCATCTCACCGTTTGCTCTTTGGAATGTTGATAAAAAACAGGAGGATATTTTTAACTATACACTGAAGTCGCTATTAAAAGGCATCTGCTCTACTAAAAATGTAAGCTATGATTTGAACAATCCTTACCAATGGTTATATTCGCCTCAAAAAATCATAGGCCTTTTTCCTGAATGGTTTGCGCCAAAACAGAGCAATTGGCCCGCGCATATTCAACTAACGGATTTCCCGATGCTAAGAACGGCGCAAGTGGATGAGGCGTCAAAAGATTTAATAGAGTTTCTGGATGCAGGCGCTTTGCCTGTTATTTTTACTCCGGGCACCGGAATGCGGCAATCCGCTAGTTTTTTTCAGGAATCTCTGAATGTCTGTTTAGACTTAGGGATACGCGGTATTTTTCTGACTCCTTATAAAGATCAAATCCCAAATAGTTTGCCACAAACTATTAAACATTATAAATATCTGCCTTTAGCCGGTTTACTGCCTCGCACATCATGCATAGTTTACCATGGAGGCATCGGAACATGCGCTCAGGCATTAAAAGCAGGTGTTCCGCATCTTGTAATGCCTATGGCTTTTGATCAGTTTGACAATGCCGCCCGCTTAAAACGACTTGGAGTCGGCGATGCTGTAGATAAGAATGAATACAACAGGAAAACAGTAAGTGAAAAGGCTATGAAGCTTTTAAATTCAATCAAAGTAAAAAATAGCTGCGCGGAAATAAAGGAGAAATTTAGCGATTCCGATGGAGTGTCTGCAACTTGCGACGCGATTATTAACTCTTTAAAATAGCGACTTGTTTATGCCTAAGGCCGGACAAACCGATAAGTGACGAAAGTGAACTTATTTTCATATCTTGTCCGGCTTTTTTGCTATATTTTTTCCATCTTCAAACTGTTTTTTAAAGTACTCTTTTACCTTTTCCGGATCAAAATTCAGGAATGTGCCGCCGGATTCAAAATGTTGTATAAATACTTTTCCCACTGCGTATGTTGTGGCCCCGGCTACAAGACACATGGATGTCATGCCGGCGAGCAAGCCCGAACCGGGGAAAAACTTGAGCGCGCTTGCCGCTAAAACGCCGCCGACCGCCCCGGAATTCAGAGAGCCTAAAAGAGATGTTATTAACGATTTTACAAGCTCTTCCGAGAAACTCACGCCGTAATGATCTGCCAGTTTTTTTAACATCCTCAACTGTATAACAAAAATCGCGGCCATATCAAACAGAGGTATAGGGACAACGCTTAAACCGGCGCCCCAACGCGTATATTTGCCCACTATCTCATTGGCCCCTTTTGCCATGCCGTCTTTTACGCCAACCCCCACCCTGCCGGCATCGACGCCGGCGTCGCTTTTAACATTATCCTTTTCAGCGCAGGTTGTTTTAGAGACATCATCAACGGTGTCTTCAGTTACCGCTTCATAAAGACGCTTTCTACTCCTTTTAACTTTAGGCCTCTCCTTATTGCCGCTTTTTGCTTTTTTTGCTTTGTTATCATTCTTTTCCGAATTTTCCATTAAACGTTATCCTTATTTGAATATCCATTTAAATTAAGAATATATCTCGCGTACATATCATAATCTTGTTTAGCCGGATTCTTTCTTGAAGAGCCGAAAACAGTTTCACGTCTTTCCAAAGCTTTGGAAAACTCCGTGGTAGTCCTTATAACATGAGGTATAAGGATGTTTGAATAACTCTCTTTTAGCTTTTCAAATGCCATTTCCGACGCCCTTTCCCTCTTATCGTATTTTGAAAAAAGAGCCTTAACCGTAGGTATCCTAAGATTAAAAACGTCGCATATAGAGTTAATTTCATCCAGGGTGATCTCAAGCCCCCTAAATGAAAACGCATCGCTAAACATTGGAACCACAACAATATCAGACGCGCAAATCGAAGAAATAACCGCCGAGCCGAGAGACGGCGGGTTATCTATTATAATAATTTCAAATCCGTCGTCTTTTAACACGTCGCAAACACCGCTAACAGCTTTTTTTTGCGAAGCCGGGTTGCCTAAAACAGAATCCAGAAGACCGTTCTCCAGTGACGAAGGCAGTATATAAAGGTTTTCATCAATGCGCCTTATTGTGCCTAACGTCATCTCCTCAGGTTTTTGCCATACATCGTAAAAAACAGGGTCATCATCTTCAGGCATTATATTAAATACCAGCGATGCCGAACCTTGCGGGTCCATATCAATTATGCATGTTTTAAAACCATACTGTTTAGCCCTTGTGGCAAGCGAAATAGTAGCGGTAGTTTTTCCAATGCCTCCGCGCATGTTGATATGGGAGATAACTTTGCGGGAGTAGTCAAAGCCTTTCTCTTTTAAAATGCTTTTAACTTTGCGCGGCAAAATCCCGGTTTTCCCGCCGGGCAGCATTATCAGATCATCATGCCCAGCCTGCTCTTTTATTTCATCAACGGAAGCCTGAAAAAGATCCGCCAACTCTTCGCAAGTTAAAATATAACTGTTTTCTGATCCATTATCCTGATCCGGCATAAGCGCCCTCTTTCAAATATTAATAGACAAACCATCTATTATTAGAAAATCGTCTTTTATGTCGCCGCGTCTCTTAAGAGGCCCCTATTCAATATCCTCTATAAATACTAATTCTTTCTCATGCACCGTCTTAAAAGCCAGCGGTTTTTCAGTTAGCAGCTCGCCGGCGCTATTAAATGTATGCATACCGGTCACCCCAGGCCAATCCTGCATAAAATGCATAACTTCAGCCACTGTTTTAGGCACGGTTGTTCCGGCTTTTTCCATACAATACGCTAATAAATGCACAGAGTCGTAAGTGGCGGCGGCCCAGCCGTCCGGCTCCATGCCGTATTTATATCTATATCTTGCGGCAAATTCCTCATATTTTGGGCCGCTTGGAGTCTTAACAGTGCAGAAGATAACATTTTCCGCATCGTCTCCCGCAATTTCAATCAACTCGTGGTCATCAAGGCCTTCAGAGCTATATATATTGCCGGTCACATTTAAATCGCGCAAAACTTTAATAACCTTTGAAGCAAATGGATTTGACGCCGCAACAAAAATCGAATTAAAAACGTCATCAAATTTCGTCTCTTCTATAAAGTTTGCATAGCGTAAAAATGATTCTTTAATCTTTGTTTCCCATGGATTAAAAGTAATCGGCCCAACTATTACAATGCCGGCATCTTTAGCAAAGGCCTGAAACATGGTGGAAAGGTCTTTGCCGTAACTATCATTCATGGCTAAAACTAAAATCTTTTTATTTTTAGCGTCGCGCTTTACATAATCGACGATCTTTTGCGCAAAAATAGAATTTTCAGTCATATTTCTAAAAACGAACTTAAATCCATGCTCCGTCAAATGATCGCTTGTAGCCCTTTGTGTAATAAAAACAATTTGGCTATTTTCATAAACTATTGACGCGCTGATTGCCGGCACGGAAGTATTGTGTCCAAGCACCGCTACTAAATCATGGTTTCTCGCAAATTCCACGGCAATCTCTTTGCTCTTTTTTGGGGATGATTCGTCGTCTCTGAAAATCGGCTTAAATTTTCTTCCTAAAACGCCATCAGGGCGGCTGTTAAGCTCATCCACGGCTAAATTAAACCCATTAATAAATTGCGCGCCTTTTTGTGAAAAAGGGTATACCGCCCCTATTACAATGTCGCCTTCCCCTTTTTCCGCTTTCATAGCGGTCTTTTTGCCATGATCCGGCGAGCAAGCCGGCAAAGAGAAAACAGACAAAAGAAATAAACTTAAAAAAATTCCTAAAGTTTTATTAGTTGTTCGGTTTTTTTTTCTCATCTTTGTTTATAAATTTGTCTAATAATTGCGCCGCATCAGCTTTCGTGCCGTTAAACTCTTCTTTTAAACCGAAAGTTAAATCATCATTTTTACTCTGCTCGTTAGCTTCCACTTCTTTCGGCTTCGGTTTATCAGGAGCGTCATCGGCGACGCCCTGCTTCATGTCTAAAATTAACGGCAAGCCGTCTTTCCCCCGGCCTATCACGACAATTTTTGCGTTTGTCGATTCCGCCAGCTTTAAAGTAGATTGTATCCCCTGCCATTCAAGCAACTTGTTTGTGAGAGATTTAGACACAATCTCCTGATATCTTTTTATGCCTTCAGCCTCTATTCTTTTCCTCTCCTTCTCGTGCTCCTCAACTTCAATCAAATATTTATATTTCTTCGCCAATTGTTCCGCTTGCAATTTTTTCTCAATTGAGTTTCTGAGAGCATCAGGCAATATCACGTCTCTTATTATAACATCATCAAGAATAATGAATTTTTCGCTAAGTTGTGAAAATGCTGAAAATATGGATTTATTGAGCAATCCCCTTTTTGTGGTATACACCTCCGCCGGCGTAAATTTACCGACAAGGGTACGCATTACAGATTCGACTTCAGGCACTATTATAGTTCTAATATAATCAGGGCCGACCCGTTTATGCAAATATCCGAGGAACTCATATTCAGGATGGAAACGAATTGACAAATCTATATGAAACCTCAACCCCTCTGAAGACAACACCTCCATCTGATGCTTAACCTCCTGCACCCTCACATTATATACCTGCATCTTGTCCCAGGGAGGCACGACATGGATACCCTCCCCGTAAATTTTCTCGACTACCGTGCCGCCAAAAAATCTTCTATACAGAACGCCGGCCTGACCTGAATGCACGCTAATAAAGATAGATTCATAGAAATATACAAGAAGAAATAAAACAATTAAAACCACACAGATTATAGGCACTTTATTGTTTTCCCATCTTGACCTCGCGCTTTTTCTTATATTTTTAAATAATCCCATTCTATTTTTATTTCTTATTTTTGGTTGTACAGCTAAGTTTTTTAAATTTTCAGAATATTATTAGAATTTAATTTTTATGGAAATTAGAGATTTTGCATCTGCCCATAATCCATCTTTAAAACCCTGTCCGCCACATGAAAATACTTATCATCGTGAGTTGCCGCAATAACGGTTTTGCCTTTTGCCTTTAGGTCTTTTAATAGCTCTTCATAAAAATATTTTCTAAATTGCGGATCCTGATCGGCCGCAACCTCGTCAAATACATAAATTGGTTTATCATCCAGAAAGGACACAATCATCGCCAATCTTTTTCTTTGTCCCGTAGACAAATTAGTGTTGGTAAACCGCCCTTTTTTATATTGGGTCTTTTTGTTCAGTTCCATCAATTTTAACAAATCGTTTAGCATTTTTTTATCAATATTTACTAAACCATATAATCTATCAAAAAGATGGAAATCTGTAAAAATTATAGAAAACAGCTCCCTGTACCTCTGATAGTCCGGCTTGCTTACCAGTTCGCTATCTAAAATAATATTGCCGTGTTCCGGGTAATACAGGCCGGTTAACAATTTAAGCAGAGTTGACTTGCCGCTGCCGTTTCCCCCGACAATAAATACATGCTCCCCTTTTTTAATATTCAGGTTAATCGGCCCCAGCTTAAATATTGCTTTTCCGTCAGCATCATTGTAACTGAATGACATCTTATCAACATTAATATCTTTAAATTCACCGCCATTGTATTCCCCATTGTATTCACAACCGTTACCGCCCTCTTTATCTAAAAGCTCTTCTAATTTATAAATATTGTCTATCGCAAGGTTCGCCCTTGAAAATATCGGAATATTTGTCATCAATAATTCAATAGGCCCTATCAGGAATATTATAACCATAACAGTCATAACCGTTACCTGGCTGCTTACGGAAGTGATGGAAGGCAATACGAAAGCGACGACGGCAACTAAAGCCATAACAAATGCCTGCGAATATATAATATCGTTTGAAAAGTGGTTTCCTGTTTTAACTTTTAAACATTCAGTAGAATTCGCCGAGTTTTCAAATTGTTTAAACAAATCATCGCTTTTTCTCCTGTTCAATTTGATCTCTTTAAAGCCGTTTAAAATATGCGTTAAATAACCAAACAGCCTTGCCTCTTCATTTGTAGACTCATCCATTAATATCCGAATTCTTTTCTTGTATGACATGAAGACCACGGTAGCGGCCCCAATAGCGCCTACTGTAAATAAAAAACTAAACAAAGAGAGCCATGCTAAAAACATTAAACAAAAAATAACAGACAGAAGATTCTGACACGAAGTAACAATAACAATGGCTGATTGCGAAATGAAATTGGTGTCCTGTGTTATCCTTGTATAAATATACGAATCTTCAATGTTTTCAATGAAACCCAGCTCTGAATTGCGTATTTTGTTTACAACCCGCACCCTGATATTTTTGATTAAATTCTCTGTAAAAGCAGCGGCCTTTGTTAACGCGTATTTTTTTGAAATAACAAATATTAACGTCGCTA
Organism: Candidatus Anammoxibacter sp.; assembly: GCA_021777105.1. Classification (GTDB taxonomy): domain Bacteria; phylum Planctomycetota; class Brocadiia; order Brocadiales; family Anammoxibacteraceae; genus Anammoxibacter_B. Next base: position 143,278 of record JAIQZQ010000066.1, read on the forward strand.
TGATGAACAATATAAAATACTTGGCGGGTTTGCCCTGCCTTTCAGGATTTCCTATATAATATATTGTGATAAAAAGAATTACGCTATTTGAGAGGCCTGACAGAAATGCCATAAAAAGGATATTTTTCCATGGCCTGTATAACTCTCTTTTAAATAAACTAAATAGATTCATAGTTTTTTGCTTAAAATTTGTCCGAAAACCGTTTAAATTTTTTATTACTTTATCTGGAAGGTCTGTTAAAATCAACTTTTTTCTTGACAATTATAGTGTAATGGCTTATGTTGCTTTGTTGAATTTTATTTTTAGAGGTTTTTCCTTATTTTTTAATGGAGGATATTTAAGTATGGCGAACGCAAATGAAGCAAAAGATAACGCAGAAGCAGCTTTTGAAGATAAGACGTTTAAAGGAAATCACATAATTATGCGCAATATTTATTGGGCTTCCGGCATGGGTCTTGTGCCTGTTCCTTTTTTTGATTTGGTCGCGGTTACAGGCTTTCAGGTAAAAATGGTGCGTGATTTAACCAATTTATACGATATCCCTTTTTCAAAAAACGTTGTAAAATCTATTGTAGGTTCGCTTATTGGCGGCGCAGGCTCATTAGGCTTGTCAAATATGTTTGTTGGCAGTTTTATTGGCAGCTTTTTAAGAGGAATACCAGGCGGAAATATTGTTACCGGCATTTCACTTCCTATTATGGCCGGAGCTACAACATATGCCGTAGGCAAGGTTTTCTTAATGCATTTTGAATCAGGCGGAACACTTTTAAACTTTAATCCTGAAAAAATGAGAGAGCATTTTGCGACATTATATGAAAAAGGCAAAGAAACTGTTTCAGGAAAGAAAAACGAACAAGCCGCCTAATTGATATAACGTCGGATTGATTTCAGCGGTTCAATTAACCAGTTGTAAAATTTTAACAAAAAAAAGGGATTTGTTTTATGCAAATCCCTTTTTTTTCAGATATTTTTAAATTTTGACGCATTTCAACCAATAGCTTTGAAATGCGTCAAATACGTTTTCAAATTTTCTTTTTGAGATAAAGATTTATATGCTATACGGCATCCCAATAATAATAATAATAATAAGTTTTTTCATAGGACTTTTGGGTTCTTCAAGAAAGTGCGGATTTTGGGGATATTTCTTTGCTTCATTATTGTTAACGCCGCTTGTGGGAATAATACTTGTGCTCATATCCGCAAAGAAAAACGTTAATAACAACATTTAAATAACCGGTTGGCATTAACATAGCATTCAATCAAAATTTGTTTACTGATAATAGCAGAGCTTTTTCTTTCATGCAACCCTGCGGCGCAAACCTCAAACCTCATGCAACCTGTTTTATTCTACCCCTGTCAACTTCTATCTCTTTAGGCTCTATCAAGTTTCAAATTTGCATATTCATTTCTGAATATGCTTTCTAATTTAAAAGTTAACTATAACTTATAGTGGAAATTATTATGAAATTTAAACGATGTTTCCCTCTGACATTATTTATTCTTTTAGCATTTATATCCGGATGTATTACAACCACTTCAAAGAAGAAAGATCAGGTATTAGAAGACCTGATAAGCGCGTATGAGAAAAATGAAGTCTTTATAAATAAACGCCAAAAAGAGAAACTTGAAGCCTCAATAAAAGAGCTAACAGTAAACAAGATAGATGATAAATACGAAATAAGCTGCAATTTACAAAACACCCCGCTCGAAAGCGCTTTTGAGAGATTGTTTGAAAAAGTGGACAAATCATACCTGCTTAAAAACTGCGAGCTAAGCGGAAGGGTAACAACATGCTTTAAAAAGCTACCGTTATTAAAAGCCCTAAATACCATCATTGAGCCTTATGCATTGACTGCGGAAGTGATTGAAGACATCATTGTCATCAGGACGGAATTGGACAATACAATCGAGTCAGATGGAGACTCCACACAAAAAGAATTAACAATAAGAAATCTTGACATGGATTCCGTCACCAAACTCCTACAGGGCCTATATCCTGTTCGCCCCGACACAGGCGCGCGTGCGGTTAATTTTGGTTTTGTGCCCAATACAAATAAAATTTATCTTAGCGGATCAACCGCAGATGTTGCCAGGGCCGTAAAAGTAATAACAGTCGCCGATAGCAAAATTAAACATATTATGCTTGAAGCTCTTTTAGTGGAGTTCAACTCAAACGATTTTAAAGACATTGACGCAAATATCACAAATTTTGCCACTGACAAATATAGCGGTGTAAATTTAGATTTTGGCTCTTTCGGAAATAAATCATTAACTTTCACACGCGATTCAAGCGCAAATAATCCCACTAAATTTACCGCAATCATAGATATCCTGATAAGCGAGGAGAAAGCCCGCCTGATTTCAAGGCCCTATGTCTCAACCTTAAGCGGAAATCAAGCTATAATTAACATTACCAACGACCGTTTTGTAATTACACAGATTGCACAGGACGGAGCGACAATCGTAGCCCCCTCGCCGATAACCTCGGGCGTTATTTTAAAGATAACGCCCACAATACTGGCTGATGATATAATTCGCATGGATATGTATATAGAAGATTCACAATTTACACCAACACTTGATGACGTTGCCGTTGAGGTTGACAGGAACAGCGCGACAACGCGCATGCATATTGCGGACGGCAAAACAATTATTATAGGCGGACTAGTCTCAAACAGGCGCTCATCCGGCAACGCGGGCTTTCCATTTCTTAGAAAAATACCTGTCATAAATTTCTTGTTTGCCAAAAATATTGAACGAAAAGAGGAGCGCGAAATGGCTATATATTTAACCCCTCACGTTTGGGATCCTAACATGAACCAACCTTTGTTAAATAAAGACTCTTTCACCGTTAAATAAAACCGCCTGGACGGGATCTGAAATACCGCCGCTACAGAACCACGCTAAAAACATCTTAAATTACTTGAAACTTTTAGTCTCAATTTTTTGTCGGCAGGCACACCTATCATGATTCCACGCTAAACTATAGGCCTTTCAGCCAGCCAAAGAAATGGCGGCACAAGGCCATAAAAAGAGATCAGAAATATAACAGATTTATTAAAGATTATGTAGAATGTAACTGCTATAATGCGATTAGAACATTCTATTTTTAACGTTTTGTAAAGAAATTATGGTTAAAATGCAATCACTGCCTTTTGATACTCAAAAATTGATTCAGATATGCCGGCAAAACGATGTTTTAAGCATTGCGGTATTCGGCTCTTTTGCCAAAGGTGAATTTACTGAGCAAAGCGATATTGATCTTTTAGTTAAATTCAACAAACCAAAAAGCCTGCTCAAATTTGTGGCTCTTGAGCGGCAAATATCAACGGCATTATGTAAAAAGGTGGACTTATTAACAGAGGCTTCAATAAGTCCGTATCTCCGTGATCAAATTAAATCAGAACTAAGGGTAATCTATGAAGCGTGATGATTCTGTCTACCTTCTACATATTCTGGATGCAATTGCGAAAATTGAATCCTATCTTAGAGAGGTTAAAGAGGTTAAATTTCTTACAGACTCCCTCATCCAAGATGGTGTAATACGACAAATTGAAATAATAGGCGAAGCCACGAAAAATTTGTCTTCAGATTTACGAGAAAAGCATCCTCACATTCCCTGGCAAGATATCGCAGGAATGAGAGATAAATTAATTCATCAGTATTTTGGGGTAGATATTGAAACAGTATGGCTTACAGTGAAAGATGACATCCCAAATATTAAGGATGAGGTGAGTAAGATTGTTTTGAGTCTCTTGAGAGAGGTGAACGGCCTAAACGAATCTTCTACTAATTAGTTTTTGGGACTTCTTTACTCGTTACAAGGCTCCTGCCTTGTAACGCGGTGTTCTTAGAGGCTCTGCCTCTAGTCTAAAATCGTAACAACAATTTTAGACCTTGGGAAGAATTCCCACTAAGGCTGTCAAACAACCAAATGTTCATTTCGCCCCCCAGGCATAATTCTCACTAGAGCAGGCAAGCTGCTCAGTGTTCATTTATCACTTGAGCAGACAATAAGAGGCAGAGCCTCCAGGGACAGTGTGTTACAAGGCTGGAGCCTTGTAACAAGCTTACGCTTTTATAGATTTATTCTGAAAACGGTTTGAACTTACTTGGAAACAACTACATTGTTACGATTTGCTTACGTTCTTCCAAGCACGTCGCCGCGAACACTTTCAGCGATTTCCGCGGCTTTGGCAATTAGGTTGTCAGGCACGGTAAGTTCTTTTAATGTTGAGCCTAAATTTTCTATAACAGCGTCAAAGTGACTATCACTCAAATCCATATCTTTAACCAGTCTTGCATGAGCGGCTTTTAAATTACGGCCTTCGTAATTATTTGGCCCGCCAAAAGCAAAAGTCAAAAACTCTCTTAACATATTAGACTGTTTTTTTATATCAACACCATCAAAAAAATGCTTAATACGGCTATCTGCTAAAACCTTTGTGTAAAACATATCAACCGCTTTTTCAACAGCAGCTTCACCGCCAATTTCTTCAAAAACTGATTTGCTCATTTTTTCTCCTTCACATAAATTTCTCTTAAAAAACAATGAATATCAAACTTGAACTTCTCAATATATCACGGGTATTGTCAATAATCAAATTCATACTCAAAAAGAAAGAAAACAATCGGCAACCATTTCTTATATTTATAAAAGCTTCGCATAACATTTAAGCGGCCTATTACATTCCCTATATTACCCCTAAATTGATAGGATTTTTAACTAAGGGCCACTCAAAAATAATTCATTTAATCCAGCTAAACCTCTCCAAATTTCATTTGACGGTTATTAAATTAAAAGCAATAATAACCTAAAGTCTTGGAAATAAATAACTTGGGCTTTTTTACTTGCAGATTTAGGAAGATCCCCGTCTACATGAGGACAAGTTTGTTCAACCTGATTAAGTAGAACCGAATTGAGCTGAATCGGGGCCGCAGCCATAGCTGCGTTGAGGATTTGGCGATTGAAGGTTGGGCAAAGTAGGCCTGAAAATGCTGGTAAAAAAGTCCAGGTTCTTTATTTCCGAGCCCTAAGTGTATAAATTTAAATTAAAAGGAGTTTCAATATGAGTTTAGCTTACGAATTAACAGACGACAAAGAGAATCTTTTTATTCGACTACCAAAAGGTTCAATTGATCAAAAGGCTCTTGAAAAATTGCTTGATTACATTGAACTCGAAACCATTCGACGCCGTAGCCAATTAACAGAGCAAAATGCAACGAGTTTAGCTAAAGATATAACGAATTCATCATGGCAAGAAGTAAAGGGGCTTTTTAAAAACTAAATTATGACATTGCCAAAACCCGTTGTGATAGATACAAACATTTTCTTTTCATCAATGTTGCGTAACTCCTCGATATTTACGAAAACATTATTTGGATCTGAAAATTCATTCCATATTTGTGAGTCCGTCATTGTTGAACTATTTAAGCATAAGGAAAAAATCATCCTATCCAGCAAGCTTTCCGAAAATGACGTTATTCGGCTGTTTTATACAACTCTAAAGCATGTAACAATATCAAGGGAAGAACTTATTGACCAGTCTATACGGCGGAGGGCATTTGAATTATGCCGTGACATTGACGAATCGGATTCGCCGCATGTAGCGTTAACTTTGAAACTTGACGGCTTATTGTGGACTTGAGACGCAAAACTAAAAAAAGGCTTGCAAAAGAAAGGATTTAATTCGTTTTTCAAACCATTTTAACCCCATCTAACAAGATGGCTATCTGCGGAACGGACGGTGGATGTAAATCACTCGGTTATTTTTGCGCAGCCCCTTAGCGTTTACATGTTCAACAGATCGTCAATTTCATTTAACACCGTATTCGCGGAAGTTATCTCATTCTCAACTGAATCCTTTTTCTTTTGATCTCTGTTTTCCGTAGGGGGAAACATCTCCTGAAGCATGAAATCGGATATCTTTTCAAGGGTGGGGTAATCAAACAAAAGTGTTACCGGGAGTTTTACTCCGATGGCGTTGTCCAGCCTGTTTCTCATTTCAACCGCCATAAGGGAATCAAAGCCTTCATCCATTAATGGTTTGTCTACCGGTATCTCTAGAGATTGATCCAGCCCGATAACTCTTTTTGCCACATCCTGAACAATATCAAGCAATATCTCCAGCCGTTGTTCAGGCAAGGCGTTGTTAAGTTTTTTAGAGGCTTCATCATTTTCCATTTTAACGCGTTTTTGACTGTTGGTTTTGAGGTCATCAGTTAAGTTTTCAAACAGCTTAAACACCTTAACATGCGAGATGTAATCAACATATTCCACCCAATCAATATCAAGCGCGCATGTGCCGGCCCGGTCTTCATTAATAATAGTTTTAAGGATGCCAAGACCGTCTGCAGGTTTGATGCCGCGCACACCGTGAACAATCAGTTTCTCCCCTTTGCTTTCAGTAGCGGCGGCCATTCCAACATCGGCCCATGGGCCCCAATTGATTGTGGATGCGGCAAGGCCGTTGGCTCGTCGGTATGAAGTTAATGCGTCAAGAAAGGCGTTTGCGGCAGCGTAACCGCTTTGACCCGGGTTGCCCATAATAGACGCGGCGGATGAAAACATGACAAAAAAATCAAGGTCCGCGTCTTTGCTAAACCTATGCAGGTTCCAGGCTCCGTTTGCCTTTGGGGCCAGGGTTTTTGAAAACCGATCCATGCTCAGTTTAACAATCATCTCATCGTCCAATACGCCGGCTGCATGTATTATGCCTTTTAACGCGGGCATATCCTCCCCTATTTTATCAAATAGAGCTTTAGTATCTTTCTCCTGTGAAATGTCGCATTTTAACTCTAAAATTTGCGCCCCTTTGTCTCTTAACCTTTCGATAACTTTCGCCTCGTCCGCCCCGGCGCCGTTTCTGCCGGCCAGGGCTATATAACGCGCGCCGTCATCGACTAAATGTTCAGCGGCCAGCATGCCAAGGGCGCCGAAACCGCCGGTTATAAGACATGTTCCGTGACCGGTCAAAACTCCTTTATGCGAATCAGATGGCGGCCAAAGAAGCATTTTTAGCTCCAGATTATTAACAACGATCTTGCCGATATGTTTTGCCTTCGCCATATGCTTAAATGCGCCGGCAACTTCCTGAACTGAAAAACATGTTTGAGGCAGCGGTTTGAGAATTTTCTCTCCAAAATCATATATCAATTCAATGAACATGGTTGAAATCAAGTCGGGATTATCATTAGCAATCTCGCCCACATCAAATATATGATATGTAATATCCGGCCTTAAATCGTGAACCTGTTTTTCATCCCACACGCCCAGTTTGCCGATCTCAAGAAACTTGGCTCCTTTGGCGCAGACCTGCATGCTCCTGGATATAAACTCGCCGTTAAGGCTATTAAGGACAATGTCAACTCCTTGCCCATTGGTTTGGGCCATAACGTCGTCCGCAAAACCGAGTGATCGGGAATCAGCGACATGGTCAACTCCGATTGATTTTAGCAAATCCCATTTGCCGCGGCTCGCAGTGGCATACACCACGGCTCCCGCGTTGCGCGCAAGCTGAATTGCCGCCATACCCACGCCTCCGGCCGCGGCGTGTATCAAAACCTTGTCCCCTTTTTTAATCTTGGCAAGATGATGCAAACCATAACATGCGGTTAAAAACGCCAGTGGCGCGGTAGCGGCTTCCTCGAATGTAATATTTTCAGGTTTAAACGTAACAAATTCATGCCGAACGTTTACATAACTTCCCAGGCTTCCAATGGCCAGGACTGCCACGACTTCGTCGCCCTCTTTAAAACCGCCCGAATCTTTGCCGACTCGCGAAACCCTGCCGGCGCACTCAATGCCAAATGGAATGTCATCCAGCGGAGAAACAGGGTTGTCATCGTCCGGCGAATTAAACATGCCCAAAGCGCGAAGGGCATCGCGAAAATTAAGGCCCGCCGCATGGGGTTGAATCTCTATCTCTCCGGGTTCAGGCTCGCGGCGCTTCATGGGTTTAAGCGTCAAATTATCAAGTATTCCGTATTCAGTTGTTCTCACCTGGACCGGTTCCGTTAACGGAATCTCTCTCTTTTCAGGATTTGACTCTACGCGCGCTAATCTGGCGGCGTAACGAACTCCGTCGCGCCAGGCAAGCTGAGCCTCGCCGTCTGGATTTCTAAACGTTTCATATAAAAGAGACACTTCATTTTTGTAATCCGCCGTATCAAGATCAATTGAAACGCAAATCATATCAGGATGTTCGCGCTCAATCACACGGGCAGCCCCCCACAAATACGACTGCCCCAATCGCTCCGACGGAAATTCAAATTTTATCCGTTGCGCTCCACGGGTTGCAATCCACAAACGAGGCGCCATGGCGCGGCTGTTTTGCGCCAAAGCTTGAACAAGATGCAGCAAGCCGCTAATTGAACGGTTGACCGACGGCAAAGGCTCGTCTTCATCAATACCCCACATATACAGGACGTTGGCAATAGGCCCGGCTTCATCTAATAACCGATTAAAGTCCGCAGGATTCAGAGGATCAACATGATAACTATCATCGCCCTTTTCATACGACGAGCCCTGAAATACCTGTTTACAAATCTCGCCATTCGCCTTCATGTATTCTGATATTTTAGGAGTTAACTGCTCGCGACTATCAAATATAAGCCATGTACCGCCGATTGATTTATTTGTATTATTATTGTTATTTTCAAGCGGTTTTGTATCCCATTTAACATCATACATATATTTGGACAAATCATTTTTAACATCTTTAAACAACAATGCGGGATCGGTCTTAATCCCAACTATGCCCTGAGCCGACGCGACAACAGAGCCCGATTCATTATACAACTCTAATGATGCATTGATGGAACGCCCCTTAACGCCCTCCCCGGGATTTATACGTATTGCCGTCCACATATTAACGCCGGGGCGGCCGCGTAACTCTAACCTCTTAATGCTTACAGGCAAATATGTGCCGTGTTTATCATCTTCCGGCAAGACAGCCATCAATAACTGCAAACAGGCATCAAGCATTGCCGGATGCAATTTATACCTGTTGATATGATCAGGGCTCTCCTCAAGCGATTCCGGAAACTTAATCTTTGCCACAGCCTCATTATCCCCGCGCCAAACTTGTTCCAGGGCCTGAAAATCATTGCCGTAATCAATACCGCGCTCAGAAAACCGGTTGTAATATTCATTAACCGTATCGCCGATATCATACCGATTTTTTAACTCACTAATATCAACATTTTGAAGCTGTTCATTTTTGCTATTTAGCGCGGATATCCTGCCTGAAGCGTAAAGCTCCCATTCAGCTTCGCCGGCTTCATGATGAGAAGCTTGACAAAAAACCTGAAACGAATATCCATTATCGCCTTCAGGAGATAAAATAGTCTGCGTTGTTTTAGTCTCATCATCATTCAAAACAAGGCCCTTATGAATAATCGCGTCCTCCAATACCAGAGACTCAGTCTTTAACGCATCAACGCCGGCCGCAAGCGCCATTTCAACAAAAGCGGCTGCCGGCAACACGGCTTTCCCATAGACGCGATGGTGGTTAAGGAATGCCGGCAAGTCTGCGCTAATCCGGTTTTCGTACTGAATCTGCCGCAATGCAGATGATAAACGTCTGCCTATTAAAGGGTTAATAACCGGCAGTTCCGGCGCCGCTGTTTTAAATGCAGAAGGCTTTGACATTATCTCCGATTCCTTAAACCAGTAACGTTGACGCTGGAACGGGTAGGTCGGCAACGTCGCATGGCCCGGCTTGCCGGTTTTGCCAAACTCCATCCAATTGATACGGCCTCCCCTCGCATAAATTTGCCCTAAATTTAGCAGAGTTTGCCTCCATTCCATGCCGGAATTAATTGCCGGAAGCCAAACGTCCGGGCTATCATCCGTTTCGTTGCCATCGTTTTCCTTAATCCCTAAATCCGGCCCAAGCGCCAAGAAAAGATCGTGGCCGTTTTTGCGCAAAGCGTCAATGCCGGACTCGAATTTAGCGGCTCCGCATACATGAAGCGTCCAGTATTCAGTCGTTGCCATACGGGACGGCGCGATGTCGCCCTCAACCCCGGATATCAAACGTATTCGCGGCTCGGCATATTTAACTGTTTCAGCAATATTGCGAAACTCATCAATTATGGGTTCAACACGCGTACTGCTCATATCCGCTTCAATAATTTTTCCATCCGCGGGCAAAGCCTTAATTAATCGGGCAAGATTATAAACAAGCTTAAGGCCGTCTTCTAGACTAAACACGCCTGATACACAAGCCGCCGCATATTCCCCTATCCCATGTCCCATAACCGCGGAAGGTTTAACGCCCCATGATTTCCATAATTCCGCCAACGCATATTCAACCGCAAACAGAGCCGGCCAGGCGTAAACAATATCATCGTCATTGCCGTTTGAATACAAAATATCGCGGCCCGGTTCTTCAATCAATCCATTTAAAATGTCTTGGCAATTATCTATGGTTTTGCGAAAAACAATATTGCTATCATAAAGTTCGCGCCCCATGCCTGCGTATTGAGAGCTGTGACCGGCAAATATAAACGCTGGTTTAACTTGCCCTTGCCTTGAGCCTGTTAATATGCCGTCGCCATTTTCATTTGCTGTAAAATTTGCAAGTTTAGAACGGAGTTGATCGGTTGAATCTCCCACAACAGCAAGCCTGTGAATAAAATGGGAACGGCCGGCATTGGCTGAACGGCAAATATCTTCAGGGAAAAGTTCAGGATTTGCTTTAAAATGCTTTTCATACCTTATTGCGATCTCTTTCAATGCCTTATCCGTCTTTGCAGACAACGCAAGCAAATGGGATGTTTGTTTTTTTAGAGGCGGTTCAATCTGTTTATCATCATCCACCGGCGCCTGCTCAAGCACGACATGCACATTTGTCCCGCTAAATCCAAAAGAGCTTACACCGGCAATGCGCGGTTTTCCGTTTGTCGCCCATGGAGTTAATTCTGTTGGTATCTTCACTGGAAGTGTATCCCATGGAATACGCGGATTTGGATTGTTAAAATGCAGGTTCGGAGGTATCTCGCCATGTTGAATGGAAAGCGCAACCTTCATTAAACCAGATACTCCGGCGGCCGGCTCAAGATGACCGATATTCGTCTTTACCGAGCCGACTATTAAAGGTTCGTTGCGATTGGCGAACACCTTGCCGATAGACCCAATCTCAATTGGATCGCCTAATGAAGTGCCCGTGCCGTGGGCCTCTACATAACTAACCTGTTCAGGTTTCACATTGCCGGCGGCCAGCGCCTGCCTTATCACCTGTTCCTGCGACGGCCCGCTGGGCACGGTCAAACCTCCGCTGGCGCCGTCCTGATTTGCCGATGAACCGCGAATAATAGCGACAATATTATTGTTGTCCGCTTTTGCGTCTGACAAACGTTTAAGCGCAACCATTCCGCATCCCTCGCCGCGCACATATCCGTCGCCCGAAGCGTCAAAGGCCTTGCATTTACCGTCGGCGGACAGCATGCGGTTGCGGCAAAAATTTACTGAAATCTCCGGTGAAAGAAGCATGTTTACACCGCCCGCAATGGCAAGATTCGATTCACCGGCGCGCAGACTCTGGCAAGCCAGATGTATGGCCAGCGATGAAGATGAACATGCGGTGTCCACAACAAAACTCGGCCCGTTTAATCCTAAAATATATGATATGCGGCCGGCGGCCACGCAAAGCGAGCTGCCGGTTGTAAAATAGTTGTCAAGCTCAGTCAGGTCAAGGGAAGTAAGCTGCAAACTCATATAGTCAAAATTGCCTATGCCTACAAACACCCCTGTTGACGAGCCAAACAGGCTTTCTGCCGGAATGTTTGCGTTTTCCAGACTCTCCCAGGCCACTTCAAGAAGAATGCGCTGTTTGGGATCAAGGCACGCTGCCTCGCGGGGAGTAATACCGAAAAAACCGGCGTCAAATTGGTCCATATTATTAACAAATCCGCCGTAACGTGTATACATCTTGCCCGGCGCATCCTGATCGGGATCATAGTACGCGTCAATGTCCCACCGGCTCAAGGGCACTTCAGTAACGGCGTTATTGCCTTCGCGAATTAATTTCCAAAACGATTCGGGAGTGTCAACATTCCCGGGAAACCGGCAACCCATTCCTACAATAGCGATAGGCTCATCCTTTTCCGTCTCCAGCGCATTGACCTTTGTCCTTAACTCTCTTAACTCAATCAAGGCCTTTTTCATTATAGCCTGATTGTCTGGTTTTTTATTTTCCATGTTTTTTATATTTATAAATTAAATTAATATAATTATTTATGTAAATTGTGGGATTTTTATCACCATTATCTATTCCGGACAAGTGACTAAAGTGATCTAAAGTTAAAAATGAGCTAAAGTTCAGGTAAAATCTGAGATTTTAATAATTATTTATAGCCAATGCCCACCGCAGGCGGTGGCTTTAAAATAAGACAAAATACCATAACTTTAGATCACTTTAAACTTTAGTCACTTTAGTCACTCAAAAAACACGCTATTCTCATCACTCCCCCTTTTCCGTCTGTATATCCATTAGTTCCCTGGCAAGCATTTCCGCAATTTCGTCTTCGCTTGCATTGTCAAGTTTATCGTCTACCTTGCTCTCTTCCACATCTTTAGATGAAAAGGCCAGGTCTATCACTTCGTTCGCTAAATAACCGACAACCGCCTCGACAGTAGGATAGTCAAACAGCAATGTAGGCTGAAGCGCGCCGCCTAAATCATTCTCAATATTATCTTTAAATTCAGCGGCCATTAGCGAATCCATGCCGGCGTCAAAGAGCCTTTGACGCGGCTCAATCTGATCGGGCTTTAGCTTTTTAACAGCGCCTGCATTTAACACTAAAGCAACCTGGCCGGCGACATATTCTGAAAGAGCGTCAATGCGGTCGTCAACAGGCGTATCTTTCAGCCTGTCAATAAACGCTGATTTCCCTTTAGAAGTTGCGGCTTTATCTTCAGCTTTAACCTCAGACTCAAACTCTTCAAAAAACGGAGGATATACATTGCCGTAAATTCGTTTAAGGTATTTAGGCCAGTTTATAGGGATCACTCCTGCCCGCCCTACTCCTGAATTAATCAAATGTTCCAGGGCCATGAACCCGCGTTCAGGCACAAGAAACTCAATGCCGGCGGCGTCAATACCGGCTCGGTTACGATTGTCAAGATTCGCAGCCATGCCGCTTTCAGCCCATGGCCCCCAGTTAACGCTTAACCCAGGCAATCCTGAAGAGCGACGAACGCTCATCAATGCGTCCATAAATGCATTTGCAGCCGCATAATTACCCTGGCCCGCGGAACCCAATAGCGCCGAAGCAGAGGAGTAACAAATAAAGAAATCAAGTTTCATGTCCGCCGTTAACAGATGCAGGTTCCATGCGCCGTCGGCTTTCGGAGCGACAACCTTTTCCAGTCTCGCCCTGTCCATACCGGACAAGGCAGTGTCGTCAAGCGCCCCTGCCGCATGAACAATCCCTTTAAGAGGCAACGCCGATGATTTAATATTATCAAAAAGGCTAACAGCGTCATTATAGTTTGACACATCTGATTTGATTACATTTATCCGCGCGCCTTTGCCCTCCAACTCTTTTATGATATCAGCCGCATTGTCCGACGGTTCATTGCGTCCCGCAAGGCTTAAACATTGCGCGCCTTTTTCAACCATCCATTGAGCGGTCTTAAGTCCAAGGGCGCCAAGCCCGCCGGTTATAAGATATGAGCCGTCAGGTTCGGCAAAATTAATTTGAGTTTCAACCTTTTGCGCTTCCAAACGCCCAAGTCTGGAAACATAACGCTCGTTATTGCGCCACGCAATAGCGTCATCAGCGACAGGATTTAAGATTTCATTTAAAAGCGCGCTTGATTCGGCATTGCCGCCTGAAGCGTCAAGATCCATCCTAACGCATTTTAATTTTGGATGCTCAAGCGCAATTACAGACCCCAATCCCCAAAGCGGAGCCTGACCTGCGTTAATGCGGGTTTCGCCGCCGCCCGTATCCTGAGCCGCGCGAGTGGCTATGCATAGACGCGGATGTTGCAACCCGCCCGAACCGGCCATAGCTTTAACCAGATTAACAAGCGACTGCAAGTTTGTAATTAAAGAGCGTTGATCTCCATTTTTGCGCGCCTCATTAACCCCGTGGTTGCCGGAGCCCGGCAAATAGTCTTCAATATCCAACCCCCAAAGATATACAACGCCTCTGTATACGGTATCAACAGGATCATCATTAAACAACCGCATGTAATGCGCAGGATCAGCCGGATTAATCTCAACATTTCCATCATCAGTCACCTTAAACTCATGCCCGGCGGATATTAGTTTGCAACCCCCGCCACCGGCCTTTAACAGCGCAGACAATTCACGGCCAACATCGCGGCAGTCGGCAAATATCAACCACTCTCCCGAGTCTGAACCAACCTGCCCGGCAGGCGCGTTATCCGACCGGCGCCAATCAACACTATAAAACATATCCCTGTTTATGCCGGTTTCCTCTTTTTGCAATCCACGCAAAATAACATCGCGCGGAGCTTTTCTAACCGATAAGCCCTGAATCAGCGCGCCAACGTTGCTCTGTTTATCAAAAACAGTCAAATCAGCCCTGAAGTTCTGTTGACCGTCTCCAGAAGGCTCTATATTGGTATGGCACCAGAAATGGAAATCTTCCTCCGCATCTACCCCCTCTTTCAATCGGCGGGTAGGCAATAGGGAATAGTTTATCGTCATGCTCTCAATACTGGTAGGCAGATATGATTCATCACCGCCCGGCAAAGCCGCGCCAAGGCTTTGGAAGCATCCGTCAAGAAGCGCCGGATGCAGATAATAGCCGTTTACTTTTCCCTTTAACGGTTCAGGCAAAATAATCCTGCTAAGTATTTCACTGGATTTAAGGTTCATAACCGGCGATTGTTCAACATTGCCGCGCCAAAGTTCGCCGATTGATCTAAAACAAGGGCCTAAATCAACACCGCGAGATTTATACATTTTATAACAATCTTCAACATCCACCTCATTATGGCATGTTGCCTGTAATCCTGAAAGACCAACCCTGCCTATTTCGGTTTTTGCCTCGCCGGAGCTCACCCTGCCGGATATATGCAGAGTCCACGCGGCATCATCGCCCGCGGCCCGGCTGAAAAGTTTGAACGACTGCGCGCCGGAACTATCCGGCGCAAACACAAGCTGAGCCAACCTTAATTCGCCTTCCGGCACAATCAACGGCCGCCGAACCTCAACATTCTTTAAGACAATAGAGCTTGATTGCAGAATAATATCAGCAGCGGCTATCACCATCTCCATACAATACGCCAGAGGAAAAACCACCCTTTCAAAAACAATATGATCCCCTAAAAATTCAGGCGTTTTTGAACTTATGCGCGATTCAAACCTTATCTCATCAGAGCCCGCAAGTTGCAGCCTGTTATCCAACAACGGATGTATCGCCACAGAGCCCGGCAACTGCACGAGACGATCTTTTGAAAGTCGCGTATCGCCGGTTTTTTCATTCGCAATCTCAATCCAGTGACGTTCACGCTGAAACGGATATGTAGGCAAGACCACACGGCGGCAATCGCGCCCCTCATAAAATTTATCCCAATCTATATAAACGCCCTTGGCATATAATTTACCCAATTCAACAGGAGCCGGCCAATTATCCCGGACGCCGTTTTCATGGTCGGATTCAAAACCAATTTCATGACTGTCGGCGGATATCCCATCGCTTTCACGCCCTTCAACAAAAAGCCGCAGTTTCCCGCAAAGCCCTTTAGTAGTTTCCTCAACTATGCTCAACCGACAATTAAAGTGAGCCCTGCCAACGCTTGCCGTATAACATACATCTTCAATATTCAGGCCGGAAGCCCCTGACAAATAGTTCTCATACCGGCCGGCCAACTCTTTAAGCGCGCCGTCCGTCTTTGCGGATAAGACAAAAATAGACGCGGCCCCTTTCTTTTCAACATCAGGCGTTTTTCGGTTTTTGCCGTTTCGTGAAGGAGCTTCTCCTAATACCACATGCGCATTGGTTCCGCTTGCGCCAAACGAGCTTACGCCGGCGACCCTGCTTACGGAATCCCATGGTTTT
This sequence comes from Candidatus Anammoxibacter sp., assembly GCA_021777105.1. GTDB lineage: Bacteria > Planctomycetota > Brocadiia > Brocadiales > Anammoxibacteraceae > Anammoxibacter_B. Next base: position 159,323 of record JAIQZQ010000066.1, read on the forward strand.
AATTCATCCGCGACTTGTATAGGCAGTTTATCCCACTCTATTTTGGGATTAGGTTTATTAAAGTGCAAGCTGGGCGGTATTTCACGATGCTGAAGAGACATAACCGTTTTAATAAATCCGGCAATGCCCGCTGCAGCTTCAAGATGGCCAACATTCGTCTTTACCGTTCCTATGCGCAACGGTTCGGTTAAGGCATGTTCCTTAAAAACTTCGCCAAGCGCCCCTGCCTCAATGGGGTCGCCCAATGATGTGCCCGTGCCGTGCGCCTCGATATAGCTCACATCAATTGGCGCAACATTCGCGTTGACCATTGCTTGCCTGATTACCCTCCGTTGCGATTGACCGTTAGGCACGGTAAATCCGGCGCCGGGGCCGTCCTGATTTACAGCGGATCCTTTAATCACGGCAAATATGTTGTCGTTATCAGACACCGCATCGCTCAACCGTTTTAAGAGAACCATTCCGCAACCTTCGCCGCGAACGTATCCGTTGGCCGTCGCGTCAAAAGTTTTGCACCGGCCGTCAGGCGCCAGCATTTTTGCCTTTGAGAAATTTATAAAAAGTTCAGGCGCTAGTAACAAACCAACGCCGCCGGCAAAGGCCATGCCGCATTCGTTGTTGCGCAAACTCTGACATGCCAGATGCAACGACACAAGCGACGACGAACAGGCCGTATCCAATGACATGCACGGCCCGGTAAGGCCGAATGTATATGAAATACGCCCGGCAGCCATGCATAATATATTGCCGGTCGCATAATATGCGTTAATCGATTTCAGATCCTGTTGCTTTGCCTGTAAATTTGCGTAATCAAAAGTGCTGATCCCTAAAAACACGCCCGAACGGCTGCCAATAAGCTGTTGCGGAGATTGCCCTCCATTTTCCATCGTTTCCCACGCAACTTCCAGCGCCAACCGCTGCTGTGGGTCAAGATTCACGGCCTCCCTGGGCGATATGCCGAAAAAAGTTCCGTCAAACATATCAACCTGATCCAGAAATCCGCCGTGCCTGGCGTATGATTTGCCGGGCGCGTTTGGATCGGGATCGTAAAAAGCCCCAACATCCCACCTGCCCGGCGGGATCTCGCTTACGGCATCGCCCCCGTTTCGAAGCAATCTCCAAAAAGATTCCGGAGTGTCGCATCCGCCGGGAAAACGGCACCCCATGCCGATTACCGCAATAGGCTCGGCAAGTGACGCTGAGTCAACAACATTTGAATGGACATTATAAACATCGTCGGAATATTGAATATCTTCTATTTTTAACTCTTGCGCAAGATAGCTAACAATAGCCTCAACCGTGGGATAATCAAATACCAATGTAGAAGGAAGCGATAAGCCTAATGACTCCTCCAGACGGCCTCCAAGATCAACAGCCATTAAAGAATCAACACCCAGATCAAACAATCCTTTTTTCGAATCAATTCGTTCAGGGCTGTCTAAACCTATTACCTCAGCCACAATAGAGACGAAATGAGTTTTTAGCGCAGCTGCCCGCTCTTCAACCGGAATGGTTTCAAGACCGGCAACAAAAGAGTCATTGCCGATAGCCACATTTTTTACTGTATTATCTTTTCCTGTTTCAACGGGCTCCCCTATAGAACTATTTAACTTTTCAGCCCCTTTTTGCGCCCCCGATATCAGAGCCGAACGGCTCAGCCTTCTGGCTTTAAAACCTTTAATCTCTGCTATGAGGCGGCCTGAATCGGTCATCAATAAAATATCGCCGGCCACGCTCCCGCCCGCCTCTTCATATACGTTTATTCCTGAACGGCACCACAAATAACGGAACTCGCCCGGTTCACCGTAAAACAGAAATTCATCAATGGTAAAAGGCACAAATATTGAGTCGTCTGCATTGTTTTTTTGATTCTTCTCCCCTTCACAAAGCGCCGCTCCCTGAATGCAGAAAAATTGAACGCATGAGTCTATTAAGCCCGGATACAACTTGAATTCATCCGTATTTATAGGAGTTTCCGGCTTATTTAAACGGCAGTAACCGGTTTGGCCGTCATGCCATATGCGATCAATCCACCTGAAAGATGGGCCAACATAATGGCCTGAAGAGCAAATATCATTATAAAAACTCTCGCCGTCAATAGTCTCTAACCGGTTAAGCGATTCCTCATCAGGAGGCGAAGTTTTACCCTGATTATTATCAACTGAAAAATTGTTAAGCGTTCCTGTAACATGAATAATCCAACTCTCATTATCAACGCCGTCGCTGCAAGGCGAGCTTGCAAGTTTAAATGAATATCCCAGACCGGAGCCTTCTGAATTCAGGATTAGTTGCGTTGCCCTCTCTTCACGGCCGGCAATAACCATAGGTTCCTGAAAATGAAGGTTTTCAAGAACAGCCGGCAAGGCTCCAAACGACTCGTTTGCGGCTTGCAGCGCCATTGATATATGCGAGGCCCCGGCAACAATCAGCTCCCCAAATAATTTATGATCCTTTAAATACAGAGGGTAGCCGGCATTAAAACGGGACTCAAACCGAATCTCTTTTGAGAACGGCAATTGCAGCCGCCCCCCCGGCAGCTTGCCTGAAAGTTGCGGGCTTTGATCATGCGCGCCCTCAATCCAGCAACGCTCTCGTTGAAACGGGTATGTAGGCAACGCGACACGACGACGCGTATAACCCTGATCAAAGGCATTCCAGTCTATTGGCGCGCCCAGCAGATATAACTCGCCCAGGCTCAACAATATCCGTTCCCAATCATCCTTGCCCCTTTGCAAACACGGCATCCAATTGGCGTCGGCTTCTATTAAACACTTTTTGCCCATGCCGATAAGCACGGGGTGAGGCCCAATCTCAACAAACACGTTCTGTTTGTTGTTATAAAGAGTCTTAATGCCTTCATAAAACCTAACCGGTTTGCATATGTGATTTACCCAATATTCAGGCGTGGCCGCTTCGTCGCCTATAAAATCGCCGGTAACATTTGATATAAGCCCTAGTTTTGGAGTTGAAAACGCAACGCCGGAAGCTATCTTTTCAAAATCAGCCAATATAGGCTGCATAAGCGAGGAGTGAAAAGCGTGCGATACGTTTAAACGTTGAGATGAAATATTTTCATTTTTAAATTTTCCGCATATCTCATCCACCTCAGAGCTACCGCCGGATATTATAATAAGTTTCGGCCCGTTAACAGCGGCAATTGACACGGCGTTGTTATATGGAGCCAACGCATTTTCCACAGTGGACTCATCACTGAAAATAGCGGCCATGGCGCCGTTTCGCGGCAATGATTGTATAAGGCGGCCACGTTCCGCAATAAGTTTTAACCCATCTTCAAGACTAAACACTCCGGCAATGCATGCCGCAACATATTCCCCAACGCTGTGACCCATTGTTATGGAAGGTTTAACGCCCCATGACATCCATAACTTAGCCAGCGCGTATTCCAGTGAAAATAATGCCGGCTGTGTATATGCCGTTTCATCCAAGAGCGAACCGCCCTCATTGCCGGCGGAAGGATACAATAGATCTATAAGCGATTTTTCAAGAGAGGCTCCGAGTATTTCATTGCAAAGGTTAAGGGCGTCGCGAAACTCAGGCTGGTTTTCATAAAGACCTCGTCCCATATTCTCATATTGCGATCCCTGGCCGGTAAACATAAACGTAATATCAGGGGCGCCTTTTTCACGCCCAACAAATACTCCCGAATCCTGATCCCCGTTTCTATACGCTGAAAGTTTGCCGCTTATCTCCTTGCCTGAAGAGCCGGTAACATTAAGGCGAAAAGGCAGATGTGAACGGCGTGTGTTGGCAGTAAAACATACGTCTTCAACCAATAAACCTGCGTCTGAAAAGACATCCTTCTCATACTTTTCAGCCAGGCAATCCAACGCCTTGCCGTCTTTGGCGGATAGCGTTAATATATGCAGCGGGCGCTCAGGCGCTGATGTTTGAGCTGTTTTATCCGGTTTATCATCAACAGGCGCAAACTCTTCAAACACCACATGGGCGTTTGTCCCTGAAAAGCCGAACGCGCTAACTCCGGCTATTTTACGCGGGAAATGCGCAGGCCATGGCTTTGTTGAAACAGGCACATCTATAGGATAACTATCCCACTTAATATGAGGGCTTGGTTTATTAAAATGCAGGTGCGCCGGCAGCTCCCTGTTTTTAAGAGACAGGATGACCTTAATAGCGCCCGCAATACCGGAAGCCGCCTCAAGGTGGCCTATATTTGTTTTAACCGAACCAACTGTAAGAGAATTATCAGCAGACCGGTCGCCAAACACAGCGCCGATGGCTCCCATTTCAATAGGATCGCCAAGGGAAGTGCCGGTGCCGTGCGCTTCAACATAACTTACCTGATTCGGATCAACACCGCCGCTTTCAAGCGCGCCGCGAATAACCGCCTCCTGAGCCTTGCCGCTGGGCACGGTTAAACCGCCCCTTGCCCCGTCCTGGTTAACAGCGGAACCACGAATAACCGTCAGGATATTATCCCCGTCGCCTAACGCGTCGGAAAAACGTTTAAGCGCGATTATGCCGCACCCTTCCCCACGCGCATAACCGTCGGCAGCCGCGTCAAACGTTTTACAACGCCCGTCCGGCGCCAGCATGCGCGCTTTTGAGAAATTAACAAACGGGTAAGGTGACAGAAGCAAACCAACCCCGCCGGTTAAAGCAAGGTTGCATTCCCCACGCCGCAAACTGTTGCACGCTAGATGTATTGAGACCAATGATGATGAGCATGCCGTGTCTACGGATACGGCAGGCCCGCTTAAACCAAGAATATAAGACAACCTGCCGGCGGCAACGCTCAAAACATTGCCGCTGGTAAAATATGCGTCAATGCCTTTAGGGTCGCCCAACCCGGACCGAATCAAAGCGTAATCAAATGTGCTTATACCTATAAACACCCCCGCCTGAGAGCCGAACAGTTTATCCGCCGGGATGTTGGCGTTTTCCAATGCCTCCCAGGTAGTTTCAAGCAACAGACGTTGCTGAGGATCCATGCCCGCCGCCTCTTTTGGAGTAATGCTGAAAAATTCAGGATCAAACTTGTCAACCGATTTGATAAACGCGCCTTGTTTAACATACATCTTTCCCGGAGCTTCCGGATCTGGATCATAATAGGAATCAACATTCCATCGGTCATCAGGCATGTCCGTCATCGCATCCTTGCCGTTGCGCAACAGTTCCCAATACGCATCCGGAGTGTCGGCCCCGCCTGGAAAACGGCACCCCACGCCGACTACCGCAATAGGTTCAGCGTCCGCAAGTTTAACCTTAGGTCTAAGTTGTTGCGCCGCATAAGCCAGCTTGGCCGTTGACAGGGTTGAAACCTGCTTCATTATATCACTCATCTATTTTGTCACTCTCTTTATGCGTTTGCATGTTTGTAATTGTTTAGGTAGATTAAACTACAAGCTGTTCCTGGAGGCTCTGCCTCTTATCTCAGGCATTAAAGCCTGAAGTATTATTTTCTTCAATTAAAATGTTCCGGCAAAGTTATTGCCATGCTTTTAAACGAGAGGCAGAGCCTCTAAGGACACCGCGTTACAAGGCAGGAGCCTTGTAACGAGTAAAACGAAAGTTACGCCTATGGTCTTTTTTTATTTATAATTTCGTCTGCAACTTCGTTTTCAGTCATATTTTCTATCCCTGACAAAAACGAATCAAGATCGTTATCATCATTTAAATTATTTCCATTTTTAGAGTCAACACCTGACCCCGGCGACAAGGCGCCGGCCGTGTCATCGTCCGACGCCGAATCATTAATCTTTAACTCGTCCATCAGATAATCCGCAATAGCGTCGATAGTGGGGTAATCAAAAAGCAGAGTCGGGCGAAACTCGCGGCCAAATGCGGCCCCTATGTCGCTAATTAACACAACCGCCATTATGGAATCCATACCCTCGTCAAACAGCCTCATTCCCGGCTCTATCTCCTCGTCTTCCTCCATTTTCAGAACAACAGCAACGCATGCGCTGATAAAAGAGATCAATATTGAACGCCGTCTTGCAGGCGCCGCGTCTTGAAGTTGATCAATTATATTAGAGTCAGCCTTATTTTTCAAAGAAAAGGATTTAGCGGCCGGTTTGTCGCTGTTTGCTGTAAGATTGGTTTTAGTTTTGTTCAGCAACGCATCATGATTTGCCTTTCGAAATTCAAAACGGGACACTTCCGCAATTATGCGGCCTTTTTCATCCGACAATCGCAATTCATTACAGCCGGAACCGTCGCGCAAGCCTGCATTGTTCGCAAAATATGCCCGGCACCATAATTGGCCAGGGTTTTCAGCAACACCATAAAAGCTGAATGATGATATGCTAAACGGCAATAACGGCCCCTCTTCTTTATCAGAATCTTTTGCGCCGCTGCTCAGAAAGCTATTTAACAACTGAAAACATGTGTCAAGCAAACCGGGATGCAACCTGTATATGCCGTTTTCATTAACCGATTTAACATTGTTCAATCGGCAAAGCGCATCCCCGGAGCCTTGCCAATACCTCTCGCCCCATTGAAACATAGGGCCAAATTGCAAACCCTCGCCGGTATGATTTAAATAAAACTCATCAGCGGTCAGCTCTTTGTCACAGCCGGATTTAACTCTCTCTATGTTAGCGGTTTCATTATCATTGGCGTCATGTTCTACTGTAAGCGGCGCCGCTTTGCCGGAAACATGGGTTGTCCATAAATCGTCATCTCCTGAAGCCCGGTCTTCAAGCGTCTCGGAAGAGACGGCGCTTATTAATTTAAATGAGTATTTTCCGCTGCCTAACGGCGAGAAAATCAATTGGACTTTTATGCCGCCTTGATCAGGAATAACCATTGCCCGCGAAAACAGGACATCCTCCAGCGCGCACGCTTTCATGCCGAACGCATGATCAACTCCGGTTAATACCAAAGATATATGAAACGCCGCGGCGCCGACCACACGGCCAAATATTTTGTGGTCTTTCATATATGAAGGCGAGCCGGCGCTAACCTCCGATTCAAACCGCGCCTCATCTGAAAACGGCAATCGAAGAGGCTCCCCGCACAAAGGTTGGCTATCACGCGCAACAGGAGCCGGCTTCTCAACCCAATAACGTTTACGCTGAAAAGGGTATGTGGGCAGCGGTATAGAACGGCATCTGGAATCGCGATAAAAAATGTTCCATGCTATATTTTTGCCGTTTACATAAGCCTGGCCCAGTTTGTCCAATTCAGCTTTTGAATGAATATTTTCAAATTTATCAATAGTTCCGCTTTGCAAAGCTTCCGACCCGGATATTGCGCAATCCGTAGATCTTCCATTAATGAAATCCTTTAACTTGCCGGAGAGGCCGGCTATTGACAAAACAGTCGCGCTTAATCTGCGGCTAAAATCGGCGCGCCCCTTGTTAACGGTATAGCAAACATCATCTAGCGCGACGTTCGGCTCCGAATCAAAGTAATCCGCATAGATTCCCGCCAATTGCCGCAACGCTTCGTCGCTTTTAGCCGATATAGTGAATATACGGAACTGCCTCTCCTCATTCATATTTGCATTGCTATTGACAACAGTTTCCGGGTTTGCGCTATATCCCTCCACAATTACGTGCGCGTTAACGCCGCTCATACCGAATGAACTTACCCCGGCAAACATCTTCTCGTTATCAGGCCATTGAGTTGCGCCTGTTGGAACGGAAACCGGAATATTATCCCAATCTATATGAGGGTTGGGCGTCTTAAAATGCAGATGCGGAGGTATCCGACTATGCGTCATAGAGAGAACGACCTTTATCAGCCCCGCAACTCCGGCGGCGGCTTCAAGATGGCCGACATTTGTTTTAACCGATCCGATCAGCAATGGATTGTCTGAAGACCGTTTACGGCAAAGCGTTGAAGCAAGCGCCCCAACCTCTATGGGGTCGCCTAAAGATGTGCCGGTTCCATGGGCTTCAATATAGTTAATCATATCCGGGCAGACATTTGCGTTCTCAAGAGCCTGAAGGATAACCTTTTCCTGCGCCAGTTCATTAGGCACGGTTAAACCGCTGCCCGGCCCGTCATGATTTATTGCCGACCCACGAATCAAAGCGAGAATGTTATCGTTGTCCGCAACCGCATCAGAAAGGCGTTTAAGAACAACCGCGCCGCATCCTTCACCGCGCGAAAAACCGTTGGCAAAAGCGTCAAATGTTTTCGACCGGCAATCAGGAGCAACCGCGCCGGTCATTGAAAGAAATACGCTTATCTCCGGCGATATTATCAGGTGAGAGCCCCCCGCAATAGCAAGATCAGACTCATTGGCGCGCAATCCCATGCATGCAAGATGCACGGCGGCCAGGGATGATGAGCAAGCAGTGTCAATCGCAAGATTCGGCCCTTGCAACCCCAAAACATACGACAGCCTGCCCGGGGCAAAACATAAAAGGTTGCCGGATCCGGAATAGGCGTTTATCCTTTCAGAATCGCCGCAATTCATCTCTAACCGGCTGTAATCATTTTGCCCAATCCCCATGTAAACGCCTGTTTTTGAATTTTTTAAACTATCAGGCCCAATGCCCCCATTCTCAATCGCCTCCCAACACACCTCAAGAAGAATGCGGTGTTGGGGATCCATGCTTTCAGCTTCGCGCCGTGAAATCCCAAAAAAGTTGGCGTCAAACTTATCAATATCATTTATAAAACCACCCTGTTTAAAGTTGATCTTGCCGGGAACCGTATGATCCGCGTCATAATACGCGTCAACATCCCACCTGTCGCGAGGAATATCAACAATAGCGTCATTGCCGTTGAGTAGCAACTCCCAAAACTTGTCAGGATTATCCGAGCCGCCGGGAAAACGGCACCCCATGCCGATAATAGCAATAGGCTCGCATTTGGCCCGCTCCATATCCTCAATTTTTAAACGCGCCCTGTTCAACGCAACCCGCGAGCGTTTAAATAGAGCCGTATGTTTTTCTGAAATTTTGTCCATTTTAAAATCTTATTTACTGTTTAACGATAAATATTAAGCGATTCTTATCACCCTCCCCTAACCCCTCCCATCAAGGGCGGGGGAATAAAAGGTAGAGTGATATTTGATTTAAAAACTTCCGTACTCCACACATTAAATGAAACTCTATAAGTTTGCGATTTAAAACAAAACACGCTTAAAGAGACAAATCCCCCTCCCCTTTGTGGGAGGGGTTAGTGTAGGGGGTAATATTAATTCCAAACCGCAGCCTACCCCGCGTCCAGCAATCTCTCCAGTTTTACAAGCTCATCTTCAACCGCGTCCTCCAATTGCTCTTCAGGCATTTCATCTAAATCATCTACGCTATTTTTCAATGCGTCGCGATTATATGCGCTTAAAGACTTTTTAGAGCCTTCAATAATCGCTGCTCCATTAGCGCTATCCGTATCCAATCTCTCAGCAAACAACTCCTCCGTTAAATAATCAGTTAGCGAAACAATTGAAGGGTACTTAAATAACAATGTTGATGGAAACGACCGGTTTAATCCTGATTCCAACCGGTTGCGCATCTCCATTGACGTGAGAGAATCCATGCCCAATTGAAAAAAACCTTTTTCAACATCCAGAGAATCGTTTAAATTAAACCCAAGGGAGCCGGCAGTTAATGAGCTAACATATTCGCTCAAAATATCCCGCCGTTTCTCAACAGGCGCAATTTCCAGCCGCTGCAGAACTCCGCTAACCTCAATTACAGGGCCGTCTTCACCCGTAGCCAGATCGCTGAAAAACGATTGTTGTAAATCATTTGAAAAACCATGAACTAATTTTTGAACGTTCAATGAAGCGGCTACCGCATTGGCAACCCCGCGCTTGATTAAAACTTCAAGACATTGCAAAGCCCGTTCCGTGGTTAGTGTTCCTATGCCGCGCGCGGCCCACTGTTCCTCGCGTTTTTCGCCCACGGCTTTTGCCATGCCGACGCCGGCCCATGGCCCCCAATTAACGCTTAAGCCGGCAAGGCCTAAAGCATTTCGGTAACGGGCAAGCGCGTCCATAAAAGAGTTTGCAGCCGCATAGTTGCCAAGCCCCGGTTCGGCCAGCACGGAAAAGATAGAGGAGAAAAGCGCAAAAATCTCAAGATTTTCCCCATGGGATAAAAGGTGCAGATTCCAGGCGCCTCTAACTTTTGCGGCAAACACTTTTTCAAAAATACCCCAATCCTGATTCGAAAGAAGCTTGTCGTCAAAAATCCCGGCGCAGTGAAAAATACCCTTAAGGGGCGGCATAGACGCTTTAATTTTATTGAAAACGCCGGCAAGTTCATCTTTATTGGAAACATCAGCCAACAGCGCCGTAACTTCGCAGCCTTTCTCTTTAAGGCCCATTATTTTATCAGTCGCGGTTTCAATAGACACAGTCCTCCCAATCAAAACCAGATGTTTAGCGCCGGATTTGACAAGCCATGACGCAATATTAAGGCCAACGCCCCCAAGGCCTCCGGTTATTAAATATGAGCCTTCCGGATTTACCACAAATTGGCCGTCCGTATTTGCCGGGTTCAACGCGCGCGCAAAACGCGCCGCGCGCCGAGCGCCGTCGTAAAAAGACAAAAACGGCTCTGCGTCAGGCGGTGTACAGAATTGAATCTCATCCCTCAACATTTGCAATCCCTGCGCCGCATCAAACGGATCAATATCCGCTAATCTGCATTGAAACTTCGGATGTTCCCTCATGATCACTCTGCCTAAACCCCAAATCGTGGATTGGGCGGCGCCTGAAATTAAATTTATATCCCGTTGAGCCCCCTGTGTGATCAACCAAAAGTTAACGCTCTCAATATGAAAAGAGTCAAGGGCCTGCACGGTGTAAAGAACCGACCTGCACCATAACACGGATTCCTCTTCAATAGTTGCCTCATCAACATTTTCCGGGTCCGCAAGCTCATGCCCGCACAGATGTATAATGCCGTTTAGACCGAACTCAACTCCGGACTCACCCATTAAACGTTTAAAATCATCCGCCTTTGCAGGATCAATAGTAAATTCATCAGAGCCCAACCGTTCATAGGATGCGCCATAAGAAGCGACAACACAGCCGGCTCCCCGTTCCCTTAACATAGCAGCCTGCTTAGCGCCCAATCCGGCTTTGCCGGCAATAATTATCCATTTTTCGCCGGCCATTCCTTTGCTCATTTCCAGGCCCGGTTCATTCATTTGATTGCGCGCAACAATTACACTCTGCGGAAAAAGCTCGCCCTCATCAGAGCCGGCTGAAAACATTGCGGATGCGCTATCGTACCCGGTTTCCAACAACAGTTTTTGCCACTGCTCAACAGAAAGCAGCGGATGGGCGGGCCGTAATCCATAATCTGAAAAACGCCACCAACCATCAAGCAATCCAAAAATAAGATCAATCCAACGGCGCCGCCCAGTCCCTTCAATAAGCGCCAATGCCCCGCCCGGCGCAAGCAACAGCCGCGCGTTGTCCAGGGTTTGGCGCATATCGCATGTGGCGTGGAGCGCGTTGGAAGCAATAACAATATCAAACTGTTGCGTGTCAAATGCCCGAACTTTATCACTGTCTTCAATATCCAGCAACCCGTATTTCACAAAAGGATAGTCCGCAAACCGCTCGCGCGCTTTTAAGATAAACAAGTTGGAAATATCGGTAAACACATATTCAGCGCGGGCAGGCGGCAGATGCGGAAGAATATGGGATGTCGAGCCCCCGGTCCCCGCCCCTATCTCCAAAATCCTTATCTTTCGATCCACCGGCAAATAGCGCAATATGGTTGATATAGTCTGTTGCAACGCCGCGTTCATCCCGCCGAAGGTCGGCGAGTCCTGGTAAAGCCTGGCAGCCGCGGCAACGTCCGCGCTGGGAAATATCAACTGCATCGGATCGGTCTCGCCCCTTATAACACCATTTAAATTCGAGCCGCAACGGCCAAGTATGGTCAACTCGGCTTCAGCATCAGGGTATTGACTAAGCAATTGTTCATGCTGTTTATCAGGGTTGTCTTCACTACTGTTTTTTAGCGCAACCCAGCCCGAGCTGTTTTGCTCCAATATATTCTCTTCCGTCAACATCATCAAAAGGTGGCGCAACAATCTCTTATGCCTGTCAACAACCCCTAACCGGTTTGCCGCTTCATCTAGTGAAAAAGATACGCCGGCGTTAAGCGCCCATCCCAATTTTTCAAAAGCCTGAAGAACGTATGCGACGCTAAGGTTTTCAAGGCGGTTTAACAGATCAATATTTTTATTGCGGTATTTAGAGTCGTCCGTCCCCATCTCATTGTTAATTTGCGCCGGAGCCGGCATATAATCAGCCGACTCAAACCGCTTAAGAAGCTCAACAACCTTCCACTCCACATTGAAAATATCATCTTCAACCGCGCCCAACTCAACATTGCCGGAGCTTTGCCCGGCCAGAGCTTTTAGCAGCCTGGGCGCCAATTCCAACTCATCATCCGTAAAACTCCCGCTTCGTTCCAAAACGCGCACGGCATCGGCAACATTGCCCTTACTTGTTGCCCCTTTATATCTATTAAGAGACGGGTTCACGTCAAGCCAGTGTCGTTGACGTTGAAACGGATAAGTCGGCAGCTCAACGCGGTTTCGCCGCCGGCGGCAATAAAAGTTTTGCCAATCTATATCAACGCCGTTAACGTACAGCCCGCCTAAATTTAAAATCATCCGGCCCCAATCCGACGCCCCCTCATTCAAACTATGCAGCCATAGCGAGCGTTTCGCGTTTTTCAACCTGCGGCCCATACCGGACAACACAGGTTTAGGCCCAATCTCAAGAAACATCTCATACCCGGACCGGAACAACGTATCCATCCCCGATGCAAACTGCACGGGCGACACTACGTGCCTTGCCCAATAATCAGGATTCAGAATCTCAGGCCCGGCAACCTCCCCGCTTACATTTGAAATAACAGGTATTGACGGAGTTGAATACGATACCTCCCCGGCGATACGCTTAAACTCGTTTAACATCGGTTCCATAAGCGGAGAGTGAAAAGCGTGGGACACATTTAACCGTGTCGCGGAAACGCCGTTTGAATCCAGATCGTCTATAATTTTTTTCAGACAATCAGCGTCGCCGGAAACAACAACGAGCTTTGGGCCGTTAACCGCCGCAATTGCGACCATTTCAGCATATTGAGCAATAGCCGGGACAACGGTTGACTCATCCGCAAACACAGCCCACATCGCGCCATTTTCAGGCAACGCCCCCATTAAACTCGCCCGATGGGCAATAAGCTTTAAACCATCTTTAAGAGAAAACACACCGGCAACGCATGCGGCGACATATTCGCCAACGCTATGACCGGTCACAATTTGAGGCCTCACTCCCCATGACGCCCATAGTCCGGCAAGGGCATATTCTAATGCAAACAATGCGGGTTGTGTATACTGAGTTTGATTCAGCAACAAAGTTTCGTCTGAACACGGATAAAGGAGATCAAGAAGCGGCGTATCCATCAACTCATTAAGCGTCTCTCCGCACTCATTAATAATGTCGCGAAACACAGTTTGGGTTTCGTAAAGCTCGCGTCCCATATTAATGTATTGCGATCCCTGACCTGTAAATAGAAACGCCACATTGCCGCCCTTGCGCGCGCCGTCATTGGATACGGTCAATCCCTTGCAGCTCCTGCCGACAATAAAAGAGTTTAAATTCTCAGCCGCCTCAGCCGTCGATTCCGCGGCAATCGCAAGACGGTTGCCGAAATGCGCCCGTCCGGAGTTAGCCGTATAACATATATCCGCCAACGACTCATCAAGGCCCAACATCAAATGTTCCGCATATCTTTGCGCAAGTTCCTTTAACGCATTTTCGTCCTTTGCCGACAATACAAGAAGATGACTCCCTTTATCAGGCGCCTCTTGTTGCATGCGATTTTTATAATCATTGCCGGCCTCTTCCAATATCAGATGCGCGTTGGTTCCGCTAAACCCAAAAGAACTAACACCGGCCATTCGCTTTTTGTTCGCCCTGTTCCCAGGCCACTCCAGGCCTTTAGTTGGGATATTAATAGATTGTTTTTTATTCAGCATAAGCGGGTTTAAATTCTTGAGATGCAGATGCGGCGGTATATAATTGTTGCGCATTGAAAGCGCGGTTTTAATAACCCCGGCAATTCCGGCCGCAGCCTCGGCATGGCCGATATTAGTCTTTACCGACCCAACAAATAGAGGGTTATCATCCGCCCTGCCCGGGGCAAACACATTTTCAACAGCCTTAAACTCCACCGGATCGCCCAACTCAGTTCCTGTGCCGTGCGCCTCTATATATGAAACATCACCCGGAGTTATTCCGCCGTCCAACAACGCCTTGTTAATAACCGCCTCCTGCGCAATCCCGTTTGGAGCGGTAAGCCCGTTGCTTGCCCCGTCATGATTAAGCGCGCTGCCGCGCAGTATTGCAAAAATGTTGTCATTGTCCTCAATCGCTTTTAAAAGCGGCTTTAAAACCAGCGCACCGCCCCCTTCGCTACGCACATAACCGTCCGCGCCGGCGTCAAACGTTTTGCATCTGCCGTCAGGCGAAAGCATTCCTGACTCGGCAAAAGCCACATTCAATTCAGGCGACAACAGGAGATTAACGCCTGAAGCAATGGCAATGCCGCACTCATTGTTCAGCAAACTTTGACGCGCCATATGCACAGCGGCAAGTGATGATGAACATGCGGTGTTTACAGAGACGGCAGGCCCGTTAAAGCCGAAGACATACGAAACTCGCCCGGCAATAAGGGCGGGAGAAGTCCCTGTGGCAAAAAATGAATCCAACCCCTCTTCGCCCCTGTATTTTAACTGCAAAAGCTCGTAATCATTTGAAAACACTCCCACGTAAACCCCGGTCTGAGAGCCGGCCAAAGATTCAGGATTTATGCCCGCGTTTTCCAAAGCCTCCCAGGTTAATTCCAACAAAAGCCTTTGTTGAGGATCAATATTTGACGCTTCCCTTGACGTAATGTTGAAAAACCGCGCGTCAAAAGTATCGACATTATCCAGGAAGCCGCCATATCCGGGCAAGGCCATCTTCCCTGATTTCACATTAGAGTCAAAATTCAGGCCAAGCGCCTTTCGATGTTCAGGTATTTCGGTAATCGCGTCTTCCCCGTTGCGTAAAAGACGCCAGTATTCGTCAAGTGAATCAGCCCCGTCTGGAAATCGGCACGCCATGCCGATAATAGCTACGGAACGCTCCCCATGCGCCAAATTATCCTGAACATTTTTAACGGATATCTGTTTTAAGGATGTAGCGGGTTCCGGCGCGGGTTGGTTACCGGCGCCGGCATGTGAATCTTTATCTTTCCCTGATTCCCTAGGGAAAAAATATGCGACAATGGAATCAGGGGTTGAATATCTGAAAAAAAATGCCGGATCAATATCCGCGCCTGTCAGCCTGCAAATAACCATTCTAAGACCAAAAAGATCAAGCGAACTAAGCCCCATGTCAAGCAAAGCCGTTTTTGCCGAATAAGCGCCAACCGGGCAGGCGCCTTTTACCGAGCACACAAACTTCTCTATAGCGGATGACAAGGCTGCCCTATCATTAACCTCCAAAACAGCATCTTTTCTTGTTGAAATTAGCGCGTCGCGCCCGGCTTTATCATATTCAACCAAAACACCGTTTCCAAGATTCCCAACATCCATTGGCCGAAACCCGGGGACCAACTTTATTATCTTTGCGCCATGGCGCTCATGAAAGCGCAATATCCCGTCAATTAATTGCCCCCATTCATCGCGTTTGCAAACATAATCCTCCATTGAAACGCCGGAGCCTTTATCAAAATCCCCGCAAAGCGTCACGGCAACTACACGCTCCAATCCCTCATCTTCAAGATAATAGTCAAGCATAAAATTCAACAATTGATCGCCCACGCCGAAATGACCAACCGACGGCAACACGTTTACGGCCAGCAGTTGAGCAATAGCGCCGTTGCCTGTATGAAGAGTTGAAACGTTGTCACAACTCACCCCGGTTAAGCAATCTATCCCGCTTATTCGCTGAGAATATATGACGCCCACAACCACATTGTCAATCTCACAAACAACCTGCCCGGCCCCATATTGCTCAATTCGACGCCTGATCTCGTCCTGCGGAGCCCTTAACGGCTCGGGCCAACACTCATTCTCAAGCGCCGTTAACCCCGGAATGTCTTTTAGACACGCGCGACGGATATTGTCAACATTTACGTTAGATAAATTAGTATGAGTACTCATAATTACATGAAATTAAAGGCGAAAAATGCAAAGACCACCAAAAACCCTGAGAATACGGAATAAACCGGATAAGTGACTAAAGTGAGCTAAAGTTAAAAGTGAACTAAAGTTTTGGTAAAAATTTTCAATTTTTGAATTCCACTACTACCACAACCGCCGCCGGCGCAACAGCGCGTTGCGCTTGAACTCAGAAACAGATAGTCGGAAAAACCGTACATTTTACAATACTCGGCGCATTATAGCCAAAGTATATTTTTTTATAATAGTGTCACAGGCATCCTTGCCTGTGTTTCAATTGATCACAGGCAAGGATGCCTGTGACACTACATTGTTGGTTCAAGTCTTCAGCTTGAACCAAACTGACCTAAGGGCTAAATATGGAGTACATTAACCGTGTTAATGTTAAAAACAATACAATTTAAATCTCAATACCTGAGATGAGAGATGAGTTATACTCATTTGCTATTGTTTTTTTATTAGATGTTGGGTTTCGCTCTGCTCTACCCAACCTACGCACTCTTTATTGATGGGCACGGCTATCGCCTTTGCCCATCCTACAATCTGTGCAATCTATGAAATCTGTGGTTTATTTGCTTTTTGCTTTTTAATCCGTGAAAATCCGCGTCATCCATGTCATCAGCGTTCTATCGCTTTTGGTTTTTAATTTGATGTTGGGTTTCGCGAAGCTCTACCCAACCTACTTGCTTTTTATATTTGTGAATATTTGTGAGGATTTGTGGTTGATTTGCTTTTTACTTTTTGCTTTTTAATCTGTGAAAT
>JAIQZQ010000067.1 GCA_021777105.1 Candidatus Anammoxibacter sp.
TTTTGCTTTTAATTTCGTGCCCTTTTGTGTCTTTTCGTGGGCACGCTTTTGCTATTGCTCTTCCAGCATTTATTGCTTTTTAATCTGTGAAATCTGTGGTTTGTTTTTGTGCTTCTATTCGTGACTTTGTGCCTTTGTGGCATAAATTGCTTTTGATTCTATATTTTGTCATATTTTAATTTTCAGGAAACCAATGCGTAAAATTGCGCTAACATGCGCCGTAACCGGCGCGGAAACAACGCGGGACGACAACCCAAACCTGCCGATAACGCCTGGAGAGATAGCGCAATCCGCGCTTGATGCGCGCAAGGCAGGCGCGGCAATACTCCACATGCATGTGCGAAACAACGACGGCACGCCCACACAGGATCTGGAAATATTTAAGAAGGCAATTGAGCTGACACAAAACAGATGCGATATTGTTATAGAGACAACCACCGGCGGCGCGGTTGGCATGAGCATTGAAGAGCGCATGCAACCTCTGCAACTCAATCCTGAAATGGCGTCCCTTGATTGCGGCACAATCAATTTCGGCGACGACTACTTCCTCAACACACTCCCAATGATTAGACGCATCGCCCAAACAATGAAAGAGCGCAACATACAACCAACCCTTGAATGTTTCGACCTATCCCATATCGACACATCGCTAATGCTGATTAAAGAGGGCCTTATTGAGCGCCCCTTCCACTACGGCCTGGTCCTCAACGTCCCGGGCGGAGTCCGTTACGACGACGAAACCCTGAACATTTTCGTAAAACGCCTGCCCCCGGATAGTTTTTGGACCGTAATCGGCGTAGGCGGCAAGGCGTCATACCAGTCAATCCACGACGCAGTATCAGCCAACGGCTTTGTCCGCGCCGGCCTTGAAGATAACATTTACTACTCAAAAGGCGTCCTTTCCCAAAGCAACGCCCAACTTGTCGAACGCGCAGCCAACATAGCCAAACAATCCGGCCTTGAAATCGCGACTCCGGATGATGTTAGAGAGATGTTTAAATTAAAAAACAGGCCTTAATCATGACAAGAGCGGTGAAAAAACAAGGCAAATGCATAGAACGCGGATGACACTGATTAGACGGATTTTCACAGATAAGAGCGGATCAAAAACAAAATCAACAAACAAAAGCGTATTAACCACTAATTTCCGCAAACATCCACTAATTACCTTCTGGTTACAAAGCCCCCTGCTTTGTAACCGGCAATTCCAGAAATGGATCTGAGTTTATGCTGAGTAATTACGAAGTGCGTTGCAACACAATCACAATACCACCAATCAATATTCGTTCTAAAACTCCGATTTTGGAACACAATTGCGCATGAAACGGAGTTTCATATCATATGATCCCACTGCTCTCCCGGTTCGGGAAGGAGAGGAAGAATCCCCCCCACCTCCTTCCCTTGATTAAGGTTTCACACACACCTGTATTGAGAAACCGAACAATTATTATTAACACAGGCTATCAAAATCAGTTAGTTCCGACGGTTGAACATAACGCAACTCTTGCGCGGCAATCGGCACGTCATTGGCGCTCATATCACGCCGGCGCATTAAACCATCTTCATTGAATTCCCAATGTTCATTTCCGTGAGTGCGATACCACTGTTTTTTGTATTCGTTATACCACTCATACTCAAAACGAACGGAAATACGATTATCAGTGTAAGCCCAAAGTTCCTTCATTAATTTGTAATGTTTCTCCTTGCGCCACTTGCGCGTAAGAAATTCCTCAATGTATTCCCGGCCCTGAAAAAATTCTTCCCGATTCCTCCACTGTGAATCCTCAGTGTACGCAAGAGCGACCCTTTTCGGATCGCGAGAGTTCCATGCATTTTCAGCCGCTTTTACCTTTGCTTTTGCCGTTTCATAAGTAAACGGCGGTTTTATGTCAGTTGGTTTTATAGTCATGCTATCCTCCTTTAGTAAAGGTTTGTTACAAAATTAAATTTTAATTTGCGTAAAAAGTATCTATTCAGCGTAAATTACACACCCCGTCCGCCAGACGGCCACCCCTCTTTTTAGAGGGGATATTAAATAGGATTTATTTCCACAAAGTCCCCTCTAATAAGAGGGGATTTAGGGGTGTGTATAGTTTTGTGCAATCACGCTGAATAGTTACCTCAAAAAGACATATCTATGCCGGCGCAGTCTTGCAGACTGCCTCCACACGTTTAAACCAAAGCCTTTAGAGGCCTGTAAACCGCATGATTATCAATAAATGCCAATGGTTTCAGGAAACATTTGAAGCAATCTGCAAGATTGCTCCAGCCCGCACAAATTTTGAAAACCTCATGCTTTTGGGTGTAATCACCTCCTTCCATATAACTGAACAGACCAGTCTGTTTATATTAAAATAAAAAAAATTTCAACCTTAATGGGCTGCGCTAATCAATTGTTCAATAGCGTTTCGAGCTTGATCAATAGGCCACGGTTCTCCAAAATTCTGAGCTGCCGTAATAGCCCCTTCAAGAATAACATAATAGATATCGCCAATACAATCCCCGTCAAGATGAGCATATTCAGGGCCTGATTTCTTAAGATCTTTAGCGCCTTCCTTTAGTATTGTTCTTAACCCTTCTTTATGATATTTGACTTCTTTTCGAATATTACTGTTAATATCAGGTATTTCAGAAGCAATATTCAGAAACGCGCATCCCCTGTAACTGGAATCGTCCATCCATTTCTTTAAAAAGCCGAATGGAGCTATAAATCGGGGATATGGTTCCTTATACGAATTAATATAATCCTTAAACCATTGATTCCACCGATTATGCCTCTCCTGAAGGTATGCAACACACAGCGCCTCTTTTGAGGGAAAATGATCATAAAAACTAGCTTTTGAAACCTTAGCCTCTTTTATGACCTGATTAATGCCTGTAGCCAAATACCCCTGCGTGTAGAATAAATCATGTGCCACTTCAATGATGCGTTCTTTTGGTGAATCCTTTTTTATTGCCTTCATGTTGAAAACTATAACACGAACAGACTGGTCTGTCAAATATATTTTCTAAATATATATATTTCATTCAGTAATAAATCACTATAATAGTAACTTGTTTTCAGTTGAAGCCCATAGATTTTTACATTTTAATTCTGAGAATTTATTCCTTAGATTTCCCTCTTTGGTAAATGAATACTAAGCATCTTGCCTGCTTTAGTGGGAATTATCCTCGTAGCGGGCAAAGAGGGTGTAATGGAGATTCGAATATAATATACTGATAGCTCTATGGTATTTAAACGTTTCGGAACAATCTAAAAAGGGGGAAAAGAATGGAAATTAAACCTATTAAAACAAAAAAAGATTATTTAGCCGCTCTAAAAAAAATAGAGGCTATATTTGACGCCAAACCTAATACACAAGAAGGTGAGGTGATTATCTGAATATTCTAACAACCCTTGTTGAAGCATATGAAGAAAAGCATTACAAAATTCCAAAGCCGGACCCTATTGAAGCAATACTCTATTACATTGAAAGCCGTGGTTTATCACGCAAGGATTTAGAGCCTTGTATAGGAAACAGCGCCCGTGTTTCAGAAGTCCTAAATAGAAAGCGTAGCTTGTCTATTGGAATGATTCGCAACCTAAATAGAGAACTCGGAATTCCCGCGGAAATATTAATAAAACCTTATGAACTAAAAAAGGTAACATAAATCAAGCCCTGGTTACAAAGCCCCTGCTTTGTAACCCCAAATTCCAGAAATGGATCTGAGTTTATGCTGAGTAATTACGAAGTGCGTTGCGTTACATCCACAAGGCAAAACTCGTTCCAAAACCCCGATTTGCAACATAATTACGATACCACCGCATTATAAAACTAAGCTTTTTCAAACAATTTCAAAAGTATGTATCTGTTTTAGTGATTGCGTATAAATAAAACTACATATGACACAATTTACTAATTTTTGTGTGGTAGAATTATAGTTGAAAAAAGAAGGCCATGATGCTATGTTTAACTAACCGTTACTCATTTATTAGATCAAAAAGAGGGAGGGTTGTGAACGTGTTAACAATTAGAGACTTCCCTAATGAAGTTGAAACGGGCATGAATTAGTAAAAATTTATATTAATCAGATTATTATAGATGAATTAATGAGGTAAATAATATGACTAAACTTCTAGAACAAGCAGTAAAAAAAGCAAAAAACCTTCCAGAGAATGAACAGGATGCCATAGCTTCTATAATATTGGAAGAACTTGAAGATGAAGCCAGGTGGGAAGAGCAATTTGCCGCTTCAAAGGATGCGCTTGCAAAACTTGCATCAGAAGCTATGGAGGAAGAGAGAAAAGGCAAAACTCAAGAATTAGACCCTGATTCGCTATGAGATCAAAAACTACAAAAAGATTTCGAAAGGCATTTTCTCTATTACCAGGTGAAATCCAATATCATGGAAAAAATGCATATAGACAATTTAAGATAAATCCATGGCATTCAAGTTTACGTTTTAAGTGTGTGCATCCTGTGTTACCTATATACTCAGCCAGAATTTGCAAAGGATATCGGGCTGTTGGTCAAAAAACAGGAAATAAAATCGTATGGTTTTTTATTGGTTCACATGGCGAATATGATTTATTGTTAAAACAACTATAAGTATTTCCATTCTGGTGACAAAGGCCATGTTTTGTAACCGGCAATTCCAGAAGCCCCTGCTTCACGTTTCATTCTTTTACTCTAAGCTCGGAGTAATTACGAAGCGCGCTTTTGCTCTCGGCGCTTTTCGCCCTGCGCAACGCGCTTTTACTTTCGCTTTTCTCCCAATTACCAATCCCTAATGACTAATTATTAACGCCTCGCTTTCGCTTTTCCTTATTTTCTTTGTGTCTTCGTGTCTTTGTAGCGCTATCCTCGCCTTAAAACAAAAAAACATTCCCGCGCCTAAAACATTTTAGTTGCCGTTGCCGGCTATAACTATTACAATAGCCATATGACATTATTTATCATGCCATTTGGCAGACATGTTAATCCTTCGTCACTTTTAACAAGGAATACAATAAGATGGAAACTTCCGGCAATGTAGCTAAAAGAAGGACAAAGAAAAACAGCGCGTTAAAAGTCATTAGAAAATGGGATTTAACAAATAGAGCGCGCCATGTTAGAAACGGCATCTCATACGATGTGTTTGAACAAATCAGGGACGAAATGGATACAACCTTAAAAGAGGTATGTACGCATCTAAGAATTAGCGCAAAAACTCTTGATAGAAGAAAAAAAGAGGGAAAACTTAACCCAGTTGAAACAGAAAAAATATTAAGACTTGAAAAGGTTTTTAATAAAGCCCTGGATGTGTTTGAAGATAGAGATGATTCAATAAAATGGCTAAAGGAAAAAAATATCCATTTGGGCGACGTATCGCCAATCTCGTTGTGCGATACGGAACCAGGCGGAAATGAAGCATTTAACCTGCTTGGCAGGATTGAGCATGGAGTCCTTGCGTGAAGTTAAAGAGTTATCGAATTGTTAAGAAAGAATTCGCGCACACTAACAAGTTAGGGGAAGGCGCCAAATTATATGGCGGTCGCTGGAACACAGCCGGCAGCTCTGTAATATATTCAGCCGAAAGCCTGTCACTAGCCAATCTGGAGATACTTTCCGCCGCAAAAATATCGCGATTTAAACAAAACTTCGTCTTTATAATATTTGAATTTAACGTAAAAGAGGTATATGAATTTCCGCGTAAAAAACTTCCAACTAACTGGGACAAATTCCCTTGCGGCATAGAAACACAATTAATTGGAGATAAATGGTTAAACGATGAAACCTCCCTTGTTTTAAAAATCCCCAGTTCCTTAGTAAATATTGAGCACAACTACCTGATTAACCCAAAACATCCCGCATTTAAAAACCTGAAAATATCACAACCGATTCATTCTGAAATAAACGAAAGGTTTCTTGCCAAATAATATCCACCCCTAACCCGGATAAATTAAAAGCCGGAGCAGTCTTGTAGACTGCTTCTAAACGTTTTTGCTTTGCTATTTAATGAAACGTCCACCCTGATTACAAAGCCCCAGCTTTGTAACTTTAGGAGTAAGTAAAAGCCTTGTTAATAAGGTAACTTAACTTTGTGGCTGATAAATCAAGACACAGAAACATCTTAGCGCAGAAAGATGCAAAGCGCATATTCAGTTTTCAAGGGCTGCCCTGGAGCTTCTCTTTTGAAATAATCGCATAAGCGCCAATCTCCTGATTAACCGCCCTAAAACCAAATTCAACGCTAGATAAAAATGATAAAACCATGTACAATTTATACTAAGAGTTTTGTATTAATTTTGAACATTATATCTTCTCTGGAGATTTAGCCATGACATATCAAGAGGCGCTTACACAGGAAATCAACACCCTACCGCCGGCTCTTTTACCGGAAGTTCTGGACTTTGTCCTTTTCCTGAAGATCAAAGCGCGCACACCGGACGATCTCCTTTCAGATAAAAGTCGGGAGTTGCAATTTCAACAAGAGTTGCAAGAGCTCTCTCATGCGTACCGAACGCGCTTATCTAAAGAGGGCGCAATAGAACAAAATAGCGAAGAAGTGATGGCGGCCCTTAAGCAGACAAGGGAGGAGATTGCGACAAATGAGTATCGACAATGAGTGGATTGTCCTTGATACTAATATCTGGATTTTCGGATTACGAAATCAAGCGGACCAACCGGATTGTTATCAGTTGTTGCAGCGCTTAAATAAGCTATACGTAAAAACGCCTTATCAGATATTCCTGGAGTTACAAGCCAATCTTAGTCCAGATGAATTGAATCGTTTTTTCCGCATAATTCATTTATATCCTAATCGTATTGAACTTTTATGGGTAAAAGCGGAGTTTGACTTGATCAACAAATACCGCGACCTTGGCTGTAAATTAGGCGACGCATCCATTGCCGCGCATCTGGAAATGATGAGCATCAAAACCCTTGTTTCTGAAAACCGTGATTTTTTTGAAGAAATCAAAGGGTTTCCGTTTCGGGTTTTACGTGTAAATGAGGCATTGCGCGAGAGCGGTATTGTTAAATAAAATGTTCTCCCTGGTTACAAAGCCACAACTTTGTAACCCCAAATCCCAGAAAAGGCTATGAGTTTATGCTGAGTAATTACGAAGTGCGCCTTGCGCTTTTCCTTAGTGTCTTTGTATCTTCGTGGCCACTTTCATTTTTTGCTCGCTACGCTCTGTTCTTTTTGCTCTTTGCTCTTCGCGCCCTACGCCCTGCTCGAAGTTTATGCTGAGTAATTACGAAGTGCGCTTTTACTTTCGCTTTTCTCCCTGTTACCAATTACTAATTACCAGCGCCTCGCTTTCGCTTTTCCGCCTCTATAGGTGTTTCTGTGGGTAAATTTCACAGGCAAACACTCATAACTCTTGTATTTTAGGGTAGTTACGGCAATTTGTAGATCAATTAATTTCTACTATAAATATTAGCGGATAGATAATGTTATATGATAATGAGGAAAGCTTATCATTTATTCCCTTCGGAGCCGCCAACCCTCGCCCGTTATAGGGGTTGACGGATTTGAAGGGAATAAATGATATTCCTTTTGGTGAGCCATCCTCTAAAAAAGTTCATATTTTACCCACAAAAACACCTATAGACCCGCTTTTCCTTAGTGCCTTTGTGTCTTCGTGGCAACTTTCGCTTTTGTTTTAAAAAAAACATTCCCGCGTCAAAAACAACAACCATGTAATAAAACATAGTAAATAAGCTTACAATAACGGTTCCCTATCTATTCCAACGCATTATAACCACAAGATTTATACCAATTTTTAATATTATTTACCTAATTTCACCACATACCGTTTAATTTATTCAATATATAAAGTTTAAGTATCGTATCAGTTTACGTTCACTTCTATATTGACATACGTAAAGCATAATGATAGTATTTTTACTATATTTTCAGGCATTAAATAAGCGCCTAATGCGAAAGGTGTAAAATATAAAAAGCCAACTTAACTTTGTGGCTAATAAATCAAGACTCAGAAACATTTTAGATTTGAAAAACGCAAAACGCATATTCTGTTTTCAACAGCCCGTCCGAGAATAGGTTTTTTGGCTAATTTTCAAGTCATAAGCTCTTTAATATCAACAAAACAAATTCCCGATTTTGTATTCTCGGACAACCTGTTAAGATGTGACCATAGGCTTTGCCAATCGGAACATTTATTGCCTCTCTCTATAGTAATTGCTTATATGGGAGCTAATGTTTTGGTGGTGAATGATGCGCGTGAACCGTCAAAAGAAATACAGAAGGTTTTTTTGTACACACCCAGAGGTAATGAACAAAATGATGTCTGAGTTGTTCTTTTTGGATAAGTTGACGGTCAATAATGATAATTTATCATAAAAAAACATAGTATTTATTTTTATAGAACTTAATAATATTTTTCGATTAAGGAGTTAAAATGAATGATAAAACTGAAACTGAAACTGAAACTGAAACTGAAACTGAAACTGAAACAGAACACCTAGATGAAAATAAAAAAATAGTAAATAAACATATTGATATTACTAATTGTATACATCCTAATGAAACAAGTCGCTTTTATCTTGCAATTGGCATTGTTATTCCGGCTATTTTAGGAATTATGTTTTTTTCAATTATTTTCACATATGGCCTTCTCTTTTTGACAATACCATATGTTATTTTTTTAAGCTGGGCGATGTCTAGATTATTTAAAGCACAACTATTAGGAAATTGTGCGGAAGTCTCAATCAATAACTTTCCAGAAATTTATCATATGTTAAAAAAGATTCAATCGGATCTTTCTTATTCAAAAAAAGTTGACGTATATGTTTACCAAGATGGCATGGTTAATGCTATCCTTGTAAGATTATTTAGAACCAGAATAATTTTATTACCACATGAACTATTAGTAGGAATGTTAAACGATAAGAATAAAGATGAACTCATATGGGTTTTATCGAGAGCTATTGGCCATCTAAAAGCAAAACATTTACGTTTTTGGTTATTAAATATTTTAATCAGTAGTTTTGAAAAACTTCAATTTCTTAACTTTTTCTTTTACCCTTGGGAACGCGCCACGCAATATTCAGGAGATAGAATCGGATTGGCAATGTGTTCAAATTTAAAAGCAGCAATAAATGCAATGAACAAAGTTATGCTTGGCAATGATATTAGTGATAAAGTAACTCTTTTAGGTACTTTAGAGCAAAGAGATAGATTATTCGGATCTTTTTTTGCTTGGTTATATGAGCACTTTACTGTCCATCCACATTTGGTAAAAAGAGTTGAATCACTCTTAAATTGGTCAAAAGAGTATGACTCTACCCAATATTACAAATTTTTAAATGAACAATCTAACTGTGCTGAAATTGATGCTTTACTTGTAAAAGCAAAAATAAATTCAGAACAGCGTTAATAGATAAGTTTAGCTGTTTAATATTTTTGGACAAGCTCAGGGTCACATATTAACAGGTTGTCCGAGAATGTAAAATCTCAAAGATTATTCGTTGATCACCGATTTTCATAGAGATTTTGCACCTCTAACTTTTTAGATAAATTTGCCATATTTATTTAATTCAGCAGGCTGCAACGCCTGTAATATCAAGAAGTTAAGGAATTATGGCGTATTCGTAGTTAATTTATCATTAGGATATATTAACTGAACAATAGAAGTTGTTGTATGAATTAAAATAATAAGTTGCAAACCATATTGTCATACATACGAAAGGAGATCCCGCATCAAACCTGATATTTACTGAGCATCATTGCTGTGAACCAGATGAAAAAAATAAAAATATTATTATATGCCATCTATCAGATAAAAAGCCCTGTCTTATGTTTGAAAAGCTTTAATTCCTCTTACATTATTCATGCTGTCGCTTGGGGGCAAATCTTTCTTGTTGACAAAAGATGACTAAATAACGTATGGCAAGTCCATTAAGGCTTCGCTTGAAGTTAATCATGATTATTGACAAAAGACAATCATGAGACAGACTTAATATGCTAGACTTTTAACTGGAAATTTTGTAACTTTATGAATTTGTATTTTTTTCTTAAATTACAATTAAATGGAAGGTTAGGGATGCCAAGGATTCCACGGATAGCAAGATGATATTTTGGATTTTGGATTTTAAATTAAAGGCGTAGTACGTAAAAAAAGGCTAATTTATATAAAATAGGAGGGTGGTTACTTATGCCAAGGATTCCGCGAATGGGGGTAAAAGGCGAGAATGCTATATACCATTTTATTACTAAAAGCACATTGCCGGGGTATGTTTTAGGCTCGGTTGCAAAGGATTATCTGGTTAATCTTATTTAGGACTCAGGCCAAACCACTTTACATTTTTAGTCAAATAAGTCACATTATCTTTGCCTATTCTTCAATCGTCAAATCCTCAACGCGGCTTAGGCCGCGCTTCCGGTTCAACTCAATCATAGGCCTCAATATAACTTAGAGTTTTTGTTTACGTCGCAACTAAGTAATGCATGATAATTTATAAATATCCACAGTCTCTTTTCTTAAAGATTTCGGCATTGACCAAAGCGTCTCATTTATTTTATCTACTACCTCGCCTGTTAACAAAGTTTCACCACAAACAGAACACACCTCAGCCGGAACATTTTCAAAAATCACATTGCGGCCTTCCCACTCTTGAAAATGTTTTATTAATTTATCCGCCATCATGTTATGACATACAGGACATTCCATAATTATTTCCTCCTTGTTTTCAAATCTTCATGCCATTTGTTTATATCAGGTTCATAAGCCGTGACTATAACGCCTTGAAATTTGACTGAATATGCAATATTCTTCCTTCACTGGCAATACCATAAACAAGGGAACTTGGCGAATACTTATCTTCAGGATACTCTTCTATAATTTCAGCATCCACTATTTCACATTATCTTAAAATTTGACAATTAAAGAATAAAATGTCAATATGTAAGATACGTTTCTAAATATTTGGCAAAAACAACAAATTTAGTAAGTAGATTTTATGCCTGTATTAAAAAATTTATCCCAAAAATATGGATTTAAAATAGTTATCCCAACAAACGACCATGAACCTAAACATATTCATGTCTTTAAAGGGGATGATAATTATGCCAAGGTCGAAATAGAGACCCTTAAAGTTGTACGCTCATATTTAAAGAAAAATGAATTAATGAAAGCCGTTGATATTATCAAGATGAATCAAGAATTCTTAGTTCAAAAATGGCGCGAAATTACAGGAGGATAAATATGATTAAAGGCAAAACAATTAGAATAGATAATAAGTATTTAAATGTTGAACTGGAAGACGGTCGAATTATTTCAACGCCTTTAATTTGGTATAAACCTTTATTATCAGCAAATGAAGAGCAAAGGATGAATTATAAACTAATTGGCAGAAATACTATGATTGAATGGAGTGAGCTGGATTTGCATATTGATATAGAGGAGATGTTAAAAGTTGATCGCAAAGAAGAAGCTGCCTGATATTTATAAAGAAGCTTTATTGGCAAACATTGAAAACAGAATTTAGGTTTCAGCAACTGCAATGCTTATGGTTTGATTCATTTTTAAATGAGAAACTGTGTTTTTTTAAATTGCAGGAGCTGAACCAAGCGTTGGATTAACCATATCTAAACACAACAATCAGCAGGCAATAGTTATAACTTGTCATACTCTTCCGGTTCTACATCAGGGAACATTGTCCATTATCTTCTTAAATTTCTTTATAGCCCCTTTTTTTGCTCTCTCTTCCAAATATACTCAAAAGTATGAGGTTTTCGAAATTAGTTAATGAATAAAAGCCTAAAGCCTAACCCGGATAAACCGGAAAAGGAGAAAAGCAAAAGCGAATTAACCACTAATCTACACTAATAAAAGAGCAAAAGCGAAAAAAAGTTCAAAGCTGGAGCAGTCTTGCAGACTGCTTCTAAACGTTTTAGCTTTACGATTTAGTGAAACTTTTAAAATATCTTGTCAAAAATTGTCAGAATTTGAATTATAAGCTCCTAAATTGAGAGATTTTTATCACCCTCCCCTAACCCCTCCCATCAATGGAGGGGGGAATAAACGGTATATTTTTATTATAATACATCACCCAATAGGTAGAACTTTTTAAGTTAACGATTAAAATCAAAACGAGCTTAAAAGCCAAATGCTCCTCCCCTTGGTAGTAGGGATTATGACATTTAAAATTGCTCAATTTAGGTATAAACATAAACCAATGGAAATATTATTGACCAATGCAGAGTATTGTTTAAGGTACGATCCTATTCAAAAATCATTAAAGAATAATTTTAAATCACTTAAAACAAACCGCTTTCTCTCATATCTTCATTTCAAGGATTTGACGGCCTCTTAAATATGTGTTAAACTTCCGTTTTAGAATTTTACTTTTACAAAGAGGTTTTATCTATGGTTATCGTAACAACATCTTCAAAAGGAAATATCTAAATTCAGTATGGCAGCTTTATTATTGTCCTCGGTAATAATTATGTCTTAATCTGGTTATTTTCTGTGATTTATTGACATATTTTTTGCTTTACTCTATTGTTGTTTCTATTTATTCATTATGGAAAAGTTTGCAGTTATTGCTAAAATGAGGTCCGGTTCTCAATTTTTCGAGAGTATATTAAATGCCCACCCTGACATTTATTGTTACGGAGAGGTATTTAGCAGTGGCTCTGAAATGACGCCAAATAAAAGGAATTTTTATTCATTTTGGCTAGATAGGATCAAAGAAGACAATAAAAACGTTTTCCCTTTATACAAATCGGAAATTATTGGAGAGTTTCTTACATATTTATATACGGATTTGCCGAAAAAAAAGGCTATTGGCATAGACATTAAGTATTTCCAACTAGAGCTTGAGAACTTGCAGTTTCTTTTACAACCTATAAAACAACATAATGTCAAAATTATCCATTTAATTAGAAGAAATATTCTTAAACATTACATTTCTATTTATTTACATCTAAATAGAGGCTTATATGGCAGAAAGATGCATGACACTATAAAAGTGGAACCGGTTAAAGTTGAAGTTAAACCTACAATAATTGATGAATTAAACAAGTTGAAAGAGAGCAGAGATTATTACGCAAAATTATTGTCGCGCAATTTTGAGTATTTTGAACTTTACTATGAGGATTTTTCTGAAAACGCGGACCAGGATTTAAATACAATAATGCCAAACGTTCTAAATCAAGTATTTGATTTTCTTAACATTCAGAACAGAGACTATGATTTGCGGTCAAAACTAAAAAAGACAAACCCTGCAAAACTTTGCGATTTAATTGCCAACTATGACGAAACCGTCAACATTTTGTCTGGAACAAAATGGGAATACTTACTTGATGAATAGTTGATATTTACAATGTAAAGTTGGCTGTTTTTGAGCGCAGTCTGCAATTATTGGAAGAAGACAGCTATTTTGCCGGCCTCTTTATTTGCCCGGTTTAGTTAGAGATTGCGCAAAATAACGCGTTACAGGCAGCGCAAATTTTTGGCGAAATATGTTAATTCAATCAATCCGCGCCACTATGCGCAACGGGGCGCCGCTGCCGTCTCTTATTTTCATTGGGAGGGCAATTATTGTAAAACCGGTTGGGGGCAGTTTGTCTATGTTGGCCACGTTTTCAAATGCGGGTATGTTTTTGTCAAACAGTATCCGGTGACTTTTAAAATGTTTTGACTGGCCGTAATCAATGCTTGGGGTGTCAAGGCCTATAGCGTTGATTTTGCGGTTTTCAACAAGCCATTTTGCAGCGTCGGGGCCCAGCCCGGGGAAATGGAGATCGTCAACCGCTTTTGGGCCGCGTTTATCCGTGCCCATGTACTTCTTGCGGTCAGGCCAATATTTTGCGCTGCCTGTGTTTAAGAGGATAATTGTGTTATCTTCTATTTTTCCATGCGCTGCTTCCCAATCCGTTATATCTTTTGCGCTTACTTGATAGTCGCGGTCTTTTGCGGCTTTTTTAGAAACGTCTATAACAATTGCCGGGCCTATAAGCTGTTCAAGCGGAATTTTGTCAACGGTTTTTCGGCCTTTTGCAAAGTGAACCGGCGCGTCAACATGCGTGCCGCCGTGTTCGGCGGCGCGGTATTGACACGCTTTGTAAAAAAAGCCTTTTTCCGTTGTACCTTCAAAAACGGTGTCAAGTTTGAAGGTTTCCGCGGTTGGCCAATAAATTGTGTCTTCAGCAAAATCATGAGTCAAATCAATCCACACCTGCTTTGAACCGGCGTTTATATTCGCGCAATTTATAGCAACGGCAATTGAGGATATTATTAATATTGCGTATATTTTAAGTTTAGACATTTTTGTCCTCCTTTTATAATTTCAAACAGTGGCTTTAGAGCACGAAAAGACATTTGTAATCGTTATTGTTTTTAAAAATAAATCATAAAAAGGGAGGCTAAAGCCGTCCCCTACCCACACGCGCAACCTTTTTATACAAACAATAGTTACAGGAGTCTATTCCACTTCTTCAAACGTCACCTGGTTTCTGCCGTTTTCTTTTGATTTGTATACTGCGTTGTCGGCGGCTTTGAACATGTCGTCAAAGTTTGCGTCTGAGCCGGAGTCTATGCATGTGATGCCTATGCTGCCGCTTATGTTAAGGTTATTCGGTCTTAGATCTTCAAGGCTTAAACGTATATTTTCACATTTTGACAAGGCTTTTTCTTTGTTGCAATCAGCCAGAAGCACAACAAACTCTTCGCCGCCGAATCTGGCCACAAAGTCCTCCTTGCGGCACACTTTAAGCAACAGAGCGCCGGCCTCCTTAAGGACTATGTCGCCGATATCGTGGCCGTGATTATCGTTAATGGACTTGAAATGATCCAGATCAATCATCATTACGCTTAAAGGCGACTTGCGCCTTTTGGCGGATGAGATATATTTTGGGACAAACTGCAAAAGGGAGTGGCGGTTGTTAAGGCCGGTAAGTGGATCGGTCATTGCCATTGTCAATAGCTCCTGTTTTTGCAGTCTAACCTGATCTAATAGCAGTTTGTTGCTTAAAAGGTTAGTAACGCGGGCAAAGAACTCTTCCCTCATTACAGGCTTTGTGGCGTAATCGCTTATGCCTGCCCTGAAAAGCTCAATCTTGCGCGGAGCATCGTCAAAACTGGTGACGGCCAGGACGGGCACGTTTTTGTTAGGGCCGTCGGACATGCGCAAATACCTTATAAACGACAAAATGCTCATCTCGCCTTCAACCAGAACGTCGGTAATAATAAGGTCGTAATTTTTTATGCCTATATTTTCATATGCTTCGTCCGCGCTTTTAAAATGGTCGGTGTTTATTTTGAGCTTTCCCATATACTCTTTAGTTACCATGGCAACTGTTGCCGAGTCTTCAATATAGAGCACATTGCTGTTTGAGATGTCAAAAGCTTCCTGCGGGCTCTTAAAACTTTCAACAAATTGAGCTATTTGTTTGCGCAGTTTTTCAACATTGGCTTTTGAATATACCTCTGTAATGCCTATTTTCAGAGACTCTTTAATAATTGATTCATTTGATTCGGAAGTTATCAGGATGATCGGAATGGGTTTGTCGCGTCTTTGGGCTTTATAGCGTTTTGTAAATTCAAAGCCGGAGGTGTCGTTAAGATGCATGCTGACGCAAATAAAGTCGAACTTGTTGCTCAGCAGCAGGCGCAGGCCTTGCTCCGCAGTACAGGCAATTTTGATGGAAAGGCCGAGTTTTTGGAAGATCTCTTCAAGTATTGTCTGAAAAAGCTTGCTGTTTTCAAGTATAAGGGCATTCATTAGTTATACGCTATCCTAAACCGGGCAAGTAAAAAGTAATAAAGCAAACTTAACGCTTGCTGCTTAATTTCTTGCCCTGAAAGAGCATTATTGAATATATATTGTTTTTTATAAACACACCCCTCGTTCCCCTCTTTTTAGAGTGGAGGTCGGTTGACGGCTCTCTCCGATACGTTATTTGTTGATAACGATCAGGGCCGCGCCTTTTAACGGGGTAAACATTCTTTTCCTCATGGTTGATATCACTCGACAACTACGCACAAGTAATCCTTGTTTTGTAAATATTTAGCGGCCATTTTTTTAATATCATCAGGAGTTACCAAGCTTAACTCGTTCAGGAACTTTTTGTCGTACTGAAAATCGTCTCTGTAGAATTCATTAATGACTGCGTAATACGCCTGATTGATTCTGGGCAGGCGGCGCATCATCATGCGGCCTTTAATCTTGTTAACGGTTTTTTGAATCTCTTTCAGGTCAAACTCGCGTGTTTGGTATTCGGCAAGCAGGTTGAGTATTCTTTGTTTCGCGATTTCTATATTCATTTTTCTTGTGCCCAACCTTGCCTGAAACCATCCAAAATCCTTATATGTTATAAATGCGCTTCCAATTGAGTAGGCAAGGCCCTGTTGCTCGCGCAACCTGAATGCCATATCCGAGCTAAGGATTGAGCTTAAGACATATAGAGGAGCGTCGTCTTTAAGGTCAAAATTAGATACCGGATACCCAAGATATATGTTGGCCTGCTCCTTGCCGATAACGGCCTTGGTTTGTTCAACATCGGACAGCTTTTTTAACTCTATCTTGCCGGGTTGTTTAAGCCCTTTGTATTCTGAAGCGTTGCCGAACAGCTCTTTTACTTTATCGGTTAGTGTTTTGCGTGGAATAGAGCTTACAATGCTGATTAATATGTTATTTGGGGCAAAATATTTTTTATGAAAATTGATCAGGTCGTCTCTGGTAATGGATGAGATAGAGCTAACGTTGCCCAAAATTCTTTTAGACATGCTTTGGCCCGGCATAAGGTTCTCGTAAAAAAGCCTTTTTGCAGTTGTAGATGCGCTGTTATCCTCGCCTTTTATTGCGTTTATCATATATTTACGCGTCTCCTCAATATGCGCGGGTTCAAAATCAGGGCGCAGGATAATATCGGCCAGCAGGTTTAGACCTTGGGTGTAAAAGTCGTCAATTGTCTCAAGTCTGATAAATGAGTGTTGGGTGGATGTGCGGTAATCATCGTAAGGGATATATGGATCGTCGGAGAATGCAACGCGCGCGCCGATAGAGTTAAGGGCGTTTTCAATCTCTTTTTCGCTTTTGCCTGCCGCGCCTCTTAAAAGCAACCTGTGCATAAAATCCGTAATGCCGGTCTTGCCCTCAGGCTCGTGAAATGAGCGGTCTTTAAAAAGCGCATGCGCACCAAACACCTTTGAATCGTTGTTTACATTTGTGAGCAGGGTTAAACCGTTTGACAGGGTTTGTTTGGTTGTAGTTGACGCGGCGACCTCTTTATCTTTCTTTGCCGCCTTATCAGTACCGCCTAACTTTGGATGTTCCGCTTTATTGCCGTTGGCTTTGTCTAAAGGCTCAACAATGGTGGCAACAAAGCCGGGTTTATCCTGTTTGCCTGTTTGCCTGTAAAAATGCGCGACATCTATTGAGAAATATTTTTGCGCGACTCGTTTTATTTCTTTAATGCTTACCTTTTCAATATTGTCTATATATGCGTCTATGAATTTGTAGCCTTTGTTTGCAAGAAGATGCGCTTTTGACATGCCGTAGTAATGCATGCGTTCTTTCATGAAAAATTCCGCTGTTTTGATCTGTGTCTTTGCGCCTTTGATCTCTTCATTGGTGATGTTTAATTTTTTTGGAATTGCCTTTAAATTTTCTAAAACATCATTTAGGGTCTTGTCAACATCAGCTCCATGGCTCAATACGGCAAATATATTTAGGAAACCGGCGCCTCTGGTGTAAACATATTCACTATAAATGTGGTTTACACCTGAATTTGCGCTATTTTTGTGATGCCCTCCATGAATGGAAGAGTGATCAGGCGCGGAGCCGTGGCCTGCGGCGCTTTTTTTTGCCTCTGTTTTTTGGTCCGGTTTAAGGTATTCGTTGCTGTTAATTAACGCCTCCATAATTAGAAACGGGAAGAAGTCCTTGTCGTCAAGGCTGGGGGCTTTTATCCCGATGCTCAAATGCCTGGACGCAACCGGTTTTTTAACGCGATATATTTTGCTTTTGCTTGTTAAAGAGGAGGATAGCTTTTTGCGGTCAGGAAGTTCGCCCGCGGGAAACCGGCCAAAATAGTTTTTAACTTTATCCGCCATTTCAAGGGTGTCGAAATCGCCTATAATCATGCCGGCCATATTGTTTGGGACGTAATATTTCTTGTAGTACTCCATTATGTCTGCTCGCGGCATGCGCTGGATAGTTTCAATTGTGCCCAGCACGGGCAAAGCGTACCCGGCTCCGTCAAACAGCTTGCTT
This sequence comes from Candidatus Anammoxibacter sp., assembly GCA_021777105.1. GTDB lineage: Bacteria > Planctomycetota > Brocadiia > Brocadiales > Anammoxibacteraceae > Anammoxibacter_B. The sequence goes on from JAIQZQ010000067.1 coordinate 18,210, forward strand.
TCAAAAAACAGTTTGTTTATATAGTTGCCCTTGTCAACATCCCGCCCTATCTCTTCAATAACAATACCGCGCTCTTTTTCCAGCTTATTTTCAGGTATGGTTGAATTAAAGAGCATGTCAGACTGGATGTCGAGCCCTTTATCAATATGCTCAGCGGGCATGAGGATCATAAAATTAGTGAAGTCTTTTGATGTGTGCGCGTTGTTATAACCGCCGTAAAAATCCATTTGGTCATAAAGCTCCTCCTGCGAACGGTTTGTCGTGCCGTTAAACAGCAGGTGTTCCAGCATGTGCGATACGCCGTTATTGCCGGCGTTTTCATTGCCTGAGCCGGTTTTAACCACAATTACGGAAGCTATCATCGGGTTTGAGCGGTTCTCAATCAGGGCGAATTCCATGCCGTTTTCCAGCGTAATGTATGTTGTAGCCGGGCCGGATTGGCCGGTTGGGTTTGTGTCTGACGATGCCAGTACATTTGCGCCGCATGTGAGTATGGTCAGGATAAAGGCAAAGCTAAGGGCAATAAGAGGTTTCTTAAATATTGATTTTTCGGCCATGATTTATCTCCTGGTAATTTTTGGAGGTATTGTTAATGGAAAATGCGAAGATTTTAAACAAAAATATTAACATTAAAGAATAAACACCGCAACTAAATTGCGTGAATGGTGGCGTGGTTGGAAGTGGTTTATTCACTTAAACGGTGATCAAATGAGACATGAAACAATTCCACTTTTTTTGAAAAGTAAATTCCGAATTTTATTCTCTCGAATTATTCTTCGCCTAATGATTCAAGATCAGACACATCCTTTTTACGGCATGAAGCGCGTTTGTTTCTTATAAGCAGTTCTCTGCCAATGTATCTTACTGGAATATCGCCATAATTACCGTCTGCGCAGTTTGAAAAAGCTTCTTCTATTGAAACTCCGCTAATTGACGTCAAAATGTCAACGCGCACGGGAGGAACCCCTAATTGAACAACATGGGAATCTCTTTGGAAATCTTCAACTTCCAGGCCAACCGAGCCAAATCCAAATTCTTTAAGCACGGACATAATCTTTTCAGCATTGGATAAAGTTGGTTTTACAAGAATATCTATATCGCCCGTATAACGGGGAGCGCCATGGAACGCCAAAGCATATCCGCCAATAATAATGTATTCAACTCTCCAGGAGTTTAACAACCTTAGCAGTTCTTTGAAGTCGGGCTGAACTTCCATGATATTGCCTCCGTAAATATTCGACTGCCGCAATCCTCTCTTCAGATGGTTTATTTAACCAATAAGATAAATCGTCTATGATTTGATTAGAATCATTTAAATTTCTTTTTTTTACTACTTTTTTTATCATATTTTTATCCTTTTGCCGTATCCAAAATAATTGTTGCTCGGCAGAGAAATTTGTCTTTGGATATGATATTAGATACTCGCAAATATTGTAACCAAATTTTCTTATAAATAAAATCAATTTTAAACCGGCGTTTACAATAGTAAAAAAGAGGCTCAAAATATTTCTCGGATTTTTTACTTTTGCCTTTTTACTTTTCGCTTGTCCTGATTTTAAGGATTAGGTATATTTATTTAAAATTTTCAAATAACAGCAAGGAAAACACTCTACCTCGCTCCAAAACCCCGGTTTGGGAGCGAAATAATTCGCGAAGCCCCAGCTTCGCGTTTGAGCGCATATTTGACTTCATTTTCGCCCTCGGGGGATAATTCTCACTATGGCAGCCAAGCTGCCAAGTGTTCATTTACACACGAAGCTGTGGCTTCTTGAATTACCGGTTGCCAAGCAGGGGCTTGACAACCAGAGTTCAAACATTTTGGAACCTAAATTAAGCGATTTTAAATCCCCCCTCCCCTAACCCCTCCCACTAAGGGGAGGGGGGGATTTGCCTTTTTAAGCTCGTTTTGGTTCTAATCTCAATCGTATAAAGTTTCACCTAATGGGTGATGTCTTTTAATAAAAATATACCGTTTATTTCCCATCCATTGATGGGAGGGGCCAGGGGAGGGTGATAAGAATCGCTCAATTTAGGTGAAAATATTATGAAATCGCCAATTTTAAAAATATTAATAGTTGTTGTCATCATTGCCGCGTTTATGTGCGGGCTCATTGGAATTGTTTTTAAATCAAAAGTTCAAAGGCAGAGGAAGCAGGTTGCAACGCAAGAGCTGGACAATGTGAATCTGTTAAGAACGGCAATCGGCCCCGACCTTAAATCAATGGCCGCAGACATTGAAACGTTGATAAACAGCAAAGAGCTTAAAAATTTTGTTGAAGATGGAAAGGAATCCCCAGGTTTGCAAGGGACGCTTATGCTTCTTAACCGCGCCGGTTTTTTGATTTATGGAACGGATTCTAAAGATGAATCGGCATTTATGGGCGAAGATCAAATAGATAAAAATTTTGGGAATAAATATCCGAATGTCTGGAGCCAAATTTCAAAAGAGGAATCAGGGCAAATTTATGGGCGAGAAGGGCTGTTTACATTTTCAACCGCGCATCCTTTGGCGGGTCAACAAAACCAGGGAGCGGAATTAAGCGACACAAGGCTTAAGGCGGCTGATAATTACTGGAAAATAGTGTCATTCATTCCGTCCAAGGCTTTAAACGCTTTTAAGCGAACGCAAATCAGAAGGCTTGGTTTTATGTTTTTGTTTATGGTTCTGTTTTGGTTTGGGGCCGCTGTGTATTCGTATCGCGTGCTTAGAAGACAGTGACGCGCGTAATGCTTGCTCCGCCATTTCGCTAAAAAATAAACATTGCAACTAAATTGGGATGATGACGGATGCGATGATGCGAGAGTTTGCGGTAATTATAGTCAATTACATCATATTTTCGAAAATTATATTCAAGAGTGGTTATATTCAAATACTGTGATATAAAACCCTAAAGGGTAAATTCCAACAATTCATGCTGTTGGATTTAAGGCTTTAGCCTTTTATTCATTAACAAATTAAGCCTGCGATTACTATTTTGAAGCAACTCGCCAAAAAGGAAGTAGCCATCTGGTATACAAAACTCCATGGCAAGGCGATCAAAGGGTAAATATTCAAAATAACAAGGGCAAAGCAAAAATATATAAAGTAAAGCAGGTTCCTAAAGCAATTGACAGATTGGAGCTAAATTATGACGATAAAAAATGATCATTATACATACCGTATTACCTGGTCAGCGGAAGATAATGAATATGTTGGTTTATGCGCGGAATTTCCAAGTTTGAGTTGGCTTGCAAAAGAGCCTGAAGCCGCGTTAAAAGGAACCCGTAAACTAGTTGCTGAAGTAACGGAAGATATGAAAAAAAACGGCAAAAAGATACCGGAGCCACTTGCCAACCGGAGATACAGCGGAAAATTTATGCTTCGTGTGCTTCCTGAAGTTCATAAAGGCCTGGCTATTAAAGCAGCTGAAGAAGGCGTTAGCCTAAACCGCCTTGCCGCCGTAAAATTAGGCATGTAGTTAGAAGCTTATTGGCCCCTCTCCACTCCGGCTGGAGCAATCTTGCCGATTGCTCCGTAACGTTTTAAAAACCAATTTCGACATACCCAAGTGATCAAATATCTCTTTGCCTGCATTATGTTTTGACTTTTCTCATACTGTGTTTCAAGTCAAAGATAAATCCGACTTCTTACATTTCTAAATTAGTATCTTAATAGTTAATTATTTAGACATCAATAGTATATTATTGATATTTAATCAAGTTTTTTGATGTGCTGCACAGTGACAAATTCTCAATGTTGCCCATGCCGAAAGGCGCCGGCATTTGTGTTTATACTGAATTTATTCAAGGCAATGGATTTCCGTTTGCCCTTGAAAAATTAGCCTGTAAATATTAGCCAAAGACGCCACGCATATCATTCCCGAAGGCTTCTATCGGGAATTCATATGTTTTAAAGCTCTGGATTCCCAATAATAGCCTTCGTAAATGATAAAAAAGGCAACGAAGAATTTATCACTCTCCAGAGGACAACAGAGTCAGATTTTCCATCGATAGACAACAACAATTTGCCCTCTAATACAATTCGTTAACTTCCCAAACATTGCTTTGCAGTTCCTGGGCAATTATGTACGGGATCCCGAAACTCTCACTTCCATATTTCAGTCCAAGTTTAAACCCAGGGTTACTTACTGTCTGCAACTCGCCGGCAGCGCCAATGATCAACCCCAAATATTCGTCTGGTTTGGCTCTAAGCGGTTTCAGACAGCTTCTCTCCTGATGTTTCAAAGCGAGACCTTTTTCATGTTGACTTTTTCCGGCGTACAATTTCGTAGCCCTACCGGCAGAATATGGAACGTAGTTATCGTGCGAGATCTTCATCACCGCTTCAAAGGAAAAGCCGGAATCTATAGCAGATGAGAAAACAGATTCGGTTAGCGCGGCGCACGTTTTCTCTTGTGGAGATTTGCTGCTTTGTAACAATTTACATGCTTCATTCCACGTCGGCAATGCCTGCCCGCTTTTATAAAGATCGGTGTAATATTTTATACAACTAGGACCCTCTATCCCCAAGCGGCCCATCGGATAGATTATTTGCAGTTTAAGTTTTTCTGTATCCAATCTTTGGGAAATAATAGCGAGCATCTCGGTAAGATTTTGGAAGTATCCTTCCTGATTGATCTTTGCGTATAGGTTGTATAAATCTACGGAAATCGCGAATACTTCAAGTCGCTCCTGCCGAGATTCCAGAAGACCTATAAGCGCCTCAAGCGAGCGGCGCTGTTCCGGTTTCGACATAATCCATCCGTGTGAATATATCTTGATCTTCTGCCGGGCCGGCAGAGCATCAAACCACAGTTGAACGTATTTCTCCGCGCCTGGAATAACTGCCAGATCTGTTTCAGATCCCAGGTAACAAAAGTCTAGGGACTCATTCGTGTTAACAAGAGCTCCGCCAATTTCCTTGGCCAGCCTATCAAATGATTCCAGTTTCATGACCTTTATCGTTCTTGCAGGAGAAACAGAACAGTGAGAACACGAAAACAGACAGCCTTCAGCTATATTTATATAGCGAATCTTTTTCACAATTTTTTCCGGCGAAACACTTGCGCCCGTAACATGCTTCCAGAAGTTACTTATCGCAATTAGACTACAATTGGAATCTACTTGTCGCATATGAAAATCACCTCCTGCGCAAAATACTTCATCCATGTGAATTTCATTGCCTTGTATTGAATAAAACTGTCCGCTTTTTGAAGTAAACGATTCCGTCTCAACCAAACATCAAACGCCTTTATATGTTTATGGTTTAAGTTCCAACAAAAGCTAGGGATAAAAAAGTATCCAATGCTCCTTTTGATTCTCCAGCCACTTGCCGTAAGTTGTTTTCTCCAGGCCATGCAAGACTGTTTGTGTAGGTGTCGATCCTCTTTTACGATAGGCCAAAAGCGCCCAAATGCTTCCAGGCGATATAAGTGCGGAGTAACTACTATGAGCTTTTTCCCGGCATTATTCGCGGCGCGTAATACCTTATCAGGGCCAGGCAAGTGCTCCAATATGTCTGCCAGGATGATCCAATCGAATTTTTCCTTAGGAAAATCAATAAGCGCAGTTGCATCACACAGATAATCTGGTTGAAAATGACTCGCAATGTCCATTGAGAAGTATTTTCCTCCACAAGCCTTAATCGCCGGTTGCAACAGCTTTCCAGCGCACCCAACATCCAGAACGGTCTCCCCTGGTTTAAGTGAAATTAACTCTGAGAGAAGTTTTGCCTTGTTGACCCATTTCCGCTTAGGCTTTGAGTACAGTGTGGCATAGAACGGATGATTGTAGTAGTCATGAAGATGGGCCTCCACTTTAGTATCCCGATACCTTCCAATAAGTTGCGCTCTATTATCTTTCATAATTCAATGACCCTTAAAAAATTCCTCATTTAATTCATGCATGGAAATCACCGACGAATAATCACTAAAACGGCGAGCGCTTACCTCACTGAAGACCCCTTCATGCTTTACCCTCTCACCCTTTCTCCAAATCCAGAATGGCGAGGGATTTGGAGCCGGCTTGCCCGATCCAATGTTAGTAATATGATCAGATATAATAGCCACTTGTTCAAACCTCATAGTCTTGGCAAACAAGTTTGACAGACGTAAGTCGAAACACTCCAAAGATTTTATCTTCAGTTTTGCATCTCCCTTATGCGCAGCCCAATCCGGGTCCTTATAATAAATAACAGCAGCTCGGTATTGGTTGTTGTTTAATTCAGATATATAGCAATCCATTGCGTTCATTTGAACTTCCGGTTTGAACTCCATTGAACCTTCAGGTGTAATGTCAGTAATACCCGCTTTCTTTATTATTGCCGGCAGTGATCCCTTGGAGAAGCCGAATAGAGCCGGCAGTTCCGCAAATTGTGGATGTTCGCCATTCAGACCGGCAGACATGTCCTGGAAACGAACTCCTAAAGAATAGCCAGCGGCACACCTGGCAAGCTCCCCGTTTAATTCGTTCAATTCAGAGCTTTCACCGGTAACCAGATCAGATAACCCTAAACGAGAAAATTTTCGAGGCCGCCTCCTTAAGCCTTTACTCTCCAGAATTTGAGAAATTTCTCTGGAAGCCAAGATTTTCATTTCTCTCGTTCTACCGACATCTCTTTTAGTATCAAGATCATGATACCGGAGGATAAAGCTGAAAGAAACTTGCTCCAGCCCCGGGAAGTGACTCTTCTCATAATATGCTCTGCCCGGCCAAACTTCAGGTTTAATTCCAAGCAGGGTGGCTACGATGATATCAGTATTAATCAGACCTGTTTCCGGATCACGGGGGTCAAAGAAACCACACCGGCTACCACTTGCCAACTTGTCCAGGGTTGGCAAATTTGCAATCTGCATGCTGGTCTTGCCATGTCCCCAATCTTCCGCTGCGCCATCCAATACTATGTACAATTTCATGTTCTTGCAACCTCAAGCTTGTTTAGCAAATCCGCCATGCTCTCATCCCATTTATATTGGTTTGCTACTCGCATTCCATTGGCGACAATTTCCCTTAACAACGACTGGTCAACTAAAATTCTCTTCAGGCATCCATACAGCTCTTCTTTATTGCCGTAGAAGAGGCAATTATACTCATTAACACAGTAATCCATGTTTCCTCCCATATCGCTACAAACAACTGCGCATCCCCCGGCCATTGCTTCCAGAAGGGGCAAGCCAAATCCTTCGCTTGTTGAATGTTTGACCAATACTTTTGCCTTTGAATAGATCCAGGCAAGTTTTTGGTCTGTAGGAGCAATAAACATTCTATCGATTCTATTGGAGTTGTGCGCCTTTCTTCCAACACACCAGATTAGCCATTTTGATGGGATGTTTTTGCATAGCCAATTAACACCTTTGTATGGTTTCTCACTCCCCTCCACTAACACTATGTTTTGCCTTTTGTTCTCCGCGCGTTGAAAGAAGACCTGATCAATCCCCGGGGAAACAATATTTGAGCAAATTCCTTCTCGATTTAGCCATTCAGAAACATACTTTGATGTAGAAAAGAAAATGATCTCTTTGACCGATCTGGCCGCGTCAAGAAAATGCTCATCAACGTAAGACCACCCAATATCCGATGCGACAGACTGAAAATACTGAATCCTGTATTCAAAAGAATTTAATTGGCGCAGGGATTCAAATGTTGCTGGGTGATGCGACACTGCGATCCCATTGCCTATGCCATTCAGCCGATCTACCTCTGTAACGATATTGACACCGGCATGAGGAAAAAATTTTTCTTCTCGATTTAATTCCTGTACAAATATAAAAACCTTATATCCCTTTCCGGCAAACCATTCAGCTTGAGCTCTGAACACACGGCTTGCCCCGCTAATCGGAAGCGATTTAGTAAGAAGAATTACATTCAAGGCCAAATCCAACCCCCTAACCGTTGCATAGAGGATTGCTTATCAAGCAATAATTTGCGCAACCTTGCAATTTCCAATGAAATCCGCTTATGAACAAACCTGAATTTCCAGTTATCGGCTATCACTCGGGTTTCAGGAGGCATTCTATTTTTGCGCAATAAGTTTGTTTCTAACTTTGACAGAAATTCCACGCACAAATTGAAATCCAGTTCAGAATCCGATCTACTTACATCTATACCAGAGTAAAAAATAATTAATGATTTATATTTGAACGACCGAAAAGCGGAAAATCTTTCAACTCCACACGACCAGTTAGCTACTTTTGGGTCGTTATAAATCATCTGAACAGCCTCTTTCTTTTTACGCAATTCCTTCTCATCAAGCTCAATTGAAATGTTAGGTCTGAAAGGGCCGGAGATAAAGAACAAGTCTTGATGAAAAACCGAAACAGCCGCATAGAAAGTATCAATATGATGCGGGTGGCCATACTCTCCCACTATTCCATGGGTAAAGATAGGGATACCTTTCGGAAGATTAATAGCTCTGAACATATCTCTCAGATCGGCAACATTTAAATGCGCGTCGCGAGTATCCCTAAAATTACAATTAATATAATGGGAATTGAGAAATTCAGCTGATCTACGCGCAGCAACATTTCGCTTCTGATGACCTGAATCAAACTCTCCAGTTACTATAATTAGCCAAAGCTCCTTCACAGGCATCCTCTGGAGCAGTCCATAAAAGAATAGCAACTCATCGTCTGGATGGGCGGCTATGATAGCCATCCGTAAAAAACCGGTATCCATATTTCCCATGTCACTGTAAATCCCTCCTGACCTTCAAGGTGATTTTGGCAACTTCAATTTCTTCATTAGCAAAGAAGAACTTGTACGGTTCTCTGCCATACATATAGTCCAGGGTTCCAAAATCGCCTTGCTCAAATGACGCTTTAATCATTGCGGTATGCAATAGTATTCCAGCTCCCAAATAACTATAATTAGAATCCCAGGCGCCATTAAGGAAATACCTGGTATTACCATTAAAAAACCAGAGCCCGATGGCTACCGTTAGCTCTTTGAGGCTTAACATGTGGATGCCGGCGAACCCCGACTTCACTGCGCTGCGAAAAACATTTCTTACGAAATCTCTTCGTTCACTGCAATGGTACGGTGAAGTCGTAAAGCGCTTCAAATGGTGAGTAAAAAAAAAGTCTAGAGGTGTATCAAGATCGGACTCAACCGTCCACCAATGCGCCTTTAAATCACGCCTCTTCTCAAACTTTGTTAACGCCCTTTTCAGCCTCTTACGATCATTTAAATAATTTGACCATTGGCCGTTTTCTAACCGTAATCTTGGATAGCCGACTATTTTACCAATTAAGATGTTTAGGTTCGCCTTTTCTGAAAGCTCTATTATGCGCTTCAACCAACTTGCCCTCAACTTTGCAAGACCAAGTCTTATTTCCGAGTATCCCAATTCCAGTATGGTCTCAATCCATAAAGCTATTGAGCTATTAAGATGATTAGCATCAATTAACGGATCCCAATAGTCGGTGAACAGCGGAGCTGCTTCTATTGTTGATATTTGACCAAACGGCGCTGCCATAGGGAAAATAGCGACAGGTCTATCTTTTAATGTGATTATAATGAGAAGAGGCTCCACATGCCTGTCAAGAAATCTATACACTTCTTCCACGAATTCAGGATGAGCGGTGTGAGAGACGTTTGGTGAACAAGCCCATAAATTATGCCACCATTTCAAGATCGCAACATCGCTCACATCATTAATAAATTTAACCGAATAGCAATTCGAATTGCCCATACTAGTAGTGTCCAATTTTCCTAAGCTTCTCGGAGTAATCATATTCCGAGTAAATTTTGTGTATCTTGTAATTAGAATCGGTGTAGTGAAAACGTCTAAATCCTAATTTTCTTCTTACTTCAATCATTCTCTCTGGTGATCTGGCGCATTTACGGCACAGCAAATAATTCCCCTGGTTTTCTCTCAGCTCTTTGATCTTGTAACCTTGCCAAATACCCTCAATTGTGGAGTTGTTCAAATCTCCAAGGACTATCGCAGCATTGTAATCCAAGCTGCAAGGCACAACTCTACCATCCCACAGAACGCTCAACTGCTTCCATGGCGCGGAGCAAGGCTTTTGAACTCCGATGTCATCGTCGCTTAAATCAGCAACATACTCCATTGAGAAATCTCTGCTGCTAAATTGGCGAACAATAACCGCATCCGCGCCGGAATCTCTCCATTGCTCAATGAATGAGTCCTGTTCACCCTTGTTATGTCTCATGTTTATCATCTGCATAGTGATGATCAATTGTTTACCACACCGCAAATTTCTTGATAATAGATAGCCTATATTCTCTTCAATCAATTGCATATCAGCATCTTTCCCTCTTATCTTCCGAAAAGAGCCGGGGGCCAGAGAGTCTAACGAAAGCGTAAGAGTAGCCAGGCCGGCGTCAAGTATCTCGTCTGTTTTTTCAGGAGTCAGCATCTGTGGATTCACAGATAGATCCGCAAGCACATTCTTACTTTTCGCATAGGAAATTGCTTCATACAGGTGTGGATAGAGTAGAGATTCTCCAAAATGATGAAGGGTCGTGAACTTTTGATGAGGGGAAATTTCATCAATTATCTTTCTGAAAAGATTTAAGTCCATATGTCCCAATGAACGATCCATAAAGTTCGTCCGCGGGCACATAACACACTTATATGGACAGTGATTGGTCAGCTCGATTTCATAGACTAACGGAAAATGTCTACCCTTGGTTTCCCTTTCCCGATTTAGCTTTTTCCAAAATCCCTCTTCAGAGTTGAACAATATCGATTTAGATAATAATTCCTCCCGAATACTTCGAGGCAAATATACGGCTTCACTATTGAGACACCTTTCCAATAGTTCAACATACTCATTTGGGATGATGACCACTTTATTTGTTAGGCGGCAGCTAACACTGGACGATCCCCCATTCATAGAAAATAGGATGAGTGGAGAAACGAAATATTTCCGTCTACTTTCTTGCATAATTTACCTTATTGAGGAAATGAGAAATCCAGCTTACTTAAACTCTTTAAAACACTGTCCGGCGGAGGATTACGAACATAACCCGCAGTCTCTTGAACCTGATCCGGTTTCGATGCGCCAAAAACTACACTGTTCACTCCGGGGAATTGAAGTGTCCAAGACAAAGATAATTGAGCTTTGCTGTAACCGGTTTGCTCGGATAATTCTGAGAAATTCTTTATAAACATCTCTCCTTTTGCCTTTATCTTCTTGTTTAGACGCTGCCTTTGACTTGAGAAGCTAGCCCCGTTCCGATATTGCCCGCGCAGGTGAAATTGGTCAGTCAATACGCCTTGCGCATACGGGGAATAAGCCATAATTTTGATTTCATGTTTTTGCAATCGCCTAAAGAGTCGGCGTGCCAGGGGTTCGGTAAGAAGATTGAGTTCGTATTGGCAATATTCAGGCAGGGGATAATTTTCTTTCTCACAAATCAGTAATGTTTTCTTAGCTCTCTCAATTGTCCAATTGCAGAATCCCCAACTCTTTATCATACCTATTGACATTAAATTCGCCATACCTCGTATTATCCCGAGCAAAGAGCTTTCCGGCGCATCACAATGACACATATAAATATCCAGAAAGTTAGTTTTCAAGCGGGACAAGCTGCTCTTACAAGTTTCCGAAAGACGTTTTGGTGAAAAACCGCCTTCAGGGCGGCAAGGACCGCCTTTGAATCCAGTCTTACTGCATAAAACGTAACCGGAACGGGGAAATGTTTTCAACACATTCCCTAAGATATGTTCCGCGGCCCCGTTAGCATATGTGTCGGCGCTATCAAATACTTTAACCCCGCTCGCAATTGCAGTCCTCAGGATCTCTTCAGCAGTTAAAGCATTGTCCATCGAAAAATAATGACCGGTTCCTAACACTAAGCCTGTTAGCTCTTTCTCTCTCGCCAAGGTCTGCCTCACTCCAAAGCCAAAATGTTTTCAGAACATGTGTTATTAAGTAAATTTTCAAAGCTAATTATGGCTTCCTCTCTCCGAGATATGGAAATGTGATCATTGCATAATGCTTCCCTCTGCCCTAATGAAACAATGTCTTGAACAGCCTTTGCAATTCCATCAATGTCGCCAACATCCGCAAGTCTCGCATACGGCCACCCCTCGCAGGCTTCCTTCGTTCCTTTGCACGCATAAGCTGCAACACCAAGATTCTCGGAAATGGCTTCTTGTATCACCCTTGGCAACCCCTCATCTTCAGAGCACAGGAGCATTATATCGTAATTTTTCAAATTCTTTAGCAATGTATCTCTGCTTACTAAACCTTTGAGAACGATTTGATCATTAAGTGAGCGCTGATCTATTCGCTCCTGAATTTCTTTCCGTTGTGGGCCTTCTCCAAAAATATCTAGCGTTACCCTCAATCCATTTTTATTAAGAGCTCTGACGGCATCAATAGCATCAAGAGGGCGCTTTCGCCCCTTTAACTGACAAGCCATCACCAATCGGCGTATTTTAGAATTATCTGTTCCGCCATTCTTGCCATCGTTATAAACCGGCAGGATAATAGGATTTGGAGAGTAAAAGACTCTCTCATGATCTAAAATACTCCTGACAGAATCAACCAGATGCTTTGCTATGCAAATAATGTTGTCGCATTTCATATACATTGGCGCAAGCATGGAAATTAAGTCGTCAGTGCCAATCCCGGCTCTGGCAAGCTTGTTGATATAGGCTCCACGGCAAATCAAGCTAATCGGCCCATTAAAAAAAGTTCGTATTCCTAACACATTCCATAGAAAGGATTCACGGCCCAGTATTACGTGATTAAATCCTTCATACTCCTCATAGAGGGCTCTTAATTGCTCATTTATTTCTTGAACCCACTTATTTTCTATTTTGATATTGTCTGAATGAAATGGAGCTAATAGCCATCGAACATCCGGATAGAGGTCTTTGTCTACCGATTCATGGTATGGGGCGGCATGTATAACTAAATTCCCCCTCTTACGTAATCCCTCTGCCAGCTCCTTACAGGAATGAGCAGATCCACCGCTATAAGGTAAATGAGGCCCTAATAAAAGTATTCTCTTTGCCATATTACGTTCTCCAAACCCAGAACTAAATTCGGTTGTGGTTCAAAAAGTAAAACAAGTTTAAACCTCTCTTATTTTAACCCGGTTTAGGCATTTATTTTGAACAATCCATTGACAATGTTTGCTCGGATTTAAACCAAAAAACCAGCGTCTTTTATCTGTTTTTTCCTGACCATGTTCATAACTTCAATTTCACATATTGGAAAGCCAAGGGTGTCAAATCTCCCCTTGACGGCATAAGATAGTTCATTACAATCTTAATCGGTCAAGGTTGGAAGCCTGACCATAGTGTGTCTCCTAAACAGTTGCAGTAAAAACCATGCCCGCAGCTAAATCACACGCATTCCGATATTTGCGCCTGCGGCTAAGTTTGGCATAATTTTTCTCCTTTAACTTAAAGGTTGTAAAAAATATAACATTCTCCAGTCACAAATCAGTCACAAATTATGAAATTTATATAAAATAAAGTTTGGAAGGGTAAACTTTAATGGGGACAACAACAGCCTAACTACCAAGAAAATCAAGGACTTATAGAATTACAAAAAAGTATTAAAAGAAGTAAAAAAAGACAAACAAGGGACAGGTTTATTATTTAAACAAATTAACAATTTCTTTCATTTTTGTAAGGTAATTTTCAAAGAGTGGTTGCAGGCTTTTTTATAGATGCGTTGTGGCTACTTTTGCTAAATATAAGTGTACAATACCGTTACGAGGCTTCGAGAAAGGTATCCCCAAACAGGGAGCTTTAAAGTCTTTATCTGTAACTATTCAGCGTAATTATTGCACAATGCCTGGCGAACATTGACAAATACGCATTAATCATCAATGTAAGCCTGGAGTGGATGGAGTAATGGAATGTTGGAATATTGACAATAAATGAAATACGATTGTCATCACCCCAGTACTCCAAAGCTCCAATACTCCACGCTGCCCATTGCGCCTTATTGATATTTAAAATTATTTTCGTACTCTATGTTCAAACACGCTGAATAGTTACCTTTATATTAAAGGTTAGTGGGAATTAGCTAAATTAGCGGTTAACAGCTTTTTTACTCTTACAAGGCTCCAGCCTTGTAACGAGGTGCCCTTAGAGTCTCTGCCTCCAGTTTGCAAGCATGACAATAATTTTCGCCTCAGGGGATAATTCTCACTAAGGCAGCCAAGCTGCGAAGTGTTCATTTATCACTAGAGCAGGCAAGCTGCTCAGTTTTCATTAGAGCCAAAACGAAATTAAAAAGCCAAATCCCCCTCCTCTTAGTGGGAGGGGTTAGGGGAGAGGGTATTTAAAATCCTTCAATTCATGTGTAAGCGATAACATTGAATAAATTTAGATGTTGGTTATCAAATATAATAGAGGACATGTCAATGAAAACAATATGTTTGGCGAGTTGAGGGGGAGAGCTGAGAGCAAAAGCATGGCACGCGAAGCTGGGGCTTCCCGAATTCGGGGGTAAATCTTTATTGTTTCCCGGAATTGCCATAAAACAGGCTGCGCGCATGTTCCGGGTGTTTGAAACAGGCATGATGTCTGTGATCTGTTGAAGCGCAGGCTATGCTTCAAGCGCTGCTATTTGTTTAAATGAAAAAATCGCTCAATTTAGGCTAGAGTCGATACACAACGCCGTATGCCATGATCTTCAATAGTAATCGTAGTTTCTGAAGGCTTTAAAACTCAAACATTTCTTGAAGACGTAAGCATAATTCCATTTGTTCAGTATTATCAAGAACTCCCAAAAACTTAACCAAACGAGTTTTATCTACAGCCATAATTTGATCAAATAAGATTAGACCTTTTTTATTTTGAAATTCGCATGTCAAACGACATGGTTAATCAAAACCTTTTTTTGTCATTGGAGCTACGATAACTGTTGAGAGTGAAACCATTTCGTTTTGTGATATTATTACGCATGGCCTTGTTTTGTTTACCTCTTTTCCTTGTGTTGGGTTAAGACTAACAAGCCAAACTTGAAAACGATTAATTTTTTTTCATTGATATTACCAGATCCATTCTTCGTCGGATGTAAAAGAGGCGTCCAGCCATTCATTGTCAAGAGGTTCTTTGCCATGAGTTGCTATTGACTCATCAATAGCAGCTTTCCAGCCTTCCCTTGGTTTTTTGTTGGAAGATAAATATAAACCATCTTTAATTACCTGGATATTTAGTTCTTTTCCTTCAAGATCCGCTTTAGCTATTAAGTTTTTGGGTATTTTAATTCCTTGTGAATTACCTATTTTGATAAGTTGTGTCATAGTTGGCTCTCTCTTAATTGATTTTTAATATTTATATGTTTTATTATATCATTTTCCTTTTTTTAGGATAACCATTTAACCTAACCCGGAAAAGGTGAAAAGCAAATTAACCACAAATCTTCACTAATCCACACTATAAAAGAGCAAAAACATTTAGAAGCTGTCTACAAGACTGCGCCGGCCTTTAAATATTGTTTTTTCGCTTTTAATCTGTGAAATCTATTGTTGCTTTTTAATCTGTGAAATCTGTGTAAACTGTGAAATCTATTGTTGCTTTTTAATCTGTGAAATCTGTGGTTTATATTGTTTTTGCTTTTCTCCTTTTCCGGTTTATCCGGGTTAAGGATTCTCAACTTACAATTTTTCAATCTCTTCTATTGATAATCCGGACGCTTTAACGATTATTGATATTTCGACTTTTTGTTGTTTTAGTGATTTTGCCATTTCAAATTTTTCTTCTTTCCTTCCTTCGAGCCTAATGTCATCCGCTTTTTCGAGTTTCATATCCTTTTTAACTTCCGCCCTATACCGCTCATCTTTCATATAGGCTGTCAGGGCCTCATCACTTTGTTCAAGAACTTCGAATATTCCCTCATTGCCAAAACTTGAGAACTTTTCCGTATTGATTATTAAATGATCTATTACCTGCAGCCTGACAAGCTTGGCCGCATGGATTAATTGATTAGTCGTTTTTAAATCATTTTCCCCCGGCTCTAAATGGCCAAAAGGGTGGTTATGCACTAATATCAAATATCTGGCGAATTTTAAGATGCCTACTCTAAAAACTTCTTTTGGGTCTACCACTGTCTCTTCCATACTGCCGATGCTCACCAGTTCGATATATAAAATAGCGTTATCAATATCAAGCCCCACAACCCAAAAATGTTCCCTGTTTCTGGAATATTTATTTTCGCGCAGCAATATTTCTTTCATTATCACAAAAATCTCTTGTGGATTATTTATCTTTATTTTTTGATCATCTGTTAGTTTTATTTCCATATTAGCCCCTGATTAAAAAAAGTTAATGATTTAGACATCAATAGCATATTATTGCTATTTAATCAAGTTTTTTGACGCGCATAAAATTGATAGAATCTAAAGCTATTTACGCCACAAAGACTCAAAGGCACGAAGAAAAGCAAAAACATTAAGCTTATTTACTCGTTCGCCTTGTAACGCGGTGTCTGCCTTCAGGGACAGTGTGTGGAGTACATCAACCGTGTTGATGTTAATTTGGTATACCTTGTCTAACAGTAACATAGTTACTGTACTCCAAACCACGGCAAATCAATATTATCGCAACGTCTTTACCGAATATTTACTTTTAGCCGGGCAATCTCCGCGCGCTTAATTTTAACGCTCGTTCCAATGCTCTGCGTTGGAATGTATCTCGGACGCTCTGCGTCCTGTCACTTGACGCAGAGCGTCAAACAAAGCATTCCAACGCAGAGCATTGGAACGAGCAGGACCGGCT
>JAIQZQ010000068.1 GCA_021777105.1 Candidatus Anammoxibacter sp.
GGTCTGCTTTCTGAAATCAAGAATATTTCCATAAGGTTTTGTGTCGTTCAATACCCGGTTTGTTCTGGAAAAAGCCTGTATCAATCCATGTTGCTTTAAATTCTTATCCACATACAGGGTGTTCAGATACTTTGAGTCAAAGCCGGTTAACAGCATATCAACAACGATAACCACATCGATTTTGTTTTTATGTGGATAGTCGGCATTGGAATACTTGTGGTCTTTGATTCTTTTCTGCACATCCTGATAGTATAAATCAAACTCGTTTATACGGTGGTTTGTTCCGTACTGATTGCTATAATCAGCAATAATTGCCTTCAGGGCTTCCTTCTTTTTATCGGGTTCCTGTTCGTTGTCCGCTTTTTCCTGAGGCAGATCTTCCTGAATCTGCTGGACATCTTTATTCCCCTCTGCCGGAGGCGAAAAGACGCAGGCAACATTTAACGGACTAAATTCTTCATCTTCCTGCGCATGCTTTTTCTGTATCTCTTTGAAGAGTTCATAATATTCAATTGCGTCATTTATGGAAGCTGTTGCCAATAGGGCATTAAAACGCCTGTTGTTTGTGGCTGCGTCGTGTTTATCCAGGATCGCCTCCACAACGGCTTTTTTACTAATAGTATCCGTTATTCCAATCTTTTTCTTGCTATCCGGCTTGAAATAATCCACATGAAAACGCAGGACATTGCCGTCGTCAATGGCGTGAGTGATGGTGTAGGCGTGCAGTTGTTTTTCAAAAATATCTTTGGTGGTTTTAAATGTTTTTACTTCTCCATCGATTTGTTTATAGGTTGCGTTTTCTTCAAAAATGGGGGTTCCGGTAAAACCGAAAAGCTGTGCGTTGGGGAAAAACTCTTTGATGGCTTTATGATTATCGCCAAACTGGGAGCGGTGGCACTCATCAAAAATTATGACAATCCTTTTCTCTCGAAGCGGCATTAGCCTTTCTTTGAAGGTTAGTCTGCCTTTTTCTTTACTCTTTAGGTTTCGTTTGCTGTTTTCATCAAGGGCAAGACCAAGTTTCTGGATTGTTGTTACGATAACTTTGTCGGAATAGTCTTCTGATAACAGCCGCCCTACAAGTGTCTCCGTATTGGTGTTTTCTTCAACACAACCTTCCTGAAACTTGTTGAATTCTTCGCGTGTCTGTTTATCGAGGTCTTTGCGGTCAACCACGAATAAGCATTTCTCGATATCGGGATTATCTTTCAATAGTGTTGATGCCTTGAAAGATGTAAGGGTTTTTCCGCTTCCAGTGGTGTGCCAGATGTAGCCGTTTCCTCTGTTTTGATGGATACAGTCAACAATGGCTTTGACTGCGTATACTTGATACGGCCGCATGATCATTAATTTCTGCTCGCTAACCACAAGCGCCATATACCGGCTGATCATTTGCCCCAGCGTGCATTTTGCGAGAAATATCTCGGCGAAATCATGTAAATGGGCAATTTTTTTATTCGCTTCATCGGCTAATTGGTATATGGGCAAAAATCTTTCATCAGCATTGAAGGCAAAATGGTCTTTATGATTATTAGCGAAGTAATAAGTATTGTTTTCGTTACTGACAATAAAAAGCTGAATAAAACAAAGCAAAGAATTGGAATAACCGTTCCCCAGGTCGTTTTTGTATTCAACAATCTGCTCCATCGCCCTTTTTGGGGTTACCTGAAAAGTTTTAAGCTCTATTTGAACAGCCGGCACCCCATTAATCAGTATGATGACATCATAACGATGTTGACTATATTCAGTATTGATCCGCAGTTGGTTGATAACCTCAAACTCGTTTTTACACCAGTCCTTGATATTAACGAGGGTATATTGTAGAGGCGTATCATCATCTCTTCGAAAAGTATTTGTTTCACGCAATGTTTTTGCTGCTGTGAATACATCGGCAGTAATAATTTCATCTCTAAGACGCGCAAATTCAGAATCATTCAGATTTACTTTATTGAGCCTTTGGAAGCGCTCTCTGAAATTCGCTTCAATCGAAAGTTTATCCCGAATGTCATCACGGTATGTGTATTTAAGGTCTTTAAGCTTATTGATTAAAGATTCTTCTATTTGTTTTTCAGATGCCATTCACATTTACCATTTACCTTTCAATCCTTCTTGTTTTCATCTTCCGGGGCCAGGGACGACCGGGGACTGTATTTTAAAGCCGGGCATTTCAATTGCCGATGATATTCATAGGAGTATTACGTTTCTAAAATGATCCGGCATTTGTATCTTCAAGAACTTGAAGGAAAGCGTCAACAATTTCCGGATCGAAATGTGAGCGGACTCTTTTTTAATGATTCCAATAGCGTCTACCGGAGGCCAGGGGTCTTTGTAAGGACGTTTTGAAGTCAGGGCATCGTAAACGTCAACTACAGCAACAATTTTGGCTGATAACGTTACGAGACGCAAGAACTTCACTTAATCGATGGATGACAAGAAATTGCTTCTAAAATTGGTGTAATTATAGGAAGATAACTAGTGAAATACAACTGTTTTTCACAAATTACAAGATCAAATAAATAACTGGAGAGCGGTGTGTTCTCAAGGTAATGCATAGCCATAAGCGTGGCGTTTGTGTTTTATACGGAATTTCTGCAAGGCAAAGTTTTTTTACCTGCCTTTGAGAAATTAAGGAGCTTTATTTTTATGTCAAATGGAGAACTGTCATCTCGCGCAGGTAGGGGACGGCTTAAGCCCCCCTATCATAAACGCTGGAATTAGCGCTTTGCGCTCGTTTTCAATGATGTAATTCTCAATCGTAAGAGTCTTTAAATGAATTTTAATAAGGGCGGCTAAAGTCAGCCCCTCCCCTCGATGTAACGCTGTTAAACAAAAAGCGGGCGGCATGTCTTAAGGGCTCGTAAAGACTATATGATACTTGCATTTATCAGAACTATGCTATAATCATTAAAATTTTAATAAAAACAAATTGTAACAATTTAGTTGTTTGAAAAATGTGCCGGCTAAAATTTGTTGCTATGGCGCTAATAGGCGCGTAATGCCTTTTGATACTGGATGCTAGATGCTTGATGCTAGATTGTTGGTTTCATTTCTTTGAAATGAACAAATTTAAAATCATACCGACTTCCGGCATCTAGAAACCAGCATCCAGTATCCATGCTATAAGGTATTTATGGGCGCTTTCTTATTATTTAGACTTTAAAATTTTCAAAATTCTAAACTGATACAACAAATTTAATTCCGTGGAATAGAAATCAATGTTTAAAAACATCAAAATACGAACAAAGCTTTTCGTTATTTTCGCTTTATTATCTGTTGTTGCCGTATTAACTATAAGTTACGTGGGCGCTCATATTGTTAAGAAGTTAATGATAGAGAATAAAATCACCATGCTTGAACATATTGCGGACCTTAAGGTGGACAAAATTGAATCATTTTTTAACGAACGCAGTAGTGATATCAGAGTCGTCCAGGACTATTTTAATATCAAGTATAATCTTCCTATTATAACCATGCTTGCAAACGATAGAACTAATCCCGCTTATATAACAGCCAAAAAAATGCTGGATGGTCAGATAAAAAACTTTCCAAACGTTCACGGCTGTTATGAAGATTTCATGTTGGTTAGTCCTGAAGGTAATGTTGTGTATTCAGCGAATGAATTGCATGAAGAAGTTGAATTAGATGTTAATCTTAAGGGCATTGTAGGCAAAAAAGCGTTTGAACAAGGCAAAAAAGGCGTCTTTTTTTCTGATATTTATGCGTCTGAATTTGACAACTATGTTTACGGCATGTTGATTACCGCGCCGATTAATGGTTTAAGTAGCCAATTCATTGGGGTTGTCGCCTTTGAACTAAATATGGGGCCTATTTACAAATTTATTCAGGATACAACAGGGCTGGGAACAACGGGAGAAACATTAATCGGCAAGAAAGTAGAAGACGGCGCGTTATTCCTGAATTTGCTTCGCCACGATAAGGAAGCTGCCTTGAATCGAAAGGCATACTTTGGCAAAAAAAGCGGATTTCCTATCCTTGAAGCGGTGCTGGGAAAGCAGGGATCGGGATTGTCAACAGATTACCGAGGGAGAGAGATCATAGCCGTATGGAGGCACATCCCCTCTTTTAACTGGGGGTTGGTGGCAAAAATTGATTTATCGGAAGCCCTTGCGCCTTTAAGCAAATTAAAGATGATAATATTTTACATTGCCTGTTTTACCACTGTTTTAGCCATGGCAGGGGCTTTTTGGTTGTCAATATCGATCACAGAGCCGGTTAAAAAGCTATCTGCCACCGTTTTTAATATTAGCCGTGGAGATTTAGATCAACGAGTCGATGTAAAATCAAGAGATGAAATAGGTCAATTAGCAAATTCATTTAATATGATGACCGGCAACTTGCGGACTTCAAGAAATGAATTAATCAATGCAAAGAATTACACCGACAATATTATCAAGTCAATGACCGACTCTCTGATTGTCATTAACCCGGATACTACAATCAGAACCGCCAATCAGGCGGCCCTGAACCTTTTAGGATATAAAGAATATGAGTTAATTGGAAAGCCAATAAATACGATTCTTTCAGAAAAAGAACCGCATAAAGGTCGGGAAATAGAGTTTATCGTCAAAAATGAATTTATTCACAACGTTGAAAAGGTTTTTGTGTCAAAAACAGGCGCAAAAATCCCTGTTTTGTTTTCAAGTTCGGCAATGCATGATGACAATGGAATGGTTCAGGCTGTTGTATGTGTTGCGCAGGATATTACCGAGAGCAAACGGTTTGAGGAAGAGAGGCAGGAGTTGCAGTTAAAGATGATGCAAAGCTCTAAGCTTGCGTCTCTGGGCGAGGTGGCAACCGGCATAGCCCACGAAATTAATCAGCCTTTGACCTATATCAATAGTTTTGTCTTTCGTCTTAAAGAGAATATTGAAAATAACAAAATGGATAAGGATAAATTAATGAGTCAACTAAATACATCCGGCAGTCAAATAGAGCGCATTGTCAAAATTGTTGACCACTTAAGAACCTTTGGCAGGCGTGATGATATGTATAAGTCGTCGGTTAGCATTGAGACCATATTCAGCAACACTTTATTGCTTATGAGGGAAAAGATACGTCTAAGGTGTGTTGAACTTATAAAGCATATAGAACCTGACCTGCCCATGGTATATGGAAGCCCGACTCAACTGGAACAGGTATTTATAAATCTATTCCAGAATGCCATGGATGCCTTCCCCGCCAATCCTAAAAATGCTGAAATAAACGTTAAAATAGAGAGCTCCAAAGAGAAAGGCTCTGTTATCATAGAGGTTATAGACAATGGAGCAGGCATAGAAAAAGATGTGATAGACAAAGTATTTGAACCTTTTTTCACCACTAAAGAGGCCGGCAAGGGCACTGGACTCGGACTCTCAATTGTATATGGAATAATAGGTGAACATGGCGGAGAGATTTACTGTAAATCTGAAGTGAATAAAGGGACTACTTTTACAATAATTTTGCCGGTTGCTAATGGTCACGTAAAAAAGTAAAATAATACAAATTTAATAATGAGTTCCAGCCTTTTTACTTTATACATAACCAGTCTGAGTAGAGAGAAGTAAAAATACCGAATTAAAATATACGCTGGAGCAGTCTTGCAGACTGCTTCTAAATGTTTTTGCATTACGATTTGATGAAACTTTTAAATATCTTGTCAAGTTTTGTCAAAACTCCACTTTATAAGACACTAATAATACTTCTATGTCCTCTCTATTTTTACAGCGCATTTTTTGTAGTCCGGTTGCTTTGAAATAGGGCAGTACGCGTCGAGAGTTAGCATATTAATAAGTTTGTCTTCGTCATAAAACGGCACAAACACAAGACCTTTTTGCGGTTTTCTATTCTCGCCTGTAACGACTTTAAGTTCAATGTCGCCTCTTCGCGAAGTAAGGCGAACTTTATCGCCATTGCCTACGCCGATTTGCGCCATGTCGTCCGGGTGCATTTCCACAAATGCAAACGGCCTTGCGCGATGCAGTTGAGGCACGCGTCTTGTCATGCTGCCGGTGTGCCAATGTTCAAGCACGCGTCCGGTGCACAGCCAGAAAGGGTAATCCTTGTCCGGCGATTCGGGCGGGGCCTCGTAAGGGCGCGACCATATCACCGCTTTTTTGTCGTTCTTTTTATTGCCGTAAAACTCGATATCTTTTCCTTTGGAGACATACGGGTCGTATTGGCCGTTGTATCTGTATAGCGTTTCACGTCCGTTTACAACCGGCCATCTAAGGCCGCGTTTTTGCGTATAAACCTCATATGGGGCGAGATCTTTGCCGACATTCAGCGTAAACCTGCGGTACTCTTCAAATATGTCTTTTTCAGGGTTTTCAGGGTTGTAATTAAAGAGGTATTCATACCCCAATCTTTTTGCAACTTCCATAATTTGCCAATTGTCAGGTTTGGCTTCGCCCGGAGGATCGACCTGTTTAAACCAGTGTTGCGTCCTTCGCTCGGAATTTCCAAACATACCTTCACGCTCAACCCATGCGGCAGTCGGCAAAACTACGTCGGCAACTTCTGTGGTAGGGGTTGGGTAAATGTCGGACACGATGATAAACCTATCATCTTTCTTTGCGCCTTCAGTGTATCTATTCAAATTCGGCATTGTCTGGAATGGGTTTGTGCACTGTATCCACATCAGTTTGATATCGCCGCGATCCAGCGCGCGAAACATCTCCACGGTGTTGTATCCTGGTTTGGCCGGTATTTTATCAGGCTCTATACCCCAGATGCCGGCGGCTTTTTGTCTATGTTCCGGTTTCATTACCACAAGGTTTGAAGGCAGTTTATGCGCAAGTGTGCCAACTTCTCTTACGGTGCCGCACGCGCTTGGCTGGCCGGTTAATGAGAAAGGGCCTGACCCGGGTTTTGAGATTTTGCCGGTTAAAAGGTGTATATTATATATGAGGTTGTTCATCCATGTGCCGCGGGTGTGCTGGTTGACGCCCATGCACCAGAGCGATACGATCTTGCTGAATTTATCCGCGTACACACCTGCCAGCTGTTTTAACTGCCCTGTGTTTACGCCTGTAACTTCCGATGTATATTCAAATGTGTATTTTTCAAGGTCTTTTTGCAGCTCTTCAAAAGTTATGGCTTGCGGTTTGTCTTTAAACCCAAATTTATCTTCAAGGCCGTATCCAATGTTTGTCAAACCTTTTTTAAACAGAACGTGCTCATCCATAAAAGCGCGATCGTAAAGGCCTGATTTTATTATGTGTCTTGATATGCAATTTGCCAGGGCGAGGTCGGTGTTTGGCTTAAACTCAACATACATGTCCGCCCATTTTGTGGTCTTTGTTCGTCTTGTTCCAATGTCTATTATTTTAACCCATGGGGATTTACGTCTGCGTTCAAGAAGCCTAGAGAACAGCACTGGGTGCATCTCCGCCATATTGTTTCCCCAAAGCACAAACGTGTCCGCCTTTTCAAAATCATCATAGCAGCCCATTGGCTCATCCGCGCCGAATGTGGTTAAAAAGCCGGTTACCGCGCTTGCCATGCAGAGCCTGGCGTTTGCTTCAAGATTGTTTGAGCCAATTGCGGCCCTCATAAACTTGGTGGCAATGTAACCGTCTGTGATTGTCCATTGTCCGGACCCGTAAATTGACACTGATTTGGGGCCGGTTGTGTCCAGTGCGTTTTTAAAGCGGGCGGCGATCAGGCCCAGGGCTTCGTCCCAGGATGCCTTTTCAAGTACTCCGTTTTTTCTAATAAGGGGGGTTGTCAAACGATCCTTGCCGTAGAGCATTGCGGGCAGGAAGTATCCTTTGGCGCAAAGCAGGCCTTTGTTTACAGGGTTTAGTTTGTCGCCGACAACAGCGGCTATCTTGCCGTCTTTGACGCCTACCATTACTCCGCAACCTGTGCCGCAGTATCGGCAGGGGGCTTTGCCCCATTTTAATTTGGGGTCAAGGGCAAATGGGTCTTTAGAGGCGGCTTTCTTCTTATCCTTTTCATCGCAACCAACAAAAGCCGAGGCTATGGGCGCGGAGCCTGCGGTTACCGCGGCTATTTTCAAAAACGATCTTCTTGATATGCTCATAAGTAACAGACCTAAAATAATAGCAAATTAAGTAATAATATAAGCGCGCGATTTGCGCCGATTATGGCTGGAGTAAATATACAATATAAAAAGTATATTCTACCTTTGTAGATTTTGCAAGTCATTATATCTTTATAATTTGGGAAGTTTTTCCAGCGGGGAAAACTGATAACATGCGGCTTTCAGTTTCATGGCGTTAAACTTTGACGGTTACATGATGTTGTGGGAAACCATAAGCCGTAAAACGCGCCAGGGAGGTTTTGAATTGAATTAAAGTGGTTACAACCAAGAGATTTTACCATGAATTCGGCTAAAATATTGTTTGTTAGAGTTTTGTTTGCGTGTTCATGCCGCAATGTTAAACTCTTGGTAATACCATATTTTCCTATCCGACCTTTTCGTAATTTTTTTGTACAGGCTTATCAGGAGCGTTAGTCAAAATATCTGAAGTGGCTTTTTTAATATCGCCTTTGATTGTAATATCAAATGAAAACGGCGAGAAGGCTGAGCCAACGATTATTTCAGTTGTCTCTTTTTTTAAAGCATAGCTTTCATCAATTTTTTTGTTGTCTATAAGTATTCCAAGTCTGCTGCCTCTGTCAACAATGCAGATCTCTCCGTCAATTTTGTCTATCAGGAAGTGGTTTCTTGAAACATAATATGGGGGGCTGTCCTCTTTTATATAGAAATCATTGTCTGAAAGCACGTCGGTTGCTTTGCTTTGTCCAAGGGTATAGCGGCCAACTCTAAATGGAAACTCTTTAACTTCAAGCTCGGAGAACTCAAGGGCCTGTTTTGCGAATTCCGTGGCCCCTGACATGATGATATACCTTTCGTCTATTATTTTTTCCTCTGGTTTTTGGTCTTTTTTAGCGGCTTCCGGCTGGCTTGCCGCGGCAATTTTGGCTGCCGCCATTCTGGTTGCGGTTCTCAACCTTTCAAAAAGGGCTTTTACTATGGGCAGGAGCACTTTTGGGTTTTTTTCAAACAGCTCATTAAAACCGTCGCGGGTTATTTCACGCACGCTGGTCTCTTCAACAGCAGTTACAGTAGCGGAACGAGGTTTGTCCTCTATCAATCCCATTTCGCCGAAAATCTGTTTTTTTCCGAGAGATGCAAAAACCGTCTTTTTCCCGTTTACCATTCCCGATATTTCCACCTTGCCGGAGTCAATGGCAAAGGCGCTTGTGCCGTAAGAACCCTCTTCGATTATAACTTCTCCAGGATTGTAAACATGCACCCCCATTATTTCCCCTCCATAAAAATAGTCAGACTAGAATCAGACTTGCTTATTCGCGCATAAATAATGCTTTTTTACTGTTTAGCTAAGCATAAAACGCGTCGCCTGCGCCGCGTTGGCATAAATAGCTACTTACACTTCGCAAAAACCAAATTTTTAAATTAATTAAAATTTGAAAGTAAAATTATAAAACGATATAATCGCAAATTACTTTAAAAACAGATGCTGTTTTTGCGTTATGTGTCTAAGTTTCATGTTGTAATACCCTTGCTTTACAAACAGCATCAAACTAATAGTTTGTAATTATACATGAGCAAATCTTTATTTAAAAGATTTTTTTCAATAAAACAGGGGGAATTGGCTATAATGGCTCCCTGTTTTTTTTTTAAATTGTAATGCTATAAATAATAGTTTTGCAATTTATGCAGGGGCAAAACAACGGCATTATTAATCAGCCGTATATATTTAACTCTTTAATTATTTGATTTCTTATTATGCGGATAGCGTTAATTACACTTACTGAAACAGGCATTGCAACCGCAAACCGCATAATCGACGGGTTTGATGGCGAGGCTGATCTATTTTTGCCGCAAAAATATAGCGAATACGAGGTTTTGGCAAAATTTTATTCCGAATCGCTAAGCGAATTGACTAAAAAGCTTTTCGGTAAATACAACGGGTTGGTCTTTATTATGGCAATGGGCATAGTTGTTCGTGTGATATCTCCTAATATACGGGATAAATACACCGACCCTGCCGTTGTAGTGATAGACGATGTGGGCCGGCATGTTATCAGCGCGCTTTCAGGGCATGAGGGCGGGGCTAATGATTTGGCGTGCCGGGTTGCGGGCCTTTTGCGAACAGAGGCTATAGTAACCACGGGCACTGAAGCGCACAAGGATATAGTTATCGGCGTCGGCTGCAAACGAGATGCGGGAGCCGGGGCTATAAAAGAAGCGATAGAGGCTTCGTTGACAATGGTTGGGCAGGATATAGGCAGTGTTAGGTTGATTGCTACGATTGATTTAAAGGCTGATGAAAAGGGGCTTATTGAGGTCTCAAATGAGTTGGGCGTTCCAATGCGGATTATTGCCCGTGAAGAGATAAAGAACTGTGTGTTTGATTATGAAAAATCCGATTTTGTGGAAGAGAAGATCGGCATTGGGGCCGTATGCGAACCTGCGGCCCTGCTTGGAGGGAGGAAAACAAGATTAATTCTAGCGAAACAGAAGTTTGCGGGGGTGACGGTGGCAATCGCAAAGGAAAACTTAATGTGGTAGGCATCGGCCCGGGCAGGCGCGATGATATGAGCATGAGGGCCGTGAGCGCGATAAAAAGCTCTGATCTGGTTGTGGGGTATAAGCTATACCTTGATTTGATTGAAGATATCATCCCTGAAAAGGCGACATTCAGCTCAGGTATGCGCAAGGAGATCGATAGGGCCAGAAAGGCGGTTGAGGAGGCTGCCGCGGGAAAAACCGTGTCAATAATCAGCAGCGGCGACGCCGGAGTTTACGGCATGGCCGGGCTTGTTCTGGAGGTGGTAAGCGAGTCAAAACCGGATGTGGATGTTGAAGTTATTCCCGGCATACCGTCGTCAAACGCGTCCGCCGCGTTGTTGGGCGCGCCGATTATGCATGACCATGTGGTTATAAGTCTGAGCGACCTGCTTACTTCGTGGGAGACGATTGAAAAGAGGCTGGAACTAGCGGCTGAAGGTGACTTTGTCATAGCGATTTACAATCCAAAAAGCAAAAGCAGGGACTGGCAGATTAAAAAAGCGGTTGAGATATTTTTAAAACACAAGGCTCCGTCCACTTGCGTGGGTATTGTTAGAAACGCTACCCGCGATGATGAGAATATAATTGTGACTACTCTGGATAAAATGCTGGAGCACGATATTGATATGAAAACAATGGTCATTATCGGCAATTCGACCACTTTTGTGTTTGACGGGTTTATGATAACCAGACGCGGTTATGATGTGGCCGGAGGCGGGTAGAATGATACTGGTTTTATCCGGCACCGAGGACGGCAAGCAGATTGTAAAAGCCCTGCATAAAAGCGGGCGTAAACTGATAACTTCAGTGGCCACGGAATACGGCAAATCTATTTACGAACGATTAGGGCTTGGCGATATTTGCGTATTTGGCCGAATGGATGAGGATGAGCTTGTTCAATTTATGGATGATAATAATATTGAGCTGCTTATTGACGCCACGCATCCATACGCGGCAAATGTTTCGCTTAACGCAATAAACGCATGCAATAGGAAGGATGCGCGTTATATAAGGTTTCAACGCGGGGAGACGGTTTTACCTGAGTCGGATTTGATCCATTGCGTTGCCGATGTTAATGCGGCGGTTGACAAATGCGCGGAAATAGGGCAACGCATAATGCTGACAACCGGTTTTAACAATGTAAAGGATTTTGCAAGGCTAAATGGAGATAAAGAGCTTATTGTCAGGATACTGCCAATTGCCAACCATATAACGAAATGCGTTGAACTCGGCATTGCGCCGGCAAACATTGTGGCAATGCAGGGGCCTTTTTCAACAGAGCTGAACACTGTTTTGTATAAACATTTCAAAGTCGACGCCATGGTCACAAAAGAGAGCGGGGCCGAGGGCGGAGTCGTTGAAAAAGTTCAGACCGCTATTGATAACGGCATCAACGCAATACTAATTGAGCGGCCCAACATTAATTATCCTTCTGTTTGTTCAACTTTGGACGAGGTTTTAGATCATGTTTTATAAAATACTTTATTTCCCATATATTTGGTTTGTAACCGCGGCGGTTTGGTCGATTGGGTCTCTTTTAATTTACATTGCATCAATTGGCAGCAACCAAAAAGAGTTGGCCTATAACAGGGGCAGCAGGTTCGCCACATTGGTTATAATAAGGTTGATAGGCATAAGGATAAAGACCGTCGGAACCGAAAACATACCGGGCGAGCCTGTTATTTTTGTGTCAAATCATCAAAGTTATTTTGACATCATGCTTTCGCTTGTTGCCGTGCCGAAGAATTTTAGTTTCATTTCAAAAGAGAGCGTTTTTAAGGTGCCGGTAATAGGTAGATTCATGAAGGTCGCCGGTCATTTTTCGCTTAAAAGAGAGGCCGGCAAAAAAGCGATTGACACAATGGTGGATACATCCAGGAAACTTGACATGGGCAAATCCCTGATAGTGTTTCCGGAAGGCACAAGAAGCAAAGACGGCAAACTTGGCGAGTTTAAAAGGGGGGCGTCGTTGCTGGTTTCAGTGGCCGGCAAAAATGTTGTGCCTATGGCGATAATAGGCACGGGCAATTATTTTCCAAAAGGCAGCCTTTTTTGCAATCCTGCTCAAAGGGATATTACACTAAGGTTTGGAAAACCCATTCTGTTTGAAAAAAAGTTAAGACCAACGCGAGACGAGACATTTAATATAATCTCCACGATGCACAACGCGGTGTCTGAATTGTTGGACAAAGGGAAGTGATGCGCTTCGCTACTCGTTCCAACGCTTCGCGTTGGAACGCCGGGTTTGACGTTCTGCGTCAAGTAAATCACCGATTACCAATCACCGATTACCAATCACTGATAACCGATCACCTGATATCCTACGCCCGCGGATGCGCCTGATTGTACACTTTTTTAAGTCTTTCGGCGCTGACATGCGTGTAAATCTGTGTTGACGAAAGTTTCGCATGGCCCAACAGCTCCTGCACGGCGCGCAGTCCTGCCCCTCTGTCCAGCAGATGTGTGGCAAAACTGTGCCTGAGCATGTGCGGCGATACCTTTATATTCAGCCCTGTTCGTTTCAAATAATCCTCTATTAATCTGGCGACGCTACGAGTGGTTAACCGTTTGCCGAATTTGTTTAGAAACAGGGCCTTAGTGTCGTTCTGTTTTCGCACATTTGTTTTTGAGTCCTGATAATCGCGTATAGCTTTTGACGCGTATTTGCCTATGGGCGTCAATCTCTCTTTTTTGCCCTTTCCCCTGACCCTTATCAGCTCAAGCTGCCAATTGATGTCCTCAATATTCAGCCCGACCAGTTCGCTTACCCTTATCCCGGAACCATATAAAGTTTCAAGAATAGCCTTGTCGCGCAACCCTTTGATGGAGTTTGTGTCCGGCGAATCAAGAAGTATCTCTATCTCCTTTAGATCAAGGAATTCCGGTAATTTCTTTTCCTTTTTGGGAATGCGCACAGCCAGTATGGGGTTGTGATCAATCTCGCCTTTTTTAAGCAGGAATTTATACAGCGACCGTATCGAAGCCATCTTTCTGCCTATGGTTGATTTTGAGCCACCCTCATCTCTAAGATAAGCCAGAAACTTGCGCAACAATAAATTGTTCGCCACCCCAAAGTTTTCCACCTTCTCTTTAATTAAGAATTCCAGAAACTGTAAAAGGTCAATTCTATACGCGCGCAAAGTATGTTTCGAGAAATTGCGCTCAACATCCAACTCCCTTAAAAATCTCTCAATCGCATTTTTCATTTTTTTATTCGCTAACAGGTTTATACGTGTATTTAACTTTGTCT
Organism: Candidatus Anammoxibacter sp.; assembly: GCA_021777105.1. GTDB lineage: Bacteria > Planctomycetota > Brocadiia > Brocadiales > Anammoxibacteraceae > Anammoxibacter_B. The sequence goes on from JAIQZQ010000068.1 coordinate 13,815, forward strand.
TCTATGTTTGCGGCTGCAAATTCAAGCGCCTGGCGAAGGTCCTCTTTCTCTAAATCAGGATACTCCTTAAAAAGCTTTTTGCGATCCGGATATATGGCTATAACCTCTAATACGCGACGGACTGTAAGCCGCATACCCCTAATGCACGGCTGCCCGTTCATCTGCGCGGGATTACGTGTTATTCGGTCTAACATCATTGACTTCCTTTTTAAACCAGACAAAAAGTTAAACTCCAATGAACATGCTTTAGCTTAGAAAGCTATTTGTTTGTTCAATGTCTCTGACTTGAACAAACGTTGCGTTTCAATTTTCTGATATTTTAGTATATCATGGCATGACATTGCAAAATATTATTATACCGAACGATATTAATTTTTATACGGTAAAGATACCTTATTATTAAACAGCTTCCGCAAAAGACGCAGAGATGCAAAGTAAAAACCTGGAATCTTCCATTATAAACGTTGAGTTCCGTAGAGAGTATTAAATATTGTAGTCATTTACTCTTCACTTCTCCGAGCCCTTTGCGTGCTCAACGTTAAATTTGGATGCCTTGTTGCTTTTTACTCTTTTGCCCAATTCCTGATGTTGTTTTTGATAAAGGATTTGACTTTTATTTAAATGTAGGGTATATTTAACACCATAATTGATGCCACCATAAATGGTGGCATCAATTATGGTGGCAGAGGCTTTGTTGGTAACTTATTTTTTTATGGAGGCTGTAAATATGGAAAAAAATGCGGAAAGTTCATTAATTGTTGGAAATGTTGTTACCGGCAATGATTTTTTTGGACGTGAGAAAGATATTGAGAAGTTTATCGGCCTATTGAGAAACAAATCAAACATACTACTGTTAGGGCAACGAAGAATAGGAAAAAGCAGCCTTATGCTCGAAACCGCTAATAGGTTAAAGGATGAATTTATCTGCCTTTATACGGATATAGAGCATTGCGACTCGCCCGAAGATGTGATCGTTAAATTTGGCAAAACCGCGCAAGAGCATCGAAGCCTCATTAAAACTATTAAAGACGGAGTTCTTAAAATGTTTGGCAATATTAAAGATTCTATTGAGGAGGTTAGTATTGATAATGTTGCCGGTGTAAAACTACGTGAAGGAGCTAACCGCAATTGGATGAACATGGGAGAGCAGCTTTTTGAGTGGCTTTCAAAAGCAGACAAACCAATTATAATCTTTTTTGATGAATTGCCTATATTTATTAACAGGATTATGCGGGATGACAACAAAAATATTACACCTGAGAGACAAAAAGTAGTTGACGTTTTTCTATCCTGGCTTAGAAGCTCCGGCATTCAATATACCGATAGAATCAGGATAGTAGTGGGCGGCTCCATTGGAATAGAACCTTTGCTAGCGCAAATTAACCTTAGTTCGCATATGAATACGTATACCGCATTCCCTTTGCCGCCATGGGACACAGCCACCGCCATGGAATTTATTAGCGATCGCGCAGATGGAAATAATATTTTATTTGAAGAAGGGGCTAAAGAGTATTTTCTTGAAAAACTTGGGGTTGCTATTCCTCATTTTGTTCAAAAATTTTTGCAAAATATTTGTTGGGACTGTTTAGACCGCAATTCCAAAAATTGCGCAATATCAGACGTGGAAAGGGTGTACAATGACAAACTATTGGCGGTTCAGGGCTCAATTGAATTGGCAACGTATGTTGAACGTCTTGAAAGAACTTTGGGGAGTGAAAAATACAATTTAGCTAAAGAGTTGCTGTCTGAAGCGGCAATAACCGGGAAGTTAACGGGAAAAGCCGCAATGATTATCACTGGGAACTATTACTCAAACCAGAATGAAAAAGCCGACGCGATACGTTTCCTTTTGAAAACATTTGAACATGATGGATACTTGCATCAATCCGGCCCTGATTATGTGTTTAAAAACATTTTGCTAAAAAATTATTGGATAAAAGAGTTCTCTTTCAATTTTACACCCGCAAACCAACGCGTTGAATTCAATGGGGTGTCAAAATGAGATTAAAAAAACACAATCCCGCATTATTGCCGCCTGCAGAATTAATTAAACAGTTTGTCGCCAGAAAAAACGATCTGGATATATTAATTAAAATCATCCAGGAAAATATAGGCCGTAAAGCCAATCAGCATATTATGTTCATAGGTTCACGGGGCATGGGCAAGACAACTTTAATTATGCGGGCAGTGGCGCAATTGCATAATATTAAAACGCTTAATGACTACTGGTTGCCTGTCGTAATGGCCGAAGAGAGCTATGTTGTAGGCAATGCGGGAGAGTTCTGGCTTGAGGCAATACTAAGGCTTGCGGAAAGACTGGAGAGTTATGAGCTTGACAATATCCATAATAAACTACTGGATGAAAGCGATAACAAAATTTTATACGAAAAAGCGTTAGGCGCGCTTCTTGATTTTGCGGATAAACATAAAAAACGGCTTATAGTTTTTGTTGAAAACTTTAACATGCTGTTTAATGATAAGCAACTAAACGAAAAAGATGGTTGGCTTTTAAGAGAAACATTAATTAACGAACCGCGCATCATGATGGTTGCCACTGCCACAAGCCGGTTTGATCAGATAGAGAACATTAATCTGGCAATGTTTGAACTATTCGCGGTGCGTGAATTAAGCCCACTTTCTTTAAATGATTGCAAAAACATATGGAATCTGATCACTAATAGCAAAGTTAGCGAAAGGCGCATTCGGCCTATTGAAATTTTAACCGGTGGCAATCCCCGGCTGCTTGTTATTTTATCCTCATTTGCCGCAAACAACTCTTTTAAGATGTTAATTGAAGATTTGGAGTCGCTAATTGACGACCATACGGACTATTTAAAAAGCAATACAGAAAGCCTTCCTCCGCTTGAGCGTAAAGTGTTTGTTAGCCTGGCCGATATTTGGGAGCCTGCCACCGCAAAAGATATTGGAAAATCAACCAGGCTAAATGTAAATAGCGCAAGCAATCAGCTAATAAGGCTTGTTAAACGCGGCGCGGTTGTTGTTCAACGAGTTGAAGGGAAGAAAAAATATTATCAATTAGCCGAACGCCTTTACAATATTTATCACCAAATGCGTCGCAGGGGAGGGCAATCAGGCCGTGTAAAGACCGCTGTAAAATTCATGATAAATTATTATGAAGACGATAAGCTTTGCCATATGGTAAATTCAATATCAAAAGAGTGCGTTAAATTAACCAAGGGTGAACGCCGCGATCATCTTGAGGCTTTGGACAATTTGATTGATGGATGTAACGATCCAGAAATGAAAAAGAGATTAATTAGCTCGTTAGAGCCTGAAATATTTAATTGCCATGACAAATCTCCAGGCTTAAGATTGCTAAGAAAAGAGACTTGTGATGAACAGTCAAACTCAACAAAACAAAAAGTTGGATATGGCGCCACGCCTATTAAGGGAGAATTCGGCTATTATCAAAATGAGGATTCAAACTTAACCCAGCTTGCCGGATTTATTAAACGCAAACCCGGGATAATTGAAAAAGCCTTGCGCGAGATTAATAATTGTTCAAATTCAAAGTTGAAAAACAATTATTTAACAAAATTAGCGGAATTTTATTTCAACAAAGATAACGAAAATAAGCAAATGCCTGATCAAATTAAAGAGGATGATTCCGGCGGCATATATGATAATTTGGTAAAGCTGGGCGCGGAGTTTGAAGAAAATGGACAATTTGATGAAGCAAAACAAGCCTTGGAAGAGGCAACAACAATAGATCCTGCGGTCGGCGACGCGTGGAGTAGTCTTGGCAGAAATTTTGCGAAACAGAAACAATTAAAAAAAGCAGAGACACATTATACAAAGGCAATTGATTTAGATCCTGATAATGCAAGATATTATTATGCATACGCAATTTTTTTAACAACTGCCAAAACGGAATATGATAAGGCTGGTGAATATTTTCAAAAATCAGTGAATTTGGAGCCTCAAAATGTTAATAACTTAGTAGCTTATGCCGTCTTCCTAACATATATCCGAAAAGAGTACGTTAAAGCAGAAGAATATTTTAAGAAAGCTATTGATTTGGCCCCGCATAATACGTATATATATTCCGGGTATTGTTTATGGCATATCTATCAAATGAAATACGATTTAGCTCAAGAAATGTGCAAGGATATGTTCCCATCCAGATCAGAAATATATAATTGTGAATCCTTTTGGGGGCGCATATTCTACTTGTTGGGAAGGTTTGATTATGCTATGCAACTGTATGAAAATGTATTAACTAATGCCCCAAACAACTGGTATTCATATAATAGCATAGGATGTTTATATTTAATAACAGGTTCTCTTGAAAAAGCAAAAACTTCGTTTAGCAAAGCCCTTGACCTATCACCTGCCGGCGATAAAGACACTTTGATAAACGCAAATATTGGGCTTGTTTTGGGCAAATTCGGCCAATTTGAAGAAGCATTGCAATATTTTAATAAAGCAATGGCTAATTTTTCTATAGATAATGCCAAATGGGATGAGGTTGATGCAATTGTGCGTTTATGCCGGCAATTGAATTTAAGTGATTATTATTTAAAAGCGGAAAAATGGATAAATTTAGCAAGAGAAGCAAGCCCGGGGCATTCAGGATATGCCCATACCCATGCAGTCATCTTAGCAGAGTTGGGCAATTGGGACAAAGCTTTAGAGGCTATTGAAGAATTTCTGGAAAATGATAAATTTGCTTCGCATTTTGTTGGCGATATAACCGCCTTTTTTATCCATGCCACACGCGCCGGCCATGCGGGGAAGTCGCTTGAACTTTTAAATAACTCGCCAAGCTCACAACATCTTGAGCCTTTGATTGTTGCGCTTCAGAAACATTTGGGTCAACAAACAAACGCGCCGCTTGAAGTTTATGAAGTTGCAAAGGATATTGTTGCTGAGATTAATAAGGAAAGCTGAACAACGGATAGGACTTACATTTCAATAGACCTTATTCTAATGTGGTTTGGTGTAATTACTGTAAATGAGTTTATCATTTCTTTTTCATATTTATTAACAAGAGACGATATTAAACGGGCTTTGTTATCGGGATCTAATCCGGCTAAACGAATCAGTATTACACTATCCGCAGCCAATCCACGGCGAAACACCAATTCGCCAAAATCTTTATCCGCAGTTAACAGCGTCGCGTTTATTTCTTTGGTTTGTGATAATACTATTTCATCTGATATACCGGGATCCATCTCTTTGACGTATATAACATTATGCTTATCGTTTCTAAGGCTTCGTACTATTTGTTCATCTATATTTTCATCCGCCAATATATTCATTTTACGGTGGTTGTTACCGGATAGATTGCGTCGGCTCGCAAAGATTTTGCGGCAAAGTCAAGCGCGGCATGAATGGCTTGTTCGTTCAGGCGTGGATGGGCTGCAATAATTTGTTCTACAGTTTCACCTTCCGCCAGTTTTTCAAGAATATGCTCTACGGTAATTCTTGTTCCTGAAATTACCGGTTTACCCATCATTATTGACGGATTTGATTGTATTAAATTGTTTTCCATTAAATTACCCCGTAAATATCAGCCATCTAAAGGGAATAGCCAATGAAGCGTTGGCTTCTTTCGGTTTTTGGTATTCCTCTACTTCAATGTTATTATTGTTTATAATTCAAGGCACGTCAATACTTATTTCTCAGTCTAGATTAGGGATTTATTTTGTTATTTTGTTTTTCTGTTTTTATCCTGTGTATCCAGTCTAAAATGACTTTTTATTTAGTTACTAGTGAGCGATGAGTTCCATTAACCAGTTAATTTCCATTCCGGCATCATATCAGGGGATGCATTCTTTCCTATGAATTTCTTAAGGGGATGGTCTAAAGCGCTGCCTATGAGAAATTCAAGAAGGCTTGAGCGTAGTGT